>NZ_FUXX01000045.1 GCF_900167015.1 Succinivibrio dextrinosolvens DSM 3072
ATCTTAAGAGAAAATGCCCTTTTTTGTTTAATTTATTTTCTAATATTCACTAGAAGTTTTTCATAAGCCACAGTTTTACTGAAGAACCTTTTTTATTTCTGCCTTTTCAATTTATTTACATCTATTTTTCGACATACATAGCTAATTTGGAAAATAATCTATTAACGGATATTTTTTTAATAGTATTTTAATAATGTTTTTTGTATAAAAAGAGAAGGGCATATAGCCTTGTATTACACTAATACTTAACCAGATTTTAATTCGTTATTACCGTTGCTTTTACTAAGGTGGTGAATTACATGTCCTTTTCAGCTGAGCTATTCGATAATTTACAACCTTCTTCTGATAGAACTGATAAGAAGGATGAATCTTTGTTATCAGTATCTACAAGTGCAATGAATAGTTCTAATGAAATTACTGCTCATAGACGACCAGGCAGACCCAAAACTGGCAAGATGGAAAGGGTAATGTGCTATTTCCCTAAAGAACTGCTTGAGGATATGAATCATTTTTCTGAGAAGGAAATGATAAGTCGTAATGCCTTTATCATTACCAGTATCTTAAAACATGTTAAGGAATTGAAGAAAGAAGAGAAGAAAGATCTTTTGTAAAAAATGTCTGGTATGCTTTTGTATCCTATAGCAGTAATTTTGTATGAAACATACTAGAGCTCATATGAATTAACAGATAGAACTATCCTATTTCCTTGTTATCAAAAATAAAGCCAGCTATGCTGGCTTTCACTCTCTTATTTCTTGGCTATGAGCTTTTATTTATAGGTTTTTATATCTCCCTCGTAAGGGATCCATACGTTTTTGTCGAAATGATGAAATTTTACAAAATCTCTCATGTTTTTTCTTGATACAGTACAGTGATTGATTGCATCCATGTGTACTGCAATAATTTTGCTATTTGGCATTTTTTCTACCATTTTCTTAACATCTTCTGTACCCATAATGATGCCTTCATTGTAGTCCAAAACCTTTGCATACCCGGTATTCATTACAATTAAATCAGGGGTGTATTGTTTTAAAGCTAGATCTGTTAGACCTGTCCAAATTGTATCTCCAATGACAAAGGTTGTTTTCTCATTATTTTTCCTGAATACTATTCCCATGGTGTTCATCATTGCTTCTTTATACAGAGGATCAGCGAAAAGAAGTTCTGGTCCGTGTAATCCTTCGATATGATTTAACATCACACCTTTGAATTCCAGGGAAGATGCAAGAATTCTGACATCTTTAAATCCCTGTTTTTTTATAAAGGTTGCATCTGATTCGTTTTGAACAATAATAGGCATAGTCTTGTCTATTAGTTTGACAGCAATATCATCCCAATGATCAAGATGTGTATGAGTAACAACAACGGCGTCTACATCCTTTAAAATATTTTCTGGGGTATCTGGAAGTTCTAGAATTGGATTTCGTAGTTCGCTGTTGAATGTACCTGCGAAACCCTCATAGTATCCCTTTTCTGCTAACATAGGATCGATCAGGAATGTCACGTCGTTATATCTCAGTTTTCCTGTTGCATTGCGAATGTGCTGATAACTAACTTCCGCATGAGCTATTCCCAAACTTATTCCTGCTAGTAGTATTATTCCTGAAAGTATTTTTTTTAACATATTTTCTCCTTTAAAGATGAATTGAAATAATTTTCGTAGCTTAGGCAAAGTTTCTCCAAACTCTTTTGGAACTGTTCGTACTCCGTTTCGGTAAAGTCTTTAAAGCCAATGTTTATGATTCTAGATAGAACCTTATCAAAATCTTTTTTGGCATTTAGCCCCTTTTCTGTTATTCGGACAATAACCTGCCTTCTATCTTTAGGATTGGCCTTTCTTTCAATCATTCCATTTTTTGAAAGATTATTCAGCAGGACGGTAACTGTGTTTGGGGCTAATCCTGTTTCATTAGCTATTTCGATACAGGTAAGTTCGTTTTTTCTCCACAGAGCTTGAAGTATAAAACTTTGTTCACATGTAAAATCTGTACATCCTATTTCATTGAGGAGCTGATTAAATATTCGGATATTGAACTGCTTAATTTTTGTAATGTCTTTGTTGCAGCTGTAATCGTGATTTTCTTTATATTCCATATTAAATTCTTTATTTAGTTCCAATTAGAAATATTCTATATAGAAGTATTATAGTAGAATTATTCGGAATGTCAAAAAACAAAAGATACTTAAAATCAATCTAATAAATCTATTTTGAAAAAAAATTAGGTAGGTATTGTTAAATTGTAGGAATGAGAATTGTGTAATAAAACTTGGAAGTTGAATTCAGTAAGTCAACATTTGGTCTTGAATAAAAGTCTTATGGACGTTACTGAATCACCTGTATTTATCGTCGCTGAAATTCTTCGCGGTTCTGAATGGATGCCTTATCTCCTTTCTTTAGGATAATACAAACAGCTCCAGTACCCCCCTTCCAAACAGGAGCAGAGTGGAATGCAAGTACGTCAGGTATCTGCTTTAACCAGTGAGCTACATGACTCTTCATCAGGGCCTTTGGATTAGATCTCTCACCTTTACCATGAATGATTAGAATATTTCTGAATTCATGTCTTTTTGCAAAGGCAATAAAATTCATTACTTCATGATATGCCTGCTCAATGGTCTTACCATGCAGATCTATATGATCAGCCTCTGTGTATTCGCCGTGTCTTAGCTTCTGCATAACATATGGCTGAACACCAGGTTTTCTGTACTCAAGTATGTCATTAGGCTGAACCATGTGAACAAATCCTGATGATGCTGAATCAGTTACATCCTCACTCTTTCTGGTTGCAGCTTCCTGTCTGATCTTTGCCAGATCTTTTTCCAATACTTCAGAGGTCTTTTCGATTTTATCCTGGACAATTGGCTTTATATCTCCAGAAATTAAATCTGAAAAAGATTCTGATGTCAGATTTTCTTCTTCAGATAAAAGCTCTAGGAATTCGTTTTTATTACTCATTTCAGTCCCGGTTGAAAAATAAAACATATCAACTGGTCAAATAAGACCAATGATGCATTCTGCAACTAAAACTATTGATTTAAATTGGAAATTAATTAAAAGCTATATAGAAATATACGCAATACTACGCAGATGCAGACGAATAAGATACCACAAAAACGCAGTTTATTATAGAGTTTGAGCGGGGTTGATATTTCAGGTTCATTCTCTCCGCCCAGTCTTGGTAATCTTACAAGCTCTCCCTCATAATATCTTGGACCGCCAAGAGAAACATTGGCAAAACTTCCAAGCATATCCATAACGGCGCAAGAAGATGCGTTAACAAAGGTCTGAAGGTGAGCCTTCATATTAAAGATTATTCTCTTGAATGAGAAAGAAAACATCATCATGATGAAAAGGAGAATAACAGGAGGAATCATCAGGATCTGTTCAAGCTTGTGAACGAAGATACCAAAATTCTCGTTTCTCTTTTCCTTAAGCGAAAATGATCTGTTCATGACAGCAACCAGCTGCATGATAACAGCTCCTTCTAAACCGAGGAGTATGTACCAAACAAGGATGCAGAACCAGTTTGCAAACATTGACATACTGGTAGCTTCTGCCATGGCTTTATTTATTCCCATCTCTGAAAGCATGGAGCAGTCGCGAACCATAATCTCCTGAAGATTCTTTTTGGCTTCATCCTTATTCTGTTCCTCTAAAGAATGTTTTACATTCAAAGTAGTCATGAGTACAGGCTTTGACTCAAGAAGGAAGGGAAGAAGAAGGAGGGAAACAATAACGTCGTGGTTTACAACAAACTTCAGTAAGAAAACAATCAGAAGGGCAATTATGATTATAAAGAAAGGTAAAAATATGCTGGAGAATACAATCTGAGCTTCAGAGTTTTCTTCCTTATTTACCTTTCTTGATATGTTTTCAAAGAATGGCTTTAAGCTTGAGATTCTCAAGGTTTTCCCGATTGGCAGAATAATCTCCAGAAGCATGGCAGTCAGCAAAGTGATTGCCGGATACTCGAGTATTGAGAAGAATGTGCTCAGGACATCAAGAAATGATGCTTCCTTTGCTGCATTTATAATCTGCTCAACGGGCATAAAGCCTCCTACAGCATTTTGATCATTGCCAATACAAGTTTAGCACTGTTTTCTGATGCTGATTTTACATTAAAGTCGTAGGTTCCTGTTTCCTGTTCATCTGCAGAATCTGATACAGAGCGGATAATAATGAATGGAATCTTGAAGTTGGAAGCAATCTGAGCAATAGGAGCTCCTTCACACTCAGTAACCATAGCCTGAGGGAAGTTCTTCAGGATTTCCTCTTTCAACTCTGGGGTATTGATGAACTGGTCTCCAGAAATAATCAGACCCTTTTTAATATGATCTTTAAGGTTAGGAATTGTTGATGCTGCAATCTCAGCCTTTGCTATCATCTCTGGGCTTGCATTGAAAACAGCCTCTTCGCCAGCCATCTGACCAATCTTATATCCGAATGGAGTGAAGTCTGCGTCGTGATATGAAACACTGGTAGAGAACACAATATCATTGAGCTTAAGTTCCTTTGACATGGAACCTGCAATACCAGAGTTAATTACGTAATTAACATTGAAATTAGAAATCAGAAGAGCTGTATCTGCAGCAGCCTTTGCTTTGCCGATACCTGAACGTGAAACTACTACTTCTTTTCCGTCTTCAGTTTCGCCCTCATAAAACTTAAAAGGACCGATTTCTTTGGTTGTGTATTTTGTTAGTTTGGATAAGAGATAATCTGTCTCTTCATCCATCGCACAGATAATACCAATCTTCATAAATTTCATGTTGAACCTCTGATAAATCAGAGTGTTCAGCCTCCGTTTAAAGGTTAAATTCTGAATGGAATTCTATATTAAAGATTTCTTTCCATTACTCTAATTATTAGCAGTAACTCTATGACAAATAATAAGAATACTGCTCTTTTATGGCTCAATTCTATCAGTTCTTGAGTTATTTGTCTTTTTATTAGACGTAATTAACACTTTATGACTTATGAGATTTTTGTCTTAAAACTTCAATCAGAGAAATAATTACTTAATTTTAAAAGATAAAAATTTAGCTAAGTTCTGCAGCATATAAAATCAATATATTATTCTGCAGATTGCTGGTTGTTAAAATTTGTGAACGAGTTCAATACAATATCCAAATAAGTGGTAGAAATCGTAATAAAAAAATCTAAAGATATTATATAGATAATATTATTTCAGACGAGATCTCAAAAAAAAACATCACTTCTTCAAAAAAATAATCAGAAGTTTACAATTGAGTATAGAAAACTATATATAAATTATGTGTGACAAAAATATCTTTTTTTAGGGGACAAAAATGCAAAATGCTCGTGAAGTCGTCAGACAGACGATGGCTTTGGTTTTAGCTGGCGGTAGAGGTAGTCGACTGAAAGCTTTAACAGATACCAGAGCTAAACCATCTGTATATTTCGGTGGTAAATTCAGAATTATCGATTTCGCTTTATCTAACTGCGTAAATTCAGGTATCACAGGTATTGGTGTTGTTACACAGTATAAGTCACACAGTTTGTTACGTCACCTTCAGGCAGGTTGGTCATTCTTCAGAAACCAGATGAATGAGTACATTGACTTCTTACCTGCATCACAGCGTCTTGATGAGGAACACTGGTATCAGGGTACCGCTGACGCTATTTTCCAGAACGTTGATATTATCAAGGATCACAAACCAAAGTATGTGCTGATTCTTGCAGGTGACCATATCTACAAGATGGACTATTCATTACTGATTATGGACCATATCAGAATGGGAAGTCCTCTTACTGTTGCTTGTATTCCTGTTCCTCGTGAGCAGGCTAAGGCCTTTGGTGTTATGAATGTTGACAGTAACAATCTTGTTACCGAGTTCGTTGAGAAACCAGAGAATCCACCTGCAATGCCAACCAACCCATACATGAGCCTTGCTTCAATGGGTATTTACGTATTCGATGCTGAATTCCTGTACGAGGTTCTTGCCAAGGATGCTGCAACCAAGGGTTCACACCGTGACTTCGGTATGGATATTATCCCTCAGCTTGTTGCTCAGCATAAGGTTCATGCTCATGACTTCTCCAAGTCATGCATCCGCAACAGTGGAAACAAGGAAATCGTTTACTGGAGAGACGTTGGAACCATTGACGCATACTGGGAAGCTAACATGGATATCGCATCCATCGAGCCTCAGCTGGATATTTATGATTTCAACTGGCCTATCTGGACTAACCAGATTCAGTTACCACCTGCAAAGCTTGTTCAGGATATCAGTGGTGCATCAACCATTTTCAGAAATTCTGTAGCTTCAGCTGGATGTATTATTTCTGGTTCTTCAATTAACCAGACTCTATTATTCAATTCATGTCGAGTTCATTCTAACTGCTTCATTTCAGAATCAGTGATTATGCCATTCTGTATTATTCACCGTGCATGCCGTCTGACCAAGGTGGTTATGGATCGTGGCTGTGAGTTACCTCGTGGCATTATCATCGGTGAGGATGCTGCTCTTGATGCTAAGCGCTTCTACCGTTCTGAAGGCGGTGTTACTCTGGTTACCCGTGCAATGCTTACCAAGCTTCGTCAGACTGAACCTGAACTGTTTGAGGATTTTGATAACTATAAGGCACCTGTTGCTATGCCTTCATACTAATCTGAAGTAGTTTATGAATATAAATGAAATAACTGATCGTCTCTTTTGTGCCAAGCGCCAAAGGGGCGATTTTTTTTCTGAGGGGCCAATGCTCAAAGAGCTGGCCTCTCTGGATTTTTCACCTTTTGGAGTAGAGCAGGATCGTCTTAAGATTGCAATGTGCGCTCCGTTAAGACGTCTGCAGCAGAAAACTCAGGTTTTTCCTCTGGATGTTAAAGCCGCATCCAGAAACCGTCTTACTCATTCTCTTGAAGTTGCCGAGTATACCCGTCTTATTGCCTATGAACTTGTAAATCAGGTAAAGGAAGTTGATCTTCTTCCGATTCTAAGTCCAATGGTAAGCTGTCTTCATAATGCGGCAATTATTCACGATATCGGTAATCCTCCTTTTGGTCATTTTGGCGAGTCCCTTATCAGAGAGTGGTTAAAAAAAGCAGTTAACACTGAGCATGTAAGCTCTGAGATATCTGATTTTGAAAAGGATGATCTTCTAACATTCAACGGAAATGCACAGGGCTTAAGACTGGTTAATTCAATTCAGAATCTGAATCTTACCTTAGGTCAGTATGCATCTGTTATCAAGGTACCATATACCATCAAAGAACTTCTTTTAGGAAAGGGTAAAGGCGAGTCCGGTAATGGAATTCAGGGCGATTTCTATTCATGGTCATACTCTAATGCTGGTGTTTTCCTTTCAGAGAAACATCTTTTAGATGCAATCAGAGAAGGCTGCAACCGCGATACAAGACATCCTTTTGCAACCATTATCGAATACTCCGATGATCTTGCATATGTCCTGGCAGATCTTGAAGATGCCTTTGACCGTAACATGGTCAACAAGTACATGATCATAAGATTATGTGAGCGCATTTCTGAGTATCCTGAACTTAATGAGCTTCAGTCTCATCTTGAACCAGAAAAGGTAAGAGCACTGTTCAAACAGGGAAAGACCGAGGCTCTCTTCTATTTAAGAGAAGTTATTTCCTATTTCTATATAAGAGATTTCTGTGCATCAATAGCCAATAATCTTGAGCACTTTTTAAACACAGGTGAACCTGATTTCTCCTTTGGAGATTATCCTGGAATAACAGTTCTGAAGATGCTGAAGGACTTTGAATATACAGCAGTATACAATCACTTTGAGGTTCAGACTCTGGATCTTTCAGGCGCAAGCTATATAAGAGGACTGTTTGGTGCCTATGAACATCTTCTGACACAGTCTCCTGATGATTTTTCAAAGGAGCTTGTTGCAGCAGGAGGTGAGCCTTTCTGCATGAGAATTGCCTCAAGAATTTCCAGAAGGCATAAGCTTGCCTACCGTCAGGCCTGTCAGGAAAATAACTTCAGTGAGATGTACCTGCGTATAAGATTGCTTGTTGATTATATCTCTGGAATGACTGATACATTTGCCGCTTCAGAGTATCGTGTTTTAAATGGCATTCACTAAATGCAAATTGGTGCGTATTTTGCTAGAATATAGCCAAAATTTTAACTGAATTATAAAAACATCAAAATTTTAACTGAATTATAAAAACATATAATCAAAATGACTACAGAAACTAACGATATAAATAAAATCACCTCAAATGATCCTGTATTCGATGACATCAGACCATGTCGTGACGACGAGGTACAGTCAGAGCTGAACAAAATCATTTCAGATGAGATGGTTATCAACAGCATTTTAAGATTCAGATATCCAATCTTCTCAAAGAAGTTTGGTTTTCTGTTAAAGCCTTTTGTTAAAGCTTATCTGAAGAACAAGGTTTCAAAAATAACCACCATCAGACAGTTCCAGGAAATGGTTTCATCCTTCATGAAGAAGGTAGTTGATTCAACCACAGACGGTGTTGAGCTGGTTGGCTTTGACAAGCTTGAAAAGAATAAGGGTTATCTGTTTATATCAAATCACAGAGACATTTCCCTGGATCCTGCATTTATCGATCTGGCTCTGTTTTTATCTGGTCGTGATACTGTTCGTATTGCTATCGGCGATAATCTGTTAAGACTACCTGCTGCAACCTCTCTTATGAGATTAAACCGCAGCTTCATTGTTCGCAGATCAATCGAAGCTCCTCGTGAGAAGCTGAAGGCATTAACCCATCTATCAAATTACATCGGTCTTTCTATCGAAGAAGGTATTTCAATCTGGATCGCTCAGAGAGAAGGTCGTGCCAAGGATGGCAATGATAAGACCGAAGATGCAGTACTAAAGATGATTTCTCTGTACGGCCGTCAGAAGAAACAGGATTTCAAGGAGTATATGAGCTCTTTAAATATTGTTCCTGTATCTATTACCTATGAATACGATCCAAACGATCTTGCAAAGGCTAAAGAGCTGTACGAGAAAGAGAAGAATGGCGAGTACAAGAAGGACGAGTTTGAAGATATTGATACTATCACTCGTGGTATTCGCGGATATAAAGGTCACGTCAAGCTGGTTGCAGGCGAGCCTATTACCGGTGGATTTGAAACTGCAGAAGAGCTTTCTGCCATAATTGACAAGTTTGTATGGAATAATTATGAATTATATCCATCAGCTTTAATCAGTGCTGGTGTAACCGATGGTATCAGCGATTCTGACAAGGAGAAATTTGAAAGCAGAATTGCTTCATATCCTGAGTATCTGCGCGACAGAATTAAGGCAATGTACGCCGCACCATTCTATAATAAGGACAGAAGTTAATGTTTAACCCAGTGTTTAACAAGGACGGTTCTGTGAGTTATTTCAGAGTATGTTGTCTTATTACGGCAATAAGCTGCCTCATCTGCGGCTGTGTCATGAAGTCTTCAAAGCCTGATGATCTTTCTGATATCCAGGCCCAGAAGACCGCACTTCTTGCTGAAGAGGATTCTACGGAAGAGGTTAATTCTCTTGAAATTAGAGAAAAGGCTGTTGCAGAACTAGCCCAGAACACTGAGTTTATGCAGACATGCGGAACATTAGACAGAAGCTATGATAACTGTGTTGTAGAGCTTTCAGATGATTTAAAGCCATATTATTCAATGGATCTTGATTCATCAGATGACGGATACAGCCTGATTCTTAAAGCTACTGATAATAATACAGATACCTGCCGTCTTTTTGAGTCCAACAGTAATGGTGAACTTATCGGACTTAATGAGCAGGGCGAATCTGATAAAAATTGTCTTTTAGACTTGGCAAACGGGGAGAATAACTTTAAAGTATCCCGAGATACAGATAACAAGTCAGGACAGAGTGCTCCTTCTGGACTTGCTCCAATTGTTAAGCACTTAACCAATAGATAATGAGGAATTTATGAAGATTGCAAAAGATACTGTCGCAACCTTAAGCTATACCGTAACAGAGACAAATGGTCAGGTTGTAGGCAGAACTGAACCAGGTCAGCCAGTAACAGCTCTTATTGGACATCGTTTTCTGGTTAAAGGTCTGGAACAGGCTCTTTTAGGTCACGAGAAGGGGGATGAGTTTGCTATT
Organism: Succinivibrio dextrinosolvens DSM 3072; assembly: GCF_900167015.1. Lineage (GTDB taxonomy): Bacteria > Pseudomonadota > Gammaproteobacteria > Enterobacterales > Succinivibrionaceae > Succinivibrio > Succinivibrio dextrinosolvens. The sequence goes on from NZ_FUXX01000045.1 coordinate 10,094, forward strand.
ACCCTTGAGGCAAAGGATACCTACGGTGAAATCGACAAGTCTCTGATTCAGACTATCGACAGAAAACTTTTCGGTGATTTTGAAATCGCAGTTGGCAATGTTTTTGAGGCAGACTCAGAGCAGGGCCCAATGGCTGTTGTAGTAAAAGAGATCAAGGATGACGTGGTTATTGTTGACGGTAATCATCCACTTGCAGGTAAGACATTAAACTTCCTAATCGTTGTTGAAGATGTAAGAGAAGCAACTGAAGAGGAAATTAAACACGGTCATGCTCATGTTGACGGTCACTGCCCATCTGAGCACCACCACTGCTGCCATGGTCATCACCATGATGACGAAGATGGCGAGCACGAGTGTCATTGCCACAAGCACGATCACGAATAATTACGCTTTGTGATTTTTTTCTGGCTCCATTGCATGGAGCCTTTTGCGTATTTAATTACTTGAGTTTTCTATGAAATTTATTGTTAGACTGTTCCCTGAAATTTCAATCAAGAGCAAGCCTGTTCGTACAAGACTGATTAAGCTTGTTAAGCAGAACATTGTTAATGTCTGCAAGCATCATAACATCAAGGTTAATGCCCTTGCTCAGTGGGATAAGGTCATCGTTGTCTTTAATGATGAGGAACATCCTGTTTCAAAGGAACAAGCTATTACAGAGCTGTCAAGAATTCCTGGTATTCATTCCTTCATGGAGGTTAACGAATACCCATTCACTAATCTTGATGATCTTTTCGAAACCATTAAAGACAAGGTTGGTCCATCTATCTGTGATAAGACCTTTGCTGTAAGAATCAAGCGCAAGGGCAATCATGAGTTCAATTCTCAGCAGGCAGAACGTGTAATCGGCGGTAAGTTCAAGGCAGCCTTCCCTAACAAGGGCGTATGTCTTGATAACCCAGAGGTTATGGTTCATATCGAGATTGAGAATCAGACAGCTTATTTATCAGGTGAGAAGTATCTTGGTATCGGCGGTTATCCTGTAGGATCACAGGGTGATGTTTTCTCTTTAATTTCAGGTGGTTTTGACAGCGGTGTTTCAACCTACAATGTGCTTCATCGCGGATGCAGAGTTAATTACCTGTTCTTCAACATGGGCGGTACAGCACATGAAATCGGTGTTAAGCAGGAAGCCTATTTTATCTGGGATCGCTTTGCTTCATCTCACAGAGTTCGTTTTGTAACTATCCCATTTGAGCCTATTGTAGGTCAGATTCTGGAGAGAACTCATCATGGTGTAAGAGGTGTAATTCTTAAGCGCATGATGATGAGAGTCGGTTCTCTTGTTGCCAAGAAGTTTGATGCTGAAGCTCTGGTTACCGGTGAGTCATTAGGTCAGGTTTCAAGTCAGACTCTACGCAATCTGAATCATATTGATGATGTCTGTGATGTTTTACTGCTGCGTCCACTGGTTACTGCAGACAAGCAGGATATCATTGATAAATCAAGAGAAATTGGAACAATCGGTTTTGCTGAATCAATGCCAGAGTACTGTGGCGTAATTTCAGACCATCCAAACGTATGTCCAACCGCAACCTTCGTTGAAGAGGAAGAGGCAAAGATGGATGCAGATCTGGTTCAGAAGGCCTTTGAGTCAATGAGGGTTGTGGATATTAACGACATTCCAACAGACACCTCAAAACTAAAGACTGAGATTGAGGTTGTCAGTGAGCTGTCAAAGTCAGATGTTATTCTGGATGTAAGAGCTCCAGATGATGTTGAGAAGTCTCCTTTGACTGGCTTTGATAACGAAGTTATCTGCATGCCGTTCTATAAGACAGCCAGTGATTTCCATAATCTTGATCAGTTAAAGACCTATGCTTTATTCTGTGATCAGGGTGTTATGAGCACCATGCAGGCTAAACAGCTGAAGGAAAAAGGTTATCACAACGTTAAGGTTTTCAGACCAGAGCGTTAATTTTTTAAGATCCTGCTTTTTTTAAGGGCAGGATTTTTTTTGTATACGTATTACATATATCGGCAAATAATCTTTTTTTTGCCGGATATGCTGATACAATGCGTGTGACGAAAGTCATTTTCAAGCGATCAATATCGTATCTATAAAAAGAGAGAGAGATATTCATGTCAGAATCAAATGTATTTATTATGGACCATCCTCTGATCCAGCATAAGATTGGTTTTATCAGACGTAAGGAAACCGGCACCAAGGAATTCCGTAATATGATCAGCGAAATTGCTATGCTGATCTGCTATGAGGCTTCAAGACATCTTGAGCTGGTAGACGTAGATATTGAAACTCCAATCTGCAAGACAACTGTAAAAGAACTAGCTGGTCCAAAATTATGCGTTGTACCTATTCTAAGAGCCGGTCTTGGCATGGTTGAGGGTATCTTAAATCTTCTGCCTGCTGCTAAGGTTGGTCACATCGGTTTATACCGTGATCCTGAAACCTTAAAGCCTGTTGAATATTTCTGCAAACTACCTCAGGACTGTGAGGAGAGAGAAGTATTCGTTGTTGATCCAATGCTTGCTACCGGTGGTTCTGCTTCTGCTGCAATTACCATGTTAAAGAAGCGTGGCTGTAAGCACATCAGCTTCCTATGCGTACTTGCAACTCAGGAAGGTATTGACCGTCTGACTCACGATCATCCAGATATCAGTATCTTTATCGGTATCAAAGATAAGCAGCTAAATGAGAAGGGCTATATTGTTCCTGGTCTGGGCGATGCTGGAGACCGTATCTTCGGAACTCTATAATAAAATAGAGCAAAACCAGAATACTAAAGCGGCACCTACACGGTGTCGTTTTTGTATCGACTAAAGAATTGAGCTAATTATACAAATTATCTGTGAGTTCTAATCCAGTCATCAAGAAATTTCAGCTGTTCTTCTGTATGAAACCAGTGCTCTCCGTTTTTCATTACCGTTAGGCTTGAGTTATTCTTCTTTGCAAAAGCCTTTAAGGAATCTTCTGAAACGATATTATCCTGACTTCCATATAGCATATGTGTAGGAATATTCCATTTTATAGAGTGCTCTCTTACATAGCTCAGATAATCCCAGCTGAGGTCTTCTCCAAAATCTGTATGAATGATCTTTTCTTTTTCAAGCTGTTCTTCTGATACATTGGCCCATGACATCATTCTGATGATGAGCTCTTCCATATCAACTATTGGAGAGATGAAGTACGCTTTAGAGAGCTGATTATTCAGATCCGCATTAAGGCTGAAGAAAGCGCCAATACTGTTGGCTATAAGAATTATTTCTGAATATTTATTTTTGAGAATTTCAACCTTGGAATGGATCTCCTTTCCTGTATCCCAAGGCGTGAATGATTTGTAATCAAGGCCTATAACATCGGAATCCTGGAACAGGGGCCTGTAGTGTTCACTTTCATCAGGAGAGCCGTTTTTTCCGTGAATATACAGTACAACCTTGTTCATTATTTGTCCTTTTGCTAGATATTCAGCTCCTGTGCCGGCTGGATTTTAGATGCTCTCTTAGCAGGGTAGACTGAAGCAAGGAAGCTCATCAGGATTGCACAGAATACCACTATTACAACATCGAATACCTGAAGCTGTGATGGAACATAATTTATAAAATATATGTCCTCGTTTAACAGCTCTATACCGAACCACTGTTTGAAGTGTGAGGTTACATAAGGGGTGAAATAGGAGAGCAGACAGCCAAGAATCGTTCCGTAAATACATCCTCTTACAGCTGAGAAAATTCCCATTAGCGTAAAGCTTCTGACAATCAGTTTCTTAGATGCTCCCATAGTCATGAGAATAGCAATCTCATGTCTTTTTTCACTTACTGCCATAATCAGGTTGGACACAATATTAAAGCATGATACGGCGATAACCAGAATCATGGCTATATACATGATTGTTCTAACCATATGAATGTCTGAATAGAGCTTTCCCTGAGTATCCATCCACACAGAAACATCATGCGCATCCCGAACATAGGCTGTAGCCTCGTTAATAATTTCACGGGCCTCAAGCATGTTATCTACACCAATATGGAAGGTGTTTGGATGAGATAGTCCTGAAATCTCCCTGGCACTTTCGATATTTATAAATGCAAGGTTACCGTCTATCTGACCGCCAGTTTTGAAGATACCTGCGATTCTGAATGTGTTTACAGTAACAGAACTGAGTCCATTGTTTGCAACTTCAGCATTGATTGAAGAGAGGTTAATCTCATCGCCGGTTTTAAGATTCAGTTTTTTTGCAATGCCGTTTCCCAGAATAACCTTAGGCAGTTCATCATCGTTATTTAAAACAGTAATCCTGCAGTTCATGAAGTTCTCAAGCTTGATGACCTTTCCTTCATTTTCAAGATCTATTCCCATCACAGCTGCTGGAGCAAACTGTGTTCCGGAGCTGAATGCTCCGTTGATGGAGATAACAGGGGATACCGCAGTGACATGCGGTGTCTGTCGAATTGTCTCTATATCCTGATCAACATTATGAAAACCACCGTTATCGTAAGCTTTGATTTCACCTGCCGGTATTAATGACAGAACACGGTTATTAAGCTCCTTCTCAAAGCCGTTCATGGCTGAGAGACCAAGGATCAGCGCACATACACCAACACAGATGCCTGAGGTGGTGGCAATGGAGATGAACTTTGCCAGGGCTCCGTAACGCTTTGATTTCAGGAAGCGGAGCGCAAGCTGAACACTAAGACTAGTTCGCATCGATTACTCCGTCTTTCATCTGATAGACTCTGTCGCATTTTGCTGCAAGAGAATTGTCATGTGTAACCATAACTACAGCTATGTGTTCCTTTCTTACAAGGTCTGTGAACAGAGCAAATATATCCTGAGCGTTCTGAGCATCAAGGTTACCTGTTGGTTCGTCGGCTAAAATAAGATCCGGATGATGGGCCAGAGCTCTTGCAATGGCAACACGCTGTCTTTCACCGCCAGAAAGTTCTGAGGGTCTGTAGTTCAGACGATGTGAAAGACCAACCTTTTCAAGATTCTCTTTCGCTGTTCTGGTTGCAGTTTCCACATCGGTACCACCGATTAAAAGCGGCATCATCACATTCTCCATGGCTGTGAAATCGCCAAGCAGATGATGGAACTGATAAACGAAGCCAAGGTTCTTGTTACGGAACTGGGCCTTCTGATTTGCAGAAAAGCCACTCAGATTCTGTCCGTTGAAAATAATGTCACCGCTTGTCTGTGTGTCAAGTGTGCCCAGAATATGGAGCAGGGTACTTTTACCTGAACCTGATTTTCCGATAATAGCGGTTATTTCATCTGAGTAGATGTCCAGATTAACCTTTTTAAGAACGCAGGTATTAACCTTACCTTCAACATAGGTTCTGGTTATATCTTTTGCCTGTAGGATAATATTGCTCATTTTAGCCTCTACTTAGATGGGTAACAGGATCAGTTGCTGCTGCTCTGACTGCAGGATAAAGAGTGCAGAGCAGACTCATCATAACTGAGCCTAAACCAATAATCAGAATGTTGGTTAATTCAATTGAAACAGGGAGTGTTCCAAAGCTTCCGGTGTTGCTCATCATGTCGGAAACATAATAGGTAAGAGGAATTCCCAGGATAATTCCTAAGACTGTTCCAATAACACCAACAAATATTCCCATGAGCAGGAAGATATTGAGAATACGGAGATTGCTCAATCCCATGGTCTTAAAAATTGCGATTTCTGTTAATCTCGAACTTACCACCATGGCAAGTGCAGAGATAATATTGAATGAAGCCACTACAATGACAAGACAAAGCATGATGGTCATGGTCAGTTTCTCCATGGCTACAGCCTTGAAGAACTCTCCCTGAACTGAGGTCCAGTCGGTGAAGTTAAGTCCCATTGCCTTAAGCTTTGGAGTAACACTGTCAATTACAAAAGGGTCTGTAAGCCAGATTCTGTAGCTGTTTGCCTGAGCAGGCATCCTGAAGAATCTTCTAACATCATCATAGTTGCCGACAGCACTGTCGAGTGCGGTTGAGTTTGCTGAGCTGTAGTACTTTTTAAGAGTAAAGATTCTCTGTGTTGGGGTAAGCCCCATAGGAGTGTATCTGGCATTCAGCGTACTTATAAGCTTTACACCGGTATTAAGCTTCAGATCATTTCTTATATAAAGTGCAGCCTCGGCATTGAGCTCAAAGCTTCCCTTTGGAGGCACGGAAATAAGCTTCAGATCTTTTCTCTCATAGCCATTTGCATAGGTGATGTTTGAATCATCCAGACCCTGCAGATTGATAAGAGCAAGAGAGTTCTTGCTCTGCATTAATGTCTGAGCCTGAACAAAAGGAGCAGCTGCAACAACATTCTTTAACTTAAGAATTTCTGGAATACTGTTCTGAGATGTTTCAACAACAATGTGAGGGGTATCTGAGAGAACTGACTTTTTCAGCCTGTTCTGCAGTCCCTGCATAATAGATGTGTCGACAATAAGTGCTGCAACACCTATGGCAATTCCAACGGTAGAAAGAATAGCTACAAACTTAGCGAATTTATGTGCTTTGCTGTTGAGGCCGTATTTTAGGGCAATAGCAAAGGTTAGTGGATGGAATAATTTCAACTTCAATCCTGTTTTATTTGTCAATTTTTTAGAGTGTATATTTTACTCCATTCTGAGGCTTGAACTGTTCATTTTCTAAACTTTTTGTCTTTCTGTGACCCATTAGGAATGCAACCTGTGCAGATCATAGTCTCCAAATTCTGTTCCTCTTTCGGGAGCAGTGAATGTCAGATTGCTGATTAAATTCACGGCCTCACATCAGGATATCATTTCAGTCATATTGACTAATCTGCATTTCCTGCTTGAGCTTTTCAAGAAGGATTCTTGCCTGAGGTGTAAGCGGAAGGTTTTCATGAAAAGGATTTTCCTATTATCGGTTTCGAGTTTTTTAGAATCTGCATAGCTAATATATTTATCATAATCGCATTCTATAATCTCTCGAATATAGTCTTTGCAAAAATAATATAAGGAAAATCATGAAGAAATTAATATTTCTTGTAGGTATGAATCTTTTTTCATATTGCTGTTATGCCGATAATCTCCTGAGTACTCTATTTAATCAGGAAGCAGTAGAAACAGAAAAAAGTGACAGTAAATTATATGGCTTATCTCCAGAAACACTGGAAAAATTATGTTTAACGGAAAACAATTTCAATGCCTGTACTGCTGCCGGTGAGAAATTTTCGGACGTTAACTCTGTGTACAAGAACTACAGAAAAGCTCAAACTGTTTTTGAAAAAGGATGCTCTCTCAAATACGGAAAAAGCTGCGCTGAGCTGGGGCAGTTTTATGAAAAGAAACTCCTGGATGATAACAATTTCTCTGATGCGGTTAAAGCCTATAAAAGAGGATGTTCATTTAATCACGCCTATTCGTGTTACAGATTAGGAAATGCTCTGAGAAAAGAAACAGCAAAAGTTAATAAAGATTCATACCAGGCATATAAAAAGAGCTTTGAATTAGCTTCAGAAGGATGTGACCTCAATAAAGGTGAAGACTGTTTTGTAAAAGGAAACTTATATTCTTACGGAAAACTGGAAAAAGCAGATTATCAAAAAGCTAATATCTATTATGAAAAGGCCTGTAAATTTAATGAGGGTAAGGGCTGTACTAATTTAGGCACCTCGTATGAATCTGGAGAAGGTGTAAATCAGGATGTTAAGCTGGCTAAAACGTATTATGAAAAGGGATGTACGCTAGAGGATAACATTGGTTGCGGAAATCTTGGGCTTTTATATTTAAATGGCAAGAATGTAAAACAGGATTTTCAAAAAGCTAAAACCTATTTCGAAAAAGCCTGCGACTTGAACGAAGGAAATGGCTGTGGAAATCTTGGATATTTATATGAAAAAGCTCTAGGGGTAAAACAGGATTTAGTACAGGCAAAAAACTATTATGAAAAAGCCTGTGAACTGAATTCCGGAACCGGCTGTGTTAATCTGGGATCATTTTATGATTACGGAAAAAGTGTAAAACAGGATCTCTATAAAGCGGAGTCCTATTATAAAAAATCGTGTGAACTGAATATGGCTTTTGGATGTTTTAATTTGGGCGTTATGTATGAAAAACGCGGAAAGGAAAGCCAATATTATCAGTTTTCAGGAGAATTCTATGGAAAAGCCTGTAATTTGGGCTTGCAGGATGGCTGTAACGAATATAAAAGGCTGAATAAACATGAGGATTAAGCTGACAAACGTTTAAGCTTTTTATATTCAGTTTTTTTCTTCTGTATATAAAAAGTTACATCAGGATTTTTTATAATTATATGGAGGCACTTTTTATAAAATCTTGCGTGTAACATCATGAAAAAAGTGAAAAAAATCCTATCAGGAATAATTGCTATTATTTGAATTTAAGCAAAATTCTCTTAAGAATAAATAAGTAAAATGTGTGATGTTCCTTTGAGTTTAGATCCTTGTTATATATCACAAAATTTCTTAAATTCATAACTTATATTATAGTTATGGTTTTGTCACACTTTATTATAAGAATTCACTCATTTTCCTGTACTACTCTTAAAGAAAACACATGTTTGTCAGTTTTTTTACAGCAAATATTGGAGCGGAAAGATGGAAAATATATCGAATATTGAGTTTGAACACGAGAAAAACAGAAGAATTCGCAATCTAAAAATCTTTAACCTGACCTTAGAGAGCTTCATGGTTAAGATTACCCCTGAGATGTCAAAGTTGTACAACGACTATATCAACTGCAAGATTGATATCGGTAATTATTGCGATCGGATCTTTGAGCTTTTAAAGAACGGTTCAAACAGGAAGTTCAATATTGAAGCCTAACCGCATGTATATGATCTTATAGTTTTTTAAGGTTCATCCGTGAATCTGTGGAAAGCCCTGATTTGAATATAATAAAATTCATCAGGGCTTTCTTCTATCCAATCGTCGGGATTGGAGTAAACTTTCCTCTGAATGCACTTCTTATTCTTAAAAAGAAATAATCTAAATCTCTGTACCCATAGGCTACACGCTTTAGAACCTTTATCTTGTTATTTATACATTCCAGAACACTTGTCCTGATATGGTAGATGCCGGCATTGGTAATGCCGTCTCTGTAGTGGTCATTCTGACTCTTAGCAAATTTCATTATTTCCTCAACACCAGAGGA
>NZ_FUXX01000083.1 GCF_900167015.1 Succinivibrio dextrinosolvens DSM 3072
CACTTATCCCGACTTTATGATTATACCGTAAAACAGCAAAAATCGGCTTAGTTACGGGCATCAGTACATTATAAGTCGGGATAACTTTTCATTCTATAATGAAGTTTCCTTAATTCCTAAAGGAGACCACCGTTATGGAAAAAAGTATTTTTGACATCATTACCAAAGCTAAAGAGATTCTTAAAACGCTAAGGCTATCAAATGCAACTATACGAGCATATCAGGAAAGGAGTTTCTCTCCGTTAATAAAAGCTTATAAAGAAAAGGGCTGTAATATTTTTCAACCTGAAATTATGAAGCAACAGCTTAATGAAGCAGAAGAGCAATTTCAAAATCATACAATATCCAGAAAATCATTGAATTTTAAGCGACGAGGAATCTATATTCTTAATGAAATTTATGAAACAGGTACATTTGAATGGAAGATTTTTCTTCCCCAAAAAACTACAGCTCTTCCTTCCTACTTTACAGAAATCTTGAAAAATTTCATTGAAAGCCTTTCTATCAATAAAAATTCTTTAAGAAGCATAAATAGTATTGTTTCCCGTTTTTTTGTTTTTTTAAAAAAAAGAAATATAAAAGACTTAAACGACATAACTGCAGAAGACATACGTGATTTCCTGTCTGTGATGCATGAGACAAGAGTTGGAAGTATGGATGAAGTTGTTTTAACAATGAAAAAACTTTTTCAGTTTCTTTCACAAAAAGGATATAAAACAGATAATTATTGGTTAATTCTTGCCTCCCCAAGAAGTCGCGAACACAAAGTTAAGCCAGCAATGCAGCATAACGAGATAATTTTAATTATCAATCAAATCGAAAGAAAAGAAGCTCCTGGTAAACGTGATTTTGCAATCCTATCTCTTGCTGTAACAACTGGACTACGTGCAGGAGATATCGCCTCGCTAACATTGACCGATATCCATTGGAAAGAACTAGAAATACATGTTTTACAGGGAAAAACAAACAAGATTGTTGTTCTTCCGTTACAACCCCCAGTCCGTGATGCTCTTGCTGATTACATTCTTAATGAACGTCCAAAATCTACTTGCAAAAATGTATTTCTAAGAAGCTTTGCTCCATATGATGCGTTAAAAGATGGAGTATCTGTTGCGTGTGTTTTTCGCAAATATCTTAGAAAAGCAGGAATAAGCCATATCGTAAATGACGGAAAGACGTTTCATGGCATCCGAAGAGCTGTCGGTACATCTATGGTTGAAAAAGGAATTCCTGTTACCACCGTTTCACAGGTTCTTGGACATCAGACAATACGACCAACTAGACAATATATTTCACTGGATTTACATGGACTTAAGAAGTGTGCTCTTTCAATGGATTCATTAGGAGGCACTCATGAAATTCTTTGAAGAACAGATAGAAGATATGCTTCTATATAAAGAAAGTCTTGGCTATTCTAGACGAACTTATTCTTATTTCTTGAATGATCTTGCTAGGTATATAGATAGAAAAGGCATTGTTGATGAAACAGTATCGATTTCTGATATTCTGCCTTGGTGTATACAAAGGGATACAGAGAAGGCTGAAGGATTTCGTCGAAGACTAACCGCAGCAAGAGAACTTACAAAATATCTATATGCCATAGGTAAATGTGACGGAATTCTATCGGCAGATCTTGTTCCTTCTACTCACAGATATACACCGTATCTCTTTACGGATGAAGAGTTGCGAACTATATTTCGAATCTGTGATGTACAGAAATCCAACTCAAAAAATCCATTATATGGAAATATCATTTCAGTTATTTTTAGGTTGATATATTTTTGTGGTCTTAGGCCCAATGAAGGTCGAGAATTATACAGGAAGGATATTGATACTAACCGATGCACACTGCTGATAAGAAAGAACAAAAGTCATAAAGAACGAATGATTCCAATGGCAGAGGATCTTTCTATCTTATGCAAAAAATACATAGCGAAAAGAGATATTCTATTTCCTAATTCAGAGTTTCTCTTTCCTTCAACAACAGGAGAAGCCTATTCGGCAAAATGGCTGACACGACAGTTTCTTAAGATATGGGAACAAGCCTTTCCAGAAAATAAAGATGCCCACGTTAGAGTATATGATCTTAGACATCGTTTCGCTACAGCAGTTCTTCAAGAATGGATTGACAATGGAGAGGAGCTTTATACTGCTCTCCCATACTTAAGTTCTTACATGGGACACAGTGACTATAGGCATACTGTTTATTATATACACTTACTGCCAGAACGACTTTTGAAATCAACTGCGATTAATTTGGAATATTTCCAATCTCTGATTCCGGAGGTGTCATCATGACTAAGGATTCAAAAGTGTTCTATCAGATTCTCCGAGAATTTCTGACAGTTTATCTGCCAAAACAAAAAGCTGCAAGCCAAAATACGATACGTTCGTACAAGACAGCTTTGAATATGTATCTAGACTATTCATGTCAAAAAATGAAAATAAAACTTGATTGCTTTGATTTTTCGCTTGCCAGCAGGGAATTGCTTGAAGGATTTTTACTGTTTTTAGAGGATGAACATCATTGCTCAATAACAAGCAGGAACCAAAGACTAGCAGCTATCCGTCGTTTTTTCAGGTTTGCATCTGAAAAAGATTCAATTTTTGTTTCATCCTATCATGAAATGTCTTTAATAC
>NZ_FUXX01000002.1 GCF_900167015.1 Succinivibrio dextrinosolvens DSM 3072
CAGAAGCACCATAACCAGCTCTTTTTCTAAAGCCTGCAACTTTGAGTAAACTACAGAGACCAAGAACAGAAAAAAGAGAAGAAAATGTATCAGTAAAATTGCTAGAAGAGGTATTTTTAGGTATCATATTCATGGTGTGTTTTTTTATGTTAACTTTTTGTTTTAGCAGATAAAATTATAACATATTAAACACACCTTTTCATCGGTATCTATCAGATATATAAGCTTTTTTTTGCTTATAATTACACCTCTTCCCAAAAATAAATCAATACAAGTTTTTAAAGAGCATCAAACCTAGAGTGAATCTAGTTTTGTTTTAAATTTCCATGTGGGAAACTAGAGTAAATTAATGAATCAGTCTGGTGAAGATATACAAATGTTTAAGTATTAATTTGAGATAACTTTTATTTTTGACAAGAAAAGGGAAAATTTACATATAAATCAAATTAGAATAGAACTTGGTGGATTGAAAGAGTGAAGATTGGCTTATGTATTTTCTGTTGAATCTGTTTAGTGCGATCGCCCTTCTGGCATTTGGCGTCTACATGACCAAGAAAACAGTGATAAGTTCATGTGGTGCATCAATCGGTAATGTCTTAAGAAACGTGGTTGATTCAAAATTCAAGGCTGTTCTGATTGGTTTAGGAACAACCATGCTTGTTCAGAGCAGTACTGCTACTTCACTACTGGTATCATCATTTCTGAAAAAGAATCTATTGTCACTTGGTATTGCTCTTGCCATTATGCTTGGCGCAGATCTGGGCACCGCAATTATGGCTCGTGTTCTGACCTGTGATTTGTCTATTGTCTCCCCTATACTGCTAACTCTGGGTATATTCCTATATCTTGGCTTTGCTGACAGAGTGAAACTTCATCTGAGTGGCGGTATTATGCTCGGATTAGGATTAATCCTTCTTGCATTAAGGCTGATTGTTCAGACAACACAGACTGTAACCCATGCTGAACTGACTGCTGTTCTGCTTAAATCTCTGACAGATGAGATTACCTTTGCTCTTATCTTGGGCATGATTCTGGCTGTAATCTGCTTTTCAAGTCTTGCAGCTGTGCTTCTGACTTCTCTTTTATGTACAACAGGAGCAATTGAGGTAAGCGGAGCTCTGGCTGTAGTTATTGGAGCAAATATAGGCTCCTGCATTCTTGAAATCATTGGTGCCTTAAAGCAGGGTATAAGTGCCAAAAGAGTTATGTACGGTAATACTCTGTTTAAGATTATTATCGGTGTTATTGCTCTTTGTCTTCTGACTCCAATAGAAAATGCCGAGAAGGAAACATCTTTCCCTTTATCTGAATTTGTAATCTGGTTCCATGTGGTATTCAATGCCGTAATATGTATTTTCATGCTCCCTTGCGTTGGACTAATGTCAAAGCTTCTCTATGCGCTAATACCTGAACGTAAGGTTGAATACGATCCAAATACACCGGAGCATCTTGATGTTGCCGCATATATTGACCCTAACCTGGCACTGGGAAACGCTGTAAGAGAAGTTCTGAGCCTGGGCGATTTTCTGCAGCAGATGTTCTCTAATCTTGGAAACAGTATTGCATATAAGCCTCAGGAAGGTGTCAGCAGCAATGATATGAAGAACAGAATCAGAGATATTGCTGGAAAGATAAGTGAATATCTTGCCGGAGTCAATTTTGATTCGAAAAAACAGCGCAGACGTATGAACCGCTGTCTGATTGCTTCTGCTGATGTTAGTGAATGTGCACATATCATAAACGGTATGATTAAACGTCTTAACAAGGCTAACAGCAACTATTCGGCTTCATTTATTCCAGAAATCAGAAATGAGCTTGGACGTATTTCCTCTGAATGTTCAAGTGCAGTAAATCTTGCTGTAAACGCGTTCTTCAGAAACGGAAAAGAAGAGAAGCAGAATTACATTGAAAAGAAGAACCAGTGTTTAAAACTGATAACCAATTTCCATTCAAACTATATCGGTAATACTCATCTTAATGCGGAACAGGATATGCGTTTCTTTATGATTCTGCTGGAAATACTTGAGCAGTACAGACATATCTGTGTCATCTTTGATCCGCTGTTCCATAAAGGAGAGTTAAAGTCCCAAGAGATAGAGATGAATCTGACTGAGGATTAGACAAAGAATTATCCAACTTTAAACAAACATAAGGGGTATTTTATGAAAAAACTAACAAAGCTTCTGTGTGCGGCTACTCTGATAGGAGCTGCTCTGAACGCATCAGCTTGGGAACCAAGCGGTGATGTAAAGGTAATTGTTGCCTATAAAGCAGGTTCTGGTACTGATACAGGTGCTCGTGTATTAGCTTCAATGGCTGAGAAATATATCGGTAAGACACTGATTATCAACAACATGCCAGGTGCTGACGGTAAGATTGGCTGGACCGCTCTTGTACAGGCAAAGGGTGATGGTCAGACAATCGGCTTTATTAACCTGCCAACATTTACAACTCTGGCAACTCTTCCTAATGCTCCTTTCAAGACTTCAGATGTTATCCCTGTATGTAACCATCTGACTGAAACCGGTGTTGTTGCTGTTAAGGCAGACAGCCCTTATAAGACATTAAAGGATTTAGTAGACGCAGCTAAGAAGAATCCTAACATCAGAGCATCAACCAATGGTGTAAAGGCATCTAACCACACTGCCGCTCAGCTTCTGGCTGCAAGCGCAGACTTCAAGTACAAGGCAATTCCTTATGGTGGTACTGCTGATCAGTTACTAGCTCTTAGACAGAATGAAGTTGATTTCACCTGTGCCAAGGTTGCTGACGTAGCCCAGCTAATCAAGGGTGACACCCCAGAATTACGTGTTCTAGGTGTATTCTCTGAGAACAGATTAGAGGCTCTTCCTAATGTTCCTACACTTGGTGAGTGCGGTTACTATAACAAGTGGTACGGCTCTGCACGTGGAATCGTTGTACCTAAGGGCACTCCAAAGGAAGTAGTTGATTTCTATGTTGACGCATTCAAGAAGACCGCAGAGGACCCTGCTGTGATTGAAGCTCACAAGAAGGCAGGACTTGAACTTGACTTCATGGATGACAAGGCATTTGGAAATCTGATTTCTGAACAGGAAACCTTCTGTAAAGATGTCGTAACCAACCTTTACAAGTAAACAGATACAAACAAATAATGCCGGATTCTATCCGGCATTTAACTTAGGAAATATATTGTGAAAAAATCTGATGTAGGCGTTGTAGTTTTTGTTTACGCTATCTGCCTGTTTTTTTATATATTCTTGCAGGAGCTACCTCCTGAGGCTCAGACTTATCCACTATGTCTGATAAGTGGACTGTTTATTTTAAATACTCTGTTTTTAGTTCTGAATCTTATCAAGCTTAAGAAGACTGGAATGGAAAATGACCTGCATTCTGTATTTGAAGGATTTCTGAAAAGTCAGTTCTTTACAGTATTAGCTGCATGTGTGATTTATATTTTAGGTGTTTACTACATCGGTTTTTACATCACAAGCATTGCTTACCTGATTCTGATCATGTCATTCCTGAAAGTTCCTCTGAAAAATTCAGTACTGACTGTTTTTGTATTGGGTCTGGTGATTTACTTTGTTTTCACCATGTTCCTGAAGGTTCCTCTTCCTGTGGGGATAGTTTTTGAGTAAAAGAATATGGATACATTAGCTCTCATGGGAGAAGGCTTTATCCTAGCTCTTTCTCCTCTAAACATACTGCTGATGGTTCTGGCAACAGCCATCGGTGTTTCAATAGGATGTCTGCCTGGTCTTTCTGCAGCTATGGGTGTTGCCCTGCTGTTACCTGTAACCTTCGGTATGTCACCATCTACAGGTCTGATTGTTCTTGGAAGTATATACTGCGGTGCTATTTTTGGCGGTTCCATTTCGGCAATTCTGATTCATACACCAGGAACCCCAGCTTCAGCTGCAACCGCAATTGAAGGTTATCAGCTGACAATCAGAGGTAAGGCTGCAAAAGCTTTGACCGTAGCCTGCTTTGCTTCATTCTGCGGTGGACTTCTAAGCTGTATTTCTCTTTATTTCTTCTCACCTCTGCTGGCTACACTTGCGTTGCAGTTCAAGAGTCCTGAATACTTCTGGCTGTCTCTGTTCGGTCTGACTATCATTGCCGGTGTTGCTTCAAAATCAATGATCAAAGGTCTGATGTCAGGTGTGATTGGTCTTTTAATTTCTACCATCGGTATGGATCCAATGGAAGGTGTTGAAAGATTCATGTTCGGTATGAGTACCCTATACAACGGAATTGATACTACCTGTGCTCTTATTGGTCTGTTCTCAATGTCCCAGATTCTGATCCTTGCAGAGAAGAGAATTAAGGAAAGAGCAGAATCTGCAAAGCTCAATGACAGATTAGGTCTTTCATTTGCAGAGATTAAACGTCTGAGTCCAACCATTGTCCGTTCATGGCTGATTGGAAATATCATCGGTATTCTTCCTGGTGCCGGAGCTTCAATTGCAAGCTTCATGGGATATAACGAAGCAAGAAACTTCTCAAAGCACAAGGAAGAGTTTGGAAATGGTTCTATAGACGGTGTTGCTGGTTCTGAGGCTGCCAATAATGCTGTTACCGGCGGTTCTCTGATTCCTACTCTGACTTTAGGTATTCCTGGTGAGTCTGTGACTGCTGTTTTAATGGGCGGACTGATTATTCACGGACTGCAGCCTGGCCCAGAGCTGTTTACAACATATGCAAACATGACCTATACCTTCTTTGCTGGATTCGTAATTATTCAGTTCATGATGCTGGCTATTGGTCTTTTAGGCTGTAAAGGCTTTGCACAGATTGCAAAACTGTCAGATGCAATTCTGATCCCTTCAATCTTTGTGCTGTGCGTAGTTGGTTCTTATGCCATCCACAACAATCTGGTTGAGGTTTGCATCATGTTCCTGTTCGGTATTCTTGGATATCTTGCAAGAAAGTTCGACTTAAACCCTGCTGCAATTGTATTAGGTCTGATTCTTGGCCCTATTGGTGAACGCGGTCTTCGCAGATCACTGATGCTTAATGATGGTGATCCATCAATTCTGTTCTCAACTCCATTATGCTGGATACTGATTATTTTATGTGTACTTGGTGTAATGTCTCCTATTGTTATGTCAAAGCTGGAGAAAAAAGTTCAGAATCAGTAAAAAAATGTTTAAATACAGATATTTGTTTAATTGACTAAACATATTAAAATTAATTTAATTTAGGTGTTGTCAATATATTCAAATATCTGTATAATCTCTCCCCGTAGTGATGCTGGCATAGCTCAGTTGGTAGAGCACCTGTTTTGTAAACAGGGGGTCGTGGGTTCGAGACCTACTGCCAGCACCATTCAAATCCTCTCTTATTTCAATCTCCCTTTTAGATAATCATTTTCATATCTAGGTTAACTGTTTTTGTTATAATCCAAGAAATTCATTTAACTACAAGTTGATAGTTAACGTTACATTTGGATTATTACTATTAATAAAATATTTTATTAATAGTATTTAATTCTACCTGTTTGGTCGAATATCCCTGAGTTGGTACTGCCCTATGCCTGAACTGCCAGAAGTTGAAGTTACAAAACGCGGTATTGAAAAGCCTCTTTTAAACGCCATCATTTCCAGTATTTATTTTGATGATAAATCTTTAAGAAAACCTTTTTCTCCTGATTTAAAAAAGCTGGAAAAGGCAAGAGTTCTAAAAATAGAAAGAAGAGCCAAATATATTTTAATTACAACCACTAATGGCTATCTGTTACTGCATCTTGGTATGACAGGTCATCTCAGAGTCCTTGACCAGAAAACTCCAATGGATACACATGACCATTTTGAAATAAGTCTTCAGTCTGGTGTATCAATACGCTACAACGATATCAGGCGCTTCGGTCTGGTTCTGTACTTTGACAAAACACAGGATCCTTATCAGTGTGAACCTTTAAAGTCTTTAGGTCCTGAGCCTTTTTCAGAGGAATTTACATCTGAATATCTGTATTCACGTCTTCACAGACTTAAAAAGAGCATCAAGCAAGCGCTGATGGACAATTCTATTGTTGTTGGTGTCGGTAATATCTATGCATCTGAAGTACTGTTTCTGACTAAAATCAGTCCTCTTACTCCATCTAACAAGATAACCCAGAAGCAGTGTGATTCACTGGTTGAACAGATTCCATTACTTTTAAAAGAATCAATTAAGAAAGGCGGTACAACTATCAGAGATTTCTCTGGAGCCGACGGTAAGCTTGGGTATTTTGTACAGAACCTGTATGTTTATGGTCATGAGGGTGAACCATGCAGAATCTGCGGTACCAAGATTGTAAGTACAGTGCAGGGACAGCGTTCAACTTTCTACTGCCCGCACTGCCAGAAATAGAATCTATTTCTTCTGAGAAGAAATCAGAGTGAAGACAGGCTCTGGTACAAGCTTGCTTATATCTCCGCCATGGATGAAGATTTCTCTTACCAGAGTTGATGAAATGAATGAGAATTCCGATGCTGTCTGAAGGAATACAATTTCAAGCTCTGGTATATAGGCTCTGTACATGCCAGTAAGCTGGGCTTCATAATCGTAGTCAGTTGCATTTCTAAGTCCGCGTACCAGAACATTGCACTGCTTTTCTTTCAGATAATCAATAAGTAAACCTTTAAATCCTTCAACTTCAACATTCTTCATATCTGATAAGGCCTCCTTGGCAGAACAGATCCTTTCTTCAAGGGTTAGGAAGGTATGCTTTGAAGGACTCTTGGCTACGGCAACAATTACCTTATCAAATAAAGAAGATGCGCGTTTTATGATATCAAGATGTCCCTTGGTTAAAGGATCAAAAGTTCCAGGAAATACAGCCAAATTACTCATAGCTTAATCTCTCATTGTGATTAAATGGCGTTCTGCCCTATTAATATTATGTTAAATTCTATTCTCTAGTTCAGCGAATAGTCACTGCAGATTCTGTCAAATGACTCAATCACCTTATGGATATCAATGGATTTCATTGCATCCTTGTTTTTAACCCTGTATCTCCAGCCTGCTACTTTATCTCCAAGTTCAGCTGCAGCCATCTGTTCATATACACTGACTTCATACTTCCTAAAGTTCCATGCTCCAACTCTGTCTGGATTGTGAATTGCAAACAGACCGATAACTGGAATATTAAGCGATGACGCTAGATGCATGCTTGCACTGTCTGGTGATATTACAACTGAGGCCAAAGATATTACTGCGGCAAGAATTCTCAGAGAGGTTTTTCCACATAGGTTGGTACAGTTGTCCTTAAGCTTATCTGCAATACTGTTGCAAAGCTCTGTTTCAAGACTGCCCTTGCCTCCTACTATCACCACATGGAACCCTTTTTCTAAGGCATACTGCCCTATCTTAGTGTAGCCATCAGCTGTCCAGTTCTTTTCAGCCTTGGCGGATGCTGGGGCTATGACCAGAATTTTCTTATCCTGAGGAATAAGAGCTTTAGCGGTAGTGATTTCATCCTCTGTCAGATGATAGTTCCATTTAGGCTGTATACCTTCAAAACCGGAAGATCTTGCAAATGAGATAAAGCCTGAAAGAACATGAGGAGATTCTGGCTTATCTATTCTGCGGTTGATGAAAATACTCTGTCCCTCTCGGCTTCTTTCTGAGTCATATCCGAATCTGTTGATGGCTTTAACAGCTGTAGACAGCAGTGAGGCCTTTATTGAAGTCTGCATGTTAAGCAGCGCATCGTACCTTTCGTTCTTCATTTCTTTTCTTAGAGCCATGACAGACTTTAAGAGCCCCTGTTTCTTGATTTCAACAGGAGCCAGTGGAACGATAGGTTCTCCGTCACTTACGAAAAGAGATGAAAATCTTGAGTCGATAATCCATTTAAGTTTAACTTCTGGATAGTCTTCATGAATGGCATTGACGATGCCAAACGCATTAATGCAGTCACCTAAGGCTGTAAGTCTTAGAATACATACTGAATTGTTATCTGAATGTGTCACGCTGTTCCTCGCTTTTGCCTCATTGTATCATCATTTTCTCCAAGGCATATATCGAGAAACCACAACGAAAGTTGTATTCTTGCAAAGAAAATAGTATTTTGAGATTCATACTACAGTGATTTCTGGAACAAAAGTCGATGGAAAATATAAGAGTCATAAATTTTGGAAAGACAAGGTTCTTTATCAATGAAAGTCTACCTTTTGATCAGGACTTCTCTTTTTATGAGAGCTTTTTTGATCGTGACTCAATAGAACGTTCTGAAGGGGTAACTTCAAGAGGCGGACGCGGTCAGACTCTTTTATTTAAGAAAGACGGCAGAGATCTGGTATTAAGACATTACAAAAGAGGCGGTCTGTTCGGAAAGCTTGTCTCTGATTGCTTCTTTTTCTTTGAGCCTCATTCTCATCGTGCCTATGATGAATTTACTCTTTTAAACAGTATGCTCGAGATGAGTCTTCCTGTTCCAAAACCTGTAATTGCAAGAGAGATAAAAAGCGGGTTTGGTATTATTCAGGATATAGTAATTGAAAGACTGAACGGGTATACCGATTTATCCTATGTAATAGCCCAGAGACATTTAAGCTCTGAGGAGTTCATTTCGATAGGACAGACCATAAGAAGATTTTTTGACAATAATATTAAGCATACTGACCTGAATATACGCAATATTCTTTTAGGTCAGGACGGAAGCGTCTGTGTCATAGATTTTGATAAGTGCTTCCTTGTAGAGCTGACATCTTCCGATAAGGAAGAAATGATAAATCGTCTTCTGCGTTCCTTTAGAAAAGAATTAGCAAGAAATTCAGAAAAAAAAGTGAATTTTAATGAGAGCGACTTTGAACTTTTAAAAAGAGAAGCTCTAAAAAATTAAACTTGTACAGTAATATGGTGTTGTATATTCTTTTTTCCGAATATGGGGCACTATATGGACAAGAAAACCGTCGTTATCGTAGATCATCCAAACTACAGTCAGTCGAATGTTAACCGAAGATTTTGTGATGAAATGCGAAAGTATCCGGATGATATTCTTATCCATAATATTCAGAGTGTTTATCCTACAGGCTTTATTGATGCCTCAAAGGAACACTGTGTTCTTGAGAATAACGGCACTATAGTTCTTCAGTTCCCTTTATACTGGTTTAACTGCCCTCCAAAGATGAAAGAATGGTTTGATAAGGTATTAACCTCAAACTGGGCCTTTAAAGAGGCTTATCATCTTGAGAACAAGAAGATAGGAATGTGCATTTCCTGCGGAAGTGAAGAGGCTGCTTATACAGCATCAGGAAGACATCATCGAAAGGTTGAGGATTATCTTTGCAATATCCTGCATGCTTTTGAGATGTGTCGTGTTGATTATATCGGCAGTTTCATTACTTATGGCATCAATGATACCGAGATTGTAACCGCCGACGTGATTGGTCAGAGAGCCAGAGAATATATCGAGTGGCTTAAATCCATCGCTTCTTAATTCTTGAACAGCATCAGATCAAGCTGTTCAATAGTTCTGTTCAATGCTCCTTTGCCCTGCTGCTGTACATCCAGGGCCATTACACCTGTATTCTGAAGAAGAACTTTGTCGCTCAATAGTTTAACTATGTAAGCTGCAAGTTTCTCTTCATCCTCAGCAACAAAACATCCACCTGTGTCTAAAAGCTTTTCGAACTGTTCCTCAAAGTTTCTGTAAATCGGTCCTGTTAGAAGAGGCAGGCTGAAATAGGCTGGCTCTAAAGGATTATGTCCGCCGATATCAACAAAGCTTCCTCCCATGAAGACAAGATCGCAAAGCCCAAAGTAGGTTTCAATCTCTCCCATGGTATCACCGACCATTACGTCTGCTTTGAACAGGGTAATACTCTTAAGCTCGCTCTTAAGTGAGAAGGAAATATTTTTTTCCTGAAGATAGGAGCAGACACTGTCGGTAACAGTCTGGTGTCTTGGTACAAAAACCATCTTAAGATCAGGTAGTTTCTTTTTAGCTTCAATGTAAGCATTAACAATGGCTTCTTCCTCGCCATCATGGATACTGATAGCACCGAACACATTGTTACTTAAGATCTGACGCTTAATCTTCTTGGAATCATCAAACATTTTCTCTCTTGGTTTTAGGTCATATTTGATGTTTCCTGTAACAACTGTATTTGCTGAAGGAACGCCGATTTTTTCAAATCTGCCCTTGTCTGCATAGGAGATACACATTACCTTGCTTAGCTTTGAACCGATAAGATCTCTTATGATATTTGGGAATTTAAGATATTTCTGACAGTTCTTTTCCTGCATTCTGGCATTGATAATCATAACCGGACATTTCCTTTTTGCAGCCGTATCCAGCATGTTTGGCCAGAGCTCAGTATCGATAATAATCAGAGCCTCAGGATTAAAATGCTTAAAGAATCGTGACACTGCCAGAGGACTGTCCAAAGGAGAAAACTTAACCAGTACGTTTTCAAGTGAAGATGCTGCCTTTGCACCAGTTGTTGTCATGGTTGTAATTACAATTCTGTCGTTTGGATGATTTCTTCTGAACTCGACAATGAATGGCTTGAGTGCGTTAATCTCTCCAACAGAAGCACCATGAAACCAGATACAGCTTTTCTCTGTTTCCCTGTAATAACCGAGCAGTTCGAAAATTCTTCTGCCATAAGGGGGATCTCTTCGCTTTTTATATGCCAGAAATGCTGCTCCCAGAGGTGCTATCAGCAGAGTAACAAATTTATACAGATAAAGGGCAAATCTAGATGTTAATTTCATACAAGCAGTATCTTAGTGTTTTAATAAAAGCATTATCTATTTGTTTTTAAATTGAAACCAGCTGTTCGAGCTTATCTATCACCATCTGAGGGGTAAGCTTCTTCAGGCAGGCGTAAGTTTCAAACTTACATGTTCTCTTAAAGCAAGGATGGCATGGTTCATCTGACTCCACACAAATAGCCTTGTCAGACAGTGGAGGGGTGTAATTTGTTGAAGTTGAACCGAAAATACATACCTGTGGAATATCTGCAGCCGCAACAGTGTGCATCAGACCTGAGTCGTTACATACTGCAGCAGTTGAGCTTCCAACGATATCAAGTGCCTCTGTAAGGTTGGTTTTTCCTGCTATATCTGTAAAGAATGGCTTAGTCTCTTCTGACAGATTCTCATAGATCTTAGCTACAGTAGGGATGTCTTTTTTAGAGCCAATACCGATTACTCTGCCACCTTTTCTGATCCACCACATTGATATTTCAGCAAAATATTCAACAGGCCATAGCTTTGATGGTCCGTAGTTGGCACCGCAGCCTAAAATCAGGTTCTTCTTTGAAAAATCAAGGCCAAGCTCTGCCGCTCTTTTCTCATCAAGGGCACGTGTTTCCAGCTTAGGATAGTCAAATGCAGGTAAATCTTTTGCTGTCTTTACTGTATTTTTATCAAAGGCTAGTGCAACATAACGCTGAACCATCAGTGGAAAATCATGCTTGTTGCAACGCATGTTGTTGATAAGAATATATCTTGATTCTCCCTTAAATCCTCGTCTGTCAGGAATCTTGGCAAAGAAACCTACGAAGGCAGACTTAAGCGAGTTTGGAAGGATAAAAACTGAATCGTAGTGAGTATCACGGAACTTTTTACCTTCAGCATATCTCTGTTTGAGATTGAATGCTCCATGTTCAAATGGATTTATAAACTTGTCTGACAGCTCTGGCATTCTGTCCAGTATAGGCATAGTGTAGGCCGGAGCATAGATATCAATGGTACACTCAGGATCCTGCTGTTTTAGAACTTTATATAGGCTCTGAGACATAATCAGATCTCCAAGCCATGAAGGTGAAATAATTAGATATTTTTTGTGGGTATTTAAAGTCATAATTCGCTTTATTTACTGCTTAACTATATGTTTCTTAAGCAATATATATCCTATAACTGGTGGCCTTTTTCACGCTGGGGCAAGTCCAGGCAAAAATAAAAAAATTGTATAAGGAGAGAAAGTCTGTTTCCGCTCTTCCCTTTCTATTGTAGCCTATGTTTGTCATTTAAATCAGGATTTTTCAGTGTGTACATGCTATGTTTGTCTTTTATTAATTAAATTGAACAATGTGTTTTCTATCTTTGTTGCTTTATAATGTCTGTATCTATTAAGTTTTAAGGAATTATTATGATTATCGTAACTGGTGGATGCGGCTTTATTGGCTCAAATATCGTAAAACATTTAAATGATCGTGGTATCAAGGATATTCTGGTTGTTGATAACTTAACAAACGGCCATAAGTTCATGAATCTTACCGATCTTGATATTGCTGACTACATGGATAAAGAAGACTTCATGAAGTTGGTTTTAGATGAGAAGGCATTTGATTCCAAATACGGATGCAAGAACATTCAGGCTATCTTCCATGAAGGTGCATGTTCTGCTACCACTGAGTGGAACGGCAAGTACATAATGAAGAATAACTATGAGTACACTGTAAACCTGTTTGAGTTTGCAACTGCTCATAGAATTCCTTTCTTCTTTGCATCATCTGCATCAACATACGGTGACGGAAATGTCTTTGTTGAGGACAGAAGCAATGAAGGTCCTCTGAATGTATACGGCTATTCTAAGTTCCTGTTTGATGAATATGTAAGAGCAAGACTTCCAAAGATTAACTCACAGGTTGTTGGTCTTCGTTACTTCAACGTATACGGTCCACGTGAAAGCCACAAGGGTTCAATGGCATCTGTAGCCTTCCATCTGAACAATCAGATGCTTGCTGGTGAGAATCCAAAGCTGTTTGAAGGTATTGACGGTTATGAGAATGGCGGTCAGTTACGTGATTTCGTTTATGTTGGTGACGTAGCTGAAGTTAATCTGTGGTTCTTTGAGCACAAAGGTCCATCAGGAATCTATAACTGCGGTACCGGCAGAGCTGAGCCTTTCCTGAATATTGCCAAGGCTGTTATCAAGCACCATGGTCACGGTGAAGTTGAATTCATTCCTTTCCCAGAGCATCTGAAGGGACACTATCAGAGCTTTACTCAGGCTGATTTAACCAAGTTGCGTAATGCTGGCTGTGATATTGAGTTCAAGACTGTTGCCCAGGGTGTAGCTGAGTACCTGAAATGGCTGAATTCGAAATAGTTGACGATTTTACCTATGAAGTCTGCCTTCTTCCAAGGGAGAAGGCTTTAGGCTTTGTAGACCATTTAAATTCCATTGGTATCAAAGCTAAACTCAAGGAAAG
The DNA here is from genome assembly GCF_900167015.1 of Succinivibrio dextrinosolvens DSM 3072. Taxonomy (GTDB): domain Bacteria; phylum Pseudomonadota; class Gammaproteobacteria; order Enterobacterales; family Succinivibrionaceae; genus Succinivibrio; species Succinivibrio dextrinosolvens. The sequence continues at coordinate 13,134 of NZ_FUXX01000002.1, forward strand.
CTACTCTGGTCATTATGGTGTGTTTGTAACCAACGAACTTGATATGGCCAGGGCTAAGAGAGAGGTTTTAAGATTCGCTGGCTCTCCTTTTGACAGTTCATTTACCAAAGCCTCATGGGAGAAGGGTAAAACTGTCAGAAATGTAAAGGAGATTAAATCTTCTCTGTACCTTCCAATGTCTTTTGACATTACCTCTCTGACTACCATAGTTGAGCTTATCTGTATTGCTCTGTACGCAGTTTCTCTGTTTAACGAGGACTGGGTAATTCAGACCTTTGCTCTGTCCAGACAGGAAGTATTCAGTTCTATTACTGATTATTACCGTCTTTTGACTCCAGCCTTCGTTCATTTTGGCTTTATGCACATTGCCTTTAATCTGGTGATGTTTGAGGCGTTAGGACGTCCGATAGAGAAAACTTTTGGTAAGAGCAAACTTTTCTCTCTGATAATCAGTATTGCCCTGCTTTCAAATGTCCTTCAGTACTGTTTTATGACTGATAATTATGGATATTTTGGTGGACTGTCAGGAGTTGTTTACGGAATTATAGGATACTGTGGCGTACTGTCTAAAAGAGAGGATCTCCCTGAATCTTTCATGATCCCAAGAGGACTCTTAACCGTAAGTATCGTCTTTATTCTTTTAGGTTTCCTTTTCAGCGGAATTGCTAATCTGTGTCACCTTTGCGGTGTTGTGATTGGTATTCTCTGGGGCTTTTACGACCTTAAAAAGAAGAACCTTTTCTAGCTATTTATTCTTATGGTTTTCCTGTAAAAAGGAAAGCCATCTGTTGTTTCTCTTTCCTTTACAGACAAGGATCTGCCAACTATATTTTGGGTAACTGTAAGTGATAATCAGCTTATACATTTCGGTGGAGCAGATTATTATGGGAAGGACTGTTCTAAAACACTCCCTATTGGCCTTGATTACTGGCACTGTCTGTTTATCTGTAGAGGCTGCAACTGTCTATAACAGTCATGGAGCTTCTCTAGGTATCAATGGCCGTGTTCAGTCTGTATTCTATAGCAACAACTACAATTTGGCTGGTGATCATGACTCATCCTTACATAATTCATCCCGCTTTGGTTTAAGAGGAAAAGTCCGAGTTAACAAATGGATATCTGCTTTTGCCTTTGCTCAGTGGGATATGAACAGTAGAGACAATAGTTCTGGCCCAAAAGCGCGTGAGCAGTATGTCGGGGCAGATTTTAACGGGGTCGGAGTCCTGTCTGCCGGAAAATTCAGAGATGCTTCATATTATGCTGAAAGCGTAACAGATAATTATGAACAGGCTTCAGGTACTGTACAGGGGCACTTCAATCATTCTCGCAGACCAGGACAGATTATGTATACCTATGACAACTATGGTTTCCATGGTCAGTTAGGAATACAGACAGCGCAGGAACATGTAGCTGTTCTAAAGAACAAGTTTCATAATCTGGGCGGCAGGTATAAAGACAGCTGGGATATAGACTCTGGCTTCAGTACCGCTTTAGGTTATACCTTTGATGATGTCGGGGCCGTTCCTCTGTCAGTGCGTTCAGGGTACAGTTATCTTAAAGGGCAGACCGGCAGTGATATTCATAAAAGAGCTTTCACAAACTTTAAACATTTGGCATTAGGCTTATCCTGGGGTAATTTAAACTCAGGCTTTTACACTGCTGCTTTATTCGAATACAGCAGGATTAACTTTAAAGCTGGTGACTATCTGAAGATTAAAGGCTTTGAGATATCCTGCGGTTATGCCTTTAATAGCGGTATATCTGTCCTTACTGGATTTGAAAGTGTAAGGTTTGAAGATGAGAATGCAGAAACCAATACTATTAGGAGAATACCTCTGCTTGTAAAGTACAAGCTTAATCCAAATTTCAGTATCTGGTCTGAGGCCGGATTCAATGCTGGCTCTGATCACGAGTCTGCTTTTGGCGCAACGAATTACTCAAAGAGGAGCGACAGGAGTGTTTTTTCTGTTGGTGCCAGATACACTTTCTAGCCTGATAGTAAGGAAATTTATTCAGGATAAATAAAACCCCAGTAAGTACAGCTTACTAGGGTTAGGGCACAAGCCCATAATTCTCAGAATAACCTTGGATTATTCTTCTTCTAGTTTAACGATTGACTTACCGGTCATCTCTGCTGGAATTTCCATTCCCTTCAGATATAGCATGGTAGGTGCGATGTCAGATAGTCTGCCGTCCTTACGCATGGTTGCCTTTCTGCCGTAGTAAATGAATGGAACTGGCAGATTGGTATGAGCTGTGTAAGGAATGTTCTTCTCAAGATCTTTCATTCTCTCACAGTTACCGTGGTCTGCAGTGATTAAGCACTCACCGCCAACCTTCTTTAATGACTCGATAACACGACCGATGCAGCTGTCAACAGCCTCAACTGCCTTAACAGCAGCCTCGAATACGCCAGTGTGACCAACCATATCACCGTTAGGGTAGTTACAGATGATCATGTCGTACTTGCCAGACTCGATAGCTGCACATAGCTTGTCGGTTAGTTCCTTTGAGCTCATCTCTGGCTGTAAGTCATAAGTAGCAACCTTAGGGCTCTGGATCAGAATTCTGTCTTCGCCTGGGAATACAGTCTCAACACCACCATTGAAGAAGAAGGTTACGTGTGCATACTTCTCAGTCTCAGAAATACGTAGCTGAGTCATACCCTTCTTAGATAGCCACTCGCCTAAGGTGTTGGTTAAATCTGCTGGTGGGAATGCACATGCAGTCTTGATGTCTGCTGCGTACTGGGTAAGCATTACGAAGCTTGCCAGTTTAGGAGTAACTTCACGCTTGAAACCGTCGAAGTCAGCGTTAACAAATGAACGGGTAATCTGACGAGCGCGGTCTGCACGGAAGTTCATGAAAATCAGTGAATCGCCGTCGGTTAGAGGAGCCTTGTCGCCGATTACTGATGCTTTGATGAACTCATCGTTCTCGTCACGATCATAAGCAGCCTGAATTGCAGCTTCAGCTGAATCGAAAGCACCGAACTCGCTCTTGCCCTGGGTTAGCAGATCATATGCCTGCTGTACACGATCCCAGCGGTTGTCTCTATCCATTGCATAGTAACGGCCAACGATTGTTGCAACCTTACCTACACCAACTTCCTTGAATGTATTCTCGATAACCTTTACGTACTCTAAAGCTGAACGTGGAGCAACGTCACGTCCGTCAGTGAATGCGTGGAAGTAGATCTTCTTGGCGCCACGCTTTGCTGCTAACTTGATCATAGCAACAATGTGGTCCTGATGAGAGTGAACACCACCTGGTGACATCAGACCCATGATGTGAACAGCTTTGTCAGCCTTAACTGCTGCATCAACTGCTTCGCAAAGTGTCTTGTTCTCAAAAAAATCACCATCAGCAATAGCCTTACCGATTCTGGTTAATTCCTGATAAACGATACGACCTGCACCGATGTTGGTATGACCAACTTCAGAGTTACCCATCTGACCGTCAGGTAGACCTACATCGATACCTGAAGCCTGAATGTCAGTATTTGCATAGTTAGCAACCAGGCTGTCTAGAACTGGAGTCTTACCTGCTTCAACTGCGTTAAACTCTTTAACTGGATTATCTCCCCAACCATCCATGATAATCAGGGCAAGTGGTTTCTTGTTTGCCATACTTTACTTCTCTTTTTAAAAATAATCATGTTCTGCTGGAACAGCCAAACACGACAGGTTATAAAACTTATGCTATTTTAGCGTGTTTTAGTGAATTTTTAACGTCTTTTATATAAATATTCTCATTAATTGAAAATTAAGCGCAAAAATTAAAGAAAAGTCTTAATAATTAGTAAGTTAAATTATGTAATTAATATGATGCATAGATGTTTTTTCGCATAATAAAAAAACAAATGTGTTTAAAAGAGTAAACGACCTGATTGTCAGCGGTTCTAAATGTGATTAAGGTGTTTTTTGCGTCCGTTTAAATATGGTAAAATCGGGAATTAAATTTTTTTATTAACCAAAAAAAGAGGTGTTGTTGTGGGAGATTTTTTCTCATCTGTTGATTTTCAGGAACTTTTAGCTTTCGCCGAGCGTCACACCTTGATGGTTTTTGTATTTATCGCTGTTTTGGCAGGATTAATCTATACTCAGGTTCGCATCATGCTTGCAAACATCAAGAAGTTAAATTCAAATGTTGCAACTGCGATGATTAATCATGAGAACGGTGTTTATGTTGATGTAAGACCTGCAAGTCTGTTTACAAAAGGTCACATCGCAGGCGCAGTTAACATTGTGCTTGTTGACATCAAACAGGGTAAATTAAACCGTATTGAAAGCTATAAGGACAAGCCTGTAATTCTTGTTGGAAAAGACAAGATGGATTCAGACTGTTTCAATGCAGCTGTTTCATTAAAGAAGCAGGGATATACCAAGGTTTATTCATTAGAGGGTGGTATTGCTCAGTGGGCAATGGACAACCTTCCATTATCAACTAAAAACTAATAACTAATTCATAAGGAAATAAAAATGTCAGATAACGCTACTTCACAGCAGAATCAGCCAGCTTTTGATATTCTGCGTCTATATTCAAAGGACTGCTCTTTAGAGACTCCTAATATTCCTCAGATCTTCTCAAAAGAGTGGAAGCCAGAGATTAAGATTGATTTTGAAGCTAAGCCTCTTAAACTGAATGACGAAACCTACGAGGTTGATTTAAGAGTAACAGCTACCTGCAAGATTGGTGAAGATGTTGCTTTTATCTGTGAAGTTCATCAGGCAGGTTTATTCCTGATCAAGAATGTTGACGAGGCTACCTTAGATTATCTTCTAAGCGGTGTTGCTCCAAATATCCTGTTCCCATATGCTCGTGAGCATATTTCTACACTGGTAAACAAGGCAACCTTCCCTCCACTAACTCTACGTCCAATTAACTTTGAGGCTATGTACCGTTCACGTCAGCAGGAAGCTGCTGCAAAGTCAGACGTAGCTAATGGTGCTGATTCAGAACAGGCTCCTCAAGCTTAACTATGGGTAGTTTTAAAAGCGTTTTAGGTGTTATAGGTGCAGGTTCCTATGGAACCGCACTTGCACAGTCTACAGCATCAAAGGGACTGCCTGTGATGCTGTGGTGCAGAAACCCTGAGACCGCAAAACTTCTTCAGACCTCAAGAGAAAATTCTAAATATCTTCCTGGCATCAGATTTGAAGAAACGCTGACCGTTACCTCATCATTAGAAGAGGTTATGTCAAACTGCAGAGATATACTTGTGGTTGTTCCATCTCATACATTTGCTGATGTGTTAACCAAGATAAAACAGTATATTACTCCAAATCACAGAATTGCCTGGGCTACAAAGGGAATGGATCTGAACACTGGTAAGCTTTTAAGCGAGGTTGCTACTGATGTTCTGGGATCAGATGTTCCTATGGCTGCTCTTTCAGGTCCAACCTTTGCTGTTGAACTTGCAAAAGGTTTACCAACCGCAATTGCAGTTGCCGGTACCAACAGTGATTTTATAAAAGATTTTATTGAGCTTATGCATACCAAGACATTCAGAATCTATGAGAATTCTGATCTTCTGGGAATGCAGCTTGGCGGTGCTATCAAGAACGTTATTGCTATTGGCGCTGGTCTTTCAGATGGACTTGGTTTTGGTGCCAATGCCAGAACAGCTCTGATATCAAGAGGTCTTGCCGAGATGACAAGACTTGGTCTTGCCTATGGGGCAACCGAGAAATCTTTTATGGGATTGTCTGGTTTGGGTGATCTTATTCTAACCTGTACTGATAACCAGTCCAGAAACAGAAGATTCGGCTTCTTCTTAGGTCAGGGGTTAAGCTGTCAGGCTGCACTAGATAAGATTGGTCAGGTTGTCGAAGGCTATACAATGAGTAAGGTTGTTCGCAATCTGTGTGATAAGACTGGTGTTCAGATGCCAATCTGTCATGAGGTATATGAAATCATATACAATGGCAAATCAGGACTGGATGCAGCCATGTCTTTACTTGGACGTTCTCTAAAATCAGAATAATTAATGCCTCATCAGAGGCATTATTTATGTCTGCACACCTTATTTTCTTTTCTCTGAAACTATTAAATCCAGATTATTTTTCCTGGTAAGCAACTGTCTGAATTGTCTTAATAAATAGTGGAATAGTATTGAATAAAGCTATCGTCAGATAGCTTCATTAAGAGAATGAGTTAAGATGCCTTAACTCGAATGTAGTTATAATGTTCACCGCCTAAATCACAGAAATGACGGTTGTAGTTAAACGCGATTTTCTGTGCAGTCTCCTCACAGAATTCCTTTGCACCTGCAGGTGAGCTCATCCAGTCATCACCATTTCCAAGGTACATTATTTCACCCTTCAGAATTTTTACGACGTTATATTTTGTCATTAACTTCCCTAGTTTTTAACTGCCCATATATAGAAGGCAATTCCTATCACTGCAAAAATCATTTTAAAAATATTGTTGCGTGAGTTCTCGTTTGTTAGACCAAACAGGAACAGTGCGTTGGACGCAGATCCTAATACAAAATAAACCAAAGGTAAAGATATGATTGAGCTCACAAAAAAATCTCCTATCTTTAATCTTAAATAACTCTCTTATAAATGGCTTTTAAAAGTCGTTCAAAGAATACGTGATCGAGATTAGATTTAACTTAGCATTTAATATAAACAAAAAAGCGGCATCTAGCCGCTTTGATAAAAAAGTTAAAAACTTCAAATCGTTATTTGAAGATAGAACCTGTATTTAACCGAAAGTCTCGTCGGTAACCTCGTGTTCGGTTACGTCAACAACATCCTTAATCTGACCTGGGAAAGCCTGATTCAGCTGGGTCTGAATGCCTTCCTTCAGGGTAATGCCTACCATTGAGCATCCTAGACAGCCACCGGTAAACTTTACCTTAACAATACCGTCTTCGGTAACATCAACAAGAGATACTGCGCCTCCGTGAGATGCCAGTGATGGACTTACGGTAACATCGATAAATCTCTTCAGTCTATCAAACAGAGTTGCATCAGGAGGTAGATCCTGCTTGTTTAGGTTAGGAGCATGGAAGGTCAGAAGATCTTCACCATCTTCCTCGTTTTTGGTTAAATCGATAACAGAACCGTCCAGGTATTCTGAAACAGAACTGTCAATAACAATTTCAAAACCTTTCATCTGGAAGTGTTCATCATTAGAGGTGATGTACTCTTTTGGGCAGTACAGAATACCGCACTGAACACCAGGGGTTCCTACATTAGTTGCAGTAAGACGAATTGCAAGGCCTTCCATTTTCTGCTTGCTGATAATGTTCAGAAAGTATTCCTGTGCTTTCTCACTAACGCTGATTTTGCTCATAAAAACCTATAAATAAAAAAAATAAGCTAAAAAAATGGCCAAAAGTGATCAATTGGCGCAATGCTGTATTTTGTATTAATACAAAGTCTTTTACCTTCTTTATTAACCTTTATAAAGAAGCGCAACCACCTTGTGGCGTGGTAGGTTCAGCCAATGCCTTAAGGGCATTTATGCCACATAGAATCAGCGAACCTGTGCATTATATCATTTAACATAGATAGAGGTTATGACAATGTTTTTCAGTATTGAAAAATAAAATTTTTTTCAAAAATGATAATTAATGATCGAATAATTAATAAAAAATATGCACAAGTTTTCTTTTTACTGCTAAAATCGTATTTGTAACCTATCAAAAACCTGAGTTATTCTCAGATAACACTTGGAGAAAAAAATGAGCTTATTCGACGAGCTTAATTTAGCTAAATACGGTATCAGTTCTGCTACCGAAATCGTACACAACCCTTCATACGAAACCCTATATGCTGAAGAAACCAAAGCTGGTTTAACTGGTTTTGATAAGGGTCAGGATACAGAGTTAAACGCTGTTAACGTTATGACTGGCGTTTACACTGGTCGTTCACCAAAAGACAAGTTCATCGTTAAGGATGCTTCATCAGAGGCTAACTTCTGGTGGACCACTGATGAGTTCAAGAACGACAACAAGCCACTATCAACTGAGTCATGGAATGCTTTAAAGGCTCTAGCTGGTAAAGAGCTATCAAACAAGAAACTATACGTTGTTGACGGTTTCTGCGGTGCTAATGCTAACACCCGTATGGCAATCCGTTTCGTTGTTGAGGTTGCATGGCAGGCTCACTTCGTAACCAACATGTTCATCCGTCCAACCGCAGAAGAGTTAAAGAACTTCAAGCCAGACTTCGTTGTTCTAAACGCTTCAAAGGCTAAGGTTGAGAACTACAAGGAGCTAGGTCTAAATTCAGAGACTGCTGTTGTATTCAACCTAACAGAGCGTATGCAGTTAATTCTTAACACCTGGTACGGTGGTGAGATGAAGAAGGGTATGTTCTCAATGATGAACTACTACCTACCTCTAAAGGGTATTGCTGCAATGCACTGCTCAGCAAACACTGACATGAACCACGAAAATACCGCTATTTTCTTCGGTCTATCAGGCACTGGTAAGACCACTCTATCAACCGATCCAAAGCGTCTACTAATCGGTGACGACGAGCACGGTTGGGATGATGATGGCGTATTCAACTTCGAAGGTGGTTGCTATGCTAAGGTTATCAACTTATCTAAGGAAAACGAGCCAGACATCTGGAACGCAATCAAGCGTAACGCTCTATTAGAGAACGTAACTGTTGATGCTAACGGTAAGATTGACTTCGCTGACAAGTCAGTAACCGAGAACACTCGTGTTTCTTACCCAATCAACCACATCACCAACATCGTTAAGCCAATTTCAAAGGGCCCTGCTGCTAAGCGCGTAATCTTCTTATCAGCTGACGCATTCGGTGTATTACCTCCAGTATCAATCCTAGACGAAGGCCAGACCCAGTACTACTTCCTATCAGGCTTCACTGCTAAGTTAGCAGGTACCGAGCGTGGTATTACTGAGCCAACCCCAACCTTCTCATCATGCTTCGGTGCTGCATTCCTATCATTACCTCCAACCAAGTACGCAGAAGTTCTTGTTGAGCGTATGAAGAAGTCAGGCGCTAAGGCTTACTTAGTAAATACTGGCTGGAACGGTACCGGCAAGCGTATCTCAATTAAGGATACCCGTGGTATTATCGATGCAATCCTAGACGGTTCAATCGATAAGGCTGAGACCAAGACCATCCCAATGTTCTCATTCAAGGTTCCAACAGCTTTACCAGGTGTTGATCCTAAGATCTTAGATCCACGTGATACCTATGCAAATGCTGCTGATTGGGATGTTAAGGCTAAGGACTTAGCTGAGCGTTTCATCAAGAACTTCGGCAAGTTTGCTAAGTTAAACCCAGAGTTAGTAAAGGCTGGTCCACAGCTATAATTTAACTTTTGGTTTTAAACTGAAAGACGACCCGGTAAATGCGCCGGGTCTTTTTTTTGAGGTTCAATATGGGCAAGCCATTTATTACTAGAGAAGGTTTTGAACAGCTTCACAAGGAATTAGATTATCTTTGGGAAGTAAAGCGTCCTGAAATTACTCAGAAGGTTAGCTGGGCTGCAAGCTTAGGTGATCGTTCTGAAAATGCTGACTATCATTACAACAAGAGACTTTTAGGTCAGATTGACAGAAGAATCCGCTATCTGCGTCACTGTCTGAATGATCTGCAGGTTATTGAGTACAATAAGCAGCAGGAAGGCAGAGTTTTCTTTGGTGCCTATGTGGAAATTGAATCTGAAGAGGGCGATACCCTTATGCAGATACATATTGTAGGCTCAGACGAAATCTTTGGTCGCTCCAACTGTATCTCTGTTGATGCTCCTATGGCTAAGGCTCTTCTTGGCAAAAGCGTAGATGATGAGGCAGTAGTTCAGACTCCTCTTGGTAAGAAGACCTGGTTTGTAAATAAGATTTCCTATACCAAGCCAGACTGGTTTGAAGATATGCCGATCGTTGAGAATTCTCTGGCATCAGATGACAATGAAGATGTTCAGATTGAAGAAATCTCTGAAGAAGATCAGAAGAAAATCGAGCAGGAATATCTTAAGACTCTGGTTCACTAAGAATCTCAAAAAAAAGTGGTTCGACCAATTCGAACCACAACTCTTATGAAATCTTCTAGTATTAACCTTCTATATCCAGCTGCTGACCTTTTGAATTATCTGGAATGATACTGTTATAGGTATCAGCAATCACCTTGGATGAGAATCCTTCGCCCTTTTCTCTCTTTGTATCTGCTTCCTTGGAGTAGGACGCACCGGTACTTCCGAATGAACCGCCTAATGCAGCCTTAATACCTGATGCTTCAGATACATTCTGATTTAGAGTATTTCCTGATAAGGTTGATGTTGATGATGCAGCTTTTTCTGTTGTCGCAGTATTACCGCTCTGTGCTTCCTTCTGAACTTTACCTTTACTCTGTTTTTTGCTGATACCTTTCTTTTCCTGACCGGTTTTGATTATGGTTTCAGCCTGAACATACAGATTTGCATTGGCAGGAGCAAGCTGGGCATTTCCCTGAGTATTAGCCTGGGTATTCAAACTTTTTGCGATGTGATTAATCTGAGGAATGGATTCACGGGCAATACTATCTCTGCGGGCTTCCTGAGCCGCATGTGGAATATTTGCTATTCCAAGATTTGAGATGGTACTGGTTGCTACGTCCATTTTTCTTCCAAAAATTAATTAAATTACCCGCTTACATATGTTATCGGATTTTTTTAACCAGAAATTTAGAAGAAAAAAAATAAGATATTCAGTTAATTAGTTTTTTTCTATGAAATTGCGAATTGTTCTGCCTAACAGATCCGGTTCTGTAAGAAACGGTGTATGGGCAGAATTCTCAAGGACACAGCATCTGTGATAAGGAGGAATATTAAGTTTTTTGGACAGTTCTGGTTTGACAAGTCTATCTTTTCCTCCAAAGATGTGAAGGCAAGGTATTTTCAGTGTCAGCATTGCTTCCCTGTAATCTGTATGAGCCATGTTCATAAGACCGCTCTTGAGCACTTCCGTGTCTATATCTCCCATCTGCTCATAGCAGTCCATAAGGAACTGACTCTGTTCTTTGCTCAGAAGATGACTCTGAGTCTGAAGCTTAAAGAACAGTTTGATATTTCTGACATTCTTTCCTTCATCAAACAGATTAAGACACTTGAGAACATATTTGTAGTCAAATCCCGGCCAGTATGGATCAGCGGGGAATCTTGGCGTTCCGCATACAGTTATTAGCTTCTTAATCTTTCCGGAGTCATCAGTGGCACATGCTCTGGCTGCTGCAAGAGTACTAAGTGACCATGAAATCATGATGGTATTATCCGGAACAGTATTTAAAAGAAGATTTGCTCCGTGTCTGAGATCTGTTGCGAATTTAGCCAGAGACTTTGATTTGCCATAGCCAGGCATATCTATAAGAATTAGATAGTAATCTTTGAATAATTCTTTGAAAGGTAAGAGAAAATTTGAATCAGTAGCCCATCCGGGAGTGACAGCAATAGGCTGTGCGTCTGGATTTCCATAGCAGGTGCAACCAAGTTTGAGATTATCTGTAGCTCTCATATCTGCCACTCCCACATACAAAAAGGGCGTCAGACTGAATGTCGACGCCTCTTTATATTAAATGTTCTTTGCTTTACGGTAGGCAATCAGATCTTCAATTGATAGACAGGTCAGATCATGCTCTAAAGCAAACTGGGTTACTCTAGGAAGCTTAGCCATCAGTCCATCAGGAGCGCATAGCTCACAAAGGATACCCGCTGGAGCTAAGCCTGCAAGTCTTGCTAAATCTACTGAAGCTTCAGTGTGACCATCACGCTCAAGTACACCGCCCTTCTTTGCAACTAGAGGGAACATGTGACCTGGGCTTGCAAGATCCTCTGGCTTTCCTTCTGGATTGATAACTGCCTTGATTGCTTTTACACGGTCAGGAGCACTAACACCTGTAGTAACACCATGAGCAGCATCAACTGAAATGGTGAAAGCTGTACCGTATACAGAGGTGTTGTTCTTTACCATCATTGGCAGATTCATTCTCTTTGCCTGCTCTTCCTCGATGCAGACACATACGATACCTGAACATTCACGAATCATGAATGCCATCTGAGCATCGGTTACGGTTTCTGCTGCGTAGATAAGATCGCCTTCGTTTTCTCTGTCCTCGTTATCTACAACCAAAACACCGCGGCCACGCTTTAGAGCGCTGATTGCTGCCTCAACACGATCAATTGGTGTTTCACCGAAGTTTTCCAAAAGGTTTTTAAAGCTCATTCTAAACCTCATTTTTTATGAGTGGTAACGACAGTAATCAGAAATATACTGTCCTGTTAAAACCGGATAACGTAAAAAAAACAGTAACTAATGCACTAAGCATGAAACATATAGCTTTACTGTGATTATGATATTTTTATAATTATTTAAGTTTGAGTATTATACTTGATATTCAAGTTAATTTTCGATTATTGAGAAGGATAATCGGATTTTTGAAAAAAATAGCAGACTTTTCTTGTGTTATCGCTCACAACAGATGACCGGATTCAATCAATTTGTTCAGAGATGAGAGTATGATAACGGATAGAATGAGCATCAGCCGTTAGAATAATAAGCAACGGATAAACCTCCAGAAAAATAATTAAGGTGACGGAAATGGCTAAAATTTTAAATTACGGCTCATTAAATATCGATTATGTTTATGATGTGCCTCACTTTGTTAAAGCAGGTGAAACCCTATCATCAACAAGCAGAAACATCTTTGCCGGTGGAAAGGGATTAAATCAGTCAGTTGCTTTATCACGTGCTGGTGGCGATGTTTATCATGCCGGTGCAGTAGGTAAGGATGATTCTAAGATCCTTACTCAGGTTTTATCCGAAGATAAAATCGATTTCTCAAACATTGCTCTGAGAGACTGCCCTTCAGGACATACCATTATTCAGGTTGATTCAAAAGGACAGAACTGTATCATTCTTTATGGCGGTGCTAATCAGACAATCACGGAAGCCGATATTGATGCAACTCTGGCAAAATTTGACGCTGGAGATTTCATGGTTCTTCAGAACGAAACCAGCAATATCAGATACATGATTGAGAAGGCCTCTGCAAAGGGACTGAAGGTCTGCTTCAACGTATCTCCTTTTACAGATGAACTGTTAAAGCTGCCTTTAGAGAAGTGTGCCTATCTGATTGTAAATGAAATTGAAGGCGCTGCTATGGCAGGAGTTTCTGAGGACTCCGACCCATATGAGCTTTTAGATAAGCTGTGTTCCAAGTTCCCTAAGACCTCATTTGTTCTGACTTTAGGATCAAGAGGTTCTATTCTAAAGGAAGTAGGTGCAGAGCCTATTTCATGCAGAGCATTCAAGGTAAACGCTGTGGATACAACTGCAGCAGGTGATACCTTCCTAGGCTACCTAATCTGCAATATTGCAACAGATATGAATCGTGCTCTGGCACTCAAGGCCGCTACTGCCGCATCTGCTCTTGCTGTTCAGGTTAAGGGTGCAACTCCTTCTATTCCAAGAGCAAAGGATGTAATGGAGTTTATTAAGAAATCAAATCAGGAAGTCCTGACAGACAGACTATAAGGATATAAAGTGAAAAAGATTGGCTGTTTAAATTCTGAATTATCTTACGTTATTTCAAAGCTTGGTCATTTTGACACTCTGACTGTTGGAGACTGCGGTTTACCAGTTCCCCCTGGAGTTCAGAGAATTGATCTTGCTGTAACCTACGGTGTACCTGGCTTTTTTGATGTATTCAATGTAATTGATGCAGAAGCCAAGTTCCAGAAGGTTACCATTGCTTCAGAGTCTAAGACTCAGAATCCTGAATTTTATGAAAAAATCACTTCATGGGCACAGAAGAACGGTGTCGAGGTTGTCATGGTTCCTCATGAGGAGTTCAAGGCAGGCACCAAGAAGAGTGTTGCAGTGGTAAGAACAGGTGAGTGCAAGCCATACAGCAATGTTATTCTGGAATCTAACGTTTCTTTCTAGTCTGACCTATGGCTTCCGTTAACAATAAGGGAGAGGCAAATATTCTGCCTCTTTCTTATGGACTGAGTCTTTTAAAACAGCTTCTCCCTGTTCCAACTCATATCTTCAAAAGTGACAGTCATTACTATGAAAAGTTCGATAAGGGAGAGCATGATTCATGGAATGTCTTTAAGACGGATTATGAATTTCGTGTCCGGGTTGTTCAGAAGGTAAAGCAGTCAAGACTTACTATTATTGCTGACGAAAAACCTGTCGTATACGGTGGTGTCGCCTGTGCCGATGATCTGATTCTGATTATCGGACCTATCTCCATTACTGAGATTGACCAGAATTTCTGTAAGCTTTATGCATTAAAGCACAATGCGGAAAATGTTGTTCCCTTCATGTGTTCAGTTCAGAAACTGGCATCCATTCTTCTGCTTATACACAGTTCTATTACAGGTGAATACATTTATCTTAGTGATTTTCTGAAAGAAACTGTTTTAAGTGATGACATAATTGAGAATACAAACAAGCAGTTTGCACGAATTTTTTCAGAACAGAGTCAGAGTCTGAATGTCAGAACCCATAACCCAGGATTGTTTGAAGAATCTATTAAAAACGCAATCTGCACTGGCGATGTTGCAGGTTTAAAACGAGCTCTGAACTCAATTTATTCAAGTATGAGAGGAACTCTTTCAAGAAATTCTCTTAGATCCGCCAAGAATCTTGCTATTGTGGATATAACCATAGCTACCAGAGCTGCAATTGATGTGGGGCTGTCGGTTGAGGAGATGTATACCATCTCAGATGGCTTTATCATGGAGGTTGAGGACTGTAAATACGAGTCTGATGCCGCAGCACTTGCTCATGCCTGTGCATTAAGATGCACTCAGAAGGTTGCAAAATTTCTATCAGACCAAAAGACCAAAAGTACATCTCTTTATGTAGATAGAGCCTGTCAGTATATCGATCATCATGTTAACGATAAGTTTGATCTTCAGGAAATGTGCAGTAAGCTCAAGATAAGTTCAAGTTATCTGTCCAAGCTTTTTAAGCAGGAAAAGAACATGAGCATCGGTGATTACCTCAGAAAGCGCAAAATAGAAATTGCCAAGATGCTGTTACGTACAACGGACAGGAATATCAGTGAAATTGCCATGATTCTATCCTTTAACTCTCAAAGTCATTTTGGACGTGTTTTCCTAAAGGAAACCGGAATGACTCCCGCAGCCTACAAGAACTCAAAGGCTATCAGGGATTCGTTACTGTAGGAGTCTGTTATGACTGGATTTAAATACGATAGAAACTTTCTAAGAGAACACTATGACTCGATACTGCAGAAAAACTATAAGACTCTGCTTGCTGGTGGTAACGGCAGAATAGATTTCACTGACTTTGTTGAAAATAACGTCAGATCTCTTGTTGTTCTAATAAGACTTACAAAAGATGTAGGACAGAGAATTTCTGCCTGCATTGAAAGTCTTAAGAGAATTGAGCCAGATATGTACTTTTATCCTCAGCAGGATTTTCATGTAACTGTTCTTGATGTCTTAAAGGGAGAGGCAGGCAGACAGATTCCAGAGAATATATCGCAGTATATTGACGCTGTAAGAGAATGTGCAAAGAGCATTACCCCTTTTGAGATTGAGTTTGATGGTCTTACTGCAAGTGATAATGCAGTTATGGTTCGCGGTTTTTATGAGCCGCAGCTTCAGATACTAAGGGAAAAACTGCGACATGAACTACGAGCTCGTAACCTTATTCTGGATGAAAGATACGAAACATTCTCCTCCCATGTAACAATTGCTCGCCTGTGCGATAAATATTCTGAGCCTGCAAAAATTCTTTCTTTTGTAAATACTCCAGTATCCTTCGGAAAAATGCGTGTCAAATCGCTTGAAATCAGCTTTCACAGCTGGTGCGACTCAAAGAAAAAAGTCCTTTGTGAACTTCCTCTGTAAACACTTCTGATTGAATTTAATCAATATTTTTCTCAATAATGAATAAATGTCACAATTTTGGATTGAAATCGAGCATTTTTTGATCCCTTGCTCAATTTTAGGGAGAATGAAAATAGAATTATGACAAAAAAGAGATTTTTGTGATAAGTGATGCTTAAGCGTTTAAATATAATTTAGGGGTAATAAGAAACTTCTGTTGCTATCCCTAACAAAAGCAACAGCTAATCAAAGAACATACATAGTAGGAGTCATTAAATGAAAATAACAAAATTCTGTGCATCAGTTGCAATGGTGTTAGCTGCATCATCAATGGCAGCATCAGTTCAGGCTGCAGAGGCAAAGCGCCTAACTGGTGGTGGTTCAAACATCATGTATATCATCACCCCATCTCACTCAAATCCTTTCTTCAAGACTGAGGCTGAGGTTGCTTCTAAGACTGCAAAAGAATTAGGTTACACCGTAAAGATGGTTTCACACGATGATAGCCCTGTAAAACAGTCAGAGCTATTTGAGACTGCAATTTCTGATAAGGCTGCAGCTATTATCTGTGATAATGCAGGTGCTGATGCTACTGTAGCAGCTGTAAAGCGTGCTTACGACAACAATATTCCAACCTTCCTGTTTGACCGTGAAATCAACGAGCAGGGCATTGCTATCACTCAGATCGTTGCTAACAACTATCAGGGTGCAAAGGGTGCTGCTGAAGTATTCGTAGAGGCAATGGAAGAAGAAGGTGAGTATGCAGAGCTATTCGGTATTGACTCAGATACCAATGCAAAGACACGTTCAACTGCATTCCACGAGGTTATTGACCAGTATCCAGATATGAAGATGGTAGCAGTTCAGACTGCAAACTGGGATCAGAACCTAGCTTACTCAAAGATGGAGACCATTCTTCAGTCATATCCAAATCTAAAGGGTGTTATTTCTGGCAACGACAACATGGCTGTTGGTGCAGCTGCTGCTATCAAGGCTGCAGGCAAGACCCTGAAGATCATCGGTGTTGACGGTTCTAACGATGCTCGTGACGAGATCTTAGCTGGCAACATGACTGCTACTGCAATGCAGCCTGCTGCTTTAATTGCTGAGATGGCTGTTAAGCAGGCAGACCAGTACCTGAAGACTGGTACAACTGGCCAGCCAGAGAAGCAGTTAATCGACTGCATCATCATAACCAAAGACAATGCTAAGAAGTTAAACGACTTTACATTAGCTAAGTAAACCTCAATGTTTGCGCCACACTTCTGTGGCGCATTTAAATAAGAATAACTAGTTAAGAGCAGGGTGCTTTTTGCACTCATAGGGGTTTTTTCGCCTCAAACAGGAGAACATCATGTCAAAAGCTCGCGTAATAATTGCAGGTCTGGCAGTCGCTTTTCTAGCATATGCAGGCCTTTCTGCTACTGTTGTTAAGGAAGGTCAGGAAGCAACATTAACCGGTGAGGTAGCATTCGACCCAACAACCGTGGCAAAGAATTTCTGGGCAGAAAAATCAAAGGATTATTTTGAGAAGAATGCTGTTGATTTAACAACTCTGATCAAGGAAGCAGACGGTGACTTTAATTCTGTTGCCTCTAAATACGGATATTACTCAATGGGTGATAAAGGTGAACTGTCCTTTATCGTCAAAGGTTCAGGAAAGGTAACCGAAGTTAAGAACAAACTTCGTTCAGGTTATTTCTCTTTTGATTTAAACGGCAATCCTTCAGAGGACGTTAAGACAAGAATTCAGATTGGTCCTGTTTTCAAAGGCTCAGCTGTAAGAGATTCAATCAGCCTTATCAGCTACGATGATTACACCAATCAGATCGAGTGGGCTCAGGTTTCAGTAGCATTCCACGAACTTATCACCAGAGATGTTCTTTCAAAAATCAATATGGATGAACTTAACGGAAAAGAATTTGATTTCCTAGGATGCTTTACAGTAAAACCAGGTCCTCTTCAGATTACTCCTGTTGAGCTGACTGTAAAGTAGGAGCGCGGTAAATGAGCAACGAAAACGAAGAGATCTATTTACACGCTGAGAAGATAGACAAAATCTATCCTGGTACCAAAGCACTGGATCAGGTTTCTTTTGATATCAAGCGTGGCAAGGTAAACGTTCTGATTGGTGAGAACGGTGCCGGTAAATCAACTCTGATGCGTATCATCGCAGGTATTGAGAAACAGTCATCAGGTAAGCTGTACCTTCAGGGTAAAGAGGTTGAGTTCAATTCAACTGTTGATGCTCGTGAGCATGGTATTGCCATTATTCACCAGGAATTATGTCTGTTCCCTAACATGACTGTGTTCCAGAACCTTTTCATGTCATCAGAGCGTACCAAGAACGGAATTCTAGATGATGCAGAACACAGAAAGCTTGCAAAGCAGGTTCTGGCAAGACTGAATTACCCTATCGACCCTGACACCATGGTTGGTGATTTAAGAGTAGGTCAGCAGCAGATGATTGAAATTGCAAGAAATCTTCTGATCCCTAATCTTAAGATTCTGATCATGGATGAGCCTACCTCATCTCTATCAGAGCAGGAAGTTGATGTTCTGTTCAACATCATGCGTGAGCTGACCGCAACAGGTATCTCAATTGTTTATATTTCTCACCGATTAGAAGAGCTGATGAGAATCGGTGACTATGTAACCATCTTCCGTGACGGCAAGCTGGTTGCTGATGCTGCTGTAAAGGACATTGATGTACCTTGGATTGTTAAGCAGATGGTCGGTGAAGGCAAGAGCTATCCAAAGCGTGATGTAGCTGTTGACTGGTCCAAGACCAGCAAGGTTTTACAGGTCAAGGATCTTACCCTGCCAAAGAATGGTGGCGGTTATCTTCTAAACAAGGTTTCATTTGATCTGCACGAAGGTGAGGTATTAGGTATCTACGGACTATTAGGTGCAGGTAGAACCGAAATCTTCGAATGCATTATGGGTATGCGTCCAACACATACCGGTGAAGTTTATCTGAATGGAGAAAAGATCGAGATTGGTTCTGTTCCAGAGCAGATTAAGAAAGGATTTGCCTGGCTTCCAGAAGATCGTCAGCGTGACGGTCTGGTTCAGACCATGAGCATTGACAAGAATATCGCTCTGTCAAATATCTCCGAGTACACCAATGCACTGGGACTGATTGATAAGAGAAGAGAAAGTGCTGCAACTGAGGACATGATTAAGGATGTTCACATTAAGGTTGCAGATAAGGAACTTCCAATTCTTTCCTTATCAGGCGGTAACCAGCAGAAGGTGGTATTCGCCAAGGGTGCTCTGACCAAACCAAAGATCATGCTGCTGGATGAACCTTCCCGTGGTATTGATATCGGTGCGAAGACCGAAATCTTCAACCTGATTTATCAGTATGCAAAGAAGGGGGTTTCACTTCTGGTTGTATCTTCAGAGCTTGAGGAAATCATCGCTATCGCCGACCGCATTATTGTTCTGTCAAACGGCATTAAGACTGCAGAACTTACAGGCAGCGATATTACTCAGGACAATCTTGTAAAAGCTTCATATATGGGCCACAAAGCTCATTAAAGGAATTCGGAGAATAAAAAATGAATAAAAATGATGTAATTATGACCATACTCAAGGGCCGTACCCTGATTGTGCTGACCCTGTTAGTCATATTCTTTTCCTGTGCAAGTGAATCCTTCTTTACTTCACAGTCACTGCTTCTGATTGCAAAGCACGTTGCTCTGTACGGTATCTTAGGTATTGGTATGACCTATGTGCTGGTAACCGGCGGTATCGACCTTTCAGTAGGTTCTGTAGTTGGTTTATCCGGTATGATTGCAGGTTTACTGATTAATCATGGTTTCACCATGTTTGGTTACACCTTCTACTTCTCAATTCCAGTAATCGTACTGATTGCTATCTTTATCGGTGTGATAGTAGGTCTTATCAACGGTATCATCATCACCAAGTTTGCTGTTGCTCCATTTATTGCAACCCTAGGTATGATGTATGTTGCTCGTGGTGCCGCAAACCTAACCTCTAACGGTGCAACCTTCCCTAACCTTGTAGGTAAAGAAGCTTTAGGCAATACAGGTTTTGAAATCTTCGGCCGTGATATTGCAGGTTTCCCTGTAGCTGTAATGATTCTAATTATCATTGCAATCATTGCTGCAGTTATTCTTCGTAAGACTCCTTTCGGCTGGCATATCCTTGCAATCGGTGGTAACGAGCGCGCTGCAAAGCTTTCAGGTGTTCATGTAGATAACGACAAGATCCTGGTTTACATGTTCTCTGGTGCATGTGCTGCAATTGTAGGTATTATCGCTACCTCTCAGCTGGTTGCTTCCCACCCAATGACCGGTAACACATGGGAAATGAACGCTATTGCTGCTGCTGTTTTAGGCGGTACATCTCTAATGGGCGGTGTTGGAACCATCGTTGGTACAGTAATCGGTGCCTTCATTATCGGCGTTATCTCAGACGGTATGGTTATGTGCGGTGTTTCAGAGTTCTGGCAGATGATCATCAAGGGCCTTGTAATTGTTCTTGCAGTTATCATCGATCAGTACCAGCGTTCTCTACAGGCTCGCATGGCTCTACAGGCAAGAAACGAGAACAAGTAAACACAAGGTGGCGAGATATGTTTTTTAATGAAAAAGGCGAGGAAATCCTCGCCGCCTTAAGCGGAAATGTAATTTCAATCACTGATGTTGAAAGTCCTATTTTCGCAGGAAAGGTAGTAGGCGACGGTGTTGCGATTGTTCCATATGACGGACTTGCTGTGGCACCTATTTCAGGAGTCGTATCTTTTGTCGGAGAACAGAAGCATACCTACGGTATTACAGGCTTTGACGGAACAGAGGTTCTGATTCATCTTGGCATCGGTACAGTTGAGCTTAAGGGTGAAGGTTTTACTCCTTATGTCCAGAAGGGAGATAGAGTAAATGCTGGTGATCCAATCTGCAATGTGAACTGGAATCTGGTAAAGGAGAGAAATCTTGATATTACCTCACCTGTTGTTATTACTTCAGGTTCAATGGAAAAGATAAAAAGACTGACTGTACTTCAGGGACTTGCACAGGCAGGTAAGACAGCCTGCATGCGATATGTACCTGTAAAAAAATAAATTTTTCAAACAAATAAAAGGATCAATCATGACAGCTAAGATTAAGCTTGGTTTTGTACCAACAAGAAGAAGTGTGTTCAGTGCTCCAGATGCTCTTAAATACAGAGATCTGACAGCAGCTCGTATGAAGGAACTTGGTATCGATTTTGTAGACATCAAGGATATCAATCCTGAAGGTCTGCTGTTTGCTGATGAGGATGTAGCAAAGATTGCAGCCAAATTCAGAAAGGAAGGCGTTGACGGAATCATTCTGGCACACTGCAACTTCGGTACAGAATATGTCTGTGCAAGACTAGCTAAGGAGCTTAATCTTCCTGTGCTGCTATGGGGACCTTTGGATGAGCGCCCTCTTCCTGACGGTCGCAGACTGCGTGATACACAGTGCGGTCTGTTCGCAACTGGTAAGGTACTGCGCAGATTCCAGGTAAAGTTTACCTATCTGACCAACTGTCGTCTGTCAGATCCTGTCTTTGAGCGCGGCCTGCGTGACTTTATGGCTGTATGTAACGTTGTAAAGACATTCAGACATATCCGTATCCTTCAGATGGGACCTCGTCCTTTCGATTTCTGGACTACCATGTGCAATGAAGGTGAGTTACTGGAGAAGTTCAACATTCAGCTGTCTCCTATACCTCTGCCAGAGCTTTTAGCTGAAGTCCGCAGAATTCGTGACGGTAACGGAGCCAAGGAAGAGCTTGAGATCCTTCATGACAAGACAGTTATCAAGATTTCCGAACCAAAGGTTGAGACTGTGGCTGCACTTGCAAGAGCAATGCGCAATCTGATTGAAAAGTATGGCTGTCAGGCTGGTGCCATCCAGTGCTGGACTGCACTTCAGGGCGAGCTTGGAATCATGCCTTGTGCAGCAAACTCAATCCTTAACGATTTAGGCATTCCAGTTGTCTGTGAGACTGATATTCATGGCGCAATTACAGCCCTGATGGCAGAAGCTGCCGTTATGAATGAATCTCGAAGCTTCTTTGCTGACTGGACAGTACGCCACCCAGATAATCCAAACGGTGAACTGCTGCAGCACTGTGGTCCTTGGCCAATTTCAATTGCCAAGGAAAAGCCTGAATTAACCTGTCCAATCGCTTTTGATGATGAAGGTTCTCTATCTGCAGAGGCTAAAGCAGGTAAAGAGCTGACACTTACAAGATTCGATGGCGACAACGGAGAGTATTCTCTGCTGCTTGGTAATGCCAAGAGTGTAGAAGGCCCTAAGATTCTGGGAACCTATATGTGGGTTGAGGTTGAGAATATCAAACGCCTTGAGGAAAAGGTTGTAACCGGACCATATATTCACCACTGTGTAGGTGTCTACAAGAATGTTGTTCCTATTCTCTATGAGGCATGTAAGTACATCGGTATCAAGGCAGATCTGTACGATCCGATTGAAGAACAGGTGAAGGCATATCTACGTGGAGAATAATGAAATGAAAGAATTAAGAAAACTGGCATATAGACTTCGCCAGGATGTCGTTGACATGATCGTCAACGGTAAAGGCGGACATATCGGTGGTGATATGTCTGTCATGGATGTTCTGGTTACTCTTTATTTCAAAGAGATGAACATTACAAAAGAAAACTTTAATACAAAGAATCATGACCATTTCATTATGAGTAAAGGTCATTCTGTAGAGTCATTATATGCAGTTCTAGCTGAGAAGGGATTCTTCTCAAGAGAGACTTTATTAAAGGAATTCAGTCAGTTCGGTTCAAAGTTTATCGGTCATCCAAACAATAAACTGCCAGGCATTGAAATGAATTCAGGTGCCTTAGGTCACGGTCTTCCTGTAGCAGTAGGCATGGCAATCGCAGAGAGAATGAATAAGAGCAGTAACCGTGTTTATGTTGTCATGGGCGATGGCGAGCTTGCTGAAGGTTCAGTATGGGAAGGCGCAATGGCCGGTGCCAATTACAGACTTGATAATCTGTGCGCTGTTCTTGATAGAAACCGTCTGCAGATTTCAGGTTCAACTGAAGATGTTATGGCACTGGATGATCTTCATCGCAAGTGGGACAGCTTTGGCTGGCATGTAATTGATGTCTCAGATGGCAATGATATTGAAAAGCTTTCCGCTGCTTTTGAAGAAGCCCGTATTGTTAAAGGCAAACCAACAGTTCTGATCGCCAATACAGTCAAGGGTAAAGGTTCTCCTGTAATGGAAAACAAGGCTTCATGGCATCACCATGTTCCAAATGAAGAAGAATACAGACAGATCATGAGTGATTTGAAAGCTAGAGCAGAGGAGGACTAACTATGGCTAATATTGCAAATAAACAGATGATCTGTGATGTCTTAATGGAAGCAGCCCAGAAGGATAAGGATATTGTTGTACTTTGCTCTGATTCAAGAGGTAGTGCCTCAGCAACTCCATTTGCCAATGCCTTTCCTGAGCAGTTTGTTGAAGTAGGTATTGCCGAGCAGGATCTTGTAGGTATTGCAGCCGGTATGGCCAGGGTTGGCAAAAGAACCTTCCCTATGTCTCCTGCCTGTTTTATCACTGCCCGTTCATATGAACAGTGCAAGGTTGATGTTGCCTACTCTCATACCAATGTAAAGCTTGTTGGCATTTCCGGCGGTGTAAGTTATGGCGCTTTAGGTATGTCTCATCACTCAGCACAGGATATTGCATGCATGTCATCAATTCCTGGCATGAGAGTATATCTGCCATCAGACTGCAATCAGACAAGAAAGCTGATGGAAGTTCTGGTTAAGGATAATGAGCCTGCCTACATTCGTGTAGGAAGAAATGCAGTTGAGCCTGTATACAGCGAAGATAATGTTCCTTTTGAGATGGATAAGGCTACCTGGGTATGCAAGGGTGAAGATGTTGCAATTGTTGCCTGCGGTGAGATGGTTCTGTATGCAAAACAGGCTGCAGAAATCCTGAAGAAGAAAGGCATCAGCGCAACTGTTCTTGATATGTACTGCGTAAAACCTTTTGATAAGGCTGCTGTAATTGAAGCTGCAAAGAATGCTAAAGCAGTAATTTCAGTTGAAGAGCATTCTCCTTTTGGCGGTTTAGGTTCAATGGTAGCTCAGACAGTTTCAGAGAACTGCCCTAAGAAATGTGTAACTATGTCTTTACCTGATGAACCTGTTATTACAGGTAATTCAAAGGAAGTCTTTGCCTACTACAAACTAACCGGTGAAGGTATTGCAGCTAAGGCAGAGGAACTGCTAAATGACTAAAGATGTCTATGTACTGGGCATCGATCAGAGTACGCAGGGTACCAAAGCCCTGCTCTTTGATGCTCAGGGAAAACTTGTTGATAAGGCAACTCTTCCTCACAGACAGATTATCAATGAACTAGGCTATGTTGAGCACGATCTTAATGAGATTGCAGCTAATGTAATCGGTGTCGTAAAGGCTCTTATTGATAGGGATCCTAAACGTTCCGAGAAAATTGCAACTGTTGGTCTGTCTGTACAGCGTGAAACCGTTGGAGCCTGGAGAAAATCCACTTTAGAGCCTCTCTATAATGCGATTGTCTGGCAGTGTGCTCGCGGTGCTGAGTTTGTATCACGTCCTGAAGTTAAGTCTAAGGCTGACAGAATCCGCCAGATTACAGGTCTTGAGTTGTCAGAGTATTTCTCAGCGGCAAAAATAACCTGGCTTGTAGACAATGTGCCTGCTCTTAAGGAGTGTGCTGACAGGAAGGATTTATGTATTGGCAACATGGATTCTTTCCTGATTTCCTTTTTAACTCATGGAAAAAACTTTGCTACAGAGCCTTCAAACGCATCAAGAACTCAGCTGATGGATCTTAAGAAAATATGCTGGTCTGAGGAGTTATGTTCTCTGTTTAAAGTTCCTTTAGAAGCACTTCCAGAGATTAAGGATTCAGATTCTGAGTTCGGTTTAACTGACTTTAATGGTCTTTTAAAACATCAGATCCCAATTCATGCCGCAATCGGTGATTCTCAGGGCGCACTGTTCGGACATGGATGCAGCAAACCTGGACAGGTTAAGACAACCTATGGTACCGGCTCATCAATTATGATGAACAGCGGTTCTGAGGTTTCTTCATGCGAAAAAGGAATTGTAAATTCTGTTGGCTGGAGACGGCGAGGCAGTACAACTTATGTGCTTGAGGGTAATATCAATTACTCAGCGGGTATCATAAGCTATCTTAAGGATGATATGCAGCTTATCAGTGACCCTAAAGAAACAGAAGAACTTGCAAGAGCTGCCAATCCAAATGACAGATGCTATTTTGTTCCAGCGCTATCAGGGTTAGGTGCTCCATATTTTAACGGTAATGTAAGAGGTTCTATTCTTGGAATCAGCAGACTTACCGGTAAAAATGAAATCGTAAGAGCTGCTCTTGATTCTATTGCCTATCAGGTAAACGATATTATTACCCTGATAAGAAGATCTTCTGATGTTGAGGTAACTCAGCTTTGCGTGGACGGCGGTGCTACATCAAATAAATATCTGATGCAGTTTCAGGCTGATCTTTTAAGACTTCCTTTAAAGGTTCCTGCTGTTGCAGAACTTTCAGGAATGGGAGCAGCCTTCATGGCTGCAATTGCTCAAGGAATCTACTCTGAAAATATACTAAGTGAGGATAGATTTGAGAATTCCTATATTCCAAAAGCTGATAAGAATGAAATAGATGCAAAGGTTGAAGGATGGCATAAAGCCATAAATTCAACTATAGGATATGGGATTTAATGGTTTTATTCGTTGTTTATTGTGCTATGTAGCATGATGTTCAGGGGATCTTTCATGATCCCCATTTTTTTATCTGCAGGTTAGGACTACTGAGACAGCTTACGGTACATAGATGTAAGCTCTTCCTGAGTAAAGCTGTAGGTCTTTCCGCAGTGCTGACAGGTCATTGAGGTACCCTTAGGATCCTCTGCCATATTCTTAAGTTCGGATGGATCAAGCTGCATCAGGGCATTCTCACAGCGGCTCTTTGAGCAGATGCATTTGAACTGAACCTCTTTCTCTCCGAATACCTTGGTTTCCTCGTGGGCAAACAGTCTGCCCAATGATTCATCTAAAGGCAGTGTGAACAGTTCGTTTGCGCTTAAGGTTGCAGCAAGAACACTTAAATGCTCAAGAGAATCAAGATTACCTTCAATTTCAGGAATAATCTGCAGCATGATACCGCCAGACTGTCTTTCATCAAGGTCAGTGCTGATGAAGAATCTGGTTGGAAGCTGCTGGGAGTTCTTGAAGTAGTCCTCCAGGGTTGCGCCGATTGATTCATTGTTCAGAGCAACAATTCCCTGCCACTTAACACCGTTCTTAGGAAATACGGACAGGGCAAGAATACCGTCTGCACCGCACAGCTCATGAATAGATGCATTGTTTTCCACTGCACTGTTGTCCTTTAGGGCGCATGAGCCGTAGAAGCTTAAATCCTGTCGGATATTGATAAGCGCATACTTTAGAGGAGCGTCCTTTCCTCCTCTGATCTGCACCATGATTTCAGAACCGTCTTTAAGAGTTGAAGCTACCAGAACTGATGAAACAGCAAGCTCCATCATGATCTTTTTCAGACAGTCAGGATAGTTATCATGGATTAGATCCTCAAAAGGAGTTTTTAAACGGGTGATTTCACCTCTAACACCATGATTATCAAAAAGAAATCTTTCAATACTGTTATGATTAAATGTCTGCATGTATTTAGTTTCCATATTTCATACTGATGAGAGCTCTTCTGTCTTTTTTGTTAGGCTTCTCATCTGGATGAGGGGCAAGCAGTGAATTGAGTTTAATCTGTTCAATCTGCTTTTCTCTCTCTGCGATACTTTTTTCTGTTTCCTTATATAGTGTCTGAGCAACCACTGCAGGACCTCTCTGATCTGAAATCTTTACGATTTCAACCTCCCTGCGGATATTTCCCTGAAGTACCTTGACCAGAGCTCCGATTTCCACGGTTCTTGATGGCTTGGCTTTAACTCCGTTGTAGTCAACCTTGCCACCCTCAATCATACTTCTGGCAAGTGAGCGTGTTTTGTAGAATCTTGCAGCCCAGAGCCACTTATCCAGTCTGACTTCTGTATCTTCGTTATTCTGTGCCATAAATAATGCCAATATGTCTTCGTCCTATCTTAAGGCAAAGGCCAAATTTAAGCGTGAAAAATTAAGAAAAAAGCGTTTTTCAGTGCTAAAGTATACCAACGATTTAAGAAAAATGGTGTTAATTATGGATCTTTCTGCATTAGATAAACCTGTTCCAAAAATTCTTGATAAACGCAGAAACAAGGTTTCGCGATTCTTTACAGTTGATGAGCTTGATCTTGAATTCTCCAACAGTACCAGAAGAACCTATGAAAGATTAAGCGGTGGTAACGGGGCAATTTTAGCAGTTCCTTTTGACGGTAAGGATTTTTACCTTACATCCGAATATGCCTGCGGTTTTGAACGTTATGAACTTGGTTTTGTAAAAGGAAAAATAGATGCCGGAGAGGATGCTGTAACAGCCTGCAACCGTGAACTTGAAGAGGAAATCGGCTTTGGCGCAAGAAATATTACTCTTCTGCGACGGGAAATGACAGTTGCTCCAGGTATGCTTCAGCTTAGAATGTTCACATATCTTTGTACTGATCTCTATCCAAGAGTTCTTGATGGAGATGAGCCTGAACCTATTTCTATAATAAAAGTATCTCCTTCAGAGGCAAAGGAGCTTATTTTCGATGTGGATTCTCCATTAACTGAATCAAGAGCAATTGCCTGCCTTACTCTTGCCATGAGAAAACTCAATTATCTATAACGATAAATAATGAAACAGGAAGCCATTTCTATGCCGTTTCCTAACTCATTTGCTTTGCATCATAGAAAACCTGTGCTAATAAGCTATGCACAAATATGATGCAAATTTAATAATACATTTATCTCCCTTCTAATTTTGCTTATTCTAGTAACTAGACAATCATTTCGTGATTGTATTTTTTATCCATGCAGGATTATTCCTGCCTCATTTTGGGAGTTTGGTGATGCGTCATCTTTTAACTGGCTTTGAATTTAGCCAAGAAGATTATTGGGACATTATTAATACCGCTATAGATATGAAAAAGGATCCAAAGAAATACGACCGGGTTTTAGCTGGTCGGAGCGGCGCAATAATGTTCGAAAAGCCATCACTAAGAACAAGAACAACATTTGAGCTTGCTTTCTACAGACTTGGCGGTCACGGTGTTTATCTTGACCTTCAGAACGGCGAGCTTGGAAAGAGAGAAACCATTGCAGATTATTCTCGTAATCTGTGTCGCTGGGTAGACTGCCTTGTTGGCAGAGTATTCTCCCAGAATACTCTTACTGAACTTGCAAAGTATGGTTCAGTACCTGTAATCAATGCTCTTTCTGATTTATATCATCCTGCTCAGGCAATGGCAGACTACATGACTGTCTATGAGCATTTAGGTAAGGTAAAGGGTGTTAATGTTGCTTATGTGGGTGATGGTAACAATGTAACCAATTCACTTTTGGTTGCAGGTTCAATACTAGGTGCAAATGTTACCTGTTTCTGCCCTGAAAACTGCAGCCCTGATGCAGCAGTGTTTATAAAGGCTCAGGAAATTGCAGCTAAGAACGGATGCAAGCTTGCTGTAGAGAATGATATCAGCAAGCTACGTAACTTCGATGTTGTTTATACCGATACATGGGTATCAATGGGTGATAACACTCCTCTTGATACTGTAAAGAAGAAGTACATGCCTTATCAGGTTAATTCTTCTTTAGTTGAGCAGTCTGGTGCTCAGATTGTTATGCACTGTCTGCCAGCTCACCGTGGATATGAGATTACTGATGAAGTTATGGACGGTGATAAATCTGTAGTATTTGATGAAGCAGAAAACCGTCTGCACATCCATATGTCTGTACTTTCTAAACTGATTAACGCTTAATTTGAGGATTTATAAAAATGTTAAAACATGAAAACAAACAGTACAAAAAAGTTATTCTTGCTTATTCTGGCGGTCTTGATACTTCAACCATCGTACCTTGGTTAAAGGAGAACTATGGTTGTGAAGTTGTTTGCTTTGTTGCTGATGTCGGTCAGGAGCGTGAGGACCTTGAGGGTATCGAGCAGAAAGCTAAGCAGTCAGGTGCATCAAAGTGCATTATTAAGGATTTAAGAGAAGAGTTCGTTAAAGACTATGTCTTTGAAATGATGAAGACTGGTGCTTTATATGAGGGTGAGTATCTTTTAGGTACAGCTATTGCCCGTCCTATCATTGCCAAGGCAATGGTTGAATGCGCTTTAGCAGAAGGTGCTGATGCAGTTGCCCACGGTGCTACCGGTAAAGGTAACGATCAGGTTCGTTTCGAGGCTGCAGTTGCAGCTTTAGCTCCTCAGCTAGACGTTATTGCTCCATGGAGAATCTGGGATCTTCAGTCTCGTGAAGAGTTACTTGCTTACTTAAATGAGCGTAACATTCCATGTAAGACAACTTTAAAGAAGATTTACAGCCGTGATGCAAACTGCCTGCACATCTCAACTGAGGGTGGTGAGCTGGAGAATACCTGGAATGCTCCTACCGAGAATGTATGGGTATGGACAACCTCTCCAGAGAAGGCTCCTGATACTCCAGAGACCTTTGAATTAACCATCGAAAAGGGTGTTGTAACCCAGATTAATGGTAAGACCATGTCTCCATTTGAGATTATCTCTGAGTTAAATGAGAGAGGCGCAAGAAATGGTGTTGGTCGTATCGATTTAACCGAGAACAGACTTGTTGGCATGAAGTCTCGTGGCTGCTATGAAACCCCAGGCGGAACCATTATTTATAAGGCATTAAGAGCTATCGAGCAGTTAGTTCTTGATAAGTCAACCAGAGTATTCCGTGAGCATTTAGCAGTTGAGTTTGCTCAGCTTGTTTATGATGGCAGATGGTTCACCCGTCTAAGAGACATTCTTCAGGCTGCTGCTGATGAGTGCGCTAAGGAAGTAAACGGTAAGGTTGTTCTGAAGCTTTACAAGGGTAACATTGATATTATCCAGAAGGATTCTCCAAACAGCCTGTTTAACTTTGACTTCGTAACCTTCGGTGCAGATCAGGTTTACAGCCAGGCTGACGGTGACGGCTTCATCCGTCTATATACCTTACCAAGCAGAATCCGTGCTATTAACGCAGCTGCTAAGAAGAAATAATTTATCTGAATAAATAGAATGCGGTTCAGGGAGTGATCTCTGAGCCGTATTTTGTATAGTTTTAACGTATTCAATAATAAGGTCGAGGTATATATGGCTTTATGGGGCGGAAGATTTACCCAGGGTCCTGATCAGAGATTCAAGGATTACAACGATTCTCTGAAATTTGACTACAGACTGGCTCTTGAGGATATCGAGGGCTCAATTGCATGGGCTGATGCAATTTACAGTGCAGGTGTTCTTACAGAGCAGGAAAATAAGGATCTGAAGAAGGCTCTTGAAGAGCTTTATGAAGAGGTTAGCGAGAACCTTGATGAGATTGCCAAGTGTGATGATGAGGATATCCATTCATACGTTGAGCGTCGTCTGATTGAGAAGGTTGGTAATCTAGGCAAGAAACTGCACACTGGCAGAAGCCGTAATGATCAGGTTGCCGTAGATTTAAAGCTATGGTGCATGAAGGCTTGTGATCATGTGCTTTCTTCAATTGATAAGCTTCAGAAACAGCTTTTAAAGGTTGCCGATGAGAATCAGGGAAGTATATTCCCAGGATATACCCATCTGCAGCGTGCTCAGCCGGTTACTTTCACTCACTGGATTTTAGCCTATATTCAGATGTTTGAAAGAGACTATCTGAGACTTATAAATGCCAAGGAGCTTTTATCAACCTGTCCTCTAGGATCAGCAGCTTTAGCTGGTACTGCATATAACATTGATAGAGATGCCCTGGCTCAGGCTTTAGGCTTTAAGTGCGCTACCAGAAACAGTCTTGATGGTGTTTCAGACAGAGACCATGTAATGGAGCTTTTATCATGTGCAAGCATTTCCATGGTTCATCTATCAAGACTTGCAGAAGATCTGATTATCTACAATTCTGGTGAGGCCAAGTTTGTTGAGTTATCTGACAAGGTAACCTCAGGCTCATCATTAATGCCACAGAAAAAGAATCCAGATGCACTTGAGCTTATCCGCGGCAAGTGCGGCAGAGTTGTAGGTGCACTGACCGGTATGCTGGTTACCACCAAGGCTCTTCCTTTAGCTTATGACAAGGATCTTCAGGAGGATAAGGAGCGTCTGTTCGATGCTATTGATACCTGGATTGACAGTCTTGATATGGCTGCCCTCGTATTTGAGGGTATTAAGCTTAATAAGCAGAATGCCATCGATGCTGCTAAGGGCGGCTATTCAAACGCAACTGAGCTTGCTGATTATCTTGTATCAAAGAATGTTCCTTTCCGTGAGGCGCATTCAATTGTTGGCAGAATCGTTCTTTATGCTATTTCTAAGGATAAGGCTTTAGAGGACTTGAGTGTTGCTGAGTTTAAGGAATACTCAGAGGTAATCTCAGATGATGTATATCCATGTCTACAGCTTGAGAACATTCTTGCTAAGAGAGATATCATCGGTGGTGTTGCTCCTGCTCAGAGTGCTCAGGAAATCAAGAGAATGAAGGAATATCTGGAGAACAGATAACCTTATTTCGTAGGATTTCGTAGGATAAGAAAAAGCCTGAAAGTTTTTTTACTTCCAGGCTTTTGTTTTTCTTGTGATTCTAGTTTTTACCGGTTGAGCCAAAGCCTTCTTCGCCACGTTCGGATGTTTCTTCAAACTCCTCTGTAACTTCGAAGCTGGCGTGCAGTACAGGCACAAAAAGCATCTGAGCAACTCTGTCGCCTACACAAATCTTAAATGGCTTGTCAGAGTGATTCCACAGCGGCATCATCAGTGGTCCCTGATAGTCTGCATCAATTACCCCGGTAAGATTTGAAAGCACGATTCCGTGTTTGTAGCCAAGACCTGAACGTGGAACAATAAGCGCAGTAACGTTCTTGTCAGCAATATGCATGGCAATTCCGCTGCTGACAAGTCTTACCTCTCCTGGATTCAGGATGAAATCCTCCTTTTCCATAGCTCTTAAATCCATGCCGGCAGACATTGGAGTTTCGTAACCTGGAAGAGGAAAATCCTTTCCTAACCTTTTATCTAGAATCTTAACTTTTATATTTAGCATTAACCGTTTTTCTTTTTAGCTGATTTAAAGATTAATTCCATCAGATACTGTGCGATAACAGGTTTAGGCTGTTTCTCAAAGTGAGCAACCTGTCCGTCCTTATCAAATACAGTAACTTCATTGTCATCGCTGTTAAATCCAATAGCCTTATTGGAAACATCATTGAGAACAATCAGATCAAGATGCTTCTTTTCAAGTTTTGCACGGGCAAAATCATGAAGATTATTGGTTTCGGCTGCAAATCCTACAGTAAATGGTCTGTTGGATTCAAGTTTACCGACAGTTGCAATAATATCAGGATTCTTAACCAGTTTGATAGTCAGAGTATCCGCATCCTCTGATTTCTTGATTTTAACAGGAGAGATAGTCTCGGCTCTGAAATCAGCCACAGCAGCACAGCCGATGAATATATCTGCTGATTTAATGTAATCCTCAACAGCACTTAACATCTGTGCAGCACTCTTAACATCAATCTTACGTACTCCCTTTGGAGCCTCAAGATTAACAGGACCAGAAATCAGGGTTACTTCTGCACCTAGAGCTGCTGCAACCTGAGCCAGTGAATATCCCATCTTTCCTGATGAGTTGTTGGAGATGAAACGTACCGGATCAAGATCTTCAACGGTAGGTCCGGCAGTAATTACAACCTTGTAGCCTGCGCCAAATGCTTTTGGCAGAAGTCTGGTCTGTGTAAGCTCTAATGGTTTAACAGGGGAAGGCAGTCTGCCCTGATGATTCTCAAGCTGTCCCTGAACGGTCTTGTTCTCGAGTCTGTTGGAAAGAATTGCACAGATATCCTCAAACAGATCCTCTGGCTCTTTCATTCTTCCTGTTCCACTGACACCGCAGGCAAGTTCTCCCTCAGCAGGAGAGATTACATAAATTCCACGTCTAATCAGGGTCTGAATGTTTTCCTGTGTAGCAGGATTGTTGTACATATTGGTGTTCATCGCAGGAGCAACTGCGACAGGACAAGCCGCTGCAAGGGTGACGGCGGTAAGCATATTGTCTGCCATACCTGCTGCAATCTTGGCAATGGTATTTGCCGTTGCAGGTGCGATAATCACCATATCAGCATTGGTTGCCAGAGCAATGTGAGAGATATCTTCTGTTCTGTCGAAAATTTCAATTGAGACAGGGTGACCGGATAGAGCCTCAAAGGTCTCCTTACCAACAAGCTTGGCTGCAGATGGAGTCATCACAACGAATACCTGAGCGCCGCTTTTTACCAGAAGACGACAAAGGATACATGCTTTATATGCTGCGATTCCACCGGTAACACCTAAAATAATCTTACGATCTTTTAACTGAGTTCCCATTTTAAGCATCTCCTTATATATTAATTTTTCTACTAACCTACAGATTATAAAACAGATTAATTGAATATTATTGCTATTAATTTTCAAGATTGATCTGAATCGTATTAATGTTATATAATACGCAATTACCACGAAACCTTAGAGGATTAATCTCCTCGATTAAAGTGCGTATTCAGAATTAAAGTTGTCTTAAAAATTAAAATATTTTTGAGATATAGTCTTCTTTTGTGTTAGAATACGTGAACTTTTGTTTTGACCTATTAATCTAATTCAGCTTTTTAGCTGATTGTTTGATTGATTTTTTTATTTTTTGGAGTGTGAACTAACATGTCCAGAGTTTGCCAAGTTACGGGCAAGCGCCCAGCAGTGGGTAACCACCGTTCCCACGCAAAGAATGCGGCTAAGCGTCGTTTTCTACCTAACTTAAAGTATCACCGTTTCTGGGTTGAGAGTGAAGGCCGCTTCGTAAGACTGCGTGTCACCACTAAGGCTATGCGTATTATTGACAAGTGCGGTATCGAGACTGTTCTTGCTGATATGCGTGCAAACGGCGTTAGAGTTTAAAGGAGTCAAAAATGGCTAAGAAAGGCGGTCGTGAGAAGATCCGTTTAAATTCAACTGCAGGTACTGGTCACTTTTATACTACTGACAAGAACCGTCGTACCACCCCAGGTAAGATGGAAATGATGAAGTATGATCCAGTTGTTCGTCAGCATGTTTTATACAAGGAAGGCAAGATTAAATAATCTTGTTTCTGATGGACTTTTGCAAAAGTTTATTTTAAAAACTCAGCTTCGGCTGAGTTTTTTATTATCTGCAATTCACACTTTTTTAGAGCACCTCTCATTAATCACATTTTTTATCTAACCTCTTAATTTTTCACATACTAATATTAATCATCTGTATATTTCTGAAAAAAAATAACATTATTGTCTTCTATTAATAATTAAAAGTGTTAAAATTTTTCCGAATTAATTGTGAGGCAGGTCATCTAACGTTCTTCTAAGTTTAGTATGTCAAATTACCTGCCAAAGAATTACTTTTTAAAAAAGGAAATATATTATGAAGACTAAGTTATTAGCTTTAGCAGTTGCTTGTGCAACCGCTTCTTTCGCTGCTAACGCTGCTGTTAGCGATACCTGGAGCGCTGGTGCTGCTGCTGGTTATGTTTACGGTTTCGATCACCACGATGACATTCCTTTTGAGAAGGAAGGCTACGGCTTAAAGCTAAACGGCGAATATAACTTCACCAACTGGTTCGGTTTAGGTGCTGGCTACGACTACACTGCTAAGCAGCACATCGGTGAAGGCGACAACAGATCAAGCCTACACAGCAACATCGCTGAGGCTTATGGCAGATTCGCTTATGCATTAGATAACAACGGTTCAGATATTTTCTTCAAGGTTGGTCCTACTGTTACCTGGGCATCAGCATATGGTGAGACTCACCACAAGTATGGTGCAGTTGCTGGTATCGGCGGTCAGTATGCATTCAACGACAACCTAGCAGTTCGTGCTGGTTATGATTACTTCTACAAGAACATGAAGCGTGATGGCACCCGTATCGACAACGGTATGTTTTACGTTGGCGTTCAGTACACCTTCGGTGCAAAGAAGCCTGCTCCAGCTCCTGTAGCAGCTCCAGCTCAGAAGACCGTTCGTGTAACTGAGAACCACACCCTAGACGCTGGTATCCTATTCCCATTCGATGGTTCAAACCTATCAGCAGAAGGCAAGCAGGCTGTTGCTGAGGTTGTAAATTCTTCAAGCAACCTACAGAACACTGAGTTCGAAGTTTACGGTTACACCGACCGTATCGGTTCAGACGCATACAACAACAAGCTATCTCAGAAGCGTGCTGACGCAGTTGCAGCTGAGTTACAGAACAACGGCGTTACCAACCTGAAGGCTTCACAGGGTCGTGGTAAGGCAAATCCTGTAACTGGTGACAAGTGCAACTCAGTACAGGGTCGTAAGGCTCTGATCGACTGCTTAGCAGCTGATCGTCGTGTTGAAGTTGTTGTAACTGGCGACACCACCAAGATCCAGAAGCAGTAATTCTAATTACTCTTCAGGATGAAAGAACCTCCCATGCGGGAGGTTTTTTTTATTTTCGAGTCTGTTATTTATTGATAACCTTTGTATAAGGTATGTACACCGTTCCGTTTTCCCATACCTTAAGATTAAGCTTCTTTCCTAATTCATGGTTATCTTGTTCTTCTGCTACAGCAAGCTCAAGAATAGCTCTGGCCTGTTCCTTTGTATCATTTACTAACGTTCCTTCAAGCTTACCCTCTTTAATTGCCTGAATTGCAGGTTCAACTCCGTCGATACCGAACACAGGTATATAGTTCTTTTTCTTATTACCGGTATTGAAGCCTTCATTGTTTAGTACAGAGAGTGCTCCTAATGCCATAGCATCATTGTTACTGATGATAAGTTCAACTTTATCTATGCCATTATTTATGACATAGTTCTCCAGTTCTCCTCTTGCTTTTAAACTGTCAAAGTTTCCGCATAACTTTGTTATATCAATATTGTTATACTCTGAGAACAGTTTTACTGTAACAGCTGAGGTTCGAAGATATGTAGCCTGATGATCCTCAGGTCCGTTCAGTATAATCGTTGAGATTCTGCCATCCTTATTTCTGTCTATCTGTGGATTAGCCTTTATATAACTGATAATCATCTCAGCCTGCATCTGTCCTGCAAGCATGGAATCTCCTTCAACATACCAGGCTTTTGAATAACCATCCAGAAGCTTTATATCAGGCTGACGGTTAAAGAAAATAACTCTTAGGTTATTCTTTTTGCAGTTTTCAATAACTGACTCTGTTATTTCCGGACGAACCAGATTAACAATCTTGGCTTTATTGTTAGACAGAGTATTTGCAATCTGAAGTTCCTGAGTTCCTGAATCATTGTTGGCATCAAAGGATTCCAGAGAAATATTCATTTTCCTGGCTAATGAATCTATATCGTTTTTGAATGAAGCAATGTACTGGTCAGTAAGGGCATAGTAAAAAACATCCAGACTTTTCTGTTCATCAGCATTAACCGTTACTGGAGAACCTGCAAGCAGAAAGGCAAGCATACCTAAATGAGATAATCTAAACTTCATAGAACTGTCCTATGTTTAATTCAGAGAAACAACAAAAGAGAGTGTGTACCTTAAAAGTATAGTTTGTTAAGGCAGATTAGGTTGAAGGATCGGTCTAGGAGTTGGTAATTAATTGAAAAGGCCTGAAAAAATCAGGCCTAATAAATAAGTTTTGCTATTAATGAGCATGCAGATTAATAATCATCTGCTCTTTCGATACCATCGATCATCTGCTGATAGTATGAAATTGCAGCTGAATCCGGATTCTCCATAATCTGCTTAAACATATGCTTAATCTGTTCCATAACGCTTGCTCTGCAGATAAATACCAGCTGAGAGTGTCTCTGTCCATTAGGCCAGCTGTGGAGCTCAGATAGAGGGTATAGATTACCCTGAACACCATGAATAACAATTGGTTTTTCCTGATCCTTAAGATCAATGATTCCCTTGATTCTAAGAATAGAGTCACCGTACTGTTCCTGTACTGTGCTGATTCCTGAAAGCAGAGCCAGAGCTTCGATTGGCTGATCAAACTCCATGCAGAATGAATCAATATCTGAGTGGGCGATAATCTTAGGCTTGGATACACCAATGGTTGAATTAACGGTAGCTGGTCTGATTGATGAGGCCAGGTTTGGTGACTTGAAGTTTAGCCATGAGGTTACTTTCTTATCAAAGGCCTGATCAGCATTCTTGTAAGGTCCGATGTCAAACAGGATCTTAGGTGAGATATTACCCTTAACAGCAGGGAACACCTTTGCAGCAGGATTAATCTTGGCGGTAATTTCGTAAATTGCATCAAGCTCATCTGATTCAATCAGATCAGTCTTACTTACGATAACAATATCTGCAAGAGCAATCTGCTTTACAGCCTCATACTGCTTCTTTAGCTGATCACGGACAAACATGCCGTCAAGTACAGTAATGGTACCGTCATGATAGTAGTGATCTAACAGGAAATCGTCTCCGTTTAAGGTGCCGATAACGCCGGATGGATCAGCAAGTCCGGTAGTTTCGATGATTACTCGCTTGAAGTTAGGAATCTCACCACGCTGAGCTTTGATGAAGTTAGTTGCTAGAGAGTCAACCAGAGCGCCCTGAAGAGAGCAGCAGATACAGCCTGACTGCAGAAGAACAACTGAAGAATCAACTGATTCTACAAGTTCATGATCAAGACCAACATCTCCGAATTCATTAATCAGGACCAAGGTGTCCTTAAATTCTTCTGAATTTACCCAGTGATTTAATAAAGTTGTCTTACCACTTCCTAAAAAACCTGTAATGATATTAACGGGAATTTTATTCTCGTCATTGATTGCAGGATTCTCTGCATTTTCTGACATTTAATAGTTCCTAATTTTTGAATAAAAAATCTAATGCTTTGGTTAGAGATTTTATCCTAAATTCGTCACTTTCGTTAATAATATCGTGATAAGCATTCTCAATTACTTCAAATTTAGGTGGAACAGGGTCATTTGCATGTTTTTCAAAGAATCTCTGGGTTTCCTTTGTTGAAACAACCTTGTCATCACCAGCACTCTGACAGAAAACCGGAATGGTAAATTCAAATTTGTCCTTGAAAAGCTCCAGCTGCTTCTTCATGGCTTCCTTTACAAAATGGAAGGTTGGTCCTCCGATAGTGTAAACCGGATGCTTTTCAAAATAGTTGTGGTAGTAATTGAATCTCTCGGGATCATGTGAATGATGATTACCTTCAAACTCAAGCTTCTTGTACTCTGAACCATGAGGTGTGTACATGGTTCTGGTAAATGGAAGTAAATCCATCAGTGAGATAAAGAAATACAGACTTGGCTTTTTAAGGTTGAAATAAGGCCATAGGTATGGAGCTATCAGAGATACTCTTTTTGGCTTGTTCTCCTGGTTCTTCAGAATATCAAGGGAAATCAGACCACCAAGAGAGAATGCCAGAAGATTATAGTCTCTGATATTTAGCTTATCCAGAACAAAGGTAACATCCTTTGCATAATCTTCAAAGTGTTCGATATGATACTTCTGTCGGTCAGGAAGAACTCGTGTGGAGCTTCCCTGTCCTCTTGCGAAGATAACTACAGCAGCGACCTTAAGCTTTGATAATGAATAGAAAAGTTCACAGAACTTGTGTGCAATTTCGCCTCGTCCGGGAATAATCACAAGACTTTCAACTGGATTGTCTACAAGAAGTCTGGATGCAGTTAATTCGTACCCTTCAGGATTTGTAAAGGAAAGATTCTCGACATTTGACAGATAAAACTTTTCCAGCATTTCTCTGTCTTTTTTCAGAGTTTCTGTATTGATGAAGGCGTCTTTGATTCTTTTCATGGTAGGACTCGGATTTCGCTAAATAATTTCCCGCTTATTAATAGAATATAGCGAAATTCCAAGTGATATCAAATGATTCTATCGTCTGCGATAGATAGTGATCACATTTGGTACTGCTTTTACTCTTCTGAGTACAGCTGCCAGGTGGAGTCTGTCTCTAACAGTAATAATAAGATTTATCAGGAAGGTCTTTTCATCCTTGAGATCTGAATTGATACTCTCGATTCTTGAGCCGGCAATATCAATAGCATTGGAAATCTCTGAGAGAATACCCTGTCTGTTCTCAAGTTCAATGAAGAGACTGGTCTTAAAGTCCATATTGGCGGTAACCGGAAGATTCCAGCTTACATTCAGTGACTTGCCTGGACCTCTTTCGTTCTCTCTTAAATTCTTACAGTTGATATTGTGGATAACAATACCTCTACCCTGAGCAATATGGGCGATAATCTTGTCGCCTGGAATAGGCATACAGCACTGAGCATAGGTAAATGGCATACCGCCTGTTCCCTTGACCGGAAGCTCGTGGTGCTTGTGTGAGTCTGGATCAAGGAACTTAACCACAGCAACGGTAAGAATATTACCCATGGCAATATCGGTAAACAGTGTTTCGATATTAGGCTCGTTGAAGTTCTCGACAATACTCTTGATCTGTTCCTCGGATAGAGACTCGATTCTTGTAGGTCTTAGAGCGTTCTGTAGCAGACGGCGACCGATGAGCTGACATTCCTGAGAACGCAGTCCCTTCAGATACTGTCTGATGGATGAACGAGCTCTTGAGGTTACAACTGTAGATAACCAGATAGCATTAGGGCAGGCTGATGATGAGGTAATAATCTCAACTGACTGACCTGACTGCAGGCTTCTTGATAGAGGGAAGACGTGGTGATTTACTCTTGCACCGATACAGTGGTGACCGATATCGGTGTGCAGCGCATAGGCAAAGTCTACAGGGGTAGCGCCCTTAGGCAGATTGTAGATAGTACCGTCCGGAGTAAAAACGAAGATTGAATCCGGGAATAAATCGGTTTTTACATCTTCCACAAATTCCAGTGAGGAACCTGCACTCTGCTGCAGATCAATCAGATTCTTAATCCAGTCCTGTGCATTCTTCTGAGATGCTGTTGATACAGCCTTTGAACCACTCTCTTTGTAAGCCCAGTGTGCGGCAACACCTCTTGCAGCCATCTGATCCATAAACTCTGTACGGATCTGAACCTCAATAGGAACACCGTGAGGTCCGATTAGAGAGGTGTGAAGAGACTGGTAGCCGTTGAGCTTAGGAATTGCAATATAATCCTTAAAGCCGTTTGGACGTGGTTTAAACAGATTATGCATCTGTCCTAGAACACGATAACAGGTATCAACATCCTTCAGAATGATTCTAAAGCCGTATACATCCATAATTTCGCTGAACTGAAGTTCTTTCTGAACCATTTTGCGGTATATGGAGTACAGTCTCTTTTCTCTGCCTAAAACTCTTGCCTCGATATTTGATTCTTTAAGGCGGTTTTTAATGGCAGTAAGCATACTGGTAACAACCTCTTTACGGTTGTTTCTTGCTCTGGTAACAGCAGCCTTTAATACTCTGTATCTTGTAGGATAGATAGATGCCATGCAGAGCTCTTCGAGTTCCTGGCGGATCTCGGATATACCCAGTCTGTTTGCAATAGGAACAAAGACATCCAGAGTTTCCTTTGCAATTCTGATGCGCTTGTCTGGTCTTAGCGCACCAAGAGTTCTCATATTATGGGTTCTGTCTGCAAGCTTTAGAAGAATAACTCTGATATCTTTGGTCATAGCCAGAATCATTTTTCTAAAGTTTTCCATCTGAGCTTCTTTGTAGTCCTGAAAGCGTAGTTTATCCAGTTTGGTTACGCCCTGTACTAAAGCTCTGACATTTGCTCCGAATTCATCCTCAATCATCTGCTCTGTAACCATGGTATCTTCAACCACGTCATGCAGAAGGGCAGCCTCAATGGATTCTACATCAAGATGCAGCTGGGCTATAACTGTCGCTACAGCGATAGGATGAATAATATAAGGTTCACCTGATGCTCGTTTCTGATCCTTATGGGCAAAATCAGCCACGAAGAAACATCGGTCAATCTGATCTATGAGGTTTTGTGGAAGGTATGAGCAGAGCTGTGCTCTTAGATGCTCATAATAAGGAAAGTTAGGAGAAGATAAAGCTTGGTCTAATGGAGTTGTACCTTCACATTTAGGAATAAAGCACTTATCTTCCCCCATAGAGAGCTCCTATTAGCTAAACATCTCTACGCCATCAATAGGAGCAAATTCGTTATCAGCAGGGTGAACAGAAGAATCACGTAAGTGGTCTTTTCTATCCTGCTTGTCTAAGAATTCTTTAGTAATTAAGCCTTCTTCGATTTCACGAAGAGCAATTACGGTTGGCTTATCCTTATCTTCCTCTACAAGTGGATTGCTTCCTGAAGCAATCTGACGTGCACGGCGGGCTGCAAGAAGAATTAAATCAAAACGATTACCAACTTTCTTTACAGCATCTTCAACGGTAACTCTTGCCATAATCTGTACCTTTAAAACGATTAAAGTCTGTCTTTACTTTTCATTTTTATATGAAGATAAACCGAGGTCCTTATCTTTACAAAGCCTTTTACTTACTTCATATGAAAATTCTATACCGATAAATAGTCTAATACAATATATTAGACATCCTTATGCGGTGTATTGACCTTTATTATCACAATTGCACTATGCGGGTGATAATTTTGTTTCTGGTAAAGACAAAAAAATTAAACTGAAGAAAAAACAGTATAACTATATCTTTTTTAAGTCAAAAAATACTCAATCCCAATGTGACATTGAGCTCTTTTCTTTAGTATTTTTGGAGCTTAGAAGACAAGACCTGCTTTTACCAGCGACAAAGCAGGCTCAATTATACACTAAAAAATCCCAATTCAAGCAAATTAGTTTTTGTTCAAATCAAAAAGTTTTGATATTTCTTCCTTCTTTTTATCGAGTTTGGCTCTGTTAGCCAGAATTATTGACCTCATATTCAGAACACTTTCCTCAAAATCATCATTGATGATGACATAGTCGTATTCATCGTAATGAGAAATCTCGCCTATAGCCTTGTTCATTCTCTTCTCGATAACTTCAGGCGCATCGGTTGCTCGGCTTACAAGTCTGCGATGCAGTTCTTCAAGTGAAGGCGGAATAATAAAGATTCCCTTGGCATCTGGAGTCTGTTCTCTAATCTGTCTTGCTCCCTGCCAGTCGATGTCCAAAAGCACATCCTTGCCTTCATTAAGCCACTGTTCAACAATTTCCTTTGAGGTTCCGTAATAGTGATCAAACACATGAGCATACTCATAGAAGGCGCCTCGAGCAATCAGAGCCTCAAACTCTTCATTTGAAACGAAGTGATAGCTTACATGATCAACCTCGCCAGGTCTTGGCTGACGTGTGGTATGAGATACAGAAAGTCTTAATGAATCATCAAGATTGAATCTCTTTAAAATGGAGTCAATTAATGATGATTTGCCTGCTCCTGATGGAGCTGACACGATGTAGAGAGTTCCTTTTTTCATAATGTCTTTATTTATTCGTTGTCTGTGTGTGCAAGATCGAACCAGTTCTTTAATACTTCTCTGGTTTCGTCAATGCCAATCTTTTTAAGTGCAGAGAAAGCGATAATCTTGAAGTTGCCACCAAACTCTGAAAGAGCGGTTCTGACTTCACCTACCATTTCCTTGCGTTTATTGACACCAAACTTATCTGCCTTGGTCAGCAGTATAAGGGCTGGCAGATTAGATGCAATAGACCAGTCGATGATCATGCGGTCATGATCTCGAAGTGGTGTTCTAATATCCATGGTAACCACAATGCCGCAAAGACTCTTTCTCTGCTGAAGATAGTCTGTCATGGATTTCTGCCACTGTCTTTTCATGTTTTCCGGAACCTGAGCATAACCGTATCCAGGAAGATCTACAAGATACTTCTTGTCTGTAACCGT
Organism: Succinivibrio dextrinosolvens DSM 3072; assembly: GCF_900167015.1. Lineage (GTDB taxonomy): Bacteria > Pseudomonadota > Gammaproteobacteria > Enterobacterales > Succinivibrionaceae > Succinivibrio > Succinivibrio dextrinosolvens. The sequence continues at coordinate 55,914 of NZ_FUXX01000002.1, forward strand.
AAAAAGATTAATCAGTCGGGTACGACCTGGGGTTCTACTGGTTTTGGCTAGATTTTTCTGATCGCAAATAGCGTTAATTGATGAAGATTTGCCTGAATTAGATCTACCAATAATAGCAATTTCAGCGCCCAGATCCTCCGGCAGTTTCGAAATATCTGGTGCGCTGGTTACAAATTTGGTTTTTCTAAAATCTAAGACAGCTTTTTTGATAGTATCTGTCATGAAATAATTATCTAAATATCGTTAAACTTTATACTGCTCCAAAATGTCATCAGGAGACTCTACACTCTTGGTCTCAAAATCACGAATAGCAGTAAATGTAGTATCATCCATAGCAAGTTCAACATAGAATACATTTCCTGCTTCAGTATTGAATGTTACCTTGCCGTAAATAGGATTATCCAGATCAACAGAAATATTAATCTGAACTTCACGTGGTAATACTAACATTTTTGGTTGTGATTGGTCGATCCTAATGTGCAAACTTTCGCTAACACAACGAGTAAAATCACCAATAATCTGGTTCATTAACTCACCAAGTGAATTACTTACCTCGTCCTGTGTGTAGTTCTTAGCCATTTCAGACTCAGGCAGACCCATGTTGCTCAGATAGGCTTTGTATAGCTCCATTGCGGTTTCTTTAGGGAAATTGATAACCACCATACCTGAGAAGGAACCGGTAAACATAACGAAGGTACCGATATCTGGAGTCAGAACAGTTTTAGAGATTTTCTGAATCAGCGGAACAAAGTCGGTTTTTTTACCAGTTGCTGAAGTTAAAACAGAAGAAACACTCTGGCATAGAGATAACATAATATCATTGCTGCCAATAATCTTTGGTTTTTTAGCCATACACCCTCCATAACAAGTGTCTGCTTTTAAGTTTAGGTGACGTTTCAAATAAAGATAGTATAGGGATCACTAATTTTCTATTAAAAAGGATTAATCTAATCTTTAAATAAGCAATTATCTTTAAAATCAAAGTGATATTTTAAGAAAAAAATTAATTTATAATGAGAAATAGTTCAAACTTTCTGTTCTTTTAATACTTCTGCTCTCGCTTGATATGAAAGGCATGACGTAAAAAACGCGTTTGTCATTAATGGAAACATACAAGGAGATGTTGTGTTTTTTTTCCAAACAAAAAAATTGGCTCTGTGATCTTTCACATGCTCAAAATTCTGCCGGTGAGAAAAGGATCATCTTCCATAAGCATTAATTTTGATAAAAGCCAATTTGGAATCTAGCCTTATAAATAGGTTAGAAATATTTTTTAAAACAAGAAGTTTTCAAAAAGAACTCATTTAGCCTGATTATAAAGTGGAAAAAAACACTCTATAAACTCAAAATATTTCTCATATAAAATATCCTGACCATTAAACCTTAAGAGAAATCCCGTGATTCCTCAGGGGAACTGTCTCTTCGTCACAGTTAAAATCGGGCTGCAATAAGTTCTTTTTGAGAGCTCAGGTGAGCTTTCTATGCGAATACATTTGTCTGATAACTTTGATTTTCATAAACTTATTGTCTTTACTTTCCCCGCTGTCGCCATGATGGTATTTACATCCATCTATACAATGGTGGACGGTTTCTTTGTCTCGAATTTTGTGGGCAAGGTCCCTTTTGCAGCGGTAAATCTTATTTATCCTCTGTTTCCTATTGCTGCTGCTATAGGACTTATGATTGGTTCAGGTGGCAATGCACTTGTTGGCATCTGTCTTGGAAAAGGTGACAGAGAAAAGGCCAACTCCTATTTTTCTATGTTCATCTATTCCATGCTAGGACTTGGTTCTGTCTTTGGAATTGTCTGCTTTTTCTTCTCTGAGACTCTCTCAAGAATGCTTGGTGCTCAGGGAGAACTGCTGTATTACGCAACAATGTATGCAGATTATCTGTTTCTGTCTACACCGTTCTTTATTCTGTCCTTCTCTCTTCAGGGATTCTTTGTGACAGCAGAAAAGCCAAAGCTTGGCTTCTGCATCACTCTTTTAGGCGGTGTACTGAACATGGTGCTTGATCCTCTGTTCATCATTGTTTTTCATATGGGGCTTAAAGGTGCGGCTATAGCAACTGTTCTAAGTCAGGTGATAAGTGTTATGGTTGCTCTTATCTATTTTTCAAGAGAGAACGATTCACTTCTGTCATTATCAAGAAATCCTGAGTTTGATCTTAAGGTTCTGACTCAGTCCTGCTTCAACGGTATGTCAGAGATGGTTACCAATATCGCGGTAAGTGTGGTTACCATTGTTTATAACTTCCAGCTTCTGAGAACATACGGAGACAATGGTGTGGCCGCCTTTGGCGTAATCATGTATCTGAGCTTCCTGTTTACTGCTGCATTCTATGGCTTTGCTACCGGCAGTGCACCGATATTCAGCTATAACTTTGGTGCCAGAAGAAAACAGATGCTGAAGATGATTCTGGTTAGAGCATTAAAGCTTGTGCTAATCGGCGGTGCCGTTATTGTTCTGGTGTCTGAGGTATTCTCTGATTTCCTAGCTTCGATTTTTGTTGGTTATGACGAGGAGCTGTGCTATCTGACATCTCATGCCTTAAAGCTTTATGCTGTATCTTTCCTGTTCAGCGGAATTGCAATTTTCGGATCGGCTTTCTTTACAGCGCTTAACAACGGTGTGGTCTCAGCAGTTATTTCAATTTTCAGAACCTTTATCTTTGAGATAGGTGCAATTCTGATACTGCCTTTACTGATTGGAGCCAACGGTATCTGGCTGGCTATTGTGGTAGCTGAGATAAGCTCTCTTGTTCTGACATGGTTCTGCATGAAAAAGTGCAGTATAAAATACGGCTTCAACTCGTAAGCGAGAAGAACCTGTAAAAAAGGTAGAACGACTTTTGTCTCCGGGCCTGAATTATCAGAGAAGCCGCTCTACCAACCATGAACAAATATGTGAAGAACAAAAACTAGTTATATAAGCCCTTTGAGAAATATCTGTCACCGCGATCCGGGAAGATGGTGACGATGTTTCCCTTTACCCCCTTCTGGATTAGCTTAAGTGAGGCACTTAGAGCGGCTCCTGATGATGAACCTGCAAAGATTCCCTCTTTTCTTGCCAGAAGTTTTGATGCTTCAAATGCATCGTCATCTGAAATCTTGATCACCTCGTCAACCAGCTTGATATCCATGGTATCAGCAATGAAGTCGTTTCCGATACCTTCGATATTGTAGTCATGATGTTCGCCGCCACCCATGGTAGAGCCGTATGGATCAGCAAGGATTCCCTTGATATCAGGATTCTGTTCTTTTAGATACTTAAGCACACCGCTATAGGTTCCGCCAGAGCCTGCTCCTGCTACGACATAATCGATCTGTCCGTCCAGTGCCTTGTATATTTCAGGACCGGTAGTCTCATAATGGGCCAGAGGATTTGACATGTTTCCAAACTGATTAAGAGTTACTGAATCAGGTATCTTTGCTCTCAGCTCCTCTGCACGTCTTGATGCACCAAGCATTCCTTCCTCGCGAGGAGAGCTGATAATCTCTGCACCAAGCGCTTTCATCAGGATCTGCTTTTCTTCAGAGAATTTCTCAGGTACTACAAAGATAATCTTATAACCTTTGTTCAGTGCTGCCATGGCTATGCCCAGACCGGTATTTCCTGCGGTAGCCTCAATAATGGTGCCTCCTTTTTTTAGAAGCTTCTTTCTTTCAAGATCTGCAATCATGTAAGTACCGGTACGATCTTTGACTGAGCCGCCAGGATTGTAGAGTTCAAGCTTGGCAAACAGATTCACAGAATCACTGTTTACAACCTGGTTAAGTTTTACCAGTGGAGTGTTGCCGATTAGATCTTTTATTGAATTGTAATAAAACATTTTTTACTCCTAAATTCTGCTGTTTTCGATTGCCTGTTTGATGTCTGAGATAAGATCTGAAGCATTCTCGATGCCTACTGACAGTCTTATCAGATTATCTGTAATTCCAAGTTTCACTCTTAGATCTCTAGGAATTGAAGCATGTGTCATTGAGGCAGGATGGCATACCAGTGATTCAACACCGCCAAGGCTTTCAGCAAGAGTAATAAGTTTTAGGCTTCCAAAGAATTTTCTGATGTCATGATTCTCTGTCAGCTCAAATGAGATCATGGCTCCACCGTTTTTTGCCTGTTTTTTGTGGATATCATGACCTTTAAAACTTGTAAGTCCTGGATAGTAAACAGTCTTCACATCACTGTTTAACTGCAGGTATTCAGCAATATCATGGGCATTCTGCGCATGTCTGTCCATACGGACTGCCAGAGTCTTGATACCTCTTATCATCAGGAAGGAGTCAAATGGACCTGCAACTCCACCGGTAGCATTCTGGATGAAAGCAATCTGTTTTGAATGCTCAGGTTTACTTGTTACGACTAGACCTGCTACTACATCAGAGTGACCTCCTAAATATTTTGTTGCACTGTGAACAACGATATCGAAACCGAACTCAAGAGGTCTCTGCAGGTAAGGAGTCATGAATGTGTTATCTGCAATTGCCACAAGATTATGTTTATGAGCTATTCTGGCTATAGCCTCGAGATCAGTAACTGTTAACAGCGGATTGGCTGGAGTTTCAATAATCACTGCCTTTACATCAGGAGTAATAGCCTTTTCAAAAGCACTTTCCCTGGTTGTATCTGTTATCTCATAGGTAATACCGAAATTTGAGAAGATTTTGTCTAAAACTCGGTATGTTCCACCGTACACATTTGATGAAATCAGGATTTTATCTCCGGTTTTAAAAAGTGAGATTACAGCTGTAAGTGCAGCCATTCCTGAGCCGAAAGCAAAGCCGGCATCTCCTCCTTCAAGCTCTGCAATCAGACTCTCCAGAGCTGCTCTGGTTGGATTTCCTGTTCTTGAGTATTCCCACTTAACTTCTCCACCGATATTCTTCTGAGCATAGGTTGATGTCTGATAAATAGGTACGTTTACTGCGCCTGTATGTTCATCAGTGCTGATACCGCCGTGGATAAATGATGTCTCAATATGTGAATAGTGTTTCATGGTAAGTTTCCTTATAGTTTTTCTGCTTTTATAAAATGTACGTTGTCATAGGCCTTAATTTTTTTTATCTGACCGGAGAGGAATTTTTCCTTTATTTCATAAGGTGTTAGATGATTTACAGCAAATCCCAGCTGTTCAAGAGTGTTTACAACACTTGAGGACTTGTAGCCATCGCTCATTGGTTCACCAACATAACTTGTCAGATTCTTAAGTTCTTCAAAACGTCTGTCGGTATCTGATAATGACTTTTCTTCATAAAAATCAAAGAGAACAGTAAGTTTTGATGAAAGCTCAAGAATATCCTTGAGTGTAGAGATGAAGGTTGAGAAATTGAGGTAGTAAGATAACCCCATGATGGTAACAAAGGTTGGCCTGCTGCTGTCAAAACCTGCCTGCTTAAGCTTTTCCTTAAGAGAATCTGTTCTGAAATCAACTGGAACAAAGATAGCTCTGTTTTCAAGATGCAGATTTTTTATTCTCTGCTTTTTGATGCTCTGGAAGAATGGATGATCAACTTCGAAGTAGCTTGTCTTATCAGAAGTATCTCTCCAGGCAAAGGTATCAAGACCGGCTCCCAGAATCAGATACTGAGCTGAAGGATTTTTCTTTTTGAAATCAAGAAATTCATGTTCAGCAAAGATACTTCTTGAAACAGGAATCGGAAGAATCAGATCAAGGACGTTCTTTTTGAATACTCCATGCTCCTGTCTGCGTTTTTTCAGGATCAGATTCAGAAGTAGCTTCTTGTCATCCTCGATGATTTTCTCTGCAAGGTAATCATTAAAAACTGGTTGATTTTCGCTTTTTGAGTAATAGGCTCTAGCCCACGCGCAAATTCTGGCTGTAACGCTGCCCTGATATGTTGTCATTTTTTAATCCCACTTTCTGTGTCGATTTTATTTTGGTAATCAAAGCTTTCTGCTTTGATGTAAATTGACTTAAGATAAGTCTAAGCCTGTGTATTAGCTGCTTTTTTTAACAACAACAGTTACAACAGTATAAAGATAGGTTCTTTGGAGAGAAAACAAAGGTATAGGTACGCAGACTGATGTCTGTGCTCTCTATGTTGCTATGTAAACGTAAATTTGTCATAGTAAAATTTTCCCTTTGTCTAATTTATTTATACAACAACAGAAAAATGAAATAAAGTAGTTTTTATAAAAAATAACAATTTTTTTTGAAAACTCCCTTTTTTGGGGCTTAAAAGAGCACTGGGGATGTTCCCTCCAGTGCCCTGAAATCAGGCTTTAAGAAGCCAGCTTGTGCTCACGTTCATCAATAACACGCTTTGATTTGTGCTCAGAACGTGTATTCAGATCGCCATCCCTGTGCACAACTACATTTGCTGGTTTTACACCGATTCTGGCTTTCAGAGTATTTGCTACAGTGTTGATTACTTCTGCATCACTCTGATCGTTTTCAGCCTTCTTCTCAACCTCAACTGCATACTTGCAGGTGAAATCCTGATCATAGATTCTGATGCGGTATTCACCGGTCAGACCTGGGATACTTCTGATACCAGCTTCAACGTCTGATGGGAAGACGTTAACAGCACTTACAATGAACATGTCATCCTTACGGCCAAGAACATGAATTCTGCCATGGGTTCTGCCACACTTGCACTTTGAGGTATCAATCCAGCCGATATCACCGGTTCTAAAACGGATCAGCGGACGGGCATGCTTACGCAGTGTTGTGAATACGAACTCTCCCTTTGAACCAGGTGGCAGCACTTTACCAGTCTGAGGATCAACTGTCTCAACCAGAATATGATTCTCGGCAATATGCAGACCATCCTTGTATTCACACATTGCAGCGCAGGCACCAAAGATGTCTGACAGACCGTAGAAGTCGTAAACCTCAGCTCCCCACAGTTCCTCGATAGCCTTGCGGGTTTCGTTGATTGAACCGCCTAGCTCGCCAGCGACGATTATCTTCTTGATGTTTAAATCCTTCTTAGGATCAATTCCGTTCTTTAAGGCCTTTTCACCTAACTGCCATGCATATGATGGAGAAGTCCAGATTACTGTTGGCTTATAGTTCTGCAGTACCCACAGAAGTCTTTCTGATGGCAGGGTACCACCCCAGATGCACAGTGCACCGGTTTTCTGAGCTCCGATAACATCAGGTCCACCAACGTACAGTGAGAAATTCAGTGCATGTACATAACGGTCATTTGGTCTTACACCAACCTGCCAGAACCAGCGGGCCTCAGTCTCCTGGAACTCATCAAAGTCCTTCTGAGTGAATGGAGAGATGGTAGGAACACCGGTTGAACCTGATGATGTTGAAATGAATACAACATCATTCTCCGGTACAGCACACAGCTCACCCAGGAAAGACCCCTTACCCTGAGTATCACGCTGGGTCTTTTTGTCCATGAATGGGAATTTCTCGATATCCTTTAAGGTTACGATATCCTCTGGCTTAACTCCAGCCTGATCAAAAGCTCTCTTGTAGTATGGAGAGTTGTCATAGGCATATTTAACGATCTTCTTAAGATCCTTTAACTGCTGTTTTTCGAGGTCCTCACGTGAAATGGTTTCAAGTTCCTCGTTCCAATATTTAGTGTCGTTGATAGGCATTTTATATATCCTCTTGTTTATTTAATTTATTTTGAAAAGTACTGTTTATCCAGAAGCTGCCATTTGGCATCTCTCTGAAGCGCAATCTCTTTAATTTCAGTGTCAGTCAGATGCTTGAATCTATCCTGACGTCTGATGTAGTGAGCAACATCAGTAAACTCACGTGGTCTTCTATTCAGTCTGTAGATTCCGTGCTCATACTCAGCCAGGTACCACAGTCCGCAGTCCACAACCTCTTTTGCAACCTCTACACATTCGTCGGTCTTAATTCCCCAGCCGGTTGGACATGGAGCCAGTACATGTATGTAGGAAGTGCCTTTGATAGAGGCAGCTTTCTCCACCTTGTTCATGAAATCCTGAAGGTATCCGATGCTTGCTGTGGCGCAGTAGCGGATCCCGTGTGCTGCCACAATTTCAAACATATTCTTCTTAACCTTCTGATTTCCCTTAATATTCCTTCCTGCCGGTGTGGTTGTTGTTCTGGCACCGAAAGGTGTCAGTGAGCTTTTCTGAATACCGGTATTCATATAGGCTTCATTGTCATAGCAGATATAAAGCACGTCGTCGTTTCTGTCGATGGCACCTGAAAGTGCCTGAATTCCGATATCAGCTGTACCGCCGTCTCCGGCGAAACCAACCACCTTGTAATCTTTTTTTCCAAGAGCCTTAAGACCTGCCTCAATTCCTGTCATCATTGATGCAGTTCCTGCAAAGGTTGAAATGATGGCATTGTTCTTAAAGCACAGCTGAGGAAAGTTAAAACCGACAGCTGACATACATCCTGCAGGTATGGTTGCAATGGCATTAGGTCCGATAACCTTGAGCGCGATTCTCACTGCCAGTGCACCGCCACAGCCGGCACATGCCTTGTGACCGAAGAAGTATTCATCTTCTCGAAGTGTATTTACATTAACGCTCATGGTTATTCCTCAAGTCCTACAAAATGGACACCGTTCTGTTCCCTTTTAAGATCTGAAAAGATCTCTTCAATATCAGAGAGGGGAACATCTCTGCCGCCAAGTCCGGCTATATAGTTGGAGCATGGCTGATTAAAACCGCTCTGCTGCAGTGCTGAGCAGACATTTGTGTAAACTGTACCTTCATTGCCAAAGGAGATATCTTTCTCCAGAACTCCTACAGCTTTAACTCCCTTCAGAGCCTCAATCAGCTCCGCCTTAGGGAATGGTCTTAGGTATCTCAGTCTCAGACATCCAACCTTCTGATTCCTGTCGCGGAGCTTATCCACACATTCGCAGACACTCTTGTACAGTGTGCCAAGGGTGATGATTATGTATTCAGCGTCCTCTGTACGGTACTGTTCCACAAGTCCTGTGTACTTACGTCCGAAGTACTTTTCAAAACGTCCTTCACACTCTGAAATGACATCCCTTGCTGCAAGTACGCCCAGATGTTCCTTATATTTGAATTCGGTGTTGGTATCTGGTCCTGCAGTGAAGGCCATATTCTTTGGTTCTTCAAGTGAGAGCTTGTTATCTGTTTCATAATCAGGAAGAAATCCCTCCGCATCATCATCTGATGGAACCTCAACTGCCTCATATGTATGAGTCAGAGTAAAGCCATCAAGGTTTACCATTACAGGTGTTGCTACACGTTTATCCTCTGCAATATAGAAACTCATTAAAGCCAGATCTAAAGCCTCCTGGGCATCCTTTGCATAGGACTGAATCCAGCCAGAATCCAGAAGTGTCAGAGAATCTCTCTGATCACCGTAGATATTCCATGGCAGCGCAGTGGAACGGTTTGCATTCATCATTACAATCGGAAATCTGCCTCCTGCTGCGTAAGGAAGGCATTCAGCCATATACAGAAGTCCCTGTGAAGAGGTTGCTGTAAAGGTTCTTGCTCCCACAGCACTTGCTCCAATGGCAGCTGATAAAGCTGAATGCTCTGACTCAACATGGATGAAATCCGCTTTTAATTCACCTCTTTCAACCAGAGTTGCAAGCTTTTCCACAACCGTTGTCTGAGGTGTTATTGGATAGGCTGAGATAACATGTGGCCTGGAGAGCTTTACTCCATAGGCAAATGCCTCATTTCCTGAGAGAAACTCCTTGGTCATTATCTTTCCTTCTCCATATGAATTGCGTCCTTGCGGCAGATCTTCTGACAGATACCGCATCCCTTGCAGTAGTCATAATCTATCTTGATACTTTCCCCATCCTTGCTTATGACTCCGTCAGGACAGTACAGATAGCACAGAAAACAGCCGTTACATTTTTCCCTGTTGCATACTGGTTTTTCTGTTCTAAATCCGCTGTTTACACTAACCAGAGTGTGTTTGTAAGCCGGTGCAAAGGGTATGTTTTTTAAGGATGTAAAATCCTTTTCATTAACATCTGAAATCATCAGACCGCCTCCTCATAGGCAAATCTGATTGCCTCAAGGTTGATATCTGCGATTTTTGGTGACATAAGCTTCTGTACTGCTGGCTTTAAATCTTCGATCTTTATGGCATGAAAGACCTTTAGAAGAGCTCCCAGAACAACTGTATTGGTAATAGGTCTTTTTAAAATATCAAGAGCAATCTTCTGTCCGTCGATGCATAGAACACGAGCGTCATTTACTTTCTCTTTTGTGCAGAGAATGATCTTTCCGTTTTCCTTTAATTCCTCATATGCATGTTCATCGAAAAGAGTGTCATCCAGAAAGACAACATAGTCTGCTTTCTTTATCTGAGAGCGATCACCTAAAGAACCACTTCCAAGTCTTGAGAAGGCTCTGACAGGGGCGCCTCGTCTTTCCGGACCGAAAGAAGGGAAGGCTAGCGCCTTGTTCTCATCGGCTTTGAAGGTCCAGGCTGCAGATAGAAGTTTTGCTGCAGTAAAAGCTCCCTGTCCACCTCGTCCGTGCCATAAAATCTCGTACATATCTCGAACCTTATAGTTATTTGCTATAACTTTATATAGCTATTCTTTATAGTATGTTTATTTGTAATAATTATTGGATAAATCTTCTTTTTATAGAAAAGAACTATATCCGTAAATGATATGTAGCATTTTATAAAATATACAGAATCTGTCTAATACTATATTTTTATGGTTAGTTATAGCTGATATTTATATGTGTTAAAAAAAACTCCTTATGAAGAACTTATAAGGAGTTGTGAACGAGGTATGTGTATCCTTGGAAAATAGATAAGCTTTTCGGAGTTATTTTTTTAGTAAATGAATATCCTCAAGATTTTTTAATGCACTGTTTAGAACTTCATCTGACTTGGCAAAGTGCAGTCGTATATAACGGTTCTCTTTCTCCTTGAAGAATGAAGAACCAGGCACTGCACCGACTTTAATCTTATTGGCTAGATCAAGACAGAACTGATAGTCATCGTCGTAGCCAAAGGAGCTTATATCAACAAGCACAAAGTAGGTTCCCTGAGGTTCATAGAAATCAAGGTTAAGCTTTTTAAGTCCACCGCAGAAAAGATTCTTTCTGTGGGTAAAGAGCGCTCTTACATCCTGGTAGTATGAATCAGGCAGAGTCAGGCCTTTGATGATAGCTTTCTGCAGAGGTGCTGCTGCACCGACTGTAAGAAAATCATGAACCTTTCTGATTCTGTCCATAACCTCAGGAGGAGCCGCTACATAACCAAGTCTCCAGCCTGTAATAGAGTAGGTCTTAGAAAGAGAGTTACACATAATGGTTCTCTCTCTCATACCATCAAGTGATGCAAAGTAGGTGTGGGTGTAAGGCTCGAAAATGATATGCTCATATACCTCGTCGGTAATCACAAAGGCATTGTACTTCTCTACAAGCTTTGCAATGGTTAAAAGCTCATCACGGGTAAATACCTTACCGCTTGGATTTGATGGATTACACAGGATCAGTGCTTTTGCTCCCTGTGAAAATGCCTTCTCAAGCTCTTTCTCATCAAATGAGAAGTCAGGAGTATGCAGCGGTACATATATAGGCTCTGCTCCACAGAGAATTGCGTCGGCACCGTAATTCTCATAAAAAGGTGAGAAGATTGCTATCTTATCGCCTGGATTTAAGGTTGCCATAACTGCACTCATCATGGCTTCAGTACCGCCGCAGGTTATACAGAGCTCAGTGTCTGGATTATATCTGAGACCAGAGAAGTGCTCGATTTTAGCAGAAAGTGCCTCTCTGGTGTCCTGAGCTCCAAAGGTAATTGAATACTGATGAGGTCCGCTAAGTGCAATCTCTGATAGACTCTGTGTCATTTCAAATGGAGGCGGATTATCAGGGAATCCCTGAGAGAGGTTGATAGCTCCGCAGCCATTGCAGATTCTTGTCATACGGCGTATGACCGAATCAGTAAAATATTTTGTTCTTTCACTTAGAGTAATCATGAGTATCCTTATTCTGTTTTTTAGTGGGTCAGCAGTTTTGCAATTCTGTCACCGGTTAGCTGTGCTAACTGTACGATAACAACCAGTACCACAATAGTAAAGATCATTACACCGGTTTCATATCGATAGTAACCATACTGGATCGCAAGGTTACCGATACCGCCGCCACCGACCATACCAGCCATTGCTGAGCAGCCGATAAGATTGATGAAGGTTATGGTGATACCTCTGACAATTGCTGGTGCCGCCTCAACCAGAAGAACATTTCTGATAATAAGAGAATGAGAGGCTCCTGTTGCAATTGCAGCTTCAATTACACCTGCATCAACTTCCTTTAAGGCACTCTCAACCAGTCTTGCAAAGAAGACAATGGCTGCGATTGATAAAGGTACAGATGCTGCAATCGGACCGATTTTGGTTCCCACCAGGATAAAGGTTAGAGGCAGTGAGAATACCACCAGAATAATAAATGGTATGGAGCGGATAATGTTGATAAACGCTGATACTGTTTTATTTAGACTGATGGTCTTTTCAAAAAATGTCTTACCTGAGGTCAGGTATAGAACAAAGCCAAGTGCAAGACCGAAAATAAGACTTAATGAAAATGATATTCCGATCATCAGAGCGGTTTCATAGATGGACTTTAAAAACTCGTTCTGAAGAATATTTATAGTTGATTCCAGTAACTGACTGCTCATTTTTTACTCCGCATCCAATCTGCTTATGAAGGTCTTTCTGTGCAGATAGCTGATTACAGACTCTTTTTCTTTTTCATCTCTGGTACGCAGAGAAATCAGAAGTCTTCCTATAGGTTTATCCTGCACGTACTCAATGTTGCCTTCGATAATTGATAAATCTGTGTTTAAGAACTTTCTTGATACATCTGAAATAACAGGATCAAAAGCTCCCTCTTCCTTGTAGGTGATCATGTAAAGATCTTTTTCCTGCTCTAACACCTTCTTAGGTACAGCCTTTTTGTAATCACTGCTGATAAGAGCCTTGGCTGCCTCTGACTGTGGAGTCGCAAACAGGGTGTAGGAAGGTGCAACCTCAACAAGACGCCCCTTTTCCATTACTGCTATTCTGTCAAACAGAGATTTTGCAACCTCCATCTGATGTGTGATGAACAGAATGGTGATTGGATAGTGATTCTTAATGTTACGCAGTGTCTGAATCACTTCCTTGGTGTTGTCAGGGTCGAGTGCAGAGGTTGCCTCATCACATAGAAGGATCTGTGGATTGTTTGCTAGAGCGCGGGCAATAGCCACACGCTGCTTCTGACCGCCTGATAATGATGGCGGAAATAATTCCGCCTTATCTGCAAGTCCTACCAGCTCTAAAAGCTCAGGAACTCTTTTCTGGATTTCCTTAACTGGAGTGCTGGAAGCTTTAAGGGCAAAAGCAATATTGTCATAGACTGTAGCATTAGATATCAGGTTGAAATGCTGAAAGATCATGCCGATGTTTAGTCGTAGGTTTCTAAGCTTCTGTCCGCTGTAGTTTACGATGTTTTCCCCATTGATATACACATTACCTGAGGTTGGCTTCTGCAGCAGGTTAACTGTACGAACCAGTGTTGATTTACCTGCTCCAGATGCTCCTACTATTCCGAAGAACTCGCCTTTGTTAATGGTTAGATTAACGCGGTCAACTGCTGTATATTCAGCGTCGGTATGCGAGAACTTAACACTTAGATTTTCGAATCTGATCATTTTTATTTTTTCTTTCCACTAAAGGTTATTATTCTTTTTCTTAGTTTGCAGGCCACCACTCTGGTTTAGCAAAATCCCTGTAAGTAGGATCTGCATTTACAGATGAGGTAAATTCACGGCTTGCAACTGCATCCTTTAAGAAGGCTCCAACGGTGTTTACACGATCACTCTGTACTGTAACCACAAGCTTGATTGGTTCAGATACCTTCTCCTTTGCCAGTGCCTTGTCAAATGGCAGTTTTGCCTCATATGCATAGTTGCCAGGAACTAAAGCAAGGTCTGTTGAATCAAGTGAACGTGGCAGCTGAGCAGCTTCCATTGGCACGAAGTTTAAGTGCTTAGGGTTCTTGTCGATATCAGCAATAGATGCCTTGAGATCATCCTTGTCGGCCTTAAGGGTGATAATGCCTGCATCACGGGCGAATCTTAAAGCACGTGACAGGTTTACCGCATCGTTAGGCAGAGCAACCAAAGCTCCATCTCTAAGCTCATCAAGAGATTTAACCTTCTCTGAGAAAGCAAATAAGCCTAGGGTTGGTACGTTGATAACCTCATCAAGCTTTAAGCCCTGATTCTCAACAATTGCCTTAAGGTAGATTGAGTGCTGGAACAGATTGGCATCGATTTCACCTGCATCCAGTGCTGAATCAGGCTGTACCCAGTCAGAAAACTCAACAAAATCCAGTTTGTGACCGCGGCTTTCAACAACCTTTGTCAGATGGTTTTTCAGCAGATCCTTGTAAGGACCTGGTACTACACCGACTTTGATGTGCTCTGGGACAGTATCAGCCTTTGCTGATTTGCTGCCCTCATCATTGCAGGCGGTTACGGTTAAAGCTAAAAATGCTGATAAAACAGTAAGTAGGATATTTTTCTTTGATAATTTTGACATAATAAAACTCCGGACAGCTTTTGCGCTGTTAAAAATAATTACTAAAAAATAATGGAAAATTTCTGTGAGATTAGTGTGCTACATGCACATACACATACAGTCAGAGGTGCTGTCGGAGTATTTGTTTAAGGTAATTCTTCTGTCAGATAAGAAGAGAGCTTCTTTCTGAAGATCTTGCTGATTCTTTTTCATAATATTCCTTTTATTTTCTATTTTTAGGATTGTTTTTTTAGTATCTTTCGATGTTGTTATTCTTATCTTTAAAATCTCTTTTGGCTAATACTAATTTCTAATTATCGGTTATAACTAAAAACTAATACTCAGTTAACTTACTGAATATAAAGAATATTACTTAATTGAATTATCAGACGAGAGGCGATTTTCTCTGAAAAAAAATTGCCCTGATAAAGAAAATGCAGGTCTGGAAATCCAGCCTGCACTTAAATATTGCTTTACTATGAAACAAAATTTGCGATTATTTCAGATTCAGTTCCTTAATCTTTCTGGTCAGAGTATTTCTTCCCCAGCCCAGAAGCTTTGCTGATTCCTGCTTGTGATTACCCGTAAAGGTAAGGGTAGCTTCAAGCATAACCTTCTCAAACTCAGGAACAGCCTCATTAAGAATATCTCTTTCTCCTGCCTTGAGCTTTGCATCCACCCAGCTTCTCAGCATATCCTGCCATGACTGATTTTCCTTAGCCACAGCACCGCTTGTGTTGCTCTTGTTCTGAGTGTTGTTAGCATGCAGGAATTCAGATGGAAGATCCACAAGCTGAATATCACGTCCTGTTACCATAATGGTTAGGTACTTACACAGATTCTTCAGCTGGCGTACATTGCCAGGCCATGGAAGACGGCATAGGAATACCAGAACCTCTGAAGTTAGCTTCTTAGGCTCGGTGTGTCCTTCCTGAGCTGCCTGTGCAAGGAAATGCTTTGTCAGCAGAGGAATATCATTATTTCTGTCTCTTAGAGGAGGAATATTGATGTTGATGATATTCAGTCTGTAGAAAAGATCAGAGTTAAAGGTACCCTTTGCGATCTTTGCCTCTAAATCCTGAGATGTTGAGGCGATTACTCTTACGTTTGCTTTGATTGCTGTTGTGCTGTCGATATTGGTGTATTCACCAGTCTGAAGAAGCTTTAACAGTCTTGACTGACAGTCCATTGGAAGATCATTGATTTCACTGATGAACAGGGTACCGCCTTCTGCCTTTGCTATTGCGCAGGTTGAAGGATCTTTGGTAATGTCACCGAACAGCTCATACTTAACCATTTCCTGTGGAATAGAAGAGATGTTGATTGAAACAAAGCTCTTTCCTGTTCTCTCTCCGTGATTGTGCAGGGCTTTTGCAACCTGGCCACGACCGGTACCGATTTCACCGTGGATAAGTACTGGTAAATCAGTCTTGGAAACACGGCCGATAAACTTGAATACATCCTGCATTGCAGGTGACTTGCCGATAATCTCAGTCTCTTCCTTCTGCTCAACAGGAGAAGCCATAAGAGTATTACGGTTTCTCTGGCTTACAAGCTGAAGCATATTCACTCTGTGAACTGCTGCTCTTCTGATAACTGCAACTGCCTGATCAATGTCGAAAGGCTTTGGCAGGTATTCAAATGAGCCCTCATTGAAGGCATCAATAGCTGCTGACAGGTCTGAGTGAGCTGTCATGATAATGAAAGGAATGTTCTCATCGACCTCGTGAACTGCTTTGATTAGCTCAAGACCATCAATGCCAGGCATTTTGATATCTGAAACGATAACATCAGGTGTCTCTTTCTTTATTGCTTCAAGTGCAGCTTCAGCGTTTTCAAAAAGACGATGATTAATGCTGTTTACATCCAAAGCCTTATCGAAAACAAAGCGAATGCTTGCATCATCGTCTATTACCCAAATCATTGGATTCATTATCGGTATTCTCCGTGATTTTCTGTTTTGACTGGTAAAATTATTCTAAATTCAGTTTCGTGAGCATCGGACAGACACTCAATGGTTCCATTATGACGTTCGATTATGTTCAGAGCCAGTGATAAGCCAAGACCGTTACCGTTAGGCTTGGTGGTTACCATTGGATAAAACAGTGTCTTTTTTAATTGTTCGGAAATCTGTGGTCCGTTGTTGATGATTGAAATAACCATGCACAGCGGATACTTGGTTTCTCTTATGATTGTTCTGAAACTTGCTCTGGTTTTAATCTTGATTACAGGATCGGTAAATACTTCGTTATCAAGTGCGTCAATTGCGTTGTTGACGATGTTTAGAATAACCTGTTCGATTGAATCTGAATCTAAAGGCAGTTCAGGCAGAGATGGATCGTAATCCTTCTTAATCGTTATTCTCTTGCAGTTATCCTGAAGCTGAACAAGCTTTAACACCTTTTCAATCAGATAGTGAATGTTAACCTGGGTCAAAGGATTTGGACGCTGAGGTCCTAAAAGGTTATTAACCAGAATCTTCAGTCTGTCGGTCTGTTCGATAATAACCTTGGTGTAATCCTTTAGATTCTCAACTTTGTCAGCATAGGTCATCTCAATAAGCTGAGCTGCGCCTCTGATGCCGCCAAGAGGATTCTTAATCTCATGAGCGAGGTTTCGGATAAGGTCTCTTGCTGCAGTGAACTGGAAATTCTGCTGAGCCTGATTGATAAGTTTTTCCTGATGAGCGATAGGGTGGATTTCAACAAGGAATCCGTCAAATTTATTTTCTGTATACTGGAAGATAGTGAGGTCGGCTTTTGATGTTTTGCCTGGATAAGGAGTGAAACGCACGTCTGCGGCAGAGAAACCTTGGAAATTGACGTTGAAGTCTGGATTATTCAACGTATCTATCAGAGTAATTTCCTCTCTGTCTACAAGATCCTGAAGCTTCTGTGACTTAAGACGAGTTCGTGAAATTCCACACAACTGTTCTGCAGCGGTATTTGCATACAGGATACTCATCTTATTATCCGTAATCATTACCGCCGTTGTCAGGTTTTCTAATATATTTTCCTTATCTATTTCGGACATCAGATTGCCTATAACGTTCTATAATAGTGCATGTGATATTTTCTTACACTTTATCACAGAATTTGAAAAAGGCACAAAAATAGTGCAGTTTTTTACGAATAATGAGGGGTTATGGAGGTAATCTTTTGATATATATAACGTTTTTGGAAATAAAAAAGCCTGCACCAAAATGGTACAGGCTTTCTGAACTCTAAACTTGAGTATTATTCGTCAGCTTTCTTACCGCCAGCGGCTCTGAATGCACGAACACGATCAAGCTCAGACAGATTCTTCTTACGGATTCTGATGCTCTGAGGGGTAACCTCAACCAGCTCGTCCTCATTGATGAACTCCAGAGCCTGCTCCAGGGTCATCTTAACTGCTGGGGTCAGGATAATGTTATCGTCTGAACCTGCAGCACGAACGTTGGTTAGTTTCTTGGTCTTTAATGGGTTAACAGTCAGATCGTTTGAACGAACGTGTAAACCGATAACCTCACCCTCGTAGATCTCTTCACCTGGAGATACGAACAGTCTGCCACGCTCCTGTAGGAACCATAGAGCATATGGAACAGCCTTACCGGTATCGTTAGATATTAGAACACCGTTCTGTCTCTCACCGATGCTGCCGCCTGCATACTCATCGTAGCTGTCGAAGGTATGGAACATTAAACCGGTACCTGAGGTTAGAGTCATGTATAGTGACTGGTAGCCGATAAGTCCACGTGCAGGGATACGGTAATCTAAACGAACACGACCCTTTCCATCTGGAACCATGTTCTTTAACTCACCCTTACGAAGACCTAACTCTTCCATAACAGGACCCTGATGCTCTTCCTGAAGATCTAATGTAAGGATCTCATATGGCTCAAGAGTTCTGCCGCCTTCCTTGTGAAGAATAACCTCTGGACGTGAAACAGCCAGCTCGTAGCCTTCACGACGCATCTCTTCAATCAGAACTGACAGGTGTAATTCACCACGGCCTGATACCTTGAATCTGTCAGTATCTTCAGTTGTTTCAACGCGTAGAGCAACGTTGTGAACAAGCTCCTCGCGAAGTCTCTCTTCAATGTTTCTGGATGTAATGAACTTTCCTTCACGACCAGCAAAAGGAGAGGTGTTAACACAGAAGTTCATAGAAACTGTTGGCTCATCAACTGATAGAGCAGGCAGAGCCTCAACAGCTGAGCTATCACAGATGGTGTCTGAAATCTTCAGCTCACCTAAACCGGTAACAGCAATAATGTCACCAGCCTCTGCGCTTTCAACCTGAGTTCTGTGAAGGCCTAGATAACCTAGAACCTGACCAATCTTACCGGTACGGGTATTGCCGTCACGGTCAATGATGGTTACAGGCTGATTTGCCTTAGCTACACCGCGCTTTACACGGCCAACACCGATAACACCAACGTATGAGGTGAAATCAAGTGATGAAATCTGCATCTGGAAAGGACCTTCAAGATCTGCGTCTGGAGGGCTTACCTTATCAACGATAGCCTGGAATAATGGCTCCATGTTGTCGCCGTGATTCTCAAGATCTAATGATGCCCAGCCCTGGAAAGCTGATGCATAAACAACAGGGAAATCCAGCTGTTCATCTGTTGCGCCAAGATTGTCGAACAGATCGAAAATCTGATCAATAACCCAGTCTGGTCTTGCGCCTTCACGATCGCATTTATTAATAACAACGATTGGTTTTAAACCTGCAGCGAAAGCCTTCTGAGTTACGAAACGTGTCTGAGGCATTGGGCCGTCTACAGCGTCAACCAGCAGTAGTACTGAGTCAACCATAGACATAACACGTTCTACTTCACCACCGAAATCAGCGTGGCCTGGGGTATCAACGATATTAATGCGGTAATCTTTCCAGTTGATAGCGGTATTTTTTGAAAGAATAGTAATACCACGCTCTTTTTCGATATCATTTGAGTCCATGATACGTTCCTGACCGATTTCATTGCGGTCAAGAGTTCCAGACTGGCGTAGTAATTTATCAACTAATGTTGTTTTTCCGTGGTCAACATGAGCAATAATAGCAATGTTACGGATCTTCTGAACATCCATGTGGTAAACCCCAAGATAATTAACTCTGACTTATGAGTTCTTAGAAAAAAAATATGCGCTATTGTATACCATTTTTGACCTGTGTAACATTTTCTTAAAAAAAAGATTAAAAAAAATTATCAATGAAATGGCATTTATATCGTATTCACTCGGTAAACAAGCGCATTAACCCTAAAAGAAAACCGTATTATACAAAAATCACCGTGATTCACTATTTAGTTGAGGCTCTGAATAATGCCCGTTTAAGGTGTTTTTTGCACGTAAAAAGTATAGTGCATTAATTTGTATGTATACTTAAAAGATCTGGAGGATGTTTTATGTCTTTTATTTCCATAAGAAAAATCTGGTCTTCAATTTTTATTTGTCTGGCATTTGCATGCATGAACATTACATCTGCTTCAACGCTGGATGATCTTGTTTCCATTAATCTTGATGGCGGAGATATTATTGATGAGCAGCTTTTGGATTTCTATGGGGAGAACAGTTTTTTCAGCATAAGTGACATTCCAGATTCTGTATGGAAGAAAATGCAGGGCAAGTCCTATCATGAGAATCCTTACATTAAAAGAAGTGATCTGAGCTATATAAGAGTACTTCACTGTGATTATGACGGAAAAATCAGACTGGGTGAAATGGTCTGTAATAAAGCTATTGCAGAGGATCTTCGCGAAATTTTCTTTATCCTGTATAAAAATAAATATCCTATTGAGCGCATCCTGCTTGCTGATAATTATGATGCCGATGATGATATTCAGATGGGGGCGAACAATACCAACTGCTTCGTTTTCCGCTATATTACCGGATCAAACTTCCTCTCATATCATGCCAGAGGTCTGGCGGTTGATCTCAATCCACGCACCAATCCATACTGCAGAGTGAAAAAAGACGGCAGTTTTTTTGTCCAGCCGTCGACTTCAAAGGAATACTGCGATCGTTCCAATAACTTCGTATATAAGATTGACAAGGAAGATCTTGCCTATAATCTGTTTATTTCTCATGGCTTTACCTGGGGAGGTGAATGGAAATCTCTGAAGGATTACTGTCACTTTGAAAAGGAAATCAATCAGTTATAGATTGTTTTTTTCGTAGCAGCTAATTCAAAAAAAACAAATCGCTCATCTATTTTTTAGGATGATTTGTATCAAAATGTATAACATATTGAGCAAAAGAATCTCATTTTTTTAATTAACTTATTATCACATCTCAAAAAATTATAGAATATTACCCTATACTAGAATAAGATTTCTGAAAATTTAGGGTGGGTACCGTGAAAGAGCTTTATATATATTTCTTCAATCGAGTAAAAAGAGATTCTATCGGACTGGAAGCATCTGCCTTATCGTTTACATCAATTCTGGCTCTAATCCCTGCTATCAGTGTGATTTTCTATTTCTTTGCCGTTTTCCCTGCATTTTCAGAATTCAGAGAATCATTAAAGGCTTTTGCTCAGGCCAACTTCATGCCTGTTTTTTCAGAATCTTTAGGCAAATATGTCGGAACCTTTGTTGATCATGCCGGTAAACTGACTGCAACAAGTACTATTGTTTTCTTCATTATCTCTCTGATGCTGGTACGCTCAATTGATCAGTGTCTGAACCGTATCTGGAGAGGCGGTAAAAGAAAGCTTGGTTCAATGATTGCTATCTACTGGACTCTTTTAACCTTAGGTCCTATTGCTTTAGGTATTATTATCTGGATTTTCACCAGAGTTGTTGGTATTGCTATTTCAAGTAACGTGCATATCGGAATGGCTCTGATGCTGGCCTATTTCATATTTCCTATCATCATCGAATGCGCTGTTCTTACAGCTCTGTACGTTATTGTTCCAAGAGTAAGAGTAAAAATGCAGGATGCATTCTTGGGAGCTATCTTTGTTACAGTTGCTTTTGAGGTTTCAAAGAAACTATTCAGTATCTTTGTTCTGAATTTCTCAAATTACGAGGCTATTTATGGCGCTATAGCAGTAATTCCTGCTCTGTTTGTCTGGATTTATATCAGCTGGTGGCTGGTACTTTTGGGCGCTGAGTTTACTGCTTCATTAGGTGTTGTAAGATCTGGTCTTTCAGATGATGTTCCAAGCTTCATGGTTTATCTTGCAAATGTAACCGGATCAACCCTGGGCTCAGAGGAACTGGTAAGACCTAAGAATAAACAGGCTCCTATCAAAGTCAAGATAACTTCAAACAGAGCTAAACCAAATTAGCATTTAAGTCAAAACAAAGTTTAAGAGCGGAGTTTATCTCCGCTTTTTTATTGAGGCGTTAGCATTGATTTCTGCTCATCAAGAACCAGTGAATCCGGTGTAAGCGCCTTTTCTCTATTCTCATCATCACTGTGAACTGAGACTTTGTCATCTTCCGAGTCTTTGATATTAGGCTTGTCAGAAAGTTCCTTTGCCCTGACTCTGGTTAATGTCCCATCCTCTGCAGCAGTATACTTTTCGTCTCCAAGAGCGCTCTCATCAATTCCCGGTCTTATAGCTCCGCGCATTATTGCAGATATGTAGAAGGTTGGATCTGTAATATGTCCACGGGTGATTACAGATGTGATACTGTCCTTTGCCAGCGAGATCAGTGTAGATTTTGATTCAATGATCCTGTCGTTGGCATCATAGTTTCCCTTAGCGGTTAAATGTGATGTTGCAAGGTCTGTAGAGAGTCTGAATTTAGCCTGGCCCTTATCAAGGGTTGATTTGAAATCAAGACTGTAAAAGCCGCAGTCACCGCTTTCGATAGATGAAAGCAGCTGTTTTAATGTCAGCTCATAATCCTTTTTATTGCCACCGTTGATTAAATCAAGACCAAACGCAGAAATCAGAAGTGATTTTGATTTTATAGAAATATTTCCAAAAAGCTTCTGTGTTACAGATAATGTGCTGTCCTCATTTTCATCTGAATGCAGATCAATATCGAAACTGATTTTTCCGTTGAATAGTTTTGAGAACAGGTCACTGTTCAGGTCAGACATATCAAAATCTTCAGATTTTGCCTTGAAGGCAAATGTATTCTTTGAAAAATCTCTTGAAATTGAGGCAGTTGCATTTGAGTTGTAGCTTTCAATCTTATCAAGAACTACTGAGTAACCGTCATTGCTGAATGCTCCGTGAAGCTCGGTTCCCTTTATAAACAGATCAGAATAGTAGGCACTGTCTGTCTTAAGAGTAAATTTACCTGGAGTGCCTATTACTTTCTTCGAGTTTTCATCAAACAGGATGTCTTCCATTTTCAGGGTTACAGATTTAACTGATAAAGGAATCTTGTCGATGTGAGATACCAGTTCAGTATTATCAACGCTGAAGTCCTTCACTGTTGTATTATGAGAAAACAGCAGGTATTTCAAACGGTTATAAAGTTCAGGAGTTGGTTCGAACTTAGCGTTTTTAAGAGTAAACCCGTTTATTGTTACGGAGGAATTCTGTTTATCAAGATTTGTCATCTCGATATTGCTACTGTACTCTCCATTAAAGAGCTTACCTTCAGAGCTGATGCTGATGAGATCTTTTCTTATGGATGCCTTCAGAAGAGAATCATCCGCTGTAACCAGTAGATCTGGTTTAGAGATTTCACCTGCTTTTCCCTTGAAATCAAAGGAAATATTCTTATTCTCAATCAAAAGCTCCTCTATCTTGCCTGAGACCTGACCTAAAAGAAGATCTGCCGTAGGAATTGAGAGAACACAGTTGTTAAGATTGGCGTTTCTTGCTCGGATATAGTATTTATCAATCAGACTTGAGTAATTCTGGAAAATCGCATTGCTGATAGAAAGCTTTGAAAAATCAATGAGCTGTGTTTTTTTATCTATGCTCAGAGCTGCAAAAACAGTTCCTCCGAAAATCTGCATCTGTACGTCGGACAGTTCAACCTTATCCCCTGATGAGAGTATTCGTGCATGAACCTTTTTGACCTCGTGGTTATCAATAGATCCTGTCTGTGCATTCAGGGTTGAGTCATTGAAGCTTATCTGCTGCTGTTCTGAGACTATGACATCAAAGGCGGAGAGATCTGCCTTGTTTGATTTGAATCTTCCCAGATACAGAGGACTGTTTATAAGATCAAGCTTACTGATGTTTATATTCTTATATCTGAATCTTTCTTTTTTAAGTTCTTCCAGATCACTGTTGTCAAAGGAAATATCCTTTGCATACAGATACTTAATATCAAGATTTTCTGATGAGATTACACTTTTTAAATCGTACTCAACATAAATCTCGCCGATACTTGAATTACCCAGTGTTACCTTTTTTAACTTTAGAACGTCAGGGTACAGCGGAGAAAATTCAATTTCATCGCAGTTAATTGAGAAACTGGTACGCTCGGAGAGGAATTTTAAAAGAGGAGCCTTCACATGCTGTCCGTTGAAATACAGAATGAATCCCCACACGACGGCAATCGAGACAATGAGAACACAGACGGCAATCTTAATGACTTTAAGATAGCGCGGAGTCTGTTTTCTGTAGTATATATTCGGTTTGAACGCCATTTACAGCATGCTCTACACTTTAAATTTAGGGAACCAGCGGGCGATCAGAGCTCTGCAGGTTTCTGTATCATTATGAATGATATCCAAAGCTGCATTTCTGGCAATATCTATTAGTTCAAAATCTCGATTTACGTCAACAACTCTGAAGATATCAAATCCAGTCTGCTTGTTTCCTAACACTTCTCCAGGACCTCTTAACTTAAGATCCTCGGTTGCGATTTTGAATCCATCTGTTGTTGCTCTCATGATTGAGAGTCTCTGCATTGCGATATCGTTAACGTCAGTCTCAGAGCTCTTATAAATCAGAATACAGTAGGAATCCAGAGCTCCTCTGCCTACTCGTCCGCGCAGCTGATGAAGCTGTGCCAGTCCAAGTCTCTGAGCTCCCTCTATAACAATAATTGACGCATTAGGAACGTCGACACCGACCTCAATGATAGTTGTTGCAACCAGAATATCGTATTCCTTCTCCAGGAAGGCTTTCATAACCTTGTTCTTTTCGTTTGTTGCAAGCTGACCGTGCAGAAGTCCTATCTTAAGATCAGGAAGCTGTTTTTTAAGTTCCTTGTAGGTCGTCTTGACTGACTCGGTCTCATCCTCGTTTTCTTCAATGTTAGGACATACCCAGTAAACCTGAGTTCCCTGATGACATACCTCATCAAGCCTTTTTATGACCTCAGCCTTTCTGGTGTCCGGCATAACAGCTGTAATAATAGGTTTTCTGCCTTTAGGCAGCTCATCAAGTGTTGAGACATCAAGATCAGAGAACAGGGCAAGCTGCAGTGTTCTCGGAATTGGGGTGGCGGTCATAACCAGCTGATGCATGGTGATATCTGAAGGGGCTTTCTTCAAAAGAGCAATTCTCTGATCAATACCGAAACGGTGCTGCTCATCAATGATTGCCAGAATAAGATTTCTGTAATGAACCTCTTCCTGATAGACACTGTGTGTTCCGATGATGACCTGAACTTCTCCGGATTCAATATCCTCCAAAAGCTTTTTACGCTTTACTCCCTTGATGGATGAGGTTATAAGTTCTGTACGGATCCCGCATGGATCGAGAAGTGCCTTAAATTTCTGATAATGCTGCTGGGCAAGAAGTTCTGTCGGTGCCAGAACTACACACTGATTTCCTGACTTAGCAACCTGAATTGCAGCCAGGACAGCGACCATTGTTTTACCTGAGCCTACATCACCGTGAAGCAGTCTAAGCATCGGCTTTTGTGAGCTTAAATCCTGCTGAACCTCTTTAAAGGATCGCATCTGGGCACCGGTAAGCTCAAAAGGCAGTGATTTGATGAAGCGGTCTGTATCTTCCAAAGCCTTATCTATAGCAACAGCATTGTGCTGTTCATTCTTTCTTTTTACAGATAGAAGGGTCAGCTGATAGGCTATAAGCTCCTCGTAGCTTATTCTTTTAAATCCTTCTGTTTTCTCTGGAATAATCTTCTGATTTGGTATATCAGGAGGAAATGGATAGTGACACAGATCCAGAGCCTGACTTAGTGTCAGGTTAAAAGGATTATGCTTCTGTGGCAGAAGCTCTGGCAGAGGAATGGCATGCAGAGACTGCAGTACTCCGTTTACCGCTTTTCTGATAGCAGCCTGTGGAACCTTTTCAACAGCATGGTAAACCGGAGTCATTCGCTCCTGAGGCTTGACCTCATCTCCTTCTTCAAGGAAGGTTACCGTAGGCTGGGTAAAGTTGACCACTCCGTTGTAGTCATTGTACTTAACAGGACCAAAAGCCAGTATTCTTCGACCTCTGGTGTAAGCCTTGATCTGATTTGGATACAGATTGAAGAATACCGCCTCGATTTTACCGGTGTCGTCCTGAAGCATCATCTTGAGCATCTTTACTCTGCGGGTGAGAACATTCTGTACCGCAACAATATGCGCATCGATAAAATAGAAACCGCCATCAGGTCTGATATCGGAAATCTTGGTTATCTTTGTCTGATCAAGAAACTTGAAAGGAAAGTCTAAAAGGAGATCAAATAAGGTAAAGATCCCCTTTTTATAGAAGCTTGATGTATAAGTAGTCCCTAGCCCTTTGATGATGGCTATATCTGAGTTTGCATAGTAAGAATCATCTTTAGGGACCATAAATCTCTTATAAAAGCTGTTTAATGAAGATAGATGCTCTCAGGCGTTTAACCTTCTTCAGAATCTTTACTACCTCAGGAGGATAGTTGTCGATTGACTCAATCTCATCCTCTGAACGGATTCTGGTGGTCTGACGCAGCAGATACTGCTGTTCATGGATGAACTTCTCCTGCAGATGATGATTCTGATCGCTGATAATGATTCCATTCTCAAGATCAAGACTCCATGCACGAGGGTTCAGGTTGTTTCCTGTAATCAGAGCATAGTTGTTATCAATAAACATACCCTTTACGTGGTAGGTATTGATACCGTCTTTCCATAGCATAACCTTTAGCAGACCAGAATCAATGAACTTCTTGTTTTTAATGATAAAGTTCTTGAGGTTCTGCTCATAAATGTATGGAATTGCACCAATAGTGCAGAAATTTTCACTGTCACGGATAAAGAAGTCGTTGGCAGTCTTGTCGCCTACAACCAGAGTAATTGAAACATCACGGTTTAATGCGTCCTCTAAAGCCTTGATAATGATCTTTGGAGGATTGAAATAAGGAGTGCAGATAAACATCTTCTCGCGTGCGGCTCCTAAAAGCCACAGGATTGAGCGGTTCAGAAGATTTGCTCTCTTGCCAAGACCAACCAGAGGAGTAACTCCAACGTGGTATTTTGTTACCTTCTCATTCTTGACCATGTACTGTACTGAGCTTAAGTGTTTACGAAGCTCCTTGATTTCTTCTCTCATGTCTTTTGCAGGACGAACCTGTCCCTGAGAGAAATCCTGTACAGCAAAGTTAGGATGGAAAGCGTTGGTTGCAAAGGCACATAAAGTGTTTGCCAGCTCTCTTGAATGAATCTCATGGTAGCGGTCAAGACGGTACTTGCCGTTGTAACCCATGTATACATTGTTGATACTTGCTCCGGTGTAAAGAACAGTATCATCAAATACAAATCCCTTAAGATGCATTACACCGAAAAGCTCGCGGCGCTTGACAGGAACACCATAGATTGCAGGTGGTGTCTCAGTCTTTTTTGCCATGTCATAGTAAAGCTGTGAGTTTCCAAGTGATGCTCCTTCACCGATACGGCCACGCTGAGCGCGATGGAAATCCACATATACTCTCACATATAGTTTTGGATTCTTTTCCTTTGCTTCATAAAGAGCGTTAAGGATTTCTCGTCCGATCTCATCATTTTCAAGATACAGGGCGGTGATAAGAATTCGTTCTTTGGCTGAAGCTATCAGCTCTAGTATTCTTGTGTAGCAGTGATGAGGAGTTTCAAGAATATTGTAATCCGATATTCCTACAGGAATAGTTGGAAGCTGCTGAAGTCTTGTCTGACAATATAATGAATTTGGAAGACTTTTTTTCCAAAAAGGCATATCTTGCTCCTAAATTGCAGCGGTGGCTTTTGTCAGCCATACGATTTCATCATCACTTAGTGATGTTGCTGCATTTGTAATTACATTATTTACATTCTGATGATAATTGTTCAGCCAGTCTATCTCTTTTTGAGATAAAAGGTCTCTGATGATAAATCTAGTATCAAAAGGTACCAGTGTCAAAGGAGTAAAGCATAGCATATGTTTCATGCCTGGCTGTGTACAAGGCATAACTACCATCAGGTTTTCAAGACGGATACCGAATTCTCCTTCCTTATAGAATCCAGGCTCGTTTGAAATAACCATTCCAGGTTCAAGGGCAATCATGGAACGTTTTGATGAAATACACTGAGGTCCCTCATGTACTGACAGAACGTGACCTACACCATGGCCTGTACCGTGAGCAAAATCCTCACCGTAGTCCCACAGCGGACGTCTTGCAATCGCATCAATCTGAAGGCCGGTTGTACCTTTAGGGAATATCAGTGTTGCAAGAGAAATATGAGACTTCAATACCAGGGTATACATCTTTCTCAGTTCATTCGAAAGATGAGGGCCGACCAGAACGGTTCTTGTTATATCAGTTGTACCGTCCTTGTAGTGAGCTCCACTGTCGATGAGATATACGCTGTCATGTCCCATTGCTCTAGGTTTGTCAGCATTCTCATGATTATAGTGGCACATTGCCGCATTTGGACCTAGTGCGGAAATAGTTGCAAAGGAAGGCTCAATGTAGCCTGCCTCAACCTTTCTGAACATTTCTGCTCTGGCGGCAAGGTCTGCTTCTGTTGTTTCCTCAACACGTCTGATAAAGCTCTCGTCGTTCTCAAGAGTTTCAATCCTGGTGAGGTTATCAAGCCAGCATAGGAAACGGCACATCGCAATACCGTCTTTAATGTGAGCCTTATACTCACCGGCAACCTCGATGTGATTTTTGATTGATTTTGGTTTCTGACAGAGTCCAAGACCCTCAATCAGCTTTGCGCCTCCGTTAATCAGGCTAAGCATGATGTGGGCATTGGTTGAGTCAGGATCAACATAAACCTTGCAGTTTGATGAGCACAGTCTGTTCAGCACATCATCAAAGGCGTTTTCAGGGAAGATATCAATATGTCCGATATGCTCATGAAGTTTTTCATGAATATCTTCACCGCTTTCCTTGTCAATGAAGTGCTCCGGATTTATGTACCACTCAACTGCCTCGTTTGAATAGGCTACAACACGGCTGTTGATAACCGGAAGGTATTTTCTGTCATTACCGCGGATATTCAAAAGCCAGCAGATACTTTCCGGATCAGTGATTACAGTTGCGTCCAGATCAAGGTCACGCAGGGTTTCTGCAAGCTTCTTACGCTTCTGTGTACTTGGACTGCCGTTGTATTCGTCGTTGAATATTCTGATAGGGGAGACAATCTCTTCAGGGCGGTCATCCCAGATTCTGTCCACAAGATTTCCCTGTGTCTGAACAAGGTTAATGTTCAGAGCCTGAAGATCTTTTTCTATATTCTTGTATTCCTTGTAACTGATACAGTTTGCATCGATACCTACAGTAGCATTTTTCTGCAGAATTGAGCAAAGCCAGTTGCTTGGGCTTACCTTTGAAAAGTCGAAATCCTGATAAAGCTTTGAGTCGATCTGATCTTTTACCTGAACGACATAACGACCGTCTACAAAAACGGCACAGCTTCTCTCTGCAACTGTGGTTTCATCGCCACGGTTGTTGCTAAGCTCGATACCGCGGGTTTCAAGCTGAGGATTAAAGTTACGGGCAATAACCACATAACCGGCACTTCCTGAAAATCCGCTGATATATTTGATTCGTTCTTTATCTTCATTTAACTCATATGACAGAAACTCGTCATCATGAGAAATAATCAGAGCATCAAGCTCTGCCTGAGCCATTGCATCTTTCAGTACACTGACTCTCTGTGAAAAGATAGTTTTATTTAGGTCAGACATATGGAAATTTGTCTCTGTTGTCCACATATATACATTATGTATATATATTGTTGTATATTTAGATGATCTTAACACATAGCAAAATAGGTATCAAAAACTAACATAGACTTTGATTGTAAGATCGGTTTAGTCTTAAGCAGGAAAAACATATGAATGAACAAGTTAACAAGAATCCGCTTCTAGATTACAGTGGATTACCATTATTTTCAGCAGTAAAGCCAGAACATGTTAAGCCTGCTGTAGAGAACGCTATTGAGAAATGCAGAAATATCATTATTGAGGTTAGTGAGAAATACAAGGAAGATCCTAGCTGGGATAATTCCATTGCACCTGTCGAAGAAGCTGATGACAGACTGTCAAAGGTATGGGGTGTCGTTTCTCATCTGAATTCTGTAAACAATACTGATGAGCTAAGAGCCGCTCATGATGAATGTCTGCCAATGCTTGCCGAGTTCAGTTCATGGGCTGGTCAGTACAAGCCTTATTTTGAGATTTTAAAGAAAATTGAGGCATCAGATGCTTTCGGCAGACTGTCTATTCCTCAGCAGAAAGCCATCAAGAACTCAATCCGTGACTTCAAGCTGTCAGGTATCGACCTGCCTGAAGAGGCTCAGGCTGAATACACCAAGGTTGTATCAAGACTGTCTGAGCTGCAGTCAAAGTTTTCAAACAATGTTTTAGATGCAACTCATGGCTATACCCTTCATATTACAGATAAGGAAAGATTAAAGGGACTTCCTGAGAGCTCTCTGAATCTTGCCAGGTCTGAGGCTGCCCAGAGAAAGCTGGACGGTTATGTATTCACTCTGGAGATGCCATCCTATCTTCCATTTATGACCTACTGTGAGGACAGAGAATTAAGACGTGAGATGTATGTTGCCTACGGTACCAGATCATCAGATGTCGGTCCTAATGCAGGCAAATGGGATAATGCTCCTTTAATGGAGGAGATCCTAAAGCTGCGTGACAGAGAAGCCAAGCTTTTAGGTTTCAAGACTTTTGCTCA
Source organism: Succinivibrio dextrinosolvens DSM 3072 (assembly GCF_900167015.1). Taxonomy (GTDB): domain Bacteria; phylum Pseudomonadota; class Gammaproteobacteria; order Enterobacterales; family Succinivibrionaceae; genus Succinivibrio; species Succinivibrio dextrinosolvens. The sequence goes on from NZ_FUXX01000002.1 coordinate 86,417, forward strand.
TCTGTCTCTTGCAACCAAGATGGCTGATAAGCCTGAAACTGTAATCTCTTTCTTAGAGGATCTTGCAAAAAAATCCTACAAGCAGGGTAAGGCTGAGGTGAAGGCTCTTGAGGATTTTGCCAAGGAGCAGGGCCTTGATAAGCTTGAGCCTTGGGATATTTCCTTCTATTCTGAGAAACTTCGTCAGAAGAAGTATTCATATTCTGAGGAAGAGCTTCGTCCATATTTCCCTGAGGACAAGGTTATTGCCGGCATGTTCGAGTGTGCACACCGTCTTTACGGTATCACCTTAAAGCAGCGCTACGGTGTAGATGTATGGAATGAGAACGTAAAGTGCTTTGATGTTTATGAGGACAAGTTCGGCTCAATCATCGGTACTCTGTTTATGGATCTGTATGCCCGTCCAGGAAAGAACGGCGGTGCATGGATGGATGAATGTCTGACCAGACGTTACCGTTCTGACGGTGTTCTTCAGCTTCCAGTAACCTATCTTGTATGTAATTTCAGCCGTCCTGTAGGAAGAAAGGTTTCTCTTCTGACTCACGATGAGGTTGTAACCATGTTCCACGAGTTTGGTCACAGCCTGAACCATCTTTTAACCAAGATTGACATTGCTGATGTATCTGGTATCAACGGTGTACCTTGGGATGCGGTTGAGCTTCCAAGTCAGTTCAATGAGAACTTTGCATGGCAGGAAGAGGTCTTAAACTTCCTATCATCAAATGTTACCACTCATGAGCCTCTTCCAAAGGAGAAGCTTAAGGCTCTGTTGGATGCCAAGAACTTTGAGTCTGCAATGGCTATGCTGCGTCAGATTGAGTTTGCTCTGTTTGACTTCAGAATCCATCTTGAGTACGACGAGAAGAAAGGTGGCAGAATCTTTGAGATCCTGAACGATGTTAAGTCAAAGGTTGCTGTTACCCCTCAGTTTAAGGACAGTCGTTTCCCTAATAACTTTACTCACATCTTCTCAGGCGGCTATTCAGCCGGCTATTACAGCTACAAGTGGGCTGAGGTTCTAGCTGCAGATGCTTTCTCCAAGTTCGAGGAGGATGGTATCTTCAACAAGAATACCGGTAGAGATTTCCAGGAGCTGATTCTTGCATCAGGCGGAGCCTATGATCCACTAAAGAACTTTGAAGAGTTCAGAGGCAGAAAACCTGAGGTTGATGCTCTTCTAAAGCAGAGCGGAATCTCCTTCTAAAAACAAAAATCCACTTAAGATTGTTTCTTAAGTGGAATATCGACTCTTGAATCAAAGATAACAAAACCATGTCGCAGGAAAATAATCCTGCGATTTTTTTCTATCAGGTTCTTCTGGAAAAAACTCTATAGGTCTTTAATCATATAGAAGGTGTTAGGCTTTGGCTTAACGTCTTCACCTTCATAGACTTCAAATCCATGTTTCTTATACAGATTTACAGCTGCAGTAACACTTAGAGGTGTATTCACAATCACCTCGGTGAAACCTGAATCCTTTGCTTTTTTCAGGAGTTCTCCCAAAAGCAGATCACCTAAATGCTGACCGCGTGCTTCACGTCTAACATACAGTCTTTTGACCTCACATCTTTCATCGCTGACTTTTTTGAATGCTGCCATTCCCTGAAATTCGTCTTCATCAACAGCTACGATCAGATCTCCGAAAGGAGGAAGGTATTTTTTCTCGACATTATCAAGTTCGTTTTCAAAATGCTGGAATGCGGCATCCTGATTAAGATTCAGGGCCGAGTCTTCGATCATTTTTTTTACCTGAGGCAAGTAACTCTTACCGTCTATAATTTCCATAAATACTCCTGTATGTTTTTGTTATCTATCATTTTCTATTTTAAATTCAAATAAAAAAAAAGCTTCAAATTATTGAAGCTTCTTTTTAAAAATGCGATTTTAAACGGTTTTATTTGCGTTTTGGCGCAACCTTAGCTTTTTTAGGCGCATAAGGATCAGGAAGCATCAATCCTCCGATGCTCTCGCAAGGCGCTGCAATAATTGATCTGGTCTTCTTGTTGATTTCAACAACCTTCAGATTGATCTTGTCTCCAAGTCTATAAACCAGATCCTGTTTAACATAGATTTCACCAGTGTCTCCCTGAAGAGTAAGAGAATCCTTATCCTCTGTCATCATGGAGAATGGAACGAATACCATGGCTCCGTTAGCCTCAAGAATAGCCTTGAATCCACCTCTTGAAACCTCGAAGATTACAGCTTCAAATTTTGTCTTCTTTTCAATGTCTGGCTCAAGGAACTCAACGTATAACCAGTCTTTAACATCTCTTTCTGCCATACGGTTTGTTCTTCTGGCTTCATTCATGATCTTAAGCAGGTTCTCATCCGGCATGGTGATCTGCTCTTTGTGCTCAATCATGGATTTCAGAAGACGGTGGTTTACCATATCGCCGTATTTTCTGATTGGAGATGTCCAGGTTGCATAGTTGTACACACCCAGTGCGTAGTGAGGGCCTGGTTTAATTGAAATCTCTGAGAATTCCTGCAGCTTTCTGATTCTGCTGTCAAGATAGTCATTGTTGTGTTCAATGGCGAATCTTCTGATGGCATTGTATTCTTCAAGCTCACCTAACTTCTCTTCATTGAAAGGACAATGTTCCTTGTTTAAAAGTTCAATCAGATCCTTTTTCTTCTGAAGATCAAAGCCCTTATGCAGGTTAAAGATACCGCTGTTTAGTTTTTCAGCAAGGAAACTGCCTGCTGCGATATTGGCAATGATCATTGATTCTTCAACAATACGGTTGGCAATACGGCGGAAGTTAACCTCGATATGATCAAGTGAACCGTCCTCTTTTAGAACGAAATCATAATCAGGCTTGTTCTTGAATGTTGCGGCATGAGTAGCACGATACTTATCGCGACACTCGGTAAATCTGATAAGAGTCTCAAGGACAGTCTTGATTTCTTCGGTTGGAACGAAATCGGCGCCCTCAACCTTCTCAAAGTAGTCAGATACCTTGTTGTATGCAAGTTTTCCGTGAGACATGATGTTTGCAAGCTTGAACTCTGTCTTGTCTGCAAGCAGAGTACCGTCCTTGGCAACAGTCATGATTCCAACCAGTGCAGGTCTTAATTCATTCTCTCTTAATGAGCATAGATTCTGAGAAAGAATTCTTGGCAGCATTGGAATATCTCTACCTGGAAGGTAGATTGAGAATGCTCTGTGTGAGGCGCTTTCATTCTCAGGTGTATTCTGCTCGATATATCCGGTTGGATCTGCAATAGCTACATACAGCTTGTAGTTATCATCGTTCTCTTCAATATATAAAGCATCATCCATATCCTCGGTGTGCTCTGAGTCGATGGTAACGAATGGAATAGAGGTCATATCCTCACGAGGAAGATCCTTCTCTTTGAACTCAAATTCTGAATCCTCAGGTTCCTGAGTTGGAAGATCGTATTTTCTTAAGCTTACAAGCCAAGGAGTCTTTGGATCATCCTTTTTGCAGATAAGTTCATCAAGAGTTGCTCTGAATTCCTTTTTCTGCAGAGCATGTGATTTAAGGTTACAGATAACCCAGTCCCCATTGTTCAGCTTTACTGACTGGTCCTTGCGTCTGTCATCTGCAGCAATCCTGATATTGATGCTAGGATGATCAGGAATGATGAACAGTTTTCCTGAAACAAAAAGAACCTTTGCAACAAATCTTGTCAGATAGGCTTCAACAAGTTTCTCTGGAACAGCCTTGGTCTTGTCGCCGTCTTTTTCAATAATGGCTACAACCTTATCGCCGTTGACAACATTCTTCATGTCATTAGGGGCAATAAAGAAAGAATCTCTGTCTACCTCAAGAAAACCGAATGCGCGATCGGTGGTCTTTACGTAGCCTTCTTTTCTTACCTTCTCTTTCTCAAAGGTGTTTTTCAGCTGCTTTAATGCTGGATCGTCAAATAACATTATTAATATGCTCTCCGAAAAAATATCAGCGTGAATTATACATGCATAGCGCATTCTTTTCACAAAATTTAAAAAAAACACAAAAAGTAATTTAAAATAGAAGGAAAGACCCTAGAAAAATCAAATAATAATCATTTTTTAAGAAAAAGAATTAATAGTACGATGCTTAATGATCAGATAAACTCACAAATCCGTTTTAATTCGTATGCTTTTGCACTGACAAACTGTATTCTTGGATGTGCACTGGGATTTTTCTATGGCCATGTCACCTTTGCTACTCTGATTACTGCTGTTTCAATTTCCATAACAGGTGTAAGTGTCCTTGCTCTGTGCAACTTTTCTATTGATTATTCAAGAGCTTATAAGAACCATTTAAGAGATAAGAAAGCAGGTATTATCTCTCCTATTATGGTTGGTGATATACCTGTTACACAGCTTAGAAAACGCATGGCTATGATGACCCTGATTGCTGCTGTATTTGGCGCGATTGCCATCTATTTAGCTCTTGGCTCAAACATTCAGGTTCTGTCTTGGTTTATCTTTCTGTGCGTAATGTGTGTGCTTGCGACTCTGTTTTACAATGTTTCCGCTCTGTACCTGTACAGAGGTATAGGCGCAATTGCGATTTTTCTGGTGTTTGGAATGGCATCTGTTGTTTGCGCACAGTTTCTGATTGTTGCCGCAAGTCATTCCACTATCGATATATATCCTGATACCATTCTTCTTGCCTTCTCATCAGGAGCTTCATCTTTAATGATCCTGTACGGCCGCTCCATAAGAATGATGGTTTCGGATGAACCTCATGTAGCCAGCAAGTCTTTTGTGCTTTCTTTTGGTTACAAGATTACTTCCATCTACCTGTTAGGACTTCTAGTTGCTAACATTTTCTTCTCAGTACTTGCATGTGTATCCTCACACAGACCTATTGAGGCTCTGATGCTGCTGGCTGGCTTTATTCCTATGTCATATCAGGTCTACACCATTATCAGACATATGAAAATGTCGGTCATTCTTAAGCAGAGTTTTAACAATCTTATGTTCTTCTGCTGTATAAATAATCTTGTATGGGTTATCATCCTTGCTGTAGATTATTGGATATATAACTGATTCTTGTTAAATTTGAGTATCTTATGATGTCAGACTGGATTACTGAATTACGTATCAAATCTCTTTTATTGTCTTTAACAAACTGTTCTGTCGGCTGTGCCTTAGGCTGCTACTACGGCGTAGTCTCTCTTTACACCATAATTGCATCTGTACTTATTGTTACAACCGGTGTTCTGCTTCAGATTCTAAGTAATTTCGCAGATGACTATGGTGATGCCCTCAAGGAGGCAGATGGACCTAACCGATTAGGTCCAATCCGTGCTGTAATGATTGGCTCCATCTCGCTTACACAGCTGAGAAAAGCCATGGGAACTGTAACTGTTGCAGCAACAATCTGCGGTATTCTTGCAATCTACATGTGTCTTGGAAGCAATCTTCAGGCCCTGGCCTGGTTTGCCTTCCTTGGTGTGTTTGCAATTCTGGCAGCGATTTTCTATACCATTGGTTTTGCCTATGGCTATAAGGGCTTTGGTGATATTGCCGTATTTATCTTTTTCGGCCTTGCCGCAGTAATAGGTTCTCAGCTTCTGGTTCTTGGCGCAAGCGGTCAGCCAGTGGACATATTCCCAGACTCTATATATCTTGCTTGTGCTATCGGTATTCACTCCGTAATGATTCTGCATGTGTCTGCTATGCGAGATATCGATGAGGACCGTCTAAACGGTAAGAAGACTGTTGCTGCAAGACTTGGTCACAGACTTTCCGGTATCTATCTTGTAACCATGTTTGTGGTATCAGCATTGCTATCATTAGGCGCTTGTCTGACTTCCCACAAGCTTTGGGAGTGTTCAATCCTGGTTATTGCGCTTATACCTCTTTTAGCTTCAACCTACAGAGCCTTTATTCACTGTGAAGATGGCTCAAAGGTAGCAAAGGAGCGTAAATTCAGTCTTATCGGCTGCGCTATTCACAATATTGCATGGATCATTATTCTGATTGTTGATTTCTGGGTTTACTACTAGAAATCCGAAGAACATAACACTAGAAACAGCACTGAACGTTTTGTATTTAACAAACAGTGCTGTTTTTTTTATTACTGCTTATAGAAGATTCTTGTAAAGCACAGCAGTACCGGCAGAATCTCAAGACGTCCTAGAATCATGTCACAGCTGAAAAGCAGACATAATGAATCTGAAATCTGACTGAAGTTTGTTGATGGGTTCAGAGTTGTACCCATTGCAGGTCCAATGTTTGAAAGACATGATATGGTTGCTGTTACTGAGTCACCAAGGTCAAGACCTAAAATTGAGGCGATAACTGAAGATACTGCCAGAAAGGCGATGTATGACACCATATAGGTAATAACTGCAGATAAGGTACCAGGATCGATTACCTTGCCCTTAAATCTTGGCTCACTGACAATATGTGGATGGATCAGTTTTAACAGCTGTGTCTTGTACATTGAATAGCAGATCTGCAGACGGAAGGTCTTGATACCGCCTGATGTTGAACCTGAACAGCCGCCGATGGCCAGAATAAAGAGGAATGCCATGGAAGCAAAGTGATTCCATAAAGTGAAGTCCTCAAGTGCGAAGCCTGTTGTTGAGGTAATAGCTACCACGTTAAACAATGATATTCTAAATGCTTTCTCAATACTGTAATCATTCTTGAATATCAATGAGATAGCAACACTTGTTGCAATAATCAGATTGATAAGCAGAAAACCTCTGACCTGCTGATCTTTGAAGAACTGCAGATAGTTTCCTGCAAGCGATGACAGAATCAGCATGAATGGACAGCTTGATATGAACATGAAGATGATGGCTGTGTACTGAATGAAAGGTGAAGTTCCGTTCATTGACATATCAGTTGGAGTCATACCTCCGGTAGCCACTGTACTCATGGCTGTGGTTACAGCTCTGAACAGATCGAATCCGCCAACCACATACAGGAAGGTACACAGACCTAAAATAGCAATGTACCAGATGATAAGTGACAGAGCCATAATCTTGATATGGGGAGTATATTTTGCTGAATCATCAAAAGAGCTTGATTCTGTACGGAAAATACTCATACCACCCATTGCTGAGATTGGAAGAATAATAACCGCCAAAGCCACGAATCCTACGCCTCCTACATACTGCAGAATAGCTCTCCATAAAAGAATGGCATTTGGTCTTGAATCAAGATGGGTGATTACTGTTGAGCCTGTTGTTGACAGGGCAGAACAGGATTCAAAAATTGCTTTGTAGACGTTGATATCAGGAAGATCAAAGTAAAAAGGAATCGCAGAGATTAAGGACACAATAACCCATAGAGAGGTTGTGAATAGGAACAGCACTCGAAGCGAAGGATACTGTCCTGCCTTTTTACCGATCAGATAGAAAATAAAACTGATAAAAATACTGAGACCGCCTGTGAAGTAAAAGGCTGTTCCTCCTCTTGCCTCATTGATATGTGCATATATCGCCGGAATGAATGTAACCAGTCCGAAGACGAATAATGCCGGGGTAAGTAGCTTTGCTACCAGTCTGAAATCTACAACCACGATGGAATCCAGAATGAATCAGGTCTGAACATTTTAACCAGTTTACGCATCTGAGTATGATCGTCCAGGAATGCAATCAGATGATCCTTAGGCTCAAAAACAAAGGAATCATCAATACGTACAAACTTTCTTTCTCTCTTAACAAGACCAAGAGTAACACCCTTTGGCAGATTTAAATCGGAAAACTTCTTGCCGATAATCTTTGAGCTTGACTTTGAGCCCTCAAGAATAAACTCTATGGCCTCTGCCTTTCCCTGTCTGAAAAGACTTACCGATTCCACACCTTCCTGTCTGATTGAGGTAAGCATAGCGGAAATAATTGATTCCTTTGGAAGAATTACGGTTCCGATTTCGCTTCGCTCATTGTCAGATAGCTGCAGGTAGCCTTCGGATTTGATAATAGCTGCTGTTTCAACGTTATGCATTCTGCGCATAATCAGTGATGACATGATATTGGTTTCATCAGAAGGGGTAGCTGAAATATACAGATCAGTCTTGTCCAGATTCTCCTCAAGGATGAAATCCATATCAGTAGGATCAGCATTGAAAACCTGAACTGATGAACTGTGAAGATTGATTGCGGTTCGTTTCGCTCTCTGAGGATCAGCTTCGATAAGTTTAATACGATAGTTCTCTGACAGTGTTCTTGCCATGTAGTCAGCAATATGGGTACCGCCAGCGATGGTGATGTATCTCTTTGAAACCGGCAGAGCTCTGAATGCTCTTAAATGATGTTTGATGTTCTCTTTGATACAGCAGTAGAACACCTCATCTCCCTCGACGAAAACCTCGTTTTCCATCTTGGTAAGGTATTTTTCTCTGCCGTTCTCATCTTTTCTGTAGATAGCTAGAACTACAGCATCGGCAGCATCGAATTTGTTGAAATCAGCTACAAGCTTGCCGCATAGTTTACCTTCAGCAGTAACCTTGGTACTTACAACTACCAGAGATCCGTTACAGAATGCCCCATAGGCGTTGATTCCAGGAAAATCAACCTTGGCTTTGATAATCTTTGTGACCTCATCCTCGGTAGCGATAATGTGATCAATTGGAATACCGTCCTTACCAAAAAGATTATTTCTCTCTTCAAGGTAGTCATGAGCGCGCAGTCGGGCGATGGTTCTGGTGGTTTTAAACAGGAAATGCGCAACAGAACAGGCAGTGATATTGGTTTCATCGTCTGAGGTTGTTGCCACCAGAAGCTCGGTATTCTTGGCTCCTGCCTTACGCAGTGTTTCAGGTGATGCAGGATTGCCTACAACAACACGAAGATCAATTCGGTTGGCAATCTCAGCCAGCTTCTCAGAAGCTGTGTCAGCAATGGTCACAGCATGGCCAGCGTCAACAAGGTACTTTGCAAGCTCTAAACTTACATCACCGGAACCTAATATAATGATCTTCATAAAAAACTATTCTTTTATAAATCTTGCGTAAAAGAATCCGTCAGCGTTTAATTCACCCGGAAGTCTCTGATATGTTTCAACTTCATTTCCATTCATTATAAATGGAAGAAGTCTTGCATCAGTATGGCGGGTTAAAAAACTTCTAACTTGCTCAATATTTTCTCTTTTCAGAATTGAGCAGGTGGTATATACAAGAATGCCACCTTTTTTCAGTTTGGCAAAGGCATTGTCCAGAATTTTTGCCTGTGTTTCAACAAGCTTCTCAATATCTTTCTGTCTGCGAAGCCACTTAATGTCAGGATGTCTTCTGATTACACCTGTTCCTGAGCATGGTGCGTCCACAAGAATACGGTCAAATTCGCCTTCCAGTGAAGATAGAGACTCGGATGCGTCAATCTGTCTTAGCTCTGGATTGCGGTTAAGTCTTGATAGTCCGCGCTTGGTTTCCTCAAGTCTCTTTTCATCAATATCGCAGGAAATAAGTTCAATATCCTTTGCCAAATCAAGAATATGAGCTGATTTTCCGCCTGGGGCAGCACAGGTATCCAGTACTCTCATGCCGTCTTTGAGAGCTAAAAGAGGGGCTGCCATCTGGGCAGATACGTCCTGAACCGCTACATAGCCCTGCTCAAAATAAGGCAGTCTTGAAACGTGCTCAGGTTCATCAAGAAGTACTGCTGAAGGGCACTGTTCAACTGCAGTGGCTCCAATCTCTTTTTTCTCAAGGCACTTTAAGTAGTCTTCTGTTGAGATTTTTGAGTTCTCTACACGCAGATACATTGGAGGATGAACATTTGAGTTCTTCATGATCTCTATAACTTCATCTGCAGTGTATGTCTGTGACAGCTCATCAAACAGCCATTTAGGGAATGAATGTTCGACACATGGATCTGCACTGTGAATTAAATGAGCTCCCTCACGCAGGAATCTTCTTAAAACAGCGTTAACTACACCTGTGAATTTTCTGCATTTGATTAAATCACATGCGCCAACAGTTGCTGCAACAACAGCGTGAGCTGGTGAACGGGTAAAGATAATCTGGTATAGGGCGCAGATTATAAGTGTTCTTACCTGATTGAATCTCTGGTTGATTCCTCTGTCTAAAAGCTCTGATGCTGTAGTGGACAGAAGTCTCTTATGACGCAGTGTTCCGTATACGATTTCCTGTACAAAGGCTCTGTCTCTATCATCGAGATCCTTTGTATACATAGGTAAAGCTGTACTTAAAGAGTTACCTTCCTCGACGGCATTAACACATAGTGCTGCTGCGGCTCTTGACTGAGAACCTGATGCAATAACCGGCTTAGAAAAAGAAGGCTTACGTTTTGTATTTGAAGGACGTGACTTGTATGGTCCTTTTCTTTGAATATCAGACAAATCTATTTCCTATACTAAAAACATCTTTCTTTGATCTTGCAATATCAGCTGCCTTAACAGGGCCCTTTCCTGGAGCCTGAATAGTTATGAGTTTAATCTGGCCATGGGCGCAGGCAACATTGATACCCTCTTTATCCACGCTGACAATACTGCCTGGTTCAAGGTTGCAATCTTCATTGATAACAGCTGTATCAAAAAGTTTGTATTTGACGTCATTTAAGGTTGAGGTAGCAACAGGCCATGGGTTTAAGCCTCTGATAAGACGGCTTACTGCCTTTGCATCCTGATTAAAGTTAACAGCAGATTCCTCTTTTGAAATCTTTGCTGCATAGGTAACCTTGGACTCATCCTGAGGTGTAGCAACAGCTGTTCCGTCAAGAACTGATGGCAGTATATCAATCAGTGTTGATGCTCCAAGAGCGGCAAGGCGATCGAACAGTGTACCTGAGGTATCCTCGTCAGTGATTTTTGTTGTAGCAATCTTAAATACGTCACCAGCATCAAGCTTAAGACCGATCTTCATGATTGATACACCAGTCTCCTCCTCTCCGTCAAGAAGGGCTCTCTGAATTGGAGCTGCACCTCTGTATTTAGGAAGAATTGAGCCGTGAACATTGATACATCCCAGCTTTGGCGCATCAAGAATTCTCTGTGGAAGAATAATTCCATAGGCTACAACGATGCACAGGTCTGCATTTAATGATTCAAACTGTCTGATGTCATCCTCATTTTTGAAGTTGACAGGAGTATAGACATCAAGTCCAGCCTCAAGTGCAACCTTCTTTACATCGGATGGACATAGTTTGTGACCGCGACCTGCAGGACGGTCTGGCTGTGTGTATACAGCTACCGGTCTGATTCCAGCCTTCAGCAGCTCCTGAAGATGGATTGCTGCGAAGTCAGGAGTACCTGCAAAAATAATTCTTTTATCCATATTCTTTATTTACTCTGCAGCAGCTCTTTGTTCTTTCTTGATTTTTTCAAACTTCTTTTTCAGACGATCTCTTTTCAGTCTTGATAGCTTATCAATGAAAAGCTTTCCTTCGAGATGATCAATTTCGTGCTGCAGACAGATTGCGAACAGACCGTCTACGTTGTCAAAAACGCAGTGGTTGCCCTGAAGATCCTGATACTCAACGGTAGCTCTCTCAAATCTTTCAACTGTATCCTGATAGCCAGGAACACTCAGACAACCTTCCTGAGATTCTACCTTTTCACCCTCAAGCTTCTTGATTACAGGGTTGATGATAACCAGCTTGTTGTTTCCCTGTGAACCGTCCTCCTCAGGGATATCAATAACTACAATTCGTTTGTTTACACCGATCTGAGGACCTGCAAGACCGATACCCTCAAACTCGTACATGGTATCGAACATGTCATCGGTAAGAGTCTTAAGCTCATCGTTGAATTCTGTAACCTCTGTGCAAGGTTTTCTTAATGTATCATCTGGATAAGTAATTACTTCGCGAATAGCCATTGTCATTCCTTTAAATAGACAAATACTCCGTATAACAAAAGGAGTAATCCAAACTTAAAAATTCTCTTTTCGTAAACAAAACAATATAGTTAGAGAAAATAATCGCGCTAATTTTACCATTGAATCGTATATTTTGCGCGTTTTCAGAGATTCTCCTGAAAAAAGAATTCGCTATCATGAAAAAATGCTGATATATGTGATAGTTATTTAAGCTCTTCGGGCCATAAATATAACTATTTGCAGCGAAAGATAATTCTGCTGTATTTAAAGTAGTAAAATGTCCGCCATGAAAGATTATTCTCAGTACGAGCATTTAAAGGAGGGAGATGCCTGTCCTTTATGCGGTCAGACTCTGGTTTTAAGACATTCCAATCACGGTGATTTTCTAGGCTGCTCAGATTATCCGTCCTGTTCATTCTTAAAGCCTGTAGCTGTATCGCATTCTGTTATTACTCTAGGTGAGGTTGGAGCCCCCTGTCCATCCTGCGGTGAACCGCTTTTGGTCAAGAAAGGCCGTTTCGGTATTTTCATTGGCTGCTCAAATTATCCTGAGTGTAACTATGTACATAATCCTCAGGAAAGCATAAAGATTCAATGTCCGGTCTGTAAGAAGAGCGAACTGCATCAGAGAACACTGCGTTCCGGACGTGTTTTCTATGCCTGCGGTAATTTCCCTGACTGCAAGTTTTCAACACCTGGCAAGCCAGTGGAAAGAGTATGTGAGTACTGTTCCTTTCCTCTGATGTTTGAAAAGAAGTTTAAAAGAGGTATAGGTCTCGTCTGTGCAAATGCTCTATGTGAGAGCAGAAAGAAACGTAAGCATATAATCGTTCGTCCTAACTCTTAAGCGTGATACAATTCACAGAGTTTTTTTAGGAGATTTCACTGATGTCTAACGCTTTTGTATCAATTATTATGGGCTCTGACTCTGATTTACCTTTACTTGAGAATACCATGGCAATTCTAAAGGGCTTTGGTATCCGCTATGAGGCAAGAGTTGCATCAGCTCACCGTACCCCAGATGTTGTATCTTCATACGTTGCAGATGCAGAGAAGAGAGGCTGTGCAGTATTTATCGGTGCAGCAGGTCTTGCTGCTCATCTTGCAGGTGCAATTGCTGCCAGAACTACCAGACCTGTAATTGGTATTCCTTGTGATGGCGGTCCTCTAAGTGGAATCGATGCTCTTTACTCAACTGTTCAGATGCCAGGCGGAATCCCTGTAGCAACAGTTGCAGTAGGAAAGGCTGGTGCCAAGAATGCAGCTTATCTTGCTGCTCAGATTATTGCTTTAACCGATCCTGAGATTGATGCCAAGGTTAAGGCTGATAGAAAGGCAGCTAGCGAAGAAGTCATGAAGAAAGATCAGAAACTTCAGGAAAAACTTGTAAATCTGTAATGTCTACTATATTTACTGACAGTATTGAACAGGCAGCTTCAGTTATTGCTGATGGTGGTGTAATCGTCTGCCCTTCCGAAGGTGTATACGGGATAAGCTGCTCTGTTCTGAATGAGGCGGCAGTTAAAAGAATTATTGCCATAAAACATAGAAGTTCAACAAAGGGACTGATCATTGTTGACAGTTCTCTTGAATACCTCAGGGAATATCTTGATACTTCAAGAGTAGATGCCAAGGCTATGGCTATTATGGATGGAATGTGGCCTGGTCCTCATACTTTTGTTGTGCCTGTGATCGACGAATTTAGAAATGCAGCTGTAAGGGACGATCACACTGCAGGTGTAAGAATTTCAGCCTTCAGACCGTTTGCTGAGATCTGTCTGCAGGCAAAGACTCCTATTGTCTCGACAAGTGCCAATATCTCCGGAGAAGATCCAACAACTGATATTGATTCGCTTGATCCCCGTATAACAGACAATGTTGATCTGGTACTGACTCTTCCTTGCGGAGGTCTGTCAGCTTCAACTTCAATCTACAATACATTGACCCACACCCTTATAAGACCGGGCCCTATGTGGGAAGAAAAACTAGCAAAGATAAAATAATCTTACAAATCAATAAGGTGCAAAGATGAGTAATACCGATAAATATGCTGTCCTTGGAAATCCGATAGAACATTCGATGTCTCCTCTTCTGCACGAGTTTTTCGCTGAAAAGACCAGTCAGGATTTAACCTACGGCAGAATCCTGGTTGAAACCGGTACTTTTGAGAAAACTGTAAGGGATTTTTTCAAAAGTGGCGGTCGAGGCTGTAATGTAACAGTCCCATGTAAACTTGATGCCTATAAGCTGGCCGATAGCCTAAGCGATTATGCAAAGGCTGCTGGTGCAGTTAATACCCTCAAGGTAATGGAAGACGGTTCCATTTATGGAGATAACACCGATGGACGCGGATTAGTCTATGATTTAAAAAGACTTTCCTGTCCTCTTGCAGGAGCAAGAATTCTGATTATCGGTGCAGGCGGTGCTGCCAAGGGTATCATGCTTCCAATTATCAATGAAGATCCTAAAGAGATTGTGATTGCCAACAGAACAGTTTCCAAGGCTCAGGCTCTGGCTTCTGTATATCCACAGAAGGTTAAAGGCTGTGGATTTGATGAGCTTGAAGGCTCTTTTGATCTTATTATTAATGCCTCATCATCTTCATTAAGCGGTGATGTACCTCCGGTAAAAGATGAGATAATAGCAGGAGCTAAGGCTGTTTATGATTTAATGTATTCTAAAACAGCTAAGACTGCCTTTACCGAGAAGGCTTTATCTCTGAATGTTCAGAATGTTAATGACGGATTTGGTATGCTGATAGGGCAGGCCATCCTGAGTTTTGAACTGTGGAGAGGTGTAAAGCCTGATTTTGATACCGCAATTAAAAAGTTTCGCCCATGCTAAAGATCCAGATTGAAGATAATTCTCCGTTTAAAGATGCCGCTTTGGATGTAATGTCCTATATAGACAGGCATTCTCTTAAGTTTGAGAATGAGCTTCTTTTAAAGGTCGGGCAGAAGATTGTACTTGAGCTCTCTGATGATTCGATTACTCCTCTGGATTTTGAGATTGATCTGTTCAGAGACAAGCTTCTGTGGAGACTAGCTCATAGCGGCAAAAACTCAGAGGCTGTGTGTCGAGCTGTAATCGGAAAAACAGTAAAGCCTTTAGTGTTTGATGCTACCGCAGGACTTGGTCGTGAGAGTATCATTCTACAGTCAGCCGGCTGTCAGGTTTATATGTTTGAGCGTAATCCTGTTATCTGGCTGCTTCTTAAATCAGCCATGACTCATGCTGAGAATAATACTGAGATTCTGTCCTCTCTGAAAAACGGACTGCCACATCTGACATCATTAGGCTCTGTTGCTGAACAGCTGAAGAATGGCGAGAAACTGCCTGAGCCTGATGTTATTTACTATGATCCTATGTTTCCTCAGAGAACCAAGAGTGCTCTTGTGAAAAAGGATATGAGAGTATTTCACGAGATTGTTGGCTTTGATCAGGATACCACTGAGTATGCGAATTTCCTTCTGACAGTGGCTAAACACCATCTTGTGGTTAAGCGTCCTTCAAATGAGCCTCCACTGGAGCTCAATCTCAGAAGAAGCAGCTTTGTTGACGGCAAAGCCTGTCGTTTTGACTGCTACTTCTGTGGTAACTAGTTGTTAAGAGCCTCGAAACCTGCGCTGTAGAACTCAGCCAGGTTCTTTTTATTTCCCCTGATATAGTTATACAGTTCCTGTGTCTTATCAGATTTATCTGTGCTGATTATGTAGTAGTAGATAGGTGAATAGTACTCATGAGGAATATACCAGTATGAGCCGGTAGCTTCTCCATTCTTCATAATCAGAGGTTTGGTTATGAAACCAGTCTGGATATTGTTGTTCTTCAGTAAAGAGTAGATCTGGTATTCATGCTCTGCACGATAGATTGAATTCTTCTTTTTTAGATACTCTGAAGGGAAATCCTTTCTTTTTACTACTTCTGTTGCAGCGAATCCAACTGTAGTCAGGCTGTCCTTTGGAATTGCCAGTGACTTAAGTTTCTTTTTTACGATAACGTTGATGTTGTCCTTTAGAAGGAATCTGTTGTTGGACCAGAGGATCAGAGGTGCTTTTACAAGTCTTGCAACACTGTTCTGAGTAATCTTGCCTTCCTTGATTAGATTTGCAGGTAATCTTTCCTCGTTGGTGATAATTACGTTGCACTTACCGCGATAGTAAATGGCTCGTGACTCAATATCCTGCATTGTGCCGAAATAGCTGTTAAATGTAATCTCAGAGTATTCTCTGACGCCTTCAAGAGCAGAGTAAACCTGTGGCACACCACATACTTCAGGAATATCATCAGTAGCCTGTACTGAAGTGAATGAGGTAGAAAGAATTAGTAGTCCGATTAGTTTAATAATTCTGTTTTGCATAATTTATGGTAAGGTTAAATTTAATTACAAATTACTTATACTCTTCAAAAGTTATTTAAATAGCTTTTTCTCGCAAAGGATCAGTCTCTTGGTAATCTCCTCACTTGATCCTGCTCGTCTTAACTTATCTGCAAATCCAGGTTCGCTCAGCATAAGAGATAGGTTTGCAAGAATACTGATATGGGAATTTCCATCATCAGGAACAGCAATCAGGAAGAACAGATCACAAGGCTTGTTATCCAGAGCTCCACAGTTGATTGGTTTTGATAGTGATGCTACAGCAATAGCTGAACGGTTAACAAAGCTTCCTCTTGCATGTGGAATTGCAATTCCGTGAGCAATACCTGCAGGATTCTGATCCATTTTCGCTTTAATCGCATTTAGGAAATCATGTTTTGAATTGATTGCTCTTACAAGTGACAGTCTGTCTGTTAGTACGTGAATAATTTCATCAACGGACTGCGCTTTAAGATTATAGATAACACTATTCTCATCTAAAGCATATCTGATGGTGTTAATATTTGATTTTGCAGAATTATCTCTGTTATTTCCAAAATGATTGATAGCATTCAGGATGTTCTCAAAGAAACTTCCATGTAATTTATAGTAGTTCGCGTATATCACAATCATGCTTATGCTGCAGACACATACTATAAGAGTACATATGTTTACTGAGTTGAAAAATAGATTCTCATCAAGTCCTTTTGAAGTGAACAGTGAAGCATAAGAAGATCCCTGTGCAGCAAATACCATTGCAAACAGAGAACCGAATTTTGCTGACATTATCTGAATTGAGAAATTCATACACTCAGAACGACAACCGAATTTGAATTCTCCATAATCGATGCAGTCTGCTGTCATAACTGTGGTTGATGCCTGAGAAAGACAGAATCCAAGTGATAACAGACACATAAGGAAACTCAGTGACAGCATGTTTAGTCTTGATGTGCTGTGCATTGCATACAGTGTTAAAAATGACAGCAGAATCAACAAGGTAGAGAATATAAAAATCTGCTTGCGGGACGTGTACTTAATTATCAGATGAAAAAAAGTATAAGTTAGAAGGCTTACTACCAGCCAAGGAATCTGGATAAAGAACAGAATATCGTTGTCAGATGGAACATCCTGAATGGTAATAGCAAAGTAGTTCTGGTATCCGACAAAAACACACAGACACATCTGCTGCAGAAGAGTCAGGAAGAAAATAATCATCAGCTGATCATTACCGAAGAAGGTTGCTGTGGCATTTTTTGCTTTAACTACCTTTCTCTCTGGTTCTTCCATGGTAAAGAAGCTGGCAAAAATAATGGAACTCAGGAAAATTGTTGCAGCAATATACCATGAAGCTGTTCTAAAACTGTCGGCTTCCATTGAAGAAAAAATATGTGTAGGGAGCCCCTGGTCCTCATAGAAAAAAGCGTAGGTCAGAACCAGTGTTAAACAGAATCCCAGTACAGCTGAACCTCGACCTAGTCCACATATAATTTCGCGTGTTCTATGATCTGAACCGAAAATAGATGTTAATGACCAAGAAGGGATATCAAGCATTGAGAATGAAAGAGACCATGCGATGTACATGAAGATAGCATAAATAATCTGTACTGATGAATTCATGCTTGGAATGTCAAACATCTGAATCAGGATTGCAGCATTAATGATGCCTCCTGCCAGTATTGTCATTCTGAACTTGTTGTACTTAAAGATATCGGCGCATAAATCAATAAGCATACCGATAAATGGTTCTTTTATCAGCTCAATGAACTTAACAATCAGGAAGATTGGAACAATATATACAGGAGAAATATCCAGTACAGTTGTCAGATACAGATAGTAAAAGGACAGCACAAACATATAGACTGCATCACGGCCGATGCCGACAACAGCATATGGAAGTGCCCATTTTAGAGAGACCTGATTGTTCATAAGGATTCTGATGTTGTGTTCTTATCTAAAAAAACATTGGCCTTCGATCAAGCAGAATGAGGGAAGGCCTATAAAATTTTAATTATATAAATTATTCTACGGTTACTGATTTAGCCAGATTACGAGGCTGATCAACATCTGTACCGTTAATTACAGCACAGTGATATGACAGTAACTGCAGAGGAATTGTAAATAAAATTGGCTGCAGGATCTCAGGACAGTCAGGAAGTGACAGCATATTGGTCTGTCCATCTGACTTGATAACTGTATTGCCAGACTTAAAGATATAAAGCTGTGCTCCACGTGCTCTGACTTCTTCAACATTGGAGATTAACTTATCCATCAGTGAGTTATCTGGAGCAACAACGACAACAGGCATTTCCTTATCAATCAGGGCGATTGGTCCATGCTTCAATTCTCCGGCAGCGTAGCCTTCAGCATGGATATAACTGATTTCCTTTAGCTTTAATGCACCTTCAAGAGCAATTGGGAACATAACTCCACGTCCCAGGAACAGACAGTGACGTTTGCCTGAGAACTGCTCTGAAAGAGTTGCAATCAGCTTGTCACATGAGAGGAATTCCTCTGCAAGTGAAGGCAGCTTGCGGATTGCTTCAATAATTTCGTGATTCTTCTCTGCACTGATAGAACCGTTCTGCTTGCCGATAATCAGGGCAAGGATCAGAAGTGACAGCAGCTGTGTTGTGAAAGCCTTGGTTGAAGCTACACCGATTTCTGCGCCTGCCTTTGTAAACAGAGTAAAGTCCGATTCGCGAACCAGAGATGAACCGTTAACATTGCAGATTGATAGAGTTTTGCTGTAGTTCTGTTCTTTTGCAAGTCTTAATGATGCCAGAGTATCAGCGGTTTCACCTGACTGAGAGATTGTAATGAACAGACTGTTGTCTCTTACAACAGCTTTTCTGTAGCGGTACTCTGAGGCAATCTCAACATTTGTTGCAATTCCGGTTAACTCTTCAAGCCAGTATCTGCCTACAAGACCTGCATGATATGAGGTACCGCAGGCTACAATCTGAATACTGCTGATGTTGCGGAAGGTATTCTCATCTGCGCCGACAACAGTTTCCAGAGAGATATCATCGCCGTTTAATCTGCCTAAAAGAGTGTTTCTTAAAGACTGAGGCTGCTCATAAATCTCTTTCTGCATGAAGTGACGGAACTTACCCTTTGAAATACTTTCTGCATCAAGATCTGATTCTACGATCTGCTTTTCAAGCTTATTGCCCTCAAGATCGTATACATTAACCTCTTCGGTGGTCAGAACTGCAAGCTCATTTTCCTCAAGATAAATGAATCTGCGGGTTACAGGCAGCAGTGCCAGGGTATCTGAAGCGATGAAGTTTTCACCGATACCAAGACCGATAATAAGAGGTGAGCCTGAGCGGGCTGCGTACAGAGTATCAGGATCGTTCTTGTCGATTAGTGCAAGGCCGAATGAACCCTTAACTTCCTTTAAAGCCTTCTTGAAAGCTTCAAAAACTGAAGAGCTGTTCTTTAAATGACTGTGAATCAGACATACCAGAACCTCAGTGTCAGTCTGTGACTTGAACTGATAGCCCTGCTTTAGTAAATCTTCCTTAAGTGAGGCAAAATTCTCAATAATACCGTTGTGAACCAGTGCCAGGTTCTCACAGATGTGAGGATGGGCATTTGTCTCTGATGGGATACCGTGGGTTGCCCATCTGGTGTGTGCGATACCGATAAATCCCGGACAGCCTTTTTCCTTTACAGCTTCCTTAAGATTCTTAACCTTTCCGGTGGTCTTGATGCAATGCTGCTCTCCATCACTGATGGTACAGATTCCTGCACTGTCATATCCACGATATTCAAGTCTTGACAGTCCTTCCAGAAGAATCTGAGATACGTTACGCTGAGCAATAGCACCGACAATTCCGCACATATATTTTTTATCCTTTAAACATTATTTCGTGATCAGCTTGGTATTTTAGCAGAAAAAAGTGATTATTTAGCAGATAAAAAGTTGCTATATGTACGGAAAGAAGCCTGTTTTTTCTGAAGGACGTTGTATAACCTATTAAACTAGCAATTCCAGGGATTAACATATGAAAAAAAATGCACTCATGAGGCACAGAGCTATGTGCCGTCAGAGTGCATTGCAGCATAATTACCCGGATTACTTGTGTGGTCTTGGGTAATTATCGATAACAGTTGCCTGAGCTCGGGTGATAATCAGAGCGCCTTCGTTAGCCTTTATTCTGCGGGTTACGGTTGTACCTGCTCCGATGGTAACGCCGTTCTTTACTGTAACAGGTGCAACCAGCTGAGTATCAGATCCAACGAAAACATCATCACCGATTACAGTCTTGAACTTGTTTGCTCCATCATAATTACAGGTGATGGTACCGGCACCGATGTTAACGTCCTTACCAATCTCTGCATCACCCAGGTATGACAGATGTCCTGCCTTGGTTCCAACTCCAAGATGCGCTTTCTTACACTCAACGAAGTTTCCAACGTGTACATTATCCTCAAGTACATTACCAGGACGCAGTCTTGCAAAAGGTCCGATGGTAGCAGCCTTTTTAATCTCTGAATCCTCAAGAACAGAATATGGAGAGATTACTGAGTTGTCTCCGATTGTACAGTTCTTGATTACACAGCCGGCGCAGATCTTAACGTTGTTTCCAAGAACAACCTTACCCTCAAAAATACAGTTGATGTCGATGAATACATCTTCACCGCAGGTAAGTTCACCGCGTACATCAATACGCTGTGGATCAGCCAGGGTTACACCTGCAACCATCAGCTTATCTGCCTGATTTTTCTGGTAAAGTCTCTCAACAAAAGCAAGCTGTGGCTTTGAGTTTACACCTGAGAGAATGTCAAAATCAGGGGCAATCAGAATGTTTACAGCCTTGCCCTCTGATGAAAGCTGGCCTGATAAATCTGTCAGGTAGTATTCACCCTGAGCATTGTTGTTCTTCAGCTTAGGCAGATATTCCTTCAGAACAGATGCCTTGCAGACGATCATGCCGGTATTTACCTCATCAATCTTTCTCTGCTCGTCAGTTGCATCCTTTTCCTCAACAATAGCCTTAAGCTTATTGTCTGAACCACGGATAATTCTGCCGTAGCCATATGGATTTGGCGCAATTGCACTTAATACACTAAGCTCATTTCCTGCAAGTGAGGCGATAAGATCCTTTAGCAGGTCAGCTGGTGTAAGTGGGGTATCACCGTACAGAACCAGAACGTCAGAATCATCTGCAACCTTAGGCATTGCACAGTTTACAGCATGACCTGTTCCCAGCTGCTCTTCCTGTACAGAGATGGTTACAAGTTTTCTTAACTCTTCTGGCAGGTCGTTCAGCATCTGCTCGACTTTCTCTGCCATATGTCCGATAACTACATGAATTGCCTTAGGATTTAACTCTGCAGAGGTTCTGATTACATGTTCAAGCATAGGTCTGTTGGCTACCCTGTGTAACACCTTAGGTAGCGCTGAGTGCATTCTCTTACCTTTGCCAGCAGCAAGAATTACGATTTCTAATGACATTTTTAGATACCTTTCTTTAGTTTTGAATTCTTTTTCACAGCGTAGATAATTACAGCTATTCCAACCACAATAAATGGAATTGACAGGAGCTGTCCTACGTTGAATATTGCATTTGTTGAGTAGTCTGCCTGTTCAACCTTGAATGGTTCGATAGCCATTCTTGCAGTGAAGGTCAGGGTTAGAAGCAGACCTACAAGCAGTCCGTCCGGTCTGTTCTTTACAAACAGATACAGCGCCATAAGGATCAGAAATACGGTGAAGTAGGCTGCAGCCTCATAAAGCTGTGCCGGATGACGAGGGAAGGTTTCACCAAGTCTTACAAAGATTACACCGAAATCCGCATTAGTTGGATTTCCAAGAATCTCTGAGTTGAAATAATTACCAATACGGATGAGTGAGCAGACAAGTGCGATTGGAACACATAGCATGTCTCCAAGCTCAAAGAACTTATACTTGTTTTTGCGCAGGAAAATCAGTGTTGCGACAACTACACCAAGTGAGCCGCCATGACTTGCAAGGCCTCCCTGCCAGATTTTCAGGATTTCAATCGGATGGGCCAGATAGAAGTCTGGTTCGTAGATCAGACAGTGGGCAAGTCTTGCTCCGATAACTGTACCTGCAAAAATGTAAACCAGCAGTTTATCCAGATCCTCGGTTTTGTATTTTTTCTGTTTAAAAAACAACTGCATAATAATATAGCCAAGGATAAAACCGAATGAGAAAAACAGTCCATACCAGCGTATAGACAGTGGTCCTACAGAAAAAGCTATAGGATCTAAGTTGTTAATAAACATTTGTGTTCCTATTTTGGTAAAATTAGTCGCGTGTATTTTAGCAGTTTTTAACGATTATGATTAGTATTGAAGCAACTCAAACTTTTTTTTCTGGTCTAGGAATTGCCTTCTGCATCCTGAGTTTTATCGCTGTATTTATTCCATCCAAGACTAAATTCGGTATCATTTCACTGTGTCTTGGAAATGTTCCTCTGTGGTCCGCTATTGTTATGCCGAAATCTCTGGCTCCTGTTATGGATCTTTTCCATGTAAATCAGTCAGCTAACCTTTTTGTGGCTGGTTGTATCGCAGGTGCTGCATGCCTTGTTATCTGGTATTTTGTTACTAGTAAAATAATGGTATTTATCAGACAGAAATTTGGGTCTGATTCAAAGGACAAGACAGAACACTCTGAATCCTCAGAAGTATCAGGAAACGGTGAAGATGCTTCTGAAAATAAACTTTCAGATACTAAGAGCGAAAGTGCAAATCCTCACCTGTTTGATAATCTGAAAGTTAACGATAAAGAGTAGAACTTCACATGAAGATTATTCTCTCCACAATTGAAGATGCCTATGCCCACAGTAATATCCTCAAAAAGGAGTGGCACGACTTTGCATCTTCATTCTCTCAGAACAGACAGAAAAGCTTTTTAGGCGGAAGAGCTGTTCTGCAGGAGAGTCTGTCTGTATTCTACTCACAGAAATATCTTCCAGAGATTACAACTCTGTCTCATGGAAAACCTGTATTTGTCGAAAGCCGCTATCCATTCTTCAACATCTCTCACAGCTCAAAGCTTATCTGTCTTGCCATAGGAGAGAGTGATCTTGGCATTGATGTTGAGTACATCAAGCCTCGTCGTAATATTGAGGGGCTGAAGAAAAGAATCCTCTCTGAAGGGGAATATGAATACTTTGAGAAGCTCGATGAAGATAAGCAGCTTTATCTTTTCACCGCTCTTTGGACACTGCGAGAGTGTCTAATCAAGACTTCTGGAAGAGGTCTGGTGGATATCAGTTCAATTGATGCTGATATAGAAAAGAAAACTTTTGATTATTTCTCTGTTCCTGATAGAACCGAGGTCAACATTATAAGACTGGACAGTGTTCTTGATAATGATGGCGCTGCCTTTCTATCCTACAGCTCATGCTCAGGTGAAGAGTGTGAGTTCTACATTTTCAGGGATTCAAAGCTTGTAAAAACCAAGACCCCTGAAATTCTCTATACCTTTCGCAGCAGAAGCTAGTAGGCGATCTTAACGCTGTCTACACCTGCCATATCACGGATTCCTTCAACCAGATCATCTGAAGGCAGGAATCTGTATTTATCGTCTCGAAGCTGAATCAGCTTGTTGTCGATAATCATCCTTAACGAACATCCTGAGATTACATCGTCAGGATTATCGGCCATTTTCTTCTTCGCATTGACTTCCTTGACATCAAGCTTGTTTCTCATCAGGATTTCATCAATGAAGGAAATGTTTTCATTCAGTACATGACTGGTGAAATTCAGAGTTAATCTGTTAGCTCGATGCATGCGCAGAGTCTCGAGTGTATCAAAGCTGGAGATTCTCATTCTGGTTGAGCCGTTCTCAGGATCCATGGTCAGCCAGCCGTCTAAAACCAGAATCAGAGGAGTTGGGATATCCTCCCCCTTAGGGGTAGTCTTCTTTTTAAGTTCCTTTCTCTCTTCGATTTCTTCAAGGATTCTTGTCATCTTGTCGGCATTCTTGCCAAAGAGCAGTGTTTCGAAGGTTGCGGTTCCATCATCCAGAGTGATGATGTAGAACTTTTTGGTTGGATCCTTCTTTGAAGGCATGGCGCTGGCTCCGATAACTACACCACCGATAACTACATGATTAGGACTGTCAGGTGTTCCTGGCAGCATGTTGTTCAGGGTGGTATCTCCACAGTATTTAACCAGTTCGGCCTTGTATCCATCTATTGGATGGCCTGAAAGATATAGACCTAAAAGAGCCTTTTCATGGAATAGTCGAACCTTGTCTGACCAGTTGCGAACAAGTACATAGTTAGGTTTAACGTTCTGATCATCCAAAGCTGCAAACAGATCCATCTGACCTGTAGCCATATTGTCTGATTTCTGAGATGCATACTTGATTGCTGTAGGAATCGAAGCCAGCATCTGTGCTCGGTTAGGTCCGATGCTGTCTAAAGCACCACTCTTTACAAGTGCCTCCAGAGTTCCCTTTGACAGGAAGTTGGTTCCTACTCTGTATACAAAGTCAAAGAAGTCTGAGAACTTGCCGTGAGCCTCACGTTCCTCAACGATATGATCAACCAGTCTCTCTCCGATTCCCTTGATGGCAGAGAAGCCGTAGATTACATTACCGTCAAGATCAACTCCGAAACGGAATTTACCGATATTAACATCCGGAGGATTTACATCAACTCCAAGACGGTGACACTCACCGATATAGGCAATCAGTTTTTCGGTCTTCATACAGTCTGCTGTCATCATCGCTGCCAGGAATTCAGCAGGGTAATGAACCTTCAGATACAGTGTCCACCATGCAACCAGTGCATAGGCAGCTGAGTGAGACTTGTTGAAGCCGTATGCCGCGAACATTTCCACCTGGTCGAAGATCTGTCCCATGATTTTCAGATCTTTACCTTTCTTTTGACAGCCTCGGTTGAAAACGTCACGCTGGGCAGCCATTTCGGCAGGGATCTTTTTACCCATCGCACGACGAAGAATATCCGCACCACCTAGAGAGTAACCTGCAAGTACCTGAGCAATCTGCATAACCTGCTCCTGGTACACAATAACGCCGTAGGTGGAATCAAGAATTGGTTTTAAATCAAGATCCTGTGCCTCTGGAAGAGGGTAGCTTACAGGTTCGGTACCGTGTTTACGATCAACGAAGTGATCAACCATTCCTGAGTTTAACGGACCTGGTCGGTATAGAGCCACAAGAGCCACAAGATCATCAAAGCGGTCAGGCTGCATTTTTCCGATAAGCTTACGCATACCGGTGGATTCAAGCTGGAATACCGCTGTGGTTTCCGTCTCCTGAATCATCTTGTAGGATGCCTCATCCTCATAAGGAATTGCTGCGATATTGATTGGAGGCTTTCCCTGACGGGCAAGCTTTGCATCAATCATTTCCTTGGCATCGTCAATAATGGTAAGAGTGGTCAGACCTAAGAAGTCGAACTTAACCAGACCGGCGTGCTCAACGTCCTTTTTATCGTACTGAGTAATAGGTCGACCGTCAGAATCGAGCATTAGAGGGGCAAACTCAGCAATTCTGGTAGGTGAGATAACCACACCAGCTGCGTGCTTACCGATACTTCTGATTACGCCCTCAAGTCTTACGGATACATCGATAAGCTCGATGGATTCCTTATCGTCATTGGCTTTGGCGCGATTATAGAATTCAAGAAAATCTGGAGATACAGATTCACATGGATTGCCTTTCTTATCAATACCGAAACAGGCCTTGAAGGTAGTACCTGGAGTTTCAGGAATCAGAGCTGCGACACGGCGCACCTGTCCTAAAGGTACACCGATGGCTCTGCCAACACCCTGAATAGCAGCTTTAGGTGCCAGAGTACCGAAGGCTGCAATCTGAGATACCGCATTACGACCGTAGTGATCTACCACGTGCTGCAGTGTCATCTGTCTCTTACGCTGACAGAAGTCAACGTCGAAGTCAGGCATTGAAACACGCTCCGGGTTCAGGAATCTTTCGAACAGCAGATCAAAGCGCAGAGGATCAAAGTCTGTAATTGTAAGCGCATAGGCTACAAGTGAACCGCCGCCTGAACCACGTCCTGGTCCCACAGGAACACCGTGCGCCTTGGACCACTGAATAAATTCCATCACGATTAGGAAGTAGCCAGGGAAATCCATGGTGATGATAACGTCCAGCTCGGTTTCCAGACGCTTCTCGTAAATCGGACGTTTTTCCTCACGCTCCTTCTCATCAGGGAACAGGAACTCAAGTCTTTTCTCAAGTCCCTCGTGAGCTTTCATTCTAAGACAGTCTGCTGTTGATAATTCGCCTGTGTCATATCTTGGAAGGCGAGGTACATCAAGCTCAATCTCGACGTTACAGCGTTCTGCAATACGTCTGGTGTTGATGATTGCTTCAGGAAGATCTGAGAAAAGTTCTGCCATCTCCTCTGGTGATCTCATGTACTGCTGAGGTGAATAGGTTCTGGCATTCTCTCGTGAACCTTTCTGACAGCCCTGCTGAATGGAAACACGAATATCATGTACATAGTAGTCGCTAAGTCCATCCTTTGGAATTTCGTCAGGACCAAGAAGGAATCTGGTATCGTTGGTGGCAACAGGGAAGAATCCGTATTCAAGACAGAAGTCTAAGGCTGCTTTCTCAAACTGTCCTTCGCCTTCTCGACCTGTTCTGGTGATTTCAAAACAGAATCTGTCACCGTAATATTTCTTATAAAGATCAAGGCGTTCTTTTAGCTTGTTCTTCTCATCCGCTCTTAAAAATGCGCCAATATCTCCTCTGAAACCGTTCAGAATTATAAGACCTTCAGAGTATTTCCATAGATCATCAACTGTGCAGACAACATCTGCAATATCAGGAGAGCCTGTATTAACCCAGGCATCAGACAGAATGTCATAAAGATTCTGTTTGCCCTGACGGTTCATGGCAAGAAGGGTAACTGTAAAGATTACTTCAGGATCACCTGGCTTGGTGTTTTCTCTTACCTGAAGATCTGCTCCCATGATTGGTTTAATTCCCGCACCGTAACATGCATTATAGAAGCGGACGAATCCGGCCATATTGTTGTAGTCTGTTACAGCAATTGCAGGAATATTGAACTTAGATGCTTTCTTTACGATGTCTCCAACGTTCTGAAGTCCGTCGTTAATTGAATAACAGGAGTGAACATGGAGGGGGACATAAGTTAATTCTTTTTCAATCATAGGCTGTATATTTCTAATCTCTTCAGCAGATTATTCTACCATTCAAAATGGCTATGACCTACTTTTGTTTTCCGCTGTTTTTAATTTTTGATTATGACGCTCATGTTTTACATTTATTCCCGGATTCAACTTCTGCACAAAAAAACTGTTTTTTATGCAGAAAATCGATTTTTATGCCTGATTTTGTGAGCATTATAGACTGTTAAACTTTTGATCGAATCTATACTTTTAGTATTGCCTCAGTAAATAATTTGTCAGAGAGAACTGAAATTATGAATCTGAAAAAAATGATCACGATTTCTGTCTGTGTGCTGTCAGCCCTGGCGCTTTCTGTTTCTGCTCAGGCAAGAACCACCATAACCATTGCCCATACCCATGTGGAAACACATCCTGAACATAAGGCATTTCTGGCATTCAAGAATCATATTGAGAACAATATTGACGATAAATATGAGATTCAGATTTATCCAAACGGTCTGTCCGGTTCAAATGAGAGAGTTTTCGAGCTTGTAAAGATAAACTCTATTCAGTTTATGGCGATTTCCTCCTCCAATATTGAGAATCTGGCAAAAAGCTATGCGATTTTCT
Organism: Succinivibrio dextrinosolvens DSM 3072; assembly: GCF_900167015.1. Taxonomy (GTDB): domain Bacteria; phylum Pseudomonadota; class Gammaproteobacteria; order Enterobacterales; family Succinivibrionaceae; genus Succinivibrio; species Succinivibrio dextrinosolvens. Next base: position 114,272 of record NZ_FUXX01000002.1, read on the forward strand.
CAATTCCATACCTATTCAATTCAGAGGATGTATACGAGAAGTTTATCAGTGATCCTGAGGTGTTAAAGGAACTTGGAAAGAATTCTGATAAGGAGGGCTTTGTTCCTCTGGCAGCCTTTACTGCAGGTACCCGTAACTTTTATGCAAAATTCCCGATTTATTCTGTTGATGATCTGAAGGATAAGGTAATCCGTGTACAGACTGGCAGAACCAACAGTCTGATGATGGAGGCTTTTGGTGCCAATGACTACATTATGAAGTTTTCCGATGTCTATCAGGCTCTTAAACATGATGTTATTGATGGTGCTGAAAACAATGAACTTGTTCTTGTCGACCAGAAACACGGTGAACTCTGTAAGTATTACTCCTATGACGGTCATCAGATGATCCCGGATCTGCTTATCGGCTCAAGGGATTTTCTCAAATCTTTAAGCGATGAGGAGTATGCCGTCTTCAAAGAGGCTGCAATGGAGGCTCAGAGAGTTGAATTCAGAGAATGGAAATACAGAATCAATGCAGCAAAGGAACAGGCAAAGACAATGGGAGTAAATTTCATCAATGTTGATGTGAATGCTTTCAGAGAAAAGGTACTTCCTCTGCATGATGAGCTGCTTGAGAAGAATCCTAAAATAAGAGAACTATATGAAATAGCAAAGAAATACTATTAGGGACTCCTTAACAGAAGATATTGGAAGCAAAAGGTGTTCCTCAAAGAAAAAACCGTTATTAGTCCATAGGATTAATAACGGTTTGTTGTATTTCTTAATGGTTAATCAGAAGATTACTTCATCTTCTTGAATGCATTGATTAAACCATTGGTTGAGCTGTCGTGAGATGTGATTTCATCTGAGTTCTCCAGCTCTGGGATAATCTTTAATGCAAGCTGCTTACCTAACTCAACACCGAACTGGTCGAATGAGTAGATGTTCCAGATTGAACCCTGAACGAAGATCTTGTGCTCGTACATAGCAACCAGCATACCTAGGGTACGAGGAGTGATTTCCTTAACCAGGAATGAGTTGGTTGGACGGTTGCCTTCGAATACCTTGAATGGAACAACATCCTTGTACTCGCTCTCTTTCTTGCCCTTAGCCTCGAACTCTGCAACAACAGTCTCGCGTGACTTACCGAATGCAAGAGCCTCGGTCTGAGCGAAGAAGTTAGAAATCAGTTTTACATGGTGATCACCGATTGGGTTGTGGCTGCGTGCTGGAGCAATGAAGTCACAAGGGATAACCTTGGTGCCCTGATGGATTAACTGGTAGAAAGCGTGCTGGCCGTTGGTGCCTGGCTCACCCCAGATGATAGGGCCGGTTTCGTAATCAACCTTGTTACCGTTTCTGTCTACGTATTTACCGTTAGATTCCATATTGCCCTGCTGGAAGTAAGCTGGGAAACGGCTCATGTACTGATCGTATGGAAGAATTGCTTCTGTTGAGTACTTGTAGAAGTTGTTGTACCAGATTCCGATTAAAGCAAGGATAACTGACAGGTTCTTCTCAAGTGGAGCCTCTCTGAAGTGGCAGTCATACTCGTAGCCGCCCTTTAGGAACTCTTCGAAGTTTTCAAAGCCACATGCTAAAGCAACTGACAGACCGATTGCTGACCATGATGAATAACGGCCGCCAACCCAGTCCCAGAACTCAAACATGTTGTTAGGATCGATACCGAACTCTACGCAGCCCTTAACATTGGTTGAAAGAGCAACGAAGTGCTTTGCGATGAACTTCTCATCCTTAGCCTTCTTCAGGAACCAGTTACGTGCAGTATGAGCATTGGTCATGGTCTCTAAGGTGGTGAAGGTCTTAGATGCGATCAGGAACAGAGTGGTCTCAGGATCGCACTTCTTGCATACCTCAGCGATGTGGGTAGCATCAATGTTTGAAACGAAGTGAGCCTTCAGTCTTGAGTGATATGGAGTTAAAGCCTCGGTAATCATAACAGGGCCAAGGTCTGAACCACCGATACCGATGTTAACAACGTCAGTGATTTCCTTACCGGTGTAACCTTTCCACTCGCCAGAGATAACCTTGTGGCAGAAATCCTTCATCTTAGCAAGAACAGCCTTAACGTCTGGCATTACATCTTTGCCGTCAACCATTACGCTCTTGCCTGAGAAGTTTCTTAAAGCGGTGTGAAGAACAGCACGACCCTCAGTGCGGTTGATAATCTCGCCCTGGAACATAGCCTCGATGTTCTCTGATAACTTGGTCTCACGAGCAAGTTCGAACAGAAGATTTAAAGTGGTCTCATCGATGATGTTCTTAGAGTAGTCAGCAACGATATCACCATTGGCGATGGTTAGAGAGTATTTGTCAAAGCGGTTTGGATCCTTTTCGAATAACTCTTTGATAGTGCGGCCTTTGGTTGCTTCAAAATGAGCGGTTAATTTTTTCCATGCTTCAGTTTGGGTAGGATTGATACCGTAAAACATGCTGTATTCTCCTTTTATTGGAAATTTATAATCTTTGTAATCTGAACCTATATATAGGTATCAGATCGAATCGCTTTAGCTATTATAGCTTTTTTGAAAAATTTTTCATAAAAGTTGTATGTTTAAGAAAATTTTTTTTGAGGACTATCGTTGCCTCAGATAAAAAAGCTGTTTCCATTATTCTTTTTTGCCATAAGAGCAGATTCTTTTCTAACTGAATCCTCTACATAATTCCAAGATCGTTTCTGCGACGGGTCAGATCAGGGCTGAAACTTGGTGCCAGTCTTTTTGCCAGATCATGCACTATTTTGATGTTTGGATTCTTTGCTCTGTTCTTTAGTGAGCAGAGTGCTACACGGAAATTGGACCAAGGCAGTTCCTTGATCACCACTACATCATTCTTGAATGGAGAGATGTCATAGACAAGTCTTGGTACAACCGAGATGCCAAAACCAAGTGCAGTAATGGATACGATTGCCTCATGACCTGAAATCTCAGAGTAGATGTGAGGAGGAACTTCCAGTGTCTGGAAGAATTTCTCAACCTCATAGCGTAGCTGTCCCTTTTCAGGCATTACAAAAGGCACACCTGAAAGATCTCCTGAGGAGAAATCACATTCTGATGAAAAGCGTGGCTTTTTTGGTGCAATCAGAATCAGAGGGAAAGTTACCAGATCGACATATCTGATGTTATCTGGGATTTCATTTGGAAGAGCGCTGATTACAAAGTCAGTATCAGGATCTTCAAGCTTCTGCAGTGCTTCTGCAGGATCACCTGTTTCCAGTTTGATCTCAAGATTTGGGGCTGTCAGATGAAGCTCGTTAAGCAGTCTTGGAATAAACAGATAGGATGCGGTAACAGAGCAGAATATCTTAACGATTCCGCTGGCTGTCTGCATATTTCCGTTCAGGTCATGCTCAAGTTCAGCATATGCATTAAGAGTCTTTCTTGCGAATTCCTCAAACTTGTGTCCGGCTTCGGTAATAAAGATTCCTTTCTTGTCACGGATACACAGTTTTGTATTCAGTTTTGCCTCAAGTTTGTTCAAGGTTCTGCTTAAGGTAGATGGGCTGACATCACACAGTGTAGCTGTTCTGGTGAGGTTTGAAGTCTCACAGAGCCTTAAAAAAGCCGCAGCATCTTTTAAATCAATCACGATAATCTTTTCCTGAAACATGTCCTATATTGCAAAAATTGCAATATAAAATAAATCGTATTCCATTTTATAAAATTTCTGCTATGATTAAAAGCATATACCGCAAGGTTTAGTTTTTTTTTAGTTTTTTAGTTTTTTAGTTTTTTTCTTTTCTATGGTATAGGTCTAAACATGGCTAATTTCAATTATTTTAATACATTGAATTTACGCGAAAAGTTAGCACAGCTAGGCTGCTGTGAGCTGATGGATCGCAGTGAGTTTGCCGATGGTTGTAATTTTTTAAAGGGTAAGAAGATTGTAATTATCGGTTGTGGTGCTCAGGGTTTAAATCAGGGTTTAAACCTGAGAGATTCTGGTCTTGATGTAAGCTACGCTTTACGTCAGTCAGCAATCGACGAGAAGAGAGCCTCTTTCAAGAGAGCAACTGAGAACGGCTTCAAGGTTGGTACCTATGACGAGCTGATCCCAACCGCTGATCTTGTAATCAACCTGACTCCAGATAAGCAGCATGAGGCTGTTGTTAATGCAGTTCAGCCACTTATGAAGTCTGGCGCATGCCTAGGTTACTCACACGGTTTTAATATGATTGAGTTAGGTATGCAGGTTCGTAAGGATCTTACCGTTGTTATGGTTGCTCCTAAGTCACCTGGTACCGAGGTTCGCGAGGAGTTCCGTCGTGGATTCGGTGTTCCAACCCTTCTTGCTGTTCATCCAGAAAACGATCCAAACGGCGAAGGCTGGGATTATGCAAAGGCATGGGCTGCTGGTACCGGTGGTCACAAGGCTGGCTGTCTACGTTCATCATTCGTAGCTGAGGTTAAGTCTGATCTGATGGGCGAGCAGACCATTCTATGCGGTGTTCTTCAGGCTGCTACCGTTCTATGCTACGACCACGCTGTAGCTTTAGGCGCTGACAAGGCTTATGCATGTAAGCTTCTTCAGTACGGCTGGGAAACCATCTGTGAGGCTCTAAAGCAGGGCGGTATCACCAATATGATGGATCGTCTGTCAAATCCTGCAAAGATCAAGGCATTCCATTTAGCTGAGGAATTAAAGTCTCTGATGAAGACTCTATACCGCAAGCACATGGATGACATTGAGAGCGGTGAGTTCTCACGCATCATGATGGAAGACTGGGCAAACAATGACGTAAATCTTCTAACCTGGAGAGAGAACTACGCTAAGTGCGCATTCGAGAATGCTCCTGCATGCGATGAGAAGATTTCTGAGCAGGAATACTTCGACAAGGGTACTCTGCTGGTTGCTTTCTGTAAGGCTGGTATTGAGCTTGCATTCGAGACCATGACTGAGTCAGGCATTTACCCTGAGTCAGCATACTATGAGTCATTACATGAGCTGCCTCTGATTGCAAATACCATTGCTCGTCGCCGTCTGTATGAGATGAACGTTGTTATTTCTGATACTGCTGAGTACGGTAACTACCTGTTCGCTAATGCAGCAATTCCTCTATTAAAGGAATTCATGAGCCGTCAGAAGCTGGATGTATTCGGTGAGACTCTGTCAGGTGACAACTGTGTTGATAACGTTGAACTGATCAATGTTAACGATGCAATCCGCAATCACCCAATTGAAATTGTTGGCCGCAAGCTGCGTGCCTATATGTCAGACATGAAGTCTGTTGCTGTAGGTAACAACTAGTTACTGATTTATAAAGATTAATTCAATATATCTTAGGATGGGATCGCAAGGTTCCATCCTTTTTTATTCTGCAGTTTTTAATGCTCTCTTTTGAGCTTTTCAATAATGGAGAGGTCTGCCTCAAGCCATTTAACATCGTCAAGCTCTGAAACGGAAAGCCATTTTGCAGACATATGCTCTACAAGAGAAGGCTCTTTACCTTCAAGAGAACATAAAAAGCAGTCCATGTGCAGATGGAATTTTGGATAGTCATAGTCGATAGAATCAAAGAAGCGATCAACACTGATAGGACAGGCAAGCTCCTCGAGGATTTCTCTTTTTAAGGCTTCTTCTTTGGATTCTCCTTCCTCGATTTTTCCTCCAGGGAATTCCCACCAGCCTTTGTAATCTCCATAGCCTCTCTGTGTTGCAAAGATTTTTCTGTCTTCACTTACGATAATGGCGGCAACAACGTTAATGGTCTTCATAGTATTTCATCCAGCTGACGTAAGGCTTCATCAAAATCGCTCTTGTACTGTTCTTCAGAGGTGGCTGGAGATTCTCCCAGAGGATAATACTCAATATCTGCTGAAGGCAGTTCGCGCAGGAATCTGCTTGGAGAAATCGCTGTCGGAATACCTCTTCTTGAGGAGGTTTCGCGGGCTAAAAGCATGGTCAGTTCCTTTCTTGCTCTTGTAATTCCTACATAGGCAAGACGGCGCTCTTCATCAACATTATCAAGATCAGGATTCTCATCTGATGGCAGAGAATTCTTGTGAGGCAGGGAGCCTTCCTCCATTCCTACAAGAAAAACATAAGGAAATTCAAGTCCTTTTGAGGCATGCAGGGTCATCATCTGTACGGCATCATTGTCCTGATCATCATTGTTTCTGTCCATCATCTCGCGAAGACCAAGTCTGTCTACAGCTTCAATAAAGGATAGAGTCTCTCCGCTCTTTTTTCCGCGGATAAGATCGATAATCCAGGTCATTAACTGTTTGATATTGTTGGTTTTGATTTCAACGGCAACCTTGCTTTCGGTGTTAGCCTTGATATAAGCGTTATATCCGATGATATCCACAAGATTCTCGGCAAGCTCCAGATCCTTTTTTGACAGAATCAGTGTTCTCATCCTGGTTAAAAGTACCATGAATTCAGTCATGGACTTTTTCTGTCTTGGAATCATGTCCTGAGCAATATTAGGATTCAGTGCTGTCTCATATAGCGACTTACCTGTCTCTTTTGCCTTGGTAAACAGATAGTTAATGGTTTCTGCACCGATTCCTCGTCTTGGAACATTGATAACACGAAGCAGTGCCATGTCATCAAAAGGATTGCAGATTACCCGGCACCAGCTGAGCATATCTTTGATTTCAACCTGTTCAAAGAAACTTGTACCGCCAGAGATGAAGCATGGAATTCTTGCAGAGTGAAATGCTTTTTCAAGTATCTTTGACTGTCCGTTTGAACGGTATAAAACTGCATAGTCCTTCCATTCTGTATGGTTTCTGAACTGGTGGGCCAGAATCAGCTGTACTACTCTGTCAGCCTCATCTGCCTCTGTTCGAAGTTCCATAATCTTTACCTTTTCACCCTCGGATGAATTGGTGAAAAGAGTTTTGTTGAAGATATGATCGTTATGTGAAATCAGCGTATTGGCACAGTTAAGAATGTGGGAGGTAGAACGGTAGTTCTGCTCCAGCTTGATAACCTTAAGATCAGGGAATTCATGTGCCAGAACCTTGATGTTTTCAGGTCTTGCTCCACGCCATGCATAAATTGACTGATCATCGTCGCCAACCACGGTGAAGGTTTTGTAGTGGGAGGTCAGGCATTTTAAAAGCTGATACTGAGTCTCATTGGTATCCTGATACTCATCTACGAGCACATATCTGAAGAGTTTTGTGTACTTCTCTCTGACTTTTGCATTGTCACGAAGAAGAAGGGTAGTCTTAAAGATCAGATCTTCAAAGTCGGCAGCATTGCATGCTTTAAGATATTCCTGATAATCGTCGTAGATTTCAACGCGGATGGTTCGATCTTCAATATCCTCTGGACGCAGCAGATTTGTTTTCCAGTTGCTGATCATTGAGGCGATTTCCTCAACCACGCTCTTCTCTGAATTATCCACCAGTATCTGTGAATATTTCTCGCGGACGATATCTCTTATGACCTTCAGAGAGTCATACTGATCGAACAGTGTGAAGTTTTTGGACAGGCCCATCTCCAGATATTCACTTTTAAGGATGGTAAGTCCCAAAGAGTGGAAGGTTGAGATGGTGATTTTTGATGCTATTTCATTACCAAGTTCTTTTTTTACACGCTCACGCATTTCGGCAGCAGCCTTATTGGTGAAGGTAACCGCACAGATATTCTGAGGCGGAATATTGTAGCTGTGGATAAGCTTAACAATCTTGGTGGTAATAACTCTGGTCTTGCCCGAACCTGCTCCGGCCAAAACCAGGCAGGGACCGCTGATATAGTCAACAGCCGCCTGCTGTGCATCATTCAAACGCATGTCTAGAAGCTACTCGTTTTTACAAAGAAGGCAGGACGCCCCTGCTCATTTATGGTTTTTACGGTAAATTCTCCACCTTCAGAAATATCCACATTCAGATTCTGAATGCAGATACCCTCGGCAGCTTCACGAGCTGACTGATTACACAGTAAAACCATAGCAACCTTCAGAACCTGGTTCTCATCTTCGATTTTTCTGATGATACCTGCAGCTTCCTGCTCTGTCAGAGAGGTTAAGTCTACAAAGGTTACAAGATCGGTATGGCCCTGAATGATCATCGAGCCAACACCAGTAATCAGCTTGGAGATTAAATTCTCCTTAGTATATTCTATAAATCTGATGTTCTCAGAATAAGAGGTTCCTAAATTCTGGTTATTGGCGTTAATAATTGATTCTAAAGCATTTCTCTGACAGCTTAAGGATGCGTAAATGCATTTTTTGGAGCTGTTTCTTATAAGTGCCGCACTGATACGTCTTAGCACCATAGGATGGCCGCTCAGTGAATACAGAGAAGGAGAGAATCTTAGTGATGACAGATCTTCACTTGAATTGATGTATCTGTAGCCAGGAACATTACTCTTTAGTCCGTCAAGCTTTAAGGTCAGCATCTTCTCAAGCGATGACAGTCTCTGTGACAGAGTATCTCTGTCTGAGCACAGAGCTTCATTTAAATCCTTGTATGGGTGAGCAAGGTTGATTCTGTTGAAGCTGATTCCAGACTGGAACATCATGGCTCCAAGTTTGTTTGCAGCCTCTTCGCCTGCGGCATCATTATCAAGACAGATGTAGTAGTGATGCTTTACATTCACTCCACGGATACTTTCCATCAGCAGCTGAATGTTTCCTGCTCCGCCCAGGGCAATTGCGTGCATGCCCAGAGTCTCCAGAGACAGAGCATCCATTTCACCTTCGGTAATGAAGATTGTGCCCGGCTGTTCTAAAGCCTCGTGATTATAGATGTTGAAGAATCCTTTCTTACGGAAGCGTTCTCCAGAATCATCCTCTATGGTATTTCTTGCAACATAGCCATGGGTTCCGTAAGGAATAATCGCAGCCTTCCAGATTACAGAATCAGGATTGTTATCGCCATCGGCATAATAGCAGTCATCATATCCAAGACGGAATTTCTCGATGATGCTGTCGCTAAGTCCCCTTTCTCTGAAATAATCAGTTGCTCCGACATTCTCACAGCACTTCTTTATATATGCAGTATAGTCGTAGGTATCCTCGCGGCTGAAGGTCTGGAAAGGTGAATGCTCCATGTCGCTTAGCTTTGGAGTATCAGTATTCTTCTCGTCAGGGGTATTCAGATTATGCAGTGAAGAAGCAATGTTCTGGGCCTGTCCGAATCCTCCGAAGGTAGGTTGAACTGGTGTGTTTGATGCAACTGTGTTTCTGGCGTTAAAAGGGTGCAGTCTGGCTTCGTCAAAAGGTGAGATTGCATTTGCACTCCTCTGCTGGGAAACTCCATCTGATCCGATATTTGATGGATTGAAACGCTCATTATTCATAAGGTTTCCGCCAAAAGGCTCCGGCTCAATATGTCCGAATCTGCTCTCATCTATCTTCTTTGCACCGAAGACATCATCACTCTTGATGGCATCATTATGTCCAAAAGGAATAAAGGTGTTCTGTTTCTGATGCTCGTCGGCAATTTCAAATACAGGCTCCTTTATATATGGCTTTGGACTGGTGTTCTCTGTACTGAAAGATGCTTCTCTTTCTGAATTCAGCTTAGATAGAATTGAAACGAATCCTATTGGAAGCTTGCCGACATACAGCTCGTATGCCTTGGCAAACTGCTGAGAAAAGCTTGAAAGATTGTTGTCCATACCGATCAGATCAAAGATGTTGTAGCAGGTATTGCAGTTATAGCACTTAACTGTATTTGTTGCTGCATCATACTTCATGGATGGAAGATGAGAGGTGTCTTTCGGATTAAGACAGCTAAAGCTTGATTCTGTGTTGATTCCCTTTGCCTTCAGATAATCTGGAAGCTTAGCTAGAAGAAACTTTTTCTTGCTTTCAAACTCTTGTTCTAACATTATTCGTCTCTTATTTCTGAGTAATTCTGTTTATCATCCAGGATGAAATCAGTAATCCTGCAGATGCTGTTACGCTCATTGATGCACCGAATGCAGGAAGATCACCGCTTATGTAACTTTCTTTACATGAGTATATAGGCTTTTCATTAGAAAATGTGCAGCTTATCCTGAAGTTTTTACCATTTGAAGGAAAACCGTATTCCTTTCTTAAACGGGAGCGGAGTTTAGAAATCAGGGCATCTCCCTGAGCCTGTGCTACATCGCCGATCTTAAGACGGGTAGGATCGATTCTGCCACCGGCACCTCCGGCTACGATAAAGGTAGATTTCTTTCGGAACAGGTAGTTGGCAATATAGGCCTTGGCATCAAGATCGTCAATACATTCACAGACGTAATCACATTTTCCCTGAAGAATCTCGTCAATGTTTTCAGGAGTCAGCTTTTTAGTGATGATTTCAATCTTAAGTTCTGGATTAAGCTCTAAAAGATGCCCCCTCATTACTTCAGTTTTTGTTCTTCCTTCAGTCTTTACTGTTGTGTGCAGCTGTCGGTTGAGGTTTGTAATTTCAATTACATCGCTGTCAATGAGAGTCAGTGAACCTACTCCGGTTCGACAAAGTGCTTCTGTACACCATGATCCAATGCCGCCTATTCCAATAACAGTGACATGTGTATTCTGGAGTTTTTCAAAGCCGTCATCACCATAAAGGGCTCTTATTCCACGGAATGCTTGTTTCTTTTCAAATGACATAAAATGGCTCCTGTTCTCTCTGAACGCGCAATATATTAAACAAAATGCTTTCTTTCTGAAATTTCATTAACTTATTTTACTTGTCTTTATTGCAAGATTAAAGATTATTGTTATAATAGGCACTGTGTTCTAACGAGAGAACAATGATGATCCCGTAGCTCAGGTGGATAGAGTATCGGTTTCCGAAGCCGGTGGTCATGAGTTCGACTCTCATCGGGATCACATCAATGCGAAGGTGGCGAAATTGGTAGACGCGCAAGCTTCAGGTGTTTGTACCGCAAGGCGTGAGGGTTCGAGTCCCTTCCTTCGCACCAATCATTAGGCGAAACAGGCATCCAGATGGATGCTTTTTTTGTCACATTAATTCCTCTTTTTATATAAAAATTATCTTATAAATCAAATTGTTAATATAATAATTTTTAATTAAAGAATTTATAATAACAAATTAACAAGCCCAAATTTAAAGCAAAAAACACTCGTTTTTACACTAATTATTTGATTTTAAATATTTATATTTATATATACTTTGTATATATTTTGTATACACTTTGTTTCTATGAAAAAAAAGTAACACCTAAAGTGTTACTTTTTGGGGTGACCAGTGATGAAGTTAAGGGTGAATATTTTTCTAGGCAATGATTTTTGCGTTTAGCACATATATTAATATACTGTAATATACTTATTTATATATTAATTGTTATTATAGAGAAAATTTTGTGGAAAACTCTTATCTGAATTAAATGAAAACTAAAAAAAATAGAATTTTTTTATAGCACGTAAATATAATCCAAACATGATGGGCTATTTAATACTTATAGTATTCAAATGAAACAGCCTCTTTATATTAGTTACATATAAAAATAACAAAAGAAGATCTGACTATATTGACTCTGAACATAATTGTTAGGAGTTTCTTTTTCCTCAATAGCTCTTTGCTTTCCCTCTAATACTTGTCTTAGTCTTGTTTGGAATAGATGAATGTACTGACTAGCTGCAATTTTTTGTGTAAACGCTCCTGTTTTAATTAAATGTTGAGAAGATTTAAATACAGCGTGTATTACATGGACAACCTGATTAACAGTTAGTACATTCAAGGATTCTTGTATAAATTGTCGGCTCTTTTGTGATAAAGAGAAATTATCTGTATTTCTCAGTTGGCATATGCAGTGATTCATGAAATTACAACACTCCATAGCGTGTATTTCGTTCTTAAGACCTATAATTTCCTTCTGACTGAATTTTTCTTCTTCCATGTGGCTTAGAATTGTAAATTGAGTATCTCTAAACGTTTTATCTTCCAAAGGTTTGAATATATCAAAACCAATTGCGTTTTTATAAACGATCAACCCCTTGCTCAAAAGAGAATTGATAAAGAAATATTCATTATCTGGAAATAGGGGAGTGTTCTTATTCAGATATTCATCAGATAAGCGAAAATCTCTGCTGTTGAAGGCATTCAGAAGAGTTAATAGGGAAATATAATCACGGATGTCATAAGAGATCATCTTAAATAAACCTCCGTAATATCTGCTCGGTAGTGTCCCATTTCCAGAGAATCTATGGCTAGAGATTCATTTATGCTGTGGTTCTTATGAAGTTCGTCCATTCTTTCCTGTGCGTATGAATGTCTAAGTCCATGAGCTCCGTTGGAAAAACCTAATGCTTCCTTACTTGCTCTGGTGAAACTCATAGACCAAGCCTGACCTCCAGCAATATCGTATTTCTGGGTGTAATTAACTCCACGATCAACGACATTTCTTGGTTCATCTAATCTTGTGGCTTCAAGTTTCTGAGCCAGCTCATTTGATAATCTTATTTCTCTGACGTGTCCTCCTTTTCCGGTAACAATGTATGCAACAGTATTTTCTCTGCCTTCAAACTTGTAACCACCGTATTTCTGTTCATTTTCCTTATTTGGTCGGTATGTAACGTCCTTTTCAGAAACTTTTTCTATGGTCAGAAGCTCATGGGCTCTCAGCCCAGCGTTATAAGCAATCTGGGTACTGAGAGCATTTCTTTCGTTTTGATGTTGAGATATAGCTAAAACCTGTTCTGGAGTGTAAGCTCGTGGAGCTAATTCGGTTTTAATTGTGCTTTTGGTTACGTCAAGCGTTTCATTTAATTTCAGATTACCGTTAAGCTGCAGTACTTTCTGCATAGCCTGACGCTCCATATCAAGCGTTTTCTGCTGAACTTCCGTCTTTCTATGTTCCAGATAATCTTTAGCAGCCTCAATGGTGAGATTTTTTAAATCACACCTGTTTTTAGGATCAATTTCTTTTAAATAATTGCCAACGTTACAAAGTGCCTGTTCATAGTTTCTAAAGGTTCCTACCGACTTTATATAAGGACTGTTAAAGTCCTTTTGTTCATCAGAAGATAGGCTTTTATAGGTTGAAAAATTATTACTTAACTGACAGCAGATTTTATGAGCCTGAGAACTAACCTTGGCGAACGTTGGCATAGTGTTTCCTTATGTATCTGGAAAGGGTAGAACGAGCCATAGTAGAGAATTTTTTATTCTGCATAATTAAACCTGTCAGGATCACATGGTTTGGGCAGTTACTTTTTAAACAATCAAAAATGAACTCGTCATACTTTTCAAGTATTGAGTGTTTATGTCTGCTTTTGTAGCTTTTTATCTGGATCAGAATAGCGTGGTTGATAGCGTCCTGAACAGTAATGGATTTAGTTTTCATAATTTATCCTCAAAAAAATAATGGGGATATCCATAATATGAAATAAAAAAAATTATTTGGGCTGATTGTGGGGCAATTATTGATTATTTAAGTTGTTTTCTTTTTTTTTCAAGAAATTAAAAGAATCTATATTTGCCTTATCTCTCTCTTTTTTTCAATTCTCTTATTAGTTTTTCTTTGTGAATAAGTGATTTTCTTAATCTATTAACTTCATTAGAAGTTTTTTCATAATTTCCATATAAATCGGTAAAGTCTAGTTTTAGTTGGTTATGATCTCTTAATAATTCGCAGTATTTATGGGAAAGTTTTTCGTAATTTTCTTTGAAAATTAATTGGTTATCTATAGCTTCTAGTTTTGCTTGGTTGATGGAGTCAATCTTGTGAATCTCTTCAAGGCGTTCCATTTTGGATAAGATTTCATTTAGATTGCTATCTAAATATGTAATATCTTTTTTATCTGCAAATTTAAACATAGTTGGAATCATTCTCTCTATAAATTTAAAAATCCGTTAGAAAAACTCATAAATATGAGTCGAGCACAAAGGCCCTAGCCAGTTTTAGTCTGACTTACACGACTATAAAAACGGATTTTCTTATGCAAGGCATCCGGACTCACAAAAAAAACAACGGCTTTTTTTAACGAGTACGTTGACAACTCTTCCCAATCTGCCTTCCTGCAGCAAGGGTGATGTTTTGTAACAAAGTTACTGTTACTCACAAAACAAGCCTAAATATCGTTGGCCGTTCCGCTGATTTTTTATGTAGAAAAAAATCAGAAAAAACTATCTACAGTTACTAATGATACAGAAAAATTTGTTGCGTGATTGTCGTTGCGTATAAGCTGAAAATAGTAGTGAAAGAACGGTAAGAAAACTAGATGTAAGCTATGAAATACAGAGGCTCCCGCTATGTACAGGGGACAAAACCATTAAGGTTTTGGCACCGTGACATAGCGGGAGCCCCACAGGCGACTTTGAACAGCGAAAAGCAGTCATTAAGACTGGTTTGAGATGGGCAAGTGGGGCTAAGGGTGAGCCTTCACGGCAGGGAAAGAAGTTTTCCCTGAGAGTGAGCAGAGGTCCAGGAGGTTGAAAGTCCTCCTGGTCAGGGTTCCAAGGGGTTGAGAGTCCCCTTGGCGCGTAGCGAAATAGGGGAGAGAACACTTTTTCTCAAAATAGAATTGTATCTGATATACTTATAGTTGTGTTTCTTAGAATAAGGAAAACTTATGGATAACAATAGAAATATTGATGATTTATCTGAAGTTGAATATGAAAACTTAGTGAAGGATTACGAAACTACTAAAATTTCAATAAACGATTTAATTGCTAAATATAAATTAGATCCTTCATGTAAAAAATTCGGTTTTTATAATGCTTTTACTAGGTACATAAAAACAAAGCTTGGATGTCCAAATTGTGGAGCTAGACTTTATAGAGAAGTTTTTCCTAGGAAGACAGATAGAAGAGTTGTTTATAAATGTTTTGAATGTACACACTCTGATGTTCCTTATTGTCAGTGTGACTTTTGTAGAGACGTAAGAGCAAAGGAACTTGAAAGACATAGAGAACTCCTTGAACAAGAACAGGCAGAGGAAGAAAAAAGAAAACAAGAAGAGCTTCTTAAACAAGCGTATTATAGAGCTCATTTAATAGACTACCTCAAAGACCAATCAAATCAGACTGAGTTCTTTTCTTTTTATGACTTATCCTTGGAAGATCAAATAGCTATTAGCAGTATATGTTCAAAAGCTACACTAATTGACAATACAGGAGTTTTAATTAGTTTTGAGTTGCAGCCTGGCATAAAAGAGAACTTTTTTCCTCAGACTGAAAAGTTTGAACTATGGTTAGAGCAGGCCTTCAAAAACAGACTAATATCTGTTGATCCTCATTCAAAAATAGATGCATTTATTTTTAACGATGGTTCATTAAAAATTGATCTTAATAAGGTCAATTTTAAAATAATGATAAAGGAATTGTATGACTCTGAAAATTATGATGAAAATTTGAAGAAAATCCGTACAATGTGTTTTTCTTATCCTGAAACAGATAGTTTTGTAAATAATGTAAAAGAACTATGGCACGAAATTGGATATCAGGAAATTGTTTATTATATTAATTATAGACTTAAGCTAATCAATCCTAAATTTGAGGAATATATCCCTACACTGAAAATTGAACGTTGTATTCGCTCCTTATTTAAGTCAGGGGTGTCTATTGGCAAGATTCAGGCTTTGATTCACGGTGCTGTTAGTTCAACCACATCATATTTGCCAAACATAAACGAAAATCTCCCACATATAAAAAATCACTTAATCTTTATGATTGAAAAAAAAGCAAAGGAGCTGTTAAACGATCATAATCGTTTTAAAAATGCGCCTAGAGACTATAGAATCTGTCAATCTGACATAAGTTATATATTTTTTAATATTTTTCTGGGAATGGATTCTGATAAAAATCCAAATATCATAAATGAAACTCCTTGTAATGATGAGGTCATAAGATCTTTACTTCAGAATAAAAAGACCAGAAACGAAGATTCATTGGATGAAATTCAGTTTATTTAATGTTTTTTGAGTAGTACCTGAATAATCCAACTTTATGTTTAAATTAAAAATAATATCTAGCGTCTTGACATGAATAATCAAGATGCAGGGTAGTTTTCTTTTAAAGTGTCATGGTTAATTCCAAGATAAATACCAATCCACATCCCCATAAAAAGATTTTATAAGAGAAAAGCACAATTAAAAATGAAATTTCTAGATACTAATTCTCTGAATTTAAATCTATTTTAGCTTGGTGCCTTTTGTGGCTATTAACATATTTCAGTTTGGGAAGAGGTAAGCTCGATGCAGAAAGATTATAAAGTTCTAGTGATAGGATTATTTATTGTTTTATTGGTTACACTATTTTCCTCGCTTTTAGTACTTCAGAATAACTCTGATTTTGCTCCTAAAAAACAGATCGTAGAGGTTGGAGAAGAGAATACTGGATATTACTGTCTAATGAAGTATTTTGACATAGATAAATTGACACCAGAAAAAAGCGAATTAAACCGACAGAAATGCAAAGAAACGGTAGCAAAAATCTTTGGTGATGATAAGGCTGAACACGTATTTATTCGTTACAAGGATAATTGATACATGAATAGATTTGTCCTCTATTCTAGGAAGCTGTTTTTACTGCATTCTAGCCATTCTTTAGAGTTGTTGAGAATAGTATTTAGCTTTTTTTAAGAGATGGATCTGCAGATTTTTTTTCCCTGCAGATCATAGAAAGACAACTAGTGTTTGAAAAATTAAACTAGGGAAACCTGAAGTTTCTTTCCAAGTCCCTTTGCAAGTTTTAAAAGTGTATTCAAAGAAGGATTTGCATTACCGTTTTCAATTTTAGACAAATCGGCCTGGGTAATACCTGTCAACTCGGAAAGCTGCTTTTGAGTAAGATTCTTCTCTTTACGGGCAAGAATAATACTTTCAATCAGAGCATATTTGGGCTCTAATGCGTCATATTCCTTCTTTACTTTTGGATCTTTTAGCTGCTCTGCAAGAAAATCTTCAAATTTATTACTCATTTTCATTGCTCCTTCTTAAAAAATCTTCTCTGTATTTTTTTGCAATCTCTATTTCTTTTCGTGGAGTTTTCTGAGTTTTCTTAATAAAACCATTGGTTAATACAGCCTTTTTACCGACGTAAAAGAAATAAAGGACTCTTGTTAGATTCGTTCCAACTTTAGTACGAATTTCAAAGATTCCATCATCTAAAGGCGATGACTCCGGCTTTCTAAGGGCTGGTCCAACTTTTGCCAACAGATTAATGTTGCGTAAAGTTTTTGCTTTTAATTTTTCATCAAGACCTAATATAAAGTCCCTTGCCGGCATAGAGCCATCTTCTTTTTCATAGAAAATGACCGAAAATTCTGATTGCTGGTCCATAATCGTTAAAATACCTTTCTTCTTATATATTGAAGTATATATGTTATAACATATATTTACAAGATTAATAGACCTCTTTTTATTTGAATAGATTTTTATCTGTAGCGCTCCAAATAACAAAAGCAAAAATTTTTTGGGGGGCTAACGTGGGGGAAGATTGTGGTAATTTAGAAAAAAACTTTATCTATACTAGAAATAACTAAAGATTGGTGCTTGTTTTATATGAAAAGAATATCTGATGACGTTTCGATTTGGGAAATATCTCCTGGTAATTGAATCCCTATCTGGAGACAAATTCTGGCACGGATGATTCTATTCTTTGCATTAGTGTTGTCTGCGGTAATTTGGATGCTGCCAATTCGCCTAATTTGACAGGAATTGTTTCAATTCTCTATCTTACCTTATATGTTAATTAAATACCCACAGCATCTATTTACTTGTTTCAATTTTAAATTTTCCACGTGCGGGGAAAAAGATCACCAGATATTTTTATAGAAGATTAAGTATTTCTAAACCTTCATCTCCGGATACATATTCCCTCCTCTGGGATTTTGGATCATAAAGAATGAAATAAGGAACTCCATTCGCCCTTGTTACAGGCTCTCCTTTTTCAATTCTATATTTACTGTTATGTGTTAATTAAAGACATCCCGCATCTTTTCCTTTTTATCTTGTTTTTCTTTTTCTTTTAGCTCTTCGTATTGTTTATATGAAGGTAACTCCTTCCAGCCTATGGTTCTTATATTAACTTCTCCATATTTATTCTCGTAATGAAACAGATTTCCTTCATCATCCAAGTAAATATTAAGTTGTTTTTCTTTATATTCTTCCTTATCGATAATAACCGTCATGTCGTTAAGAGTTCTAAATCCAGCCCAGTTAATAATGTATGAAGCCAAATTTAAATTGGAGAAATACTTATCATTTAGAAAGGTTGAAGGAAGAATTGAACTACCATATTCCCTAAAAAAGAATTTATAAAACTCATTGGTGTTATCTTTCTCATCAAAAGATAATGAAACCTTAATTAAAAGGTCTGTAGGACTAAAATAAAACGAGATCATATTAAAGTTCTTTAAATCATAATAGTCTTTTTCTCCCTTTTTTATGGATAATCCCATTGTATTAAATGAACATCTAGTATATCCTTCATCATTCCTTAAACAGCTTTCGGTAACACTATGCATGAAGGGAAAAATTCTATTAGCTTTGATATCCGATAGAGTATTTTTTCCAAGAACAAAACCAAAAAGACTTATTTCTTTTTTTTCAATTTCATTCCAAATCTTTTGATACTTATTTAATGTACTAATTGCTTTATCCTTTTCAAATGAAGAGTGCTCTTTTTTGTAAGCTGTAGAATAAGCAATTATCGAGATACCCATACCGATCAAAATTGCAGTCATTAATATAGAGCTTGTCTTCATTTTTATTTCCTTATAAAAAATGAATTTTAAAATCCACTAAAAATATAGAATAAAAATTCTCTGTTAGAAAATCTGAAAATTTAACTTCAAATTGATATTACATAGACATTACCTTTAAATATTCGATTGAGTTAACAATTTCAAAGAAAGAATTATTGATACTGTTTATAATTTGGAACATAAGTGTTGTATATGAAAAATATTAAACGGAAGACAAATTCAATCAGGAATATTAGGTATGGCCGAAGATTCTGTACAATTAGCAGATTTATCTGAGGAAGATATAAAGCTGCAGTTTATTACACCTGCGATTCAGGCTGCAAAATGGGATTTTAAAGATATCCGCATGGAGTATTCCATTTCAGATGGAATGATTAAATTAAAGCCTGGTTCTAACAAGGCTTATAGAGATACTCCTAAAAAAGCTGATTATGTTCTCTTCATAAATGGCACTATTCCTTTAGCTGTAGTTGAGGCGAAGAATAACAAAAAATCAGTTTCTCATGGCACCCAGCAAGCCAAAGAATACGCTCTAAAAATAGGAGCCCCTTTTGCTTATTCTTCAAATGGAGATGCCTTCCATGAATGTGATTTGCTAAATGGAACAGAAAAAGACATTCCATTAAATCAGTTTCCTAGCCAAACTGAACTATACGAAAGATTTAAACAGTCTAAGCAGCTTAATCCTTTACAAGAAAAACTCATAAAGGAGCCTTTCTGCACCGGAGCAAATATTAAAGCCCCTCGTTATTATCAGAGAAATGCTGTTAATGCGACTATTGATGCCATAGCAAGAGGAGAGGACAGAATTCTTTTAGCTCTGGCTACAGGAACAGGTAAGACTTATATTGCCTTCCAGATTGTACATAGACTTTTATCTGCAGGAGTTAAGAAAAGAATTCTATATCTAGCTGACAGAAACATTCTAGTCGATCAGTCAATACAACAGGATTTTGCGCCTCTGGAAAAAGTTACTCACAAGATCCATGTTGCCTCAGAAAAACCAGAAACAATATCTTCATATCAGGTTTATTTCGCACTATATCAGCAATTAGTTGGAGATAGTGGAGAAGAAGACCATTACAGTCAGTTATTCTCTCCTGATTTTTTTGATTTAATCATCGTAGACGAGTGTCATAGAGGATCTGCTAATAATGATAGTCAGTGGAAGTGTATTCTTGAATACTTTAACTCTGCCACTCAAATTGGTATGACAGCAACACCAAAAGAAACAAAGTATGCTTCTAACATTTCTTACTTTGGTGAGCCTGTATATACATACAGTTTAAAGGATGGTATCGAAGATGGCTTCTTGGCACCTTTCAAAGTTATTCGTTACAAAATAAATATCGGTGATGAATGGCGGCCTGTTGCCGGTCAAACAGATAAAAACGGCCAAATTATAGAAGATCGCATCTATAACAACTCTGATTATGACTATAACATTGTCATCGAGTCCAGAACAGAAATTGTCGCTGAAGAGATTACTAAATATCTGAAAAGCACTGATAGATTTGCTAAAACGATTGTCTTCACTCCAACAGAAGATGCTGCAGAGAGAATGCGTGTAGCTTTAGTAAATCTTAACAGCGATATTGTAAAAGAGCATCCTGATTATGTTGTCAGAATAACCGGCTCAGATGAAATTGGAAAAGGTAAGCTTGATTACTTTATAGCCGTATCTACTCAATTTCCTGTAATAGCAACAACTTCAAAACTACTATCAACCGGTGTTGATACCAAAATGGTAAAAGTCATTGTTCTTGATGAAATGATTGGTTCAATGACAGAGTTTAAGCAGATTATAGGACGAGGAACAAGACTTCTGGAGTCTGAAGGAAAGACTAATTTTGTGGTTTTGGATTTTAGAAATGTATCAAGAATGTTCGCTGATCCTAAGTGGGATGGTCCTGTGGAAGTGGATGAAGAATATAATCCTGAAAATAAAAGAGGAGACGGTGGAGAAATAACACCGCCACAACCGCCTAAATATAAGCCAATCGTGGATAAAAATGGATGTGAGGCAAGAGTCGAACAGAAAACAGTTTCAATCTATGATCCAAATGGAAAACTTCTCCAGGTTGAAAGTATTGTTGATTACACCAAGAGAAATATTAAGGAAAAGTTCACCTCTCTGGAAGGCTTTATTAAAGAATGGAGAGCCTCTAAAAAGAAGAATTCTATAAGAGAGTTTTTCTTTGATAAGGGAATAAATCTTGAAGAGCTGAAAGCTGAACAGAATTTATCTGATGTTGATGATTTTGACTTCATCTGCCATATCGCATTTGACAGCAAAACAAAGACCAGGAAGGAAAGGGCTAATTCAGTAATAAAGACCGGTTTCCTGGACAAGTATTCTGGAGTAGCCAGAGAAATTCTTGAAACTCTTCTTGATAATTATGCAAGTAATGGAATATACGAAATAGAAAGCTCAGAGATTTTAACTCTTCCTCAGTTCATGAAGTTTGGTAAACCAATCAAGATTGCCCAGAGTTTTGGGGGTATTCAAGGTTATAATCAGGCCTTTATGGAATTAGAAAATGCAATTTATGGTGATGGTTCAGTAGGTATCTAATGAAAAATTTATCAAGTTTTATTAAATCAATTCGTGACATCATGAGAAATGATCCCGGTATTAACGGTGATGTTCAGAGACTTGAACAAATTGTTTGGATGTTGTTTTTAAAGGTATATGATGCCAAAGAAGCCGAATGGGCATTTACCGAAGGTGACTCTTTTAAATCTATTATTCCTGAAGAATGTAGATGGTGTAATTGGGCTAACGGAAATTTAACCGGCCCTAATTTACTGAAGTTTGTTGATGAAACTTTATTTCCAACTCTAAAGTCTTTAGATGTTGATACTTCAACTCCTATCAAGCTATCAATCGTAAAAACCATGTTTGCTGAAGCAAACCAATACATGAAAGATGGAGTTCTTCTTCGTCAGGTTATTAATCTTATAAATTCACTGGATTTTTCTGATTACAACGAAAGTCATGCAATTGGTGATTTATACGAGAAGTTATTAAGAGAATTGCAAAATGCAAGATCTTCCGGTGAATACTACACACCAAGAGCATTAACCGATTTTATGGCAAGAACTATAAAACCTCAGATTGGTGAGAAAATGGCGGATTTTGCTTGTGGTACCGGTGGTTTTATTACAAGCTGGCTCAAAGAATTAGAAAAGAAAGTAAAAACTGCAGAAGATAAAGAGCAGCTTCATAATTCTATATATGGAATTGAAAAAAAACAGTTCCCCTATATGCTGGCAGTAACAAATATGTTACTTCACGACGTTAATAATCCACAAATTGAACATGGAAACTCTCTTTTGAGAGATTTATTGGATTATACCGAAAAAGATAAATTCGATGTAATTCTTATGAACCCGCCTTATGGAGGCAGCGAAAAGAAAGATGTTCAAAATCATTTCCCAGATGACATAGCAAGCAGTGAAACTGCAGATCTATTTATGGCTGTAATTATGGCAAGACTTAAAAAGAATGGTCGTGCTGCAGTTGTGCTTCCAGATAGTTTCCTATCAGGAACATCAGATAAAACAAAAGTAAATCTCAAAAAAAATCTTATCTCTAAGTTTAATTTACATACCGTTATTCGTTTACCAAAGAGTGTTTTTGCCCCATATACTGATATAGCTACGAATGTTCTATTCTTCGATAATACTAAGGCAACAGAAGAGACCTGGTTCTATAGAATGGATATGCCAGAAGGATATAAACACTTCAGTAAAACCAAGCCTATTCTTCTAGAGCATTTCAATGTTGTTGAGGAATGGTGGAATAATCGCCAGGAAATCAATGTTGATGATTATCCTAAAGCAAGGAAATTTACCACAAAGGAATTAGCTGAAGATTTAGGCTACAACCTTGATCAATGCGGTTTTCCACATATCGAAGAGGAAATTCTTTTACCAATGGACTTAATCAATCAGTATCAGGAAAAAAGAGCATCCTTAAATGCAAAAATTGATAGTGTTTTAGCTGAAATTACCTCAATTCTAGAGAGGAAAGACTAATGACACCACAACAACTAAAAAACAGTATTCTAAAGCAAGCAATTGAAGGAAAACTTGTAGAACAGCGACCAGAAGAAGGTACTGCAGAAGAGTTATATGCACAAATCCAGGAAGAAAAGAAAAAGTTAATTGCAGAGGGCAAGATTAAGAAAGAAAAGCCTTTACCAGGAATTACAGAAGAAGACATTCCTTTTAATATTCCTGAGTCATGGAAGTGGGTAAGACTTAACGAGGTTGTTTCTAAAGAAATAAGAAGAGGAAGATCTCCTAAATATACAACCAAAAGCAATACGTTAGTTTTTGCTCAAAAATGTAATTCTAAATATGAAGGAATAAGAACAGATTTAGCTCTTTATCTAGATGAAACAACATTAGAAAAGTATTCTGAGCAAGAATTTATGCAAGATGGAGATATTGTGATCAATTCAACCGGTGGTGGCACAATGGGAAGAGTAGGACAATATCACATAAAAGATAATAAGCAGTCATTTCCTATTGTTCCTGACTCTCATGTAACAGTCATCAGAAGCAATAATGTAAATATTGATTATCTATTTTATTTTTTGAAATCTCAACAAAACTTTCTGGAAGGACAAGGAGATGGTTCAACTAACCAAACGGAATTGAAACCTTTAATCCTTAAAAGTTTACTACTTCCTCTCCCTCCACTAGAAGAGCAGAAACGTATTGTTGCTAAGATTGAAGAATTACTTCCTTTCGTTGATAAATACGAAAAAGCATATAATGCTTTAGAAGAATTTAATGCTCGTTTCCCTGAAGACATGAAAAAGTCTATTCTTCAGCAAGCAATTGAAGGAAAACTTGTAGAACAGCTACCAGAAGAAGGTACTGCAGAAGAGTTATATGCACAAATCCAGGAAGAAAAGAAGAAACTAATAGAAGAAGGCAAGATTAAGAAGGAAAAGTCTTTACCTGAAATTACAGATGAGGAAAAACCTTTTGATATCCCTGAGAGTTGGAAGTGGGTGAGATTAAAAGATATAGTCTATAACTCAGGACAAAAGCAACCAACAACTGAGTTTTCTTATATAGAAATTAATTCTATAGATAATATTCATCAAAAATTATCAAATACCGAAAACATAATACCAGCTAATAAGGCACCTTCCAGAGCAAGAAAGATAGTAAAGTACGGAGATATTTTATACGCAACTGTAAGGCCTTATCTTCACAATATGTGTATTATTGATAGAGATTTCGAAAAAGAACCAATTGCAAGTACCGGCTTTGCCGTTATGACTTGTATCTTTGGGGTATTCAACAAATTCCTATTCAACTATTTACGATCTCCTGAATTTGATAGTTATGCAAACGATAATGAAAATTCAAAAGGGATAGCTTATCCTGCAATAAATGATACGAGATTATATAAAGCGTTAGTTCCTCTCCCCCCACTAGAAGAGCAGAAACGCATTGTTGCAAAGATTGAAGAATTGTTCCCTTATTGTGACAAGTTAAAATAAATCTCTTATTAGGTGTCACATTCTCCATGTGGCACCGTAGTCCATTAGTTCTTAATATACTTATCCCTTAAGTTATAAAAAGTCTTCCTAGAGATCCCTAACTGTTCACACAGTTTTGTCACAGATATATTCCCCTTCTGCAGACTATCGTAATGGTATAGAAATTGTTCTTTTGAAAGGCTGACAGTTCGACCAAATTTAACCCCCCTGGTCTTAGCAAGTTTTATCCCTGCAGTCTGTCTTTCTTTGATTTTATCTCTTTCTATGTTGGCGCAATATGCCAAAAGCTCAATAACAATATTAGTGATTACCTTTCCTGTAAGTCCGGCTTCATTGGATTTTGTATCCAGAATAGGCATATCTAATACTTTAATATCGCAGCATTTATCTTGAGTGATACTCTTCCACTCATTTGATGTGTCTTTATAGTTTCTGGAAAGTCTATCTAAAGAGGCAAAAACAATACAATCTCCTGGCTGCAGCTCCTCTTTCATTTTCTGATACTCTGGACGATTAAGATCTTTTCCTGAAGCTTTGTCTTGGTAAATAATTTCACAACCGGCCTCCCTTAATGCCACAATCTGACGTTCAAGGTTTTGTGAAAGAGAACTTACACGAGCATAGCCTTTAATCATGAAAAATCCTCAATTTTGTGTCGTTATAAATTACATGAGTTATTACACATATTCTACATTATTTTTTACACAAAATATGAGATGTGAATAAAAGTGTACTTTAATACACATATTTAATATGTAACAAACGCTAGATCTTTACATTTATGTGTACATAGGTAATTTAGTTTGTCGCAAAATATAGATGTTATGAAATTATATTTGTCACACAAAATTCCAATTATATTTGTCGCATTTTTAATTAAGGGAAATTTGTTTAGATTCTTTTACAAGAGCATTTTTTCTTATTTACTCAAGTTTTGCGTTTCGATTTTAACTAAAAATCGTTGTTTAAATGCGGTCTGGCACCACATCTTTATAACCTTTATCAGTTAATAAATATTGAACTGCAAAAGTTGAGTCAGATTATTTAAAATAAGCTGGTCATGATAACCTTTTTAGATATGAAAGATTTCATGCAATTATTATTCTTCTAGTCATAATTAAATCAACAGCTATTCTAATTTGAAAGATTCAATGTATTATTTTGTATGGATTACTTGTAAATGGATTACTTCTAAACTTAGATACATCCCATTTGCTTATATCACCGGTAAATTGAGATGATTCAAACATCCTGTACATATTTATTACCGAAGCAACATTCCATTTACTGATATCCTCATTAAATTTTGAGAATGCAAACATGAAACTCATATCGTTAACATTAGAAACATCCCATTCACTGATGGAGCCATTGAATTGTGAGCTGGCGAACATATTTTTCATAGTTCTAACATTAGAAACATCCCATTGACTGACGTCACCGTTGAATTTTGATTTCTCAAACATTCCTCCCATATCTGATACGTTCGAAACATCCCATTGACTGATGTCTCCATTAAATGTTGAATTATTAAACATACTCCTCATAGAGGTGACTTTAGAAACATTCCATTTGCTTATATTTCCATTAAAAATTGAATCAGCGAACATTCCTTGCATGTCTTTAACATTGGAGACGTCCCATTGACTAATATCTCCATTGAATAATGATTTTTTAAACATTATTTCCATATTTCTTACATTAGAAACATTCCAGTTGCTGATATCACCATTAAAGACAGAGTTTGAAAACAGTGCTTTCATATAGGTAACATTAGAAACATTCCAGTTGCTAATATCACCATTAAAGACAGAGTTAGAGAACAGTGAGCCCATATTGGTTACATTAGAAACATCCCATTTGCTTATATCTCTATTGAAAGGAGATTCTTCAAACATTCTTTCCATATTTGTGACTTTAGAAACATCCCATTTGCTGAGATCTCCATTAAATTTAGACAGAGAGAACATTTCACTCATATTAGTAACACTAGAAACATCCCATTGGCTGATATCTCCGTTAAATTTCGACTCAAAAAACATTCCTCTCATATTTTCAACGTTTGAAACATTCCATTGACTGAGATCTCCATTATATTCAGACTTATAGAACATATAACTCATATCTATAACTTTAGAAACGTTCCACTTGCTGATGTCACCGTTGAATTTTGATTTTATGTCTATAGGCTTAAAACAAATACAATCAACTTTGGTGGCAAACATTCCTCTCATATTTTCAACGTTAGAAACATTCCATTTACTAATATCTCCATTAAATCTCGAACCAGAAAACATCCAGCTCATATCCGTGACGTTAGAGACGTTCCATTTGCTGATATCACCGTTGAATCTAGAATTATTGGAGAATGTTGACGTATTTTCAAACATTCCACTCATACATTTGACATTAGATACATCCCAATTACTGATATCACCGTTGAAACATGAATCTCTAAACATTCCACCCATATTCGTAACATTGGAAACATCCCAGTTACTGATATCACCATTAAAAGATGAAAAATTATCAGTATCATAATCTTCGTGATTTGCAAAAAGCCCTCTCATATCGGTAATACTTGAAACGTCAATAAAGTTTAGATCACAGTTATCGCCATTCTGTTTGATAGTTTTACGAATAAGAGCTCTCAATTCTTCATTGCTATGAACTTTTATAGGTTTAGTCGACGGCAACTTTACTTGACTAAATCCTTTTCCACATTTTTCGCAAAATAGAGCATTATCATCTTGTTCTTCTTTTCCGCAATATCTGCAAAATTTCATTTTGATTTCCTAAGTTGATGGTAGCTTTACATGGATCATTTATAGTATAGAAAATAAGATAAGAGATAAATGAGAGAGGTAGCCGAAGTTTACAGTAATATTAAATGGGAAAATTAATTAGTGATAGATTTGTATTTAAATTACATACCTAGGTCCTTAAGAGATTTTTCTTTTAAAGCCTGGTTGGTTCACGATCTGCCACAAAAGTAATGGCAGATCTTTAATTAACAATCGATCTCGCTGAGATGGCTTTGAGCGTTTACAGCACAGAGCTATCTCACCGAGAAGTTCTTTAAAAACTTGATATATAGTTGATCTGTTTCTATATGCAAAGGCAAATAAAAGCTTTTCGTATAGGACATTGTATGTATGGACCTTAAGTAAGGATAAGTCATCAATCTTATGCTTTATCATTGTCTTCGCTGCGCAATAAGTCTTTATAAGCGAAACCAGTAATGACAGCAGGATAAAAATCAGAATGATGTTCTTCT
>NZ_FUXX01000069.1 GCF_900167015.1 Succinivibrio dextrinosolvens DSM 3072
CAAAATCGTATTTGAAAATTTCAATTCCCTAGAAATAACAAAATTCTATGTTTGAAAAATGAAAGAGGCTGACATACTTTTTAGCCAGCCTCTTCTGTTTCTGAAAGCTTTAAGATGCAAGCCAGGTTGAAACAAGCTCCTCTGAGGCTTTTTTAGGATCATCTGCAGACGCAACAGCAGATACAACGAAAAAGCCGTCTACACCTGTCTTTTTAAGAGCAGGTAAATCTCTAGTCTTTACGCCACCTCCGACCACGACTGGAATAGGACTGATTGAGGCTAGCTTTGTTAATTCATCAAAGGATCTGGTTATAACAACACCGTTTTCATCCAGTCCACAGTCTGGCTTTGTTGCGGTTTCATGCAGAGGACCAGCTCCGAAATAATCAATATCAGAAACATCAGCACTCTGCACATATTCAATCAGACTGGTTGTAGGAGCAGAAAGACCTACTATAGAATCCTCTCCTAAAAACTTTCTGCAGACATGAACAGGTATATCAGACTGACCAACATGGATACCGTCAACCTTAATACCCTCTTCTCTTGCAGCTAAAACCACATCCAGTCTGTCATCAACCAGAAGAGCCACGCTATCGGACTTACCAAGCTCAGCGATAGCTTTTGCGCAGTCTCTGCATAAAGCAATCATCTCTCTTGCAGATGCTACCTTTGATCTTACCTGCACACAGGTAAAGCCTTTTTCAACTGCCACCTTTACGATTTCCCCAACATCACGGTTATTGGTATTCTCTGGACCTATAACCAGATAAGCTGAGATATCAAGATTCTGTCTAATGTTACTCATTTATCTTTGCAATCTTCTTTTCTAGTCTTTCAATTTTGCCATCCATCATGTCTTTATAGCCTGGACGAACATCTGCTTTTAGAACAACCTCTGTTCTTATGCCCTTGTCAGCTAAAATCATGGTGGCTTCCTTTACAGTCTTCATTACCTCATCCCATTCACCTTCGATTTCAGTAAACATGGAGTTGGTTCTGTTCTTAAGACCTGATTTTCTGATGACATCTACAACCTTTGCAACGTCTGATGACAGTTCATCTCCGGTTCCGCAAGGTGAAATTGCAACTGCAACCAAGGTATTCATTATCTCTACTCCTGTATGTATTCTATTTGATCTTAGAGCTCTTCTGTTTCAACACAGATTTCACTATTGTCTACCTGCTCTTTGGTTATGCTGTAAAGATTATCTAAAAAAGCAACCTGGAATGAGGCTGGACCTGAACAGTTTTTCTGAGCATTCTCTGATGCAATGTTGTATACAGCTGATGCTGTAAGACCTGCAACAAAAGGAGACGCAACCGCTGCATAAACAGCAGTGACTCCTCCAAGAGAGCAGCCTGCTCCGGTAATCTTTGTACACATGGCAGACCCACCCTTTAGGATCACTGTATACTTACCATCGGTTACAAGATCCTCTTCACCTGAAATTGAGACTGAACCTTGAGTAAATCTTGCAACAGCAACCGCAGCTTTTCTTGCAGACTCAACAGAATCGGTTGCATCAACTCCTCGAACACCGTCCCTTGTAATTCCAGAATCAAGTTCCCATAGATTTGCAAGGGCTATAATTTCAGATGCATTACCTCTTATGACCGATGGAGGACACTCTTTCATACTCAGAAGAAGACTGCGTCTTAAAGCGCCGGCACCTATTCCCACAGGATCAAGTACCCATGGTTTGTTATTATCCTTTAATACTCTGATAACACGAGGCAGAGTTTCTGCATATACAGGAAGAAGTGTTCCCATGTTAATGTAGAAGCTGCTACCGATCGAGGCCAGAGTTTCAGCTTCATCCGGTAGATAAATCATGGCGGCAGAACCGCCTACTGCAAGCTGAGCATTTGCCACAAAATTGATGGTTACTGTATTTGTAATCGATGGTGTAAGAGGATTAGTCTCTTTAGCCTTTAAAACAGCAGCTAAAATCTGTTCTTTTAATTCCTGCTCTGTCATTTGAAAAAACCTGATATTAAAAAGTACGTATATGTATGTCTATTTCATGTTTTTAACAAAGAAATAAATCTGTTCTTCTGACAAAGGTGAATCTGAAGTCACTGCATAAGAGAAGTTAGCTTGTGACCAGATGGCAACACTAAATCCATCATCTCTCCCCTTTAAGGTGATGTCATATGAGCCAAACTTAGAAAGAAGTGTTTTGTTATAGGACCTGTAATCACCGGAGATATCTTCATTGCCCCTGGCTTTTCTCAGATACAGTTTTTTATCGCTCTCAGAGAATACAACCTGAAAAAGCATATTCTTAATGTACGAGATATCCTTTTTTGAATATCCATCAACAGACTGAGGACATATGAAGTCAAAACCGGCACCTGCAGCAGCTTCATCCATTGATGAAACATAGACAAAAGGATTTGGAATCATTACCGTATGTTCCCCATTAGCCTTTGGAGCATTACTGCAGCCATTGAAAAACATAACCGATAGAAAAGTTAAGAGAACGAAGGCTAGCTTTCCGATTTTCATATGATGACAATTTTCCTTTACAGGAAAAAATCTACTCCAAAAGTGTTTTCTGTTTGATTTGATAAAGATCATAGCAAATTTTCACCCTCGTATTTCAGCCTGCATTATTTCTTACCATGCTGTTTTTGTAAAATTATCTGAAAATAAAAAAATTTCTTAATCAAATAGTTAGATATTTGCTGTGGTCGACATTTAAATATAAATAATCAACTAAACTTGAAGGTTGAGGGGCTGTTTATCATCACTTTTCGCACTTCCTCATGACAATTAAAAAATAACTTTTTAACTTTACAACCTGACACACAAAGAGGATTTCATGATCAAGTTAACTCGTTTAATTAAGACGTTTTCTTTATGTTCTGTTCTTGTTTCAGGATTATCCTTTGCTGATGATCTGCCTTCGGTCAAGACAACAATGTTCCTAGAACAGGAAGGTTTTCTGATGTGGTATGCAAAGGAACAGGGATGGGATAAAGAGCTTGGCATCGACATTAAGCTGGAGATTTCTCGTACAAACGGTGTTGATGTGATGAACAAACACCGTGAAAATCCAGATGTATGGAATATTACCGCTGCAAGCAGTATTCCTTTCATTATCGGAAGCAGCAATATGGATCTGAAGATCATCGGTATGGCTTGCGATGATGGTCCATCAACCAGTGTCATGGTAAGAAAGGATAGTGATATTCTTAAAGTAAAAGGCTACAACAGGGATTATCCTGAAATCTGTGGCAGTCCAGAAACCATCAAAGGAAAAACTTTCCTGGTAAAAGGCATCTCCTCAGGTGCATACACCCTTGCAGCCTGGCTTGATATCTTCAACCTGAACTTCTCAAGTGTTGTAGTCAAGGATATTACAGGACCAGAGATTCTCAAGGAAATGGAGAACAAGAATGTTGAAGGTGCCGGTCTGTGGTCCCCTGATACCTATGAATCTGAATATATCGGATATCAGAAGGTTACTACCGCAGCCAATATTGACGAGTATATTCCTATCATGTTCCTTGCTGATAACAATTTCCTTAAGGACAATGAGGATACCGTTGCAAAATTCCTGGCTGTATACATAAGAGCCGTTGAAAAACAGCGAGAAGATGCTGCTCAGCTGGTTCCAAGCTATCAGAAATTCCTTAAACAATACACCGGAAGAGACTTTAGTGAAAGCGTCTGCCTTAAAGATCTAAAGGATCATAAAATCTATACTCTAAATGAACAGCTTTCTATGTTTGAAGCCAAGGATAACAAGAAGAGTGAGATTCATAAGATTCAGAGAGCCCTAACCGCAGGTTTAATGCTGATTATGAAGGATATGCCTTCCCAGAATCCAAACATCAGGATTGCAAATCATCTTAAGGATGATAGTTACATTACAGACAAGTACTTAAAACTTGCAAAAAAATATTCAAAATATTAGAAATCAGAGATTGTCAGGTTTGAGGAGAGCATTTAATGCTCTCCTTTATTTTTTTATGAATGATGATCAGTTTAGCAGATTCCTGCGCTGTATAGTTTTTCCTGTTCAGAGTGAATATCCTGTGCAGAATCATTCTCTGATTTAGAATTTAGAACGTCACTGATGACCTTATCAACATCAATCAGTTCAACTAGCTCATTCTCCTCCTGAACAGCACCAATCATATAGGTATCTGAACTGTCGATTTCTGATGGAAGAAGAGCATTGTCGTTAATATTTATGATGCGATCTGCTTTTGAAGCAAGGAAAGCGAACTTAGAATTACCAGATTTAACGACTACAATCAGACTCTGCTTAATATTCTGAGTCTTTCTACCACACAGAATCTCAGCCAGATCAATTACTGGAATAGTAACAGTATTGTGTATGGTTGCAACACCCACAACGTGCTTCTGCAGCTTAGGCATTACAGTAATTCTTGGACAAGGCATTACTTCCTGTACTCTGCTTACATGTACTGCATAACACTGTCTTGTTCCATTTAATCTGAATAGAAAAATTCCGTAGTCGTTTAAAACACTATAAGAGTTCATTTTAAATCCTATGCAAATCAGCTTTGCATGCCCGCATCATTCTTTAGTATATTTTTTAGATGAAAAATAAATTATTCATTTATGTTTTTCGAAGCGACATAATACTCTTTTTTTTGCGGTTATAAAGGGGAGAACTAAAAAAAATTTTGTGAAAAAAAATTAAAAGAATAAAAAAAAGATATTTATGGCGA
Source organism: Succinivibrio dextrinosolvens DSM 3072 (assembly GCF_900167015.1). GTDB lineage: Bacteria > Pseudomonadota > Gammaproteobacteria > Enterobacterales > Succinivibrionaceae > Succinivibrio > Succinivibrio dextrinosolvens. Next base: position 4,711 of record NZ_FUXX01000069.1, read on the forward strand.
AAAAAATCCCCTATTCGGGGTTAAGAAGGACAATAGAAATTTTTAATATTCTTTAGGATTAACACCTGCTTCTTCCTGCCATTTTGCTAATAGCATTTTTCTCTTTTCAGCATTAGTCTTGAGCTGTTCTTTATCTGTCAGAACCTGAATCTCTTCCTTCTTCAAAGTAGAGTATTCGTCACTGTAGTAACCTAGTTTTAATGCCTCACACTTATCTCTGAATTTCTGAGCATCATCGATCTTGTGCTCTAATTCCAATCTTTGAAGTCTAGCTCCCGGACTGGCACTATATCCAACAAGGCTCTTATCCGGACGACAGTACCAGTTGTTTGGCTCTAACTTAGCAGAATTCTCTCCACAACCAGTTAAAGTCATGCTAACTAAAGCAGATGAAATCAAAAAAAACATTCTAAATGAAGATTTCATAATGGCACTAAATTAACAGCAAGATAATCGAAAAAATTGTTTCACCCTCAGATTAGATCTAAATTAGATCTCCTCAGAGATTAGTAAATATCGTAAAAAAAGATGTCCAACATTGTTGTCGGACACTCTTTCTTTATTAAAAGAATACTTATTAGTTCTTTGCAAGTCCCTGCAGGATCTGATTTGCATTCTTAATCTGATCACTTGCACCGCTTACAAAGCTGTTGTACTGGCCCATGAAGTCCTGCAGCTTAACCATCTGAGTCTGGTTGTCGGAGTTGCAGTTCTCAGCCATGTGCTGAATCTGGGAGGTTATGGCTCTTATCTGTTCAGCTGTTTTGCCTTTGAACGTATATTTCTCTACACCATTGTTTAATTCATACTTTGAGAATTCCCAATTGGAGGTATCTACACCAAGAGCTCTGGCTTCAACATAAAACTGACCAAGAATCTCACCTCTCTTCTTTTTATCATCATCCCCATCTTTTGTAACAGCACCAAGCTGAGCATTCATTCTGTCAAGCAGATTATTCAGCTGCTTGGCTCTGTCATTCTGAGCCTTCATTTCAGCAATCTTGTTTTCAGCTTCCTTCTTCTTGGTTGCGCCAACCTCAAGCATAACCATAGCAGCCATCATCTGAATTGACATGCCTTCGAACTCAGTGCCCTTGATTGCGTTTACATATGAAGTTGAACCTACAGCAATAGTCATAATCGTATCCTCTCGAAGAAATTCTTTAACGGAAGCTGATTTAAATCGAATTCAGATTCCAATCTCTAACCTTTGACTTAAGTATAATATAAAAATTCTTAAAAAATGCATCTACTTTTACAAATGAGGTAGTTTTGTTGAAATTTGGAATAACTATCACATTTTTATCGTTTTTTTTTCGCTACATATTATTTTGTAGCCACATAAAATACATACATATTTCTATAATATGTACGAATTATCTTATTAGATTTTATTTTTTAATATCAAAAAGTTAATAAAATCATATTAAGAATTATTCTCAATAATTATATTATGTAATCTTCTATAAGTTTTCGCTAAGTTACTATTTTTATACTCAGATCATCTTATTCAAGATTATTGTTGAGGTAAGTAACCATGAAGAAAACAACCTTAGGCGTTATTTCTGCAGCTTTTATCCTTGCATCAAGTGTCGCAGTCGCAGATAACAATCAACATGGAAAATACCATGATGATGGCTACAGACATAATCAGATGGGAATTGCATGCGACATGAAAAACAGCAATCTTCCTAGAGGATTTGGGCTTGAGCTTAATGAGCTGACAGCAAAACAGATTTTATCTGACAGTAAAGAAGATGATATTGTACGAATCAAAGGTCGTTTAACTAAATATCTTGGAGATGAAAAGTTTGAGTTAACCGATAAAAACAACGACACAATTATTGTTGAACTGGATGATGATCGCAATTGGTCATATATAGAAAAGGATATGCCTATTGAGGTTATTGCCAAGGTTGATGACGAGAAAGTTACCAAAATTCTTGAAGTTAGATGCGCAAAACCTGACTTTGGTGAAAAAGGACCTCGTCCTCCACGTGCAAATGGACCACGCGGATTTGATCAGAAAGATGTTAAGTAAAGATTCCTGAATGTTTGTTGAGCGGAAGAGGCTGGCTAAAAAGTATGTCAGCCTCTTTCATTTTTCAAACATAGAATTTTGTTATTTCTAGGGAATTGAAATTTTCAAATACGATTTTGTTGAGATATTTATTTTGATTGGAGATTTTTAGAACTTTTAGAGAGATAAGGTAGGAAGCTTAAGGTATTTCTTGTTCTTTTTTAACTTATTACCGCATTCATTTCATTTCTTATATTGGCCCATTTTCTTATATTATGAGCCAGAGCCACAAGCCCAAATTCAATTATTACCTTCGCTTTAGATCGCAGTCTGAATCTTTTGAAACCGTGATTATA
>NZ_FUXX01000043.1 GCF_900167015.1 Succinivibrio dextrinosolvens DSM 3072
GCAAGCTCTAAGACCTGCAGTAAGTGTGGTGCACTGAAAAAAGATTTAACGCTCAGAGACAGAGTCTATGAATGTCCTGAATGTGGATTGACAATAGATCGCGATCTGAACGCAGCAATTAACCTGAGACAACAGATAAAAAACGTAGGGAAAGCTATCTCCGAACTAATGCCTGTAGAGCTGACGGCTCTGTTATCTGATTTAGAAATAAATGGGATAGCAACCAGCAGTGTTGAAGCAGGAAGTTGGTAGAAAACCTATAAATTTATAGCTTTTTATATATCTTTATAGTTTTTTATAGATCCAAACTAGCGGATAAAAGTACATGGGCAGGAGTGAATCCTACCCAAATGATTTGACCTATTCTGGTGAATAAGGAAGGAAAACTTTCTGAAGATCCTCATCCTCAAGAGGTATGTATTCCCCCTCTTCAAGGGAGTCATCAAGCTTAAGCTGTCCGATATAAAGTCTCTTTAATTCCGTGACTTCATTATCGACACACTCAAAAAGTCTTTTGACCTCATGAAAACGACCTTCGGTTACAGTTACTAAGGCCTCATGATCAGACAGAATTTCAAGTAATGCACTCTTGTATCTGGTTTTCTCCTCTGGATGCTTTAGTCCCTTTTTAAAAAGCTCAACATCCTTAGGGACAATTTTGTCTCTTGTTGAAACCAGATAGGTTTTAGTTACTTCTGATTTTGGAGAAGTAATCTTATGATTCAGATCGCCATCATCTGTAACTAACAGCAGACCGGTTGTATCAATATCAAGTCTTCCAACACAATGCATCTGAGTGAACTTGGGAATATCACTGAAGATGTTTATGACTACAGGATTATTGTTATCTCTGTCGGCACAGACATAGCCAGATGGTTTGTTGAGCATAAAGACTCGTTTTTTAAATCCGTCTGAAGCCTCAACCTCATAGCCATCAATAACGATTTCATCGGTTACAGAAATCTTTGAGGCAGGATCAAGTACGATTTCACCATTGACTTCAACCTCGCCTGCCTTGATAAGCTTTGCAGCAGCAGAACGAGGAACATCAAAGTTATGAGATACAGCCTTGTCTAAACGAAGGGTATCATTAGCCATTATATTTACCCAGAATTAAGGTAGCGTTAGTACCGCCGAAACCAAAGCTGTTTGACATAATGGTATTTAAGGTAGCTTCACGAGCTTTATTGGCAACAATATCAAAGCCCTTAGCATTCTCATCTAAGGTTTCAATATTAATAGAAGGTGCAATAAAGTTATTCTGCATCATAATCAGACTGAAGATAGCCTCATTAACACCTGCAGCACCTAAAGCATGACCAGTCATAGACTTGGTTGAAGAGATAGGAGGACAGTTATCGCCGAATACACCACGAATTGCCTCAAGCTCCTTGATATCACCCAATACGGTTGCTGTGCCGTGGGTATTGATGTAATCAATCTTGGAATTGCAGCTTGCAAGAGCCTGTTTCATACATCTTAAAGCGCCCTCGCCTGATGGAGCAACCATATCATAACCGTCTGAGGTTGCACCATAGCCTACGACCTCGGCTATAATATGAGCACCTCTTGCCTTGGCATGTTCTTCAGATTCTAAAACCAGAATACCGCCGCCGGCACCGATAACGAAACCGTCACGGTTTGCATCGTATGGTCTTGAAGCCTTTTCAGGAGTCTCGTTAAAGCCCTTTGATAATGCTCCCATACCATCAAACAGACATGAAATAGTCCAGTCTACAGATTCACCGCCACCGGCGAACATTACATCCTGTCTGCCTAAAGCAATCTGATCACATGCAAGAGCGATGCAGTGAGCTGAGGTTGAACATGCAGAGCTTACGCTCATTGAAGCGCCCCTGATCTTGAAAGCTGTTGCAAGGTTTGCAGATACAGTAGAGCTCATTGCCTTTGGAACTGCATATGGACCAACTTTCTTAACACCTTTTTCTACAAGGATATCTGCTGATTCAACAATAGTTCTGGTATCTCCACCGCCAGAACCTGCAATCAGACCTGTTCTGTCATTACTTACGTCTTCGTCGGAAAGTCCTGCCATACTGATTGCCTCTTTCATGGCAATATATGAATAAGCGGCAGCTTCACCCATGAAACGAAGAACTTTTCTGTCGATAAGATCTTTCAGATCAAGATCAACTAGACCGGCTACCTGGGAACGCATCTGTTTATCAACAAAGTCCTGAGCCTTTTTAATTCCTGATTTGCCTTCTTTTAGTGACTTTAAAACTGCATCTACGCCTACACCAATCGAAGATACAATTCCGTAACCTGTAATGACAACTTTTTTTAATGTCATACGTACTCCAAAAAAAATTATTAAAGTTTTTTTTATATGTTATGAGCGCACATTGAACCACGGTAAATGTGCAAGATTGCGGTTTAGTGCATTTGTGAATTCAAACTTCAGAAGAATTATAACAATTATGTTTTCCTGTGAATACCACTTGAAGTCAATCACAATAAAAGTTGTCAAATTCTTGCATCATCGATCACAACATTATTGCTAATAGAATTTACGACCAGAAAGTTAGAGGTTGTTCGTGGGAGACGCGTTGTAAAAAAAACTTAGCTTTTGATTTGAATTTCTGAATTTTGTTGTATAATAGCGCACGTTGTAAAGACGATATATAACATATATATCAGCTTAAACCAGTATTATTTAGGTATTTATTTTTTTTATGGCAAAAGAAGAAAGCATTGAAATGCAGGGCACCATCCTAGAAACCCTGCCAAATACTATGTTCCGCGTTCAGCTGGAAAACGGTCATATTGTTATGGCCCACATCTCAGGAAAAATGCGTAAGAATTACATCAGAATTCTTACCGGTGATAAGGTTACCGTTCAGATCACTCCTTACGATCTGACCAAGGGCAGAATCACCTTCCGCGCCCGCTAAAAAATCCCCTAAAAAATATATAGCCACTTAATGCATAACGTATTAAGTGGATTAGTTTATTCTTAATTTTATTTAAAATTGGAAGGGGTTTTCGTGTCTAATAAAGAACTATTAAAAAGGTATACACTTTTCTTTTTATCTGTTGTATTTCAGGGAATAGCAATCGCATCAATTACATTTGCAAATATAGGAACCACTCCTATCTCCTCTGCAAATTATGTACTTTCACTGCACTCATCCTTCACTCTTGGTGAAACAACTCTGATCTTCAATATTCTACTGATGATTCTGCAGATTATGTTCATCTCAATTGGAAAGGATCCGCTAAAAAAACACGCAGTTAACCTTTTAATGCAGATTCCAGTGTGTCTAATCTTCTCATTTATGATTGATCTTGGAATGAATCTATTGAGAATCTCACTTCCAGATGAAATCAGCTACCTTGTTTCCTGGATTCTGGTGGTATCAGGAACAGTTCTTCTGGCTTTGGCAGTTTCACTGTCTGTAACATCCAATGTTGCAATGGTACCCGGCGAATATTTCATCAAGATTTTCCATCCGCTGGTTAACAGAACCTTCAGCTTTGTAAAGACTTTCTTTGATATCTTCCTGGTTTCATCTGCAGTAATTCTGTCACTCTTCCTGACAGGCTTCACTCAGATTGAGGCTGTTCGTGAGGGAACTCTGTTTGCTGCTTTATGCACAGGACCTATCGTGCATTTCTTTATTCCACTTACAGCAAAGCTAAAACCTCTGCTGCAGAAATAAAAAAAATCCGCCGGCTGTTGAACAAAAAGAAAACAGCCTGACGGATAACAATAGCAATTAACTGCTAGATATTCTTAATAATCTCATCACCAAATTCACTGGTTGTTAAGGTTGTTGCACCTTCCATCAGACCAGAGAAATCAGAAGTTACGCGTTTTGAACTGATAGCCTTTTCCATTGCATCAACAATCAGATCAGCAGCCTCGTTCCAGCCCATATGACGAAGCATCAGTTCAGCTGAAAGAATGATTGAACCAGGATTTGCCTTGCCTGTACCTGCAATGGTAGGAGCTGTACCATGAGTTGCCTCAAAGATAGCACTGTCAGCACCGATGTTTGCTCCAGGAGCAATACCGATACCACCAACCTCAGCAGCTAAAGCGTCAGAGATATAGTCACCGTTCAGGTTCATGGCACAGACCACATCATAATCCTGAGGGTATAGAAGAATGTTCTGCAGGAAGGCGTCAGCAATACAATCCTTAACAACGATACGTTTCTGAGTCTTTGGATTTACAAAGCTTACTACGCCATTCTCATCCTTTGTAGCACCGTATTTCTCTTCAGCCAGCTTGTAGCCCCAGTTCTTAAAGGCACCTTCAGTGAACTTCATGATGTTGCCCTTGTGAACGATGGTTACAGACTTTCTGTCATGGTCGATAGCGTATTCAAAAGCAGCACCGATCAGTCTTTCAGTACCAGCCTTTGACATTGGCTTTACACCGATACCGCAGTTTTCAGTGAAACGAATCTTCTTAACATTCATTTCATTCTCAAGGAAAGCAATAAGCTTCTTGGCACCTTCAGAGTTTGCCTCCCATTCAATACCTGCGTAGATATCCTCTGCATTCTCACGGAAGATAACAGTATCAACAAGTTCAGGATGTTTTACAGGAGAAGGTACGCCCTTGAAGTAACGAACTGGACGTAAACAGATGTACAGATCAAGAGTCTGTCTTAGAGCAACGTTTAAGGAACGGATACCGCCGCCGACAGGTGTGGTTAGAGGACCTTTAATTGCAACATGATATTTTCTGATGAAATCAAATGTTTCATCTGGAAGCCAGGTATTGTCACCGTAAACCTCAACAGATCTACCGCCTGCATAGATTTCCATCCAGGAGATCTTTTTCTTCTGGCTGTATGCCTTTGCAACTGCAGCATCAACAACCTTCTGCATTACAGGTGTGATATCTGCGCCGATACCATCACCACGAATAAAAGGAACAATTGGATTATCAGGAACAATCAGCTTACCGTTTGCATCAATCTCAATTGCGCTACCCTGTGTAGGAACAACAACTTTACTGCTGAACATTAGTCACTCCATAAATTTAAATTCTATGGAGCTATTGTAGCAAAACACACATAGATTAAAGTTAATAAGCAAGATATGCCCAAAATGGATGATTTTTGTGCAAAGAAGTGTGTAACCAGAAAAAATGTACGCTAAATATCATCAAGTTTCTGTGCCATATCACAGCCAAAGCTTGATTTTAGAGAGCATGATTTTTCGTAGAATTCCTTACCTCTTCTGTAGCTGCGCTCTACACCTTCACCTTTCTCATGCATAAGGCCAAGATAACCGCATGCAAGTCCGTTGTTCATGTTACAGGCCATTCCAAGATATTTTAAAGCGCTGGCATAGTCAGGCTTTTTATTCTGTCTTGGAGTGTTCTTGTACTGAAGACCAAGATTCATACAGCCATCAGAAACTTTAAGGTTACAGGACTTCTCAAAATAAGAGAAGGCCTTTGTCTGAGACTGAACTACACCCTTTCCTTCCAAATAAAGAGTACCTAAGGCATTGCAGCCAAAGCCATCTTTTAGAGAACATGATTTTTCATAAAGCTCTGCTGCCCTGTTTGCGTCCTTTCTGAACTCTGGAGAGTATTCATATAAAACACCAAGATTGTAGCAGCAGTCTGCACTGTCGATATTACAGCCGTACTGATAGAACTGGAGAGCAGTAATAAGGTCAGGCTTATTTCTTGACTTGTTTTTAGGTACTGCATAGAGGTTTCCCGCTTCCCAGCATGCTTCCTTTGAATTTAAGGCACATGCTTTCTCATAAAGCTTCAAGCCGATCTTGATATCATCCTCATCGCCTTGAAGATAAACTTTGGCTAAGCCCACACACCCTTCAGGGTTATCTGCCTTACAGGACTTTTCAAATAATTCCTTAGCTTTTCTTTGATTTCTTTTTGGATTTTTAGGATCATTCAAAACTCTGCCAAGATTAGAGCATCCTACAGAATATCCCATATAACAGGCTTTTTCGTAGCTATTCTGAGCTTTACTCAAATCGAAATGACCGTATTTTTTGGTTTCATAGATTTTGCCAAGATTATTACAGCTACCGGCATAATTTAGATTGCAGCCTTTATCAAAAAAAACAACGGCTGAATCATATAAATCTTTTCCTAATGAATCATCAAAATACATTTCAGCTAAAAGATGGCATGCTTTGCTGCTCTTCCCATCGCAGGCAATAGTCAGATATTTTTCGGCCTTTTTATAATCCTTATTTTTATATAGGAAAGTTCCTGCAAATTCACATTCGCTGGTATTACCTTTATAACAGTCTTCTATAGCGGACTTAAATTCCCCATCCTCTGAATAAGCACAGAAACTTGAAAAAAAAGACACTACTGCCAAGTAATAAAAAAAACGTTTACTTCGCAATATCTGCATACACATATCCTCTCACCTAGGTCTTATATATAGAATGATAGAAAAGAAATGGGTGAGTAATAAAAAAACAGCTAATAATTACTTATTTTTTTTAATATTCTTTTGTTTTTTCTAATTAGTTCACATTACGTACAGAGGCAGACTTAAAAAAAACATTACCAGCTGTCAAAAAGTAGTTTTTTTTCGATTCTGATTACGATGCTGAATTCATATCCTTCTCTATCAGCTTTGTACTCTGGCTTATCAGAGCATTCTTTTGAACTGCTCTGTAGTGCAGAATATACAGAATACCGCCAAGTACAGTCAGATACATTAAAAACTTTCCATAGGTACCAATCATAGAAGAAAGGCCTATTCCTCTATAGGCAAAATCTCTCCATATTTCGAATTCCCAGGTCAGAGGAAAGCAGTATTTAACTGTGTTAACCCAGTCAGGTAAAGTTCCAGATGCCATTAGTGCACCTCCCATAATAAATCCTGGAGGTACCAGAAGAATCATGCGGCTTCCACCTTCTCCTGGCTGATTTGTGGTCCAAGAGAAAATAAGTGCCATCATGCCGATTGCCATCGCAGTCATAAAAATGCTTGGTAGATGAAAGAAGTAGTTTCCTGAGAATCTTAACTGACCGAAGACCACGATTGCAGAAGTAACCAGCGTAATTGCTGTCGTATAAATCAGGGCATAAGGAATAAGTCTTGCGATTAGTACAGTAACATCGTTTTCAAGAACATTCTGCCAGCGGTTGGTAACCTTTAATCTGCCTACCAGCATCAGACAGGTTAGACCTAAAAGAATTGAGGAGAAGAAATAAATAAAGGCAGAACAGATGTTAATAGTAGATGACATTGTTGGATTGTATAAATCTCTGTCCACAAGATGCATCGGCATCAGCATTGCTTTTGCACCATCCTCTGCAAGCCCCTGAGAAATAGCTATCTTTGTGCCAGATGACTGTGCTGCAATTTCATTGATGATCTTCTGCAGGTTTGATAAAGCCTGTCCATTCTGTGCAAGATTGGAGTAATCAGCCAGATAACCAATGTTAAAGGTAAGCTCTGAACGTGATATCGCCTTTTCAAGACCTTTAGGAATATATAGCACTCCGATATTTCTGTCGTGCTCTAGTAATTTATCAACAGGCAGTGGCGTATGGTATACCTCTGTAATCTCCACATAGGAACTGGTATTTAAAGACTCAACAAGAGAAGTAGAGTAATTTGTCGCATCCAGATCAATTACTGCAATTTTTCCTTCAAAGACAGTTGCATGAGTCATAATCAGAGAAAAAATCAGTGTAGTTAGAATTGCCATCATAAAAGCAGCAATGTGATACGGAATAAAATGACCGCCCATCATCGCTTCAAATTCTTCAAAAATGGCCTGCCTGTATTTATTCATCATCAGCAACCTCCATGGTCATACCAGGAAGACACTCTTTACAGTTTTCATCCAGATAGATTCTGACTTTAAACATTGTTAAATCAGCCTGACCATGTTCTCTTGTCATTCTTAAATCAGAGAAAGATGGAGCTGCGGTAGCAAATCTTACAGTTCCATTAACATAGGAGTCAGAAGCGATCACACGGGCTTTGACTTTCTGACCAGGCTTATAATTTAATACCTGAGTTTCGTTTACATAGATATCAAAATATTTTCTGGAGGTTTCCAGAACCAAAGCAGGAGCATTAGGAGAAATCATCTCACCCTGCTGATACATGATGTTAAGAATCTTTCCATCTTCAGGAGCCTTTAAGATCAAACGGGAATTATTCAGTTCTAGCTGTCTTAAATCGGCCTCAAGCTGACGCAGCTGAGCCTTCATTGACTCAAGAGTATTATTCGCATTTGCAATGGCAAGACGAGAATTACTTATAGAGGTTAGAGTCATACCAGCGGCACTGCCGGTAGTACGTAATCTCTCAAGTTCCTCCTTTGATGCACCTGCAGTCGCAGCATCTAAGGCACGTTGAGCCTGAACTCTGGATGCTTTTGCTCTTGTCAGTGCAGATGAATTGCTGTCATATGCTGACTTTGAAATACTTTTGGAGGTAATCAGTTTTCTTGAGCGGTCATACTCAAGGAAAGCAAGATTCTCCGCAGAACCGGCAGAGTTTAGAGCGGCCTGAAGCTGTTCAATATTATGGTACTGGGTTTTCTCTTCAAGATCGGTATTTTTGGTATCAATCTCAATCTGAGTCATCTGATGAGCTATTGATGCTTTCTGAGCATCAATCTGAGCCTTGAGTTTGTCAATGGAAATGGACATATCCGCATCATCCAGAATCATGAGGATATCTCCTTTTTTTACATATTGGGATTCTTCGATATCTCTTTTTACAAGGCGCCCACCAACATTTTCAAAGGCAACATTGATTTCATCTGCAGTTACAACTCCAGATTTAATTCTCATAGCAACAGAAGTTGCATCACCTCGAGAACCAAAGAAAATAAGAATTGAGCTTACACAAAGCAGAGCTAACATTGTAGCGATCACTCTAATGATGCTACGAGAGTGAGATGAGTTTAGTTTCTCCATGGATTTAATAAGACTGTACTAAAGCCTTTCGTAGAATTCTCAACCTAGGAAACAGGTTACCGAAAAACTTGTACGGGCAGATTCTACACAAATCATATTTTCTGTGTAAGCGCAATTTTATTATACATTCAACTTTTTGAACAATGTTAGGTCTACAGGAACCAAGCCAAACAACATAAAAAAAAATCCGTCTCTCACCTGCATTAAGCATTCAGATGCTACAGCAGGCTAAAAGGCGGATGATTTTTGAAAATAGAATTACTTAATTAGTCGATGATAAGTTTAGCACCTACAATCCTGATAAATAGAGTACCCAGCTTCTCATTATATTCACTGACAGCAACATCACGGATTTCAGCAAATACTTCAGCGTTTGAGAGATCTACTGAAGGAAGACCTCTTTTCTTGATGTACAGACCTATGATGTCCTCATCAATAACGTGGATGGTACCGACCTGAAATTCCATGCACACAAATTCCTTTGAAATGCCGCTAAGCTGCATATTCTTTGGAGAGCCATTGATAAAGATTTCATAGACATCCTGATAGATCTCTTCAAGCTCACTGATGGAATTGCTTAGAAGTCTTACAGACTCCTTGATCAGCATAGGAAGTCTGGTTGAGTGCATCTTATCTGCTTTTTCTTTGATTTGCTGAACAACATTTATATCAGAATCAAAGCCTGGAATTGTAAGAGATGGATCTTTCTGAGCTTCACGAATCAGATCGGATTTAGTTTTCATGTCATGCCTCCACATTCTTGAACTTTATGCAAAATTTGCAGAACCAATTTAATTATAGCGAGCAGACCTATGCTTTCTGATTGAAAATCGTCATAACGTGAACAAGCTTATGTTTCATTATTTCAAAACGAGTAGGATGTCGCATTTGTAAAATTTATTTTCAAAATCAATTTATTAACCTCAAAAACAGGAACTCAATTTGTGTTGATCTATGAAACATACTTGAGTACAGATTAAAAAAAATCCGCATAAAATTGATTATTTAAACGCTTACGAAATTTTAGATTTCGTAAAAAATAATCAATTTGATCAAATTATTGGCACAATGCATCAGAATATCCTGCTGATTATTCGCCATATATCTTAAACAAAGGTGTATTCTGCATTACCAGAGGGCTGTCATGAGTGAAATACATGATGCCATCGACATAAGCAGATATTCTTGCCTTAACATTACCCTCATAAGGATCGACAATTCTTCCAAGTTCATCCCCCTTTCTGACAAAATCCCCTGCATTCTTCTTACGGTAGAAAAAGCCGGCACATGGAGCCTGAACCACAACCAGATCAGATTCGTTGACTACAACCGAAGCTATCGCAGGATCATAGGATTTTTTAAGAAGCATTCCATGCTTGTACATGAAGCGTAGAATTGCATTAACCTGGTTCTTGCACAGAAGACCTTCAATCCTGTAATTAGTTCCGCCATACAGAGAGAAGGTTTTAGTGTTCCAGATCTGCCAGTTGTAATTTAAAAGAGTTGTATCAAAAGGATGAGGATCTGACACGCATATATATGGAAGACCAAAGTCCTTTGCTTCATCCGTGTAATCGTCTATTGCGGTTCTGATAATTCTAACGTGAGGAATAAAATCCCCCGGCATATAAAAGGATGCCAGCTGGATTCCATATTCAAAGCCTTCAAGATTTTTAAATAAACCTGCAGCAATTCTCTGAGTGGTCTCTCCCTTGTCATAGCCAGGAAACATTCGGTTGATATCTGTGTCATCCATCGCCCAGAATCTTTTCTCAATATTCATGGAGAAAGGATTCGCACTTGGGATAATCGTGACAGATACGTTCTTGGAAATAAGCCCCTTTCTCTCAAGAGAATTCAGCTCCCGAACAACCTGAGAGGCAACATACTGCTGTGCAACCTCATCTCCACGCATGGCACCGACAATTGCCAGAGATTTTTTACCTTCACCAAAGGTATAACCGATTATTTTGAAATCATCTCTAAATGGAGATTTCATAGAGTACAGTATTTCTTTTTTCACTGTCAGCTCCTGTTTATACGATGTATTCTTGCCAGTAGAGAGCCTTCATAAACAACTGGATAAGCTCTTAGAGTAAACATAAGTCCATCGGTTGGAGCCTTAACATCCTCAATAATCTCACCTGTAAGAGAGCTGATTATTCTCCCGATACTCTCACCTTTTTTTACCATACAGTTATTAGAATATCTGGTTACAAAGACACCTGACGAAGACGCATTAACAAATTCCACCTCATCTTTTACAGACAAGATTGGTGTTTTTATATTCTCTGAAACAGAGCCGCTCCACATACCAAGATGCTTCATAAGATTAAAAATGCCGTCAATAAGAGCTTCTCCGTATTCACTGGTAATACGCATACCAACTCCCATCTCCACCACAAGAGTTCTGGTACCGACAATATTAAGAGAATGAGCAAGAGTTGATTCTAATACCGTTGCAGCATCGTGCACCCAGACAAAATCAACATTCAGAAGATTGGCAAGAGGTACCAGTTCTGACTGCTGATTAACACAGATTCTGACCTGAGGGATCTCATTTAAAAAGATGTTGCTTGAATGTATATCGATAACCAGATCCGCCCCTCTTAAATCCTCAACAATATAGTGAGCCGCTGCCTCCACCAGGGAGCCACCAAGAGAGCCGGGAAAGATTCGGTTCATATCGATATCAAAATTTGGAACACCCCTGGTAATTGAATCTATGCCAAGAGGATTTAAAGCAGGATAAATCTCGACAGAGCCGTTAAGACAGGCTAAAGCATCGTCTCTGCTTAGAATACTGTTTAAAAGAAAGGCCACATACTGACCTTCAAGTTCATCTCCGTGAGTTCCTGTAACAATACAGAGCCTTTTTGAAGAATTTCCGTTTCTTATTACATTCTTTTTTATAAGAAGCTGTTCACCGACTGGAAGTTCGGCGCTGAATACTTCCTGAATCATACTTCACCTACATTAACGTGTACCGCCATAAACTGAACTGCATTGCCGGTGAATACTCCCCGACTTACAGGGCAGTCGTTAACATCACGTCCATGAGAAATTTTTATATAGCCAAAATCAATCTTTCTGTTGTGGGTAGGATCAAAGCCATACCAGTATGAGTCTATAAGAACCTCAACCCAGGCATGGGTTTTACCGTCCCCAGAAATAAGACCGTTTACATAACGGCAGGGAATTTTTAAATACCTAAGAAAACAAAGCATGAGATTTGCGTAGTCCTGACAGACACCTTTTCTGGAAACAAAGACCTGCTCTGCAGTGGTGTTCATTGAAGTTATGTCACTTTCATAACTGACAAGGTTATGTACTATATCCATAATCAGAAGAACACGCTCCATCAGATTCGATGGAAAATAGAAAGATAAAAGATATTCAGAGATGTCTCTGCTGTATGAGGTAAGAGGAGTCTGAATAGAATAAATATAAGGGTTATCCTCATTCTTTATTCTGTAAACAGACTGTCTCACAACTCCATAACTCTGCCACATAAGGCTTCTGTGGAAATTAAAACTTCCGCCATAGCAGATTGAATTTCCAAAGGAGTCATATGAACTTGATATAGAGTCAAAACCTACGTGAATAAAATCAGCTCTGAGATTAGACTGAAATTCATTTTCGTAAGGAAGAGCCCTTACGAGAACATAATGCTGTCTAACCGGTTCGTCGGTAGTCAGCATTGTCTCGTAACTGAAAATGTATTCCTTATGATCTTTCATTGTTAGATAACAACCATACGGTTAACAATTTCCAGCATCTCTTTCTTGTACAGACTATCGTTGATCTCGTAGCGCTCCATATCCAGCATCAGATCAAATCTTTTAAGAGAATAGTCATCAAAAACAGACTGTTCTATCTCAGTCCATCTCAAAAGACTGTTAAAGACCTCTCTGACCACGCTATAGCGATAATCAAAGCGCATGTGCATATCAAGACTTTCAATAAAACGACCATAACGTACAAAGGCTAAAGCCTTGTCATCGAAAAGACGCTCCTCGATAGATCCGAAAAAAGCCAGAAGATTATCTGTAATCAGCTGCATGCTCGGAATTGAATCCTCAGCAAAATTCTTTACTGCCATACGCTCTAGGTAACATATAGACATCTGTATATATGATAAAGACTCTGACTTTATGACCTCTCTTAAAAGAATGGCATTATCATTGGCACCATTAAGACAGGACATGATCGAGCTTGGGTTTGATTTATCGAACATATAGATGTTCGAAAACTCCTTAAATGACATGTTCTCTTTGACATCTGGTCCGAGATTTTTTGCATAGGTTGCAAAATCCACCGGGTTTCCGTCCAGATACATATCAAAATAACGGCGCAGAAAATGAAGGCTCAAATACACACGTTCTGCATATCGACCGAGCCAGAAAAGACGATTTGCCTTGGTATCGGAAATAGCAATTGAAGTCATATCGTTCCCCCTTTATTCACACATTACCCATGTATCCTTAAATCCACCGCCCTGAGAGGAATTGACCACGAAGGAGTTTGGATTACGGCTGAATCTTGTAAGACCACTTGGCCAGACAGAGGTTGTCCTGCCAGAGATTACAAATGCTCTTAAGTCGGCCTTACGCATAACAGTGCCGCCACTCTCGTCATCAAAAATCTCAAGATCCCTAAAATCTATTACCTCCTGAGCAATAAAGCGTCGAGGATCTTCTTTAATCAGATCCTTTAACTCTAAAAGACTTTTCTCATCCAGATCTCTGCCAAAGACAACACCATAGCCGCCAGCTTCACTAACGTCCTTGATTACAAGCTTTTCAAGAGATGAAAGGATATAGTCATAGTCCTCCTTGTAATAAGGAAGATAGGTTGGCGCATTGTGAAGAATAGGCTCCTCGTCAAGATAGTAGCGAATCATCTTAGGAACAAAATAGTAGATGCCCTTATCATCGGCAACTCCGTTGCCAAGTGCATTGACTACAGCGACATTGCCCTTTCGTACTGCCTGCATCAGGTTTGGAATACCAATAAGTGAATCAGGAACAAAGGTATTAGGATCCATGTAATCATCAGAAGTTCTGCGATAAATACATCCTATGCGTTCCTTTTTACCGTGAAGTCCCAGATAGTAGGCATAATCATCCTCAACCACGATTTCGCCGGCATAGGCAAGTGTTGCACCTGCCTTTTCAGCAAGATAAGAGTGCTCAAAGAATGCTGAATTATAACGACCTGGAGTAAATATGACGTTAAGACCGCCACCAACGTTCACGTAATCCATCATATTCCTGAGCAGATCACCGTAGTCACGGTTATCCAGAATCTTCTTGTCTCTGAAGATTGCAGGATAGACCTTACGCATAACATTTCTTGCGATCATAGGATAAGAGGCTCCGGATGGAATTCGCAGATTATCCTCAAGAATAAACCAGTCGCCGTTTTTTGCCTGAACAAGATCAATTCCTGCAATATGAGCATAAATACCTTCAGATGGAGTTATTCCCTCGCACTCATGAAGATAGCCTTTGGATGAGTAAACGAATTCAGGAGGAATAATCCCATCATTTATGATTTTTTTGTCATGGTAAACATCATAAATAAATCTGTTCAGTGCGGTAGCTCTCTGTATAAGCCCCTTTTCAAGAATATCCCAGTCATCCTTGGTGATAACTCTTGGAATTGAGTCATAAGGGAACAGTTGCTCCTTAAATACCCCGTTTTTGTAAATACCGAACTTGACACCATAGCGTTCAAGCCAGGAATTTACTGCGTTTCTGCCTTCTAATAATGTTTCCATGAGATTCTCTCTTATTTTTTTTATTCACAATTTATTAATATCAGAGAAAACAGCGAGATTTATGCCTGAAGCTCGATTTCACGATTGAGATACAAATTGCTCAAAATTGGAAAATACATTGCACTATTTATTTTCATTTTCTTAAGAAGGAAAGAATCGTAATGCTCAAAAAAAAGAGAAAATCGGTAGAGATCAGATATCGGAAAATAACAGAAAAAAGCTAATCCTAGTCTAAGTATGGAGTTTCAAAATACGAAAGGTTTACACATTTATATATTGAGGACTCACCATGAGCGAACAAATCTTCACAGCTAAGGCTGTAAAAAAAAACAATGGGCAGAACAGCCTACACAATATTCACTGTACTCTTTATCGTAACTTTCTTTTTTCTGAGTGCCATTGTCAAAGCTGGTGATGAGATTGCAGCTGAGACTTATGAGGCAGGAGTGCATACGGTCTGCTCAATGCTACACTTTCTGCCTTTAATAACAGTAATCCTCTTTTCCTATTTCTGCATGGCAAGAAGACTTCGTGACTGTGGAAAGAACTCCTACTATGCATGGTTCATTATGATTCCTATTTTTGGTATGGGATACGTTTTTTATCTTTGCTTTCCTGAGAGCAAAGCTACAGCACAGAATTAAAAGTATCTTTTTGCAATCCTCTATCTCTGTATAGAGGATTATCCTTTCAAGTACGCTATTCAAAGACACAAAATCTGCTCTGCACAAAAATCAGATCCCATGCAAGATCACAGTTTTTCTGATAAAATACAGTGATATTGGAGAAACACATGTCAGAAAGATTTAAACCATACGCAACAGTTGCTCTAATCATTGAGCACAACGGAAAATACCTAATAGTAGAAGAGTACAACGAAGATCAGAATAACCGACTGGTTTTTGGTAATCCATGCGGACATATTGATGGAAAAGAAACAATTCTTGAAGCAGCAAAAAGAGAAGGTTATGAAGAAACCGGCGCTGAAGTTGAAATTCTGAATCTGATTTCTATCAATGACTACGTAAAAGACAACGAGACCATTTACAGATTCTGCTTTGAAGCAAAATTCAAGGAAATACCGGAGAATCTTAAGGCAGATGATCCTGATCATGAGATTCTGGCTGTTAAATGGTATACAAAAGAGCAGATCTACTCTGGAAAAGACTGCTGGAGAACCCGTCTTGTGGGTCAGAATTTTGATGACTACTTTGCAGGCAAAAGATACCCTGTTGATCTTATAAGAAGTATTCATCCTTAAAGCAGACAGCTTTCTGTTTAGACTGAAAAAACACGTTTCATTTTATTCCCTTTCCTGAATAAGGATTGGGATTCAAAGCAAAAGACTTACTTATGATTTTTGATCCAAAAATACCTTATGACGAGCTGAAGGGTAAGCACGTTGTGCTAGGCCTTTCTGGTGGAGTTGACTCCTCTGTAAGTGCTGCCATTCTAAAAGAACACGGCATGAAGGTAACAGCTCTTTTCATGAAGAACTGGGAAGAGGATGATAACGACTCATACTGTGCAGCTGCACAGGATCGAGAAGATGCTCAGAAGGTTTGCGACAAACTTGGAATTGAGCTTAAGACCATTAATTTCGCAGCTGAGTACTGGGATAATGTGTTTGAAATCTTCCTGTCAGAATACAAGGCAGGACGTACTCCAAATCCAGATATTCTCTGCAACAAGGAAATCAAATTCAAAGCCTTCATGGATTACGCAACCCAGGTGCTGAAGGCTGACTATATTGCTACAGGACACTACTGTCAGAGAAGCTTTAATACTGAACGAGCACATCTATTACGCGGCTTTGACAAGAACAAGGATCAGAGTTACTTCCTGAATGCAATCGGACAGAATATTCTGGAGAGAGTACTCTTCCCTGTAGGTGATCTTGAGAAACCAAAGGTAAGAGAAATTGCAGAATCTCTAGGCTTAGCTACAGCAAAGAAAAAAGACTCAACCGGAATCTGTTTTATCGGAGAAAAGAGATTCCACGAATTTTTATCTAAATATCTTCCTGCTCAGCCTGGTCCTATCAAGACTGTTTCAGGACAGGTTGTGGGACAGCACGACGGACTTATGTACGCCACCATTGGACAGAGAAAAGGTCTGAACATCGGCGGTACAAAGGACGGAAACGGCAAACCTTGGTACGTTGTAGACAAGGATGTAAAAAACAATACTCTAATCGTGGCCGAAGGCAATGACGACAAGGCTCTGTACTCAATCGGACTGAATGCAATTTCAGAAACCTGGATAACTGAATGTCCAAACTTACCATTTGAGTGCACTTGCAAAATTCGCTACCGTCAGCCTGATGTTGAATGTACAATTTACCGCGAAAAGGAAAACCTGAGGGTTATGTTCAAAAAACCTGTTGCTGCCGTTGCACCTGGTCAGTCAGTTGTGTTCTATGACGGACCTGACTGTTTAGGCGGAGCTGTAATTGATAGTCACATCAAAGGATAAGCTGTATGACCGATATAAAATCAGAAACAATCGCCCTTGCAGCATTATTTCAGTGTTGCACTCAGATTCAGAGACTGGCATCAACCGGATACTACGATGAACAATCCGTTTCCTGTGTAATCAGAGCACTTCTGGTTACAGATCCAAGAACCATTGAGGATATCTATGAACCATCAAGACTGATGGTTGGATTCAAACAGCTGGTGGACAGCTTTGGAAAATCAGATGTTGCCAAAACAGCAACAACCATCGAGGTTACCAAGATGGCCTTAAAGCTGATTTCGCTGGCCCACAGTGTTGAGCGGAATTCAAAGATCTTTTCAAGACTTTCCGATGAAATTGACAGTCTGAAAAGAGCGGTTACGGCAGAACATCCTGATTTCTTTGAAGCCGGAATTTCTGTAGTAAATGATCCTACCAACATCCACCTTTTTGGTTCCCTGTACCAGTCAATTATCAGCCCTAATTTTGCAAAACTCCTAATCTACGGGGAGGAGAGACATCTTAGAATTCCTGAGAATCAGGAAAAGATCAGAGCACTTCTGCTTGCAGGAATAAGAGCTGTAATTCTTTGGAGACAGGTAGGCGGAAGAAGATTCCTGGTATTTCGTCGCAAGGCAATTTTAGAATACGCGCAAAAGTTTTCCTAACAGTTCGCTAAACACTATCTTATGAGGATTAAAATGAACTTATCATCACTATCTGCAATTTCACCATTGGACGGACGTTACGGTTCTAAGACCGAAGAACTAAGACCAATCTTCTCAGAGTACGGTCTGATGCGTTTCCGTGTTCAGGTTGAACTTACATGGTTAAAACACCTTGCAGCTTGCGAAGAAATAAAAGAAGTTCCAGCTTTTTCAAAGGAAACAATTGCTTTTATTGATAACATCATCGCTAATTTCTCAGAAGAAGATGCTTTAGATATCAAGAAGCGTGAAGCTGTAACCAATCACGATGTTAAGGCTGTTGAATACTTCCTCAAGGATAAGACTGCAAACTGCGAAGAGATTGCAAAGGTTAAGGAATTCATTCACTTTGCATGTACCTCTGAAGACATCAACAACAACTCTCACGCTTTAATGTTAAAGACTGCTCGTGAGGAAGTTATTCTTCCTGTTATTGATGAGATCATCGCTAAGATCACCGAGCTTGCTCACAAGTATGCTGATGTTCCTCTACTGGCAAGAACCCACGGTCAGCCTGCATCACCTACCACCATCGGTAAGGAGATGGCAAACGTTGTATACCGTATGCGCCGTCAGCGCAAGCAGATCGAAGCTGTTGAAATCATGGGCAAGATCAATGGTGCAGTTGGTAACTTCAACGCTCACAGCGTTTCATATCCAAACGTTGACTGGTATGAATTCTCTAAGAAGTTTGAAGAGGATTTAGGTCTTACCTTCAATCCATATACAACTCAGATTGAGCCTCATGACTACATTGCTGAGCTGTTTGCTGCTGTAGACAGATTCAACACTATTCTTATCGACTTTGACAGAGATATCTGGGGTTATATTTCAAACGGCGTATTCACACAGAAAACAATTGCCGGTGAAATCGGTTCTTCAACCATGCCTCACAAGGTAAACCCAATTGATTTTGAGAACTCCGAGGGTAATCTTGGTATCGCTAATGCCCTGTTTGTTCATCTAGGCAACAAGCTTCCAATTTCTCGTTTCCAGAGAGACCTGACAGACTCAACTGTTCTACGTAATCTAGGTGTTGCTTTCGGTTACTCAATTCTTGCATACAAATCAACTCTAAAGGGTATTTCAAAGCTTCAGGCAAATGCAGAGCATACTGCAGTTGAACTTGATAACAACTGGGAAGTTCTAGCAGAGCCATATCAGACTGTAATGCGTCGCTATGGCATAGAGAATCCATACGAGAAGCTGAAGGCATTAACCCGCGGTCAGAAAGTAACCAAGGAAATCATGGAGAACTTCCTTGAGGAACTTGATATGCCAGAGGAGGCAAAGGCTCTGTTAAGAGGTCTTACCCCTGCCAAGTATATCGGTCGCGCAGTTCAGTTTGCAAAAGATATCTAATTTCTGTTTTAGATATAAACCGCTTTAAATAGAAGACTGGAGAAGCTTAGCAAGAAGCTCTCCAGTTTTTTTATTGTCCTGATATAGTCAAATCCTATAACTAACTATACAAAATCAGTATTAGAAAAAATCCTCATAATCAGATACCTTATTTTCTAACAATTAAAAATAAGGAAATAATCTATGAACAATACAATCCCTTTTAAATACGACTATGTCGGCAGCTTCCTGAGACCTGCTGCAGTCAAAAACGCAAGAAATCTTTTCAAGGCAAAGAAGATTACAGCTGAAGAACTTAATATTGTGGAAAACGAGGAAATTGCCAAGCTAATTCAGAAACAGAAGAATGCAGGCTTCCACGTAATCACAGACGGCGAGTACAGAAGAGCCTACTGGCACCTTGATTTCTTCTGGGGATTAAATGGTATTGAAGAGACTGAATTAAGTCACGGTTATTTCTTCCATGGAGAGGAGACAGCTAAGGGCTCTATCAAGGTTACCGGCAAAATCACCGGTGAAAATCATCCATTCGTACAGTACTTCAAATTTGTTAAGGAATTTGAAGATGAAAATACTGTTGCAAAGCAGACCTTCCCTGCTCCAGCACAGCTTTTGGCCGAGCTCTTCAGAAAAGACAACATCGAGAACACTAAGGCAGTCTACCCTGATATCAATGTTCTGATTGAAGATATCGGTGCTGCATACAGAACCGTAATCAAAGAGCTTTATGAGGCAGGCTGCAGAAACATTCAGTTAGATGACTGTACCTGGGGTATGTTCGTAGATGAGAAATACTGGGCAAACCGTCAGAATGGAAATGTTTCCTTTGAAGATGAGGCTAACAAATACCTTAAGGTAAATAACCTTGCTCTTGAAGGTAAGCCTGCTGATCTTACTATCACCACTCACGTATGCCGTGGTAACTACCACTCAACCTATGCCTGCACAGGTCCTTACGACAAGATTGCACCATTCTTATTTGCAAAAGAGAATGTTGATGCCTTCTATCTTGAGTTTGATGATGAGCGTTCAGGTGGATTTGAATCTCTAAAGTATATTCCAAAGGACAAGAAGGTAATTCTTGGTCTGATTACCTCAAAGAGAGCGGATCTTGAGGATAAGGATTTCATCAAGCAAAGAATTGCTGAAGCTTCTAAGTACGTTGATCTGGACAGGTTAAATCTATCACCTCAGTGCGGTTTTGCTTCATGTGAAATCGGCAATAAGTTAACTGATGAAGATCAGTGGGCTAAACTGAAGCTGGTTAAAGATATTGCTAATGAGGTCTGGGGAGATAGTCAGTAATCGCGTTCAGTACAGTATGTAGAAATAAGATGTGTTTTCATCAAAAAAATAGCAGAGCGGAAACCTCAGACTTAAGTCTGAGGCGGAGCTCTGCCAACTCAGGCTATATATCTTAAAGAATTTCTTTACAATAACTGTTAGAATATAGGGATTATATGGCTTGGAGAAAACTGTTTTGAAATTTACAAAAACATTAAAAATAAGAATTAATGTACCTTCAGAACAGGAAACACTGTTACGTCAGATGACGGAGCAGTATCGACAGGCATGTAATTTTATTTCAGAATACGTTTTT
>NZ_FUXX01000012.1 GCF_900167015.1 Succinivibrio dextrinosolvens DSM 3072
ACGTTCATTAGGTGCTCTATTCAGATTTACAAAAGAACAGATACAGGATATACCTTATCAGGCAGCAATAGATTCTCTAATGAGATGCTTCATTTATATTCCAAAGATTTTAGAAGAAGCAAGCCTGCTAAAGAAAGGTTGTCTTGTTAAAGCAGAGCAGATCATAAATGATCTGTTAGGCTCATGGTTTAACGGGATCTGTAACTTCCTTAAGCAGGTAATTCCATTGCCTCTAGCAAGATAATAAATCAATACAAGTTTTTAAAGAGCATCAATCCTAGAGTGGATCTGGATTTACTTAAATTTTTTATCTGGGAAACTCGAGTAACTGAATTTATGTCACAAAAGTATCTACTTTTAATCTAAATCTGAGAGGTGTGTTAAAAAGTGTTTCTTTTCTGTTCCTCTGCAACACTATACAACACTTTATGTTGCACAAAATGTTGCGTCATTTCACTATAGTTTTAATTTCTTATATTTTTATCCTATATATCAATAAGTTATTTATTCTGGCACACTCCTTGCTCTCCATATATACATACGTACCATCGTAGTAAACAAAACAATAAATAAACATTCTAAGGAGAATACATATGTTAGAAGTAAAAGGCGTGATACCTCCGCTAATCACACCTCTGACAAAAGACGAACACCTTGATGAGGAAGGATTAAAACGTCTTCTTAATTACGTTATCGACGGCGGAGTTCACGGTGTCTTCGTATTGGGAAGTACCGGTGAATTTTACGGACTTGAGTATTCAGAGAAACAGAAGATAGTAGAAAAGACCATCGACGAGGTTAATGGACGTGTTCCTGTATATGTAGGCGCCAGCGCCATCACCACATCAGAGGCGGTAAAGCTTGCAAGGATGGCAAAGTCATGCGGTGCTCAGGCACTGTCTGTTTTAACCCCAATGTTTGTAAGTCCAACAGAGGAAGAGCTATATCAGCATTTCAAAGCAGTTGCAGATGCAACAGATCTTCCAAATATTCTATACAACAATCCTGACAAGACAGGTATCAACATGTCACCTCGCCTGGTTAAGAGACTGGCTCAGATCGAGAACATAGTCGGTGTTAAGGATACCAGTGGTGATATCACTCTTACCTGCGAATACATCAGACAGAACAATACAGAGAACTCAGAGTTTGCGGTTGTGGCTGGCAAAGACACCATGATCTTCCCCGTTCTGATGTGCGGCGGAAAGGGATGTGTTGCAGGAACCGCAAATGTACTGCCAAAGCTTGTAGTTGATATCTACAACAAGTACATCGCTAAGGATTATGAAGGAGCTCTGAAGGCTCAGTATCGCCTTTCAGTATTCAGAAACGCCTATGCACTGGGAAGTTTCCCTGTGGTACCAAAGGATGCACTGAATATCCTAGGAATCAACGTCGGACACCCTATCAGACCTATTACACATATGACAGAGGAAGCACAGGTCAAGCTAAAAGCAATTTTAGATGAACTTAAAGACTACCTCTAATGACTTAAATATAAAAAGGAGATTATAACAATGAAGATCGGTTTTATTGGTTTGGGAATCATGGGTAAGCCTATGGCACGTAACCTGATGAAAAAGGGACACACCCTGGTTGTATCAGGCCATAACAAGGCTGTAGCAGCAGAGTTTCAAAAAGACGGTGCAGGCGTATTTGAGACACCAAGAGAAATTGCTGCAAACTCAGATATCGTCATAACCATGCTGCCAAATTCCCCTCAGGTGGAAGAAGTCGTCCTAGGTAAAGACGGTGTCATTGAAGGAGCAAAGAAGGGATCATGTGTTATCGACATGAGCTCTATTGCTCCTCTTTCCAGCCGCAAGATTGCAGCAGAACTTGAGAAAGTCGGTGTAGATATGCTTGATGCTCCTGTATCAGGCGGTGAACCAAAGGCTATCGACGGCACCATCTCTGTAATGGTTGGCGGTAAGCAGGAAGTCTTTGACAAGTACAAGGATGTAATCGGCTGTATGGCAGCATCTGTTGTAAGAACCGGTGACATCGGTGCAGGTAATGCCACCAAGCTTGCAAATCAGATTATTGTGGCAATCAATATTGCTGCTGTAAGTGAGGCTTTAACTCTTGCAGCCAAGGTTGGAGTCGAGCCAGAGCTTGTCTATAAGGCAATTCGTGGCGGTCTTGCAGGCAGTACAGTTCTTGATGCCAAGGCACCAATGATGATGGACAGAAACTTCAAGCCAGGCTTCAGAATCAATCTGCATATCAAGGATTTAAAGAATGTTCTGGATACCTCTCATGAGGTTGGTGTAACTCTGCCACTGACTGCAAGCGTAATGGAAATTATGCAGGCGCTGAAGGCTGACGGTCATGAGGCTGAAGATCACAGCAGCATCGTAAGATATTACGAAAAGCTGGATAACATCATCGTTAAACGCTAACTACATAAAAAACAAAACAAACATACAGAAACTAATAAGACTGGATTTACAAATCATAAAAAAAAACATAAATTCAGTCTTCAGAACATAACGGAGTGAGTATTATGAGTCTTGCTATAGTAGCCTTTGGCGTACTACTGCTACTGCTGTTCATGATCAAGTTTAAACTGGACGGCTTTATCTCTCTGATCCTGGTATCTCTGATTGTAGGTCTTCTTGAGGGAATGCCTATTGAAGATATCCCTGCAACCATCTACAAGGGTATTGGCGGTCAGCTAAAGAGTCTGGTTCTAATCTTAGGCTTCGGCGCAATGCTGGGTAAGCTTCTAGGAGATTCAGGCGCAGCACAGAGAATTGCAACCACACTGATTGACAGATTCGGTAAGAAGAATGTTCAGTGGGCTATGATTCTGACAGCACTGATTATCGGTATTACCATGTTCTTTGAGGCTGGTTTTATCGTTATGCTGCCTATCGTATTCGTGATTGTTGTTCAGACAGGCATGCCTCTTTTATATGTAGGTCTGCCAGCTGTTATCGGTCTTTCAACAACCCACAGCTTCCTGCCTCCACATCCTGGTCCAACCGCTGTATGCGGTATGTATGATGCCAGTGTTGGCGGAACCTTACTGTTAGGACTTATTATTGCAATCCCAGCTGCTATTCTGGTTGGAATCTACTACTCACGTTCAAAATGGGTTACAAGCTGTGAATCTTCAATTCCAAACGGTCTTACAACCTCAAAAGTTTTCACTGATGAGGAAATGCCTGGCTTTGGAGTAAGTCTGTTCTGTGCCCTGTTCCCAGTATTTCTGATTGCATCAGCAACACTGTGCGACATGTTCCTGCCAAAGGGAACTTTCGGACTCAAATTCATAGACTTTATCGGTGCAGCTCCACTTGCTCTGCTCTTCTCCGTACTTGTTGCAGTTTATCTTTTAGGTCTAAGACGCGGTTCAACCATGACCGAGCTTTCAGCCTCAATGAAGAATTCAATCAAGTCCATGGCCATGATTATCCTGGTTATCGGTGCCGGCGGTGCTTTCAAGCAGGTTATCGTTGATGCAGGTGTAGGCAGAGATATCGCTGAAATTGCAAAAGGTATCGATGTATCACCTATCATCATGGCATGGGCTGTTGCTGCAATCGTCCGTACAGCAGTAGGTTCAGCAACTGTTGCAATCACCACTGCCGCAGGTATTGTTCTGCCAATCGTTCAGCAGAGCGGAATCAGCCCAGAGCTTATGGTTCTTGCAACCTCATGCGGAAGTATCTTCGCTTCTCATGTTAACGATCCTGGTTTCTGGATGTTTAAGGAATATTTCAACATGCCGGTTTCACAGGCAATCAAGGTACGTACAACCTATACCTGTATCCTGTCAGTACTGGGACTAATCGGTGTACTGGCTATAAATGCGGTAATCGGTTAACAGATATAACAACATAGATTAAAAGAACACATATATAAGGAATAAATAAAATGGCTAAGACCCCTAAAATTACAAAAATGGAAGTGCTTCCTGTTGCAGGCCACGACTCAATGCTGTTAAACCTTTCAGGTGCACACAGCCCATATTTCACCCGTAATGTAGTAATTCTGACAGATGAGACCGGAAATGTCGGTTTGGGCGAGGTTCCTGGCGTAGGTAAGATCACTTCAGCTCTTGAAGACATCAAAAAGATTGTTATCGGTTCAGAGATCGGTGACTACAGAAGAGTATTAAATGAGATTGGCAACGCTCTTAACGCTGACAATGAGGAACGCGGCAATCAGACCTTCGATCTGCGTACCGGTATTCATGTAAAGACTGCTATTGAAGCACCAATGCTTGACCTGTTAGGTCAGTTCATGGGACTTCCTGTCTGCAATCTTTTAGGAGAAGGAAAACAGCGCGACAAGGTAAAAGTCTTAGGCTATCTGTTCTTTATCGGTGACAGAAAGAAGACCGATCTTGATTATCTTTCAAATCCTGACTCAGACTGTGACTGGTACCGTCTGCGCTGTGAAGAGGCTATGACACCAGAATCAATCGTAGCCCTGGCAAAGGCTGCTCACAAAAAGTACGGCTTCAATGACTTCAAGCTCAAGGGCGGTGTGCTGCCAGGTGCAGAGGAAATGAAGGCAATCCGCGCGTTAAAGGAGGCTTTCCCAGAGGCTCGTATTACTCTGGATCCAAACGGTGGCTGGCTGCTTGAGGATGCAGTAAAGCTTGTTGACGGCATGCAGGGTATTCTATCCTACTGCGAAGATCCATGCGGTGCAGAGAAAGGCATGTCAGGCCGAGAGGTTATGTCTGAGTTCCGCCGTCGTACCGGTTTCCCAACCGCAACCAACATGATCGCAACCGACTGGAGACAGATGGCAAACTCTCTAATGCTTCAGTCTGTTGATATTCCTCTGGCTGATCCTCACTTCTGGACCATGGAGGGAAGTGTTCGTGTAGGCCAGCTGTGCCAGGCATTCAACCTGACCTGGGGTTCTCATTCAAACAACCACTTTGATATTTCTCTTGCAATGTTTGTCCACACTGCAGCAGCAGTTCCTGGTCGTGTGACCGCTGTTGATACACACTGGATCTGGCAGGAGGGTACAGAGCATCTTACAAAGGCACCTCTACAGATCAAAGATGGCTTTATCGAGGTTCCAAACAAGCCTGGTCTTGGTATTGAGCCTGATATGGACAGCATCTACAAGGCAAATGAGCTCTTTAAGAAGAAGTGTCTTGGAAACCGTGATGATGCTATGGCAATGCAGTATCTTATCAAGGGCTGGAAGTTCGATCCAAAGAGACCATGTCTTGTAAGAGATTAGTGGTCATATGTGTGTGACGGTACTGAATTCGTCATCAATTTGGTACCGTATTTTTTCCGATGCAAGCAAGAAACATTTAGTTATTTAATCTGACAAAATGGATTAACGGTCTGAATTCAGGCCGTTTTTTTTAGGAAAATCCTATGGAAGAAAATATTAGATTTACAGTCAAAATAAACGATAGGGACAATGTCGCCATAGCTCTTTATGATCTGAAAAAAGGCCAGACTATCGAAGACGGTATTACCGTTCAGACAGATATTCCTCAGGCACACAAGGTTCTGCTCTGCGACCTTAAAAAGGATGATGCGGTAATCCGCTACGGAGTGATGCTCGGAACACTTAAGGAAGATATGAAGGCAGGAAGCTGGATAAACGAGTACTCCCTGAATCTGCCTTTAAGACCATCTCTTGAGAATCTTCCCTATGCCACACATCTTAAGGATGTAAATGAGCTTCCTATGCCAAAGAGAACAACCTGGTTTGGCTACAGAAACAAAACAGGTCCTGCCGGAACCAGAAATCTTCTGGGAATTGTAACAACAGTACAGTGTGCTGCAGGTGTCGTAAAGAAAGCTGTAGAAAGAATAAAAAGAGAGCTTCTGCCTTTATATCCAAACGTCGATGATGTTGTTGCGGTAACTCATCCATACGGATGCGGTGTTGCCATCAATGCTCCTGATGCTGTAATTCCAATCAGAGCCATCAGAAACCTGATAAAACAGCCTAATTTCGGAGGAGAAATTATGGTGGTAGGCTTAGGATGCGAAAAACTCACCTTTGACAGAGTGTTAGATGAGAAGGACAACACTCCTGAAAATACCCTGCTGCTTCAGAGTTTCCCTGGCTATAAGGCTATGATGGACGGTCTTATGGAAATGGCAAAAAAGAAGCTGGAGAAGCTCAATCAGAGAACCAGAGAAGAATTACCTCTCTCTGAACTCTTAATCGGCATGCAGTGTGGCGGTTCAGATGCCTTCAGCGGTGTAACAGCAAATCCGTCTGCAGGCTATGCTGCCGACATGCTGGTCAGAGGAGGAGGAACCGTCATGTTCAGTGAGGTTACAGAATTCCGAGATGGTGTACATATTCTGGCATCACGCTGTGTTGACAGAGAACAGCGCGATAAGCTGGTAGCTGAAGTCGGCTGGTACGATCGCTATCTTGAAATCGGCAGAGTCGACAGAGACGCCAATCCATCTCCTGGTAACAAGGCAGGAGGTTTATCCAATATCGTTGAAAAGGCAATGGGCTCCATTGCAAAATCTGGTACAGCATCCATCAGCGAAGTAATCGGTCCTGGAGAGAAACCTACAAAACACGGTCTAATCTGTGCATGCACACCTGCAAGTGATATTGTCTGTGGACCATCTCAGGTAGCATCAGGTATTGGTCTTCAGGTATTCATGACCGGAAGAGGAACACCTTATGGTCTCGAAATTGCACCAGTTTTAAAAGTGTGCAGTAGAAACGAGATGAAAAGTCACTGGTTTGATATGATAGACATATCGGCCGGAGATGTTGCAACAGGAAAGAAAACCATCAAAGAAGTTGGTGAGGAAATCTTTAACTTCATACTGGATGTTGCCTCCGGCATTAAACAGCCATACAGTGATCAGTATGGTTTCCACAACGATATGTGCATATTCAATCCTGCACCAATAACATAAGGCTCATTTTTTTTATGAAGGAATATGTAACCTTAAAGAATGGACTAAAAATGCCTCGTCTTGGCATGGGAATGTGGTATATCGGAGAAGAATCCACCAAGGCCCGTGGCGAGTATGAGGCTATACGCATGGGTATTGATGCTGGTTTAAAACTTATCGATACGGCAGAAATGTACGGCATGGGAAGATCTGAATCCTTTGTCGGAAGAGCTATCAAAAACTACGACAGAAGTTCTCTCTTTCTGGTATCTAAGGTTCTGCCATCCAACGCCGGACGAAACCACATCAGATCATCTCTTGAGCATTCTCTGAGAAGACTTGAGACTGACTATCTTGATCTGTACCTTTATCACTGGATTGGTGAAACGCCATTCCCTGAGGTTGTCGAAAGCATGGAACGCTTTGTTGAGGAAGGAATCATCAGATCCTGGGGCGTATCCAATTTTGACACAGAGGACATGATTGAACTTGTTGAACACAGCGGAGGCGAGAACTGCGTTGTAAATCAGGTTCTCTATCACCTAGGCTCCCGCGGTATTGAATATGATCTTCTGCCATATCTTAAGGATAAAAACATCTTTCCTATGAGCTACTGCCCTTTAGCTCAGGGCGGTTCTCTTTCTCGAGGAATTCTGCAGGATGAAACTGTTCAGAAGATTGCAAGAAACCATAACCTGAGCCCATCTCAGGTTCTACTGGCATTTGTGCTTGCGAATGAGGATATGATTGCGATCCCAAGAAGTTCAAGTGCCAAGCACATGCTTGAAAACGCAGCTGTCAGAAATACAGCCTTAAGCCAGGAAGAACTTGCTCTTTTAAATAAGGCTTTCCCGGCACCAGATCACAAGGTCCCTCTGGACATGTGCTAATCTACATTGCTTAGCAGCTTTAACAGTAATACCTTAAGCTGCTTTGCATCCTCCATGCTGAAGCCCTGCTTGTTCTCACTGATGCGACAGCAGATCTTCTGAGGAATATCTTTTACTTTTTCCTTAAGCTGACGTCCCTGTGGAGTTATCTCGACGATAACAACGCGTTCATCAGACTCATCACGATATTTTTTTATATGTCCCAGAGAACATAGTTTCTTTATAACAGGAGTGAGAGTACCAGAATCCAGGTATAGTTTTGCACCAAGATCCTTGACTGTAATTTTCTCATGTTCCCACATAACCATCATGGTTACATACTGAGTGTAGGTAAGACCTGAATCCTTAAGAAGTCCGGCATAGTTGTTAACAACCCTTCTGGCACAGGCATATAGAGGGAAACAGACCTGATTCTCAAGTAAAAGTGGGTCGTTTTTATCTTTTTTTTGCATATTCATTAAATGTTTTCCAAGGTGAAATGTTTTACTTTCAGGCAATCTGTCTTTTAAAGACAGAGTAAATTCACTCTTATGTAAGCTTTATTTTATCAGTTTTATTTAATTTTTTTCTATATTCATGCGCTTATGTGAATTCAGCATATTTTTATAAAATTTCCTTAAATTTAATTTGACACAATTAAATTTTACTATATAATGATAATAAATTAAACAAGCGGAGCTGATAAATATGATCATCTCCGATTTATGAAGAGATATCTAAATACCTTTAAAGCAAAAATTTTAAAAGCACCAGGAGAAAATATTATGTCAATGATGCCAGTAAATACTGATAGTTTTGAAAAGGAAGTTTTAGGTGATGACAGCTTCAAGATGATGTTTGTCGGCGCTGAGTGGTGTGGCCACTGCAAGGCAATGAGACCGGGAGTAATGGAGTTTTCAGCAGAAAATCCTGATATCAAGCTCTGTTACGCAGATGCAGATGAGTCAGCAGAGCTTGCTGAGAGATTCGGAATCACAAGTATACCTGTTACCCTTGTATTCAAGGATAAAAAAGAAGTTTTAAGAAAGGTCGGAGCTCTATCTAAGCAGGATTTAGGTGAGATTGTAAAAAATTACCGCTAAATAACAAGACGCTATATAACCAACAAAAAACTGTTGTTTAAGCCTGAAGATCCCTTCAGGCATTTTTTTTAGAACTTGTACTCTACATCTAGAGCCAGGCCCTTCATTTCGTAACCTGGGTTATGAGAGTTCATGCCGTTTGAGGCATGAGCATAGTAGGCACTTATACCCACAGCAGTATAGTTACCAAACTTGTAACTCAGACGTGGACCAACCTGCCATAGAAAATCATAGCATCTTCCTCCTGCAGGATGAGCCTTTGTGAAGAATCGCATTGAACCTGCAGCCTCAAGACCTGCATAGAAATTTCCAAACGGATTGAATTCAAGACGGGCCATAACTGAAGGACCAATACCTACGGCATCAGAATTGTTCCTCTCTTCCCTGTCCATATAGCCTTCAGCAATAGTGGCAATACCACCACCGTAAAGAGAAAGATAGTCATTGTTCCAGAGGTGGGTATAGACATGCAGATTGTAGTTATCAACGTGCTTGTCAGATTTATTATGTCTTAGATATTCTGTCTGAAAATCCCATCCTTCAACAGTTGAGGTCTGAGCCTGTACCAGACTGCAGGCACACATCATAGAAGCAAACACACATGCCTTTGTATATTTCTTTAGGTTAATCATTCTTGAGATCCTTAGTTTGTTATACTTTTTTGATAATTTTTCAGAAGGTTAGTTTCGATTCTATCAAAAATAATATTCACTATTAGTTTTAATAGGTCAAATAGTGACGAAGGCATAAGAAACATTTCAAAAATCTATATCACATAGATTTTTTAACTTTAATGAACAGACCAGGAAATAAAAAAAAATACTTAGGGAAATGAATTTTGTCGTGATAAAAGTCACAATGAAAACTTAGTTTTCTGAATTTTTTCTATATCAAAATTTATTTATTCAGGATTATATTCCCCACCATGATCCATGAAAAATACAGATAGAATCAGATAATGACACGAAAACTTAGCGTAAAATTATAAAAAAATACAGATCTTCATATAAAAGACTTAGATGAATTTTCTTTTTATAGGCAACTAAAATTACACTTTTTTTAGATCCTAAAACCAAAAATCCTTAAATTACCTCCTTGATAAACAACAGATTTTTTTATTTTTAGTAAAAAACCTAATTGTAAAATATAAAACAAAATGCTAGTATTAGGCACTTTTTTGATTTCCATATCAGAAAAGACTTAGATAAAAATTATAAAGAAAACGTTCGAACTTCAAGGAATCAGTCAATGTTCAAACTCATGATACCAATAGGAGTTGCTCTCGCGCTCATTGCAGGCTGCAAGAACACTTCCTCTCAGGACAACAACATCGACGCCGCACACATCAATAGTGTTCTGCAAAGAAACATAACCACTCTCAGCGACGCTACGCTCCTACTCGGCACTCCTGCCTTTATCTCTGTTACAGAAGACGGAAAGAAGATTGCAGGATTCAATCTTGTAAACAAAGCCTTTACAGATGATTTCAGCAATAACCTCATCAAGGGAACCATGTCTTTCGGCAGGAAGACATCTCTTATCCCTAAGGTTACCAAGAATGTCTTTTTAGAGCTTGATGAGAACAATGTCGTAACTGACTATAAGTTTGCCGGCACTGCATGGATTGAAAAGCAGAATTTCTTTGTAAGAAATGAGGCTAACATTACTCTTTCTCAGCAGGAAATCTTTGAAAAGCAGGACTTTACCGCTGAATACATCTACGGCAGATACCAGCAGGTACTATTACAGAACATACAAGACAACTATAAAATGCTGAGTGAAAACGACAGCTCTGACTGCGAATACAAATGCCAGCTATATAAGAATGCAAATGACCTTTATGGAACACTATACAAATTACAATCCGATAACTCAAAGAAGATCCCCGAACAAATCTGACAAAACAAAGGCACAGTATTTACAGAGCATCTGCCTATAAAAATACTGTGCCTTTTTCAACACACTGCAAATTAAATTCTCAACCTAAAAATCCGCTTATAATCTGATCTTCAGCCTCATGTTCATCAAGACCTAGGGTCATCAGCTTAATCAGCTGCTCACCTGCAATCTTTCCAATGGCAGCCTCATGTATCAGTGCCGCATCCACATGATTAGCCTCTAAAGAAGGCACCGCAAGAATAGTACCGTGATCCATGATGATAGAATCACACTCTGTATGGCCGTTACAGCGGGCATTACCGCTGATGCAGGCATCAAGCTTCTGATAGGAGTAATCTTTAGCAATAGATCGGGATACCACATCAGCACTTGAACCATCTCCGTCCAGTGAAATCTTATACACACTCAGAGCCTTCTGACGGTCGTGAGTTAAAAGACGTTCCTTAACCACAAACTTGGCATTGGCCTTAAGATTGGCAATGGTTCGTCTGTAGGTACTGTCAACGCCCCTTATCTGTACCATCTCCATTTCCATAACACTGTTTTCATCCTGAAAAACCTCAGTTACAGGATTCAGAATCTTCTCGCCGGTGCCCTCACCAGAGCCGAAGTGTTTCTCCACATAACGGACTTTTGAGTTCTTTCCCACATGAAAGGTATGGATACCATCGTGCTCTGTTTTCTGATCACCGCAGTTGTCTATGCCGCAGCCAGCCACAATCAGAACATCACAGTTCTCTCCGATATAGAAATCATTATGAACAACCTCCATATGACCGGTCTGAGTCAGTATCACCGGAATATGTACACTCTCGTTTTTTGTATTGTCCTTAATATGTATTTCAATACCGTTATTCTGACTGTTGGTCTTTATATCTATATTGGCAGTAGAACTTCTGGATAATACCTTGCCATCCGCCCTGAGATTATAGGCTCCGCTTGGAGTTCCATGCAGATCTGCAACCTCACCGAAGAGTTTCTGCTGTAAATCACTTAACGCATTTTCCATGATATTGCTCCAAGTTCACCTGACATGATTTCCTGATTTGGGCAGGCCTCAGCCTGTGAAGTTCCAATGATTCCAGGCAGAATCTCCTTTCTGCTGCCATAATTTTCAATAACACCGTTTGAAAGAATCGCAATGTTATCAGCGATATTCATGATGCGCTCCTGATGGGAGATAATCAGCATGGCTCCACCTTTAAGATTGTTTCTCATGGTGCTGAAAAGACCTGTAAGCTTCTGAAAGCTCCATAAATCTATACCGGCCTCAGGCTCATCAAACAGAGCAAGTTTAGGAGCCTTGGCAAGAATAGAGGCAATTTCTATACGCTTTAGTTCACCGCCTGAAAGAGATGAATCCAGTTCTCTGTCAAGATAGGAATCAACACAAAGACCTACCTCGCATAGGTATCCGCAGGCCTGTTCACGGGTAAGACCTTTTCTTCCGGCAGCAATATTAAGTAAACCGTATACAGTCATGCCTTTGATTTTCACAGGCTGCTGAAATGAAAAACCTATACCGAGTCTGGCACGTTCGGTAATACTCATAGAGGTTATATCCTGACCTTTATATATAATCTGTCCGCTGCATGGATTTTCTATTCCCATGATGATTTTGGCCAGAGTTGACTTACCGCTGCCGTTAGGTCCGGTAATAACTGTCAGTTTGTCAGGCTCCACTGTGAAATTGAGATTTCTGAGAATCTGCTTCTCTCCGTTCTCATCGTTTACCTTAAAGGATATATCCCTAAGTTCGAGCATTTATTTCTCCATAATTTCTTGATTCAGGCGTCACTTTAGTTTAGATTGGCAAGTAAGTATGTTGGAAAAACAACAAAATATGTAATTAAAATGAAAGATTATCTCGATAAAGTAAAATTCTCATTTCTCTTCAATGGCATCAGCTCACGCGAGCTTGAGCTGGCCTTGGACTGTCTTAGGGCAGAGGATATGCATTTTCCCAAAGGAATGGTCATAGTGAAGGAAGGTGAACTCTGTGAAAGATTCGGTCTTCTGATCTCTGGTCAGCTTCAGTCAACTCAGTATGACTATCAGGGAAACCGCTCGATTATCCAGACCATTGAACCGCTTCAGATCTTCAATGAGAACTACTGCTTTGTACATGAGAAATCACCTGTGAATATCGAGACAGTGGAAGACAGTCATGTACTGTTTCTAAAATCAGATATTCAGGGAAGCACCTTTCCTCCTGCCTGTTCCTTCCATAGAAGGCTCCTGAATAATCTATTTATAATTCAGACACATAAAAACGTTGAGCTGACTCAGAAACTTGAGTGCATGTCCAAAAGAACAACACGCGAAAAGCTTATGACGTTTCTGAAACTGGAAAGCTTAAAACAGGGTGCAAAAGAGTTTGATATCAGGCTGGACCGTCAGCAGCTTGCTGATTATCTGGGAATTGAAAGAAGCGCCATGTCGGCAGAACTCTCACGCATGGTAAAAGAAGGACTAATCCGTACGCGAAAGTTTCACTTTGAAATAATTTAACTTTAATCTAGCAAGAATACCCCCCCGCCTCTATGTGGTGGGAGCATGTCACGCAATTCTGAATTTCAACAGAAAGCAAAAATAAGGCAAAACCTTAATCTGCTATTTACGGTTGTGAGCGACAGCCTTCAAAGCAACAGGTGAGATGACGGTGAAAGATAAGGTGAATAATAACATTAAAGACATAAACAGCATTTCTATAAAGCCTCAAAAAGAACCTAAAAAATACGTGACCTAAAGTTTCCTCTAGGTCAAAGTATTATTTTTTTGCCATTGTTATTATTAGTTTTGGATAATAAGAATAGATTAGGCTACGGTATCCAGAAGAGAGCCCATAGTCTTGTTCTGAACCTGAACTGCTTTTGCATTTGCCTTGTAGACAACTTCATCTTTCTTCATATCGGTCAGTTCAGATGAAAGGTTAACGCCAGTCTGTGAAGATTTCTTAACTTCATTTACAGAAGTGCCGCTAGCTGTATTTTTTTCAGAAACACTTTCTGATGAAACTACCTGCTGTGAATGAAAATTCTCAGTATTTGCATTGGCAATATTGTGAGCAGTACTGTTCATTCTAAACTGATTAACATCAAGACCAGAAGTAGAAATTGCTAAACTCATATAATCTCCAGAAGGATTGAAAATAGACAAAGGTTCAAAACCTTTTGGAGCAATTATAAGTGATCTTTATCAAATTTTCCTGTTTAATATATTATAAAAATCAAAAAAAATCGGATATTGTTGAAATATAAAAATATATTCTTTGAAAAAAATTATTATCTGTCAGAACAGTATCAATAATTTCACCTCTCAACTTCAGGAATCAAGTACTCATCATTCAGAAAAATTTGACTAAACTTAAAATATGTCCTCTAAACAAGGAGCAAATATGCAGTTATCATCCTTAAAAAAAATATTCATCATGGTCATTACAGCAGCACTCATGACCTGCTCCTTATCCTGCTATGCACAGAAAACATGAATACAGCAGTTCAAACTTTTTCTATTTTTCTAAAGTGAATCGTACCAGCTCTTAAACTCATCAGCTGTTACGTGGCTACTGAATCGATTTCCATCCTTAAAGGAAGGCTTGCCTCTGATATTCTTTTTAATGTTCTCAATGCTTTTTTCAATACCACTACCGCCTGAGGTACATACAGGAACCACCGTTTTTCCTGAAAAATCATAGGATTCAACAAAAGTATCAATAATTCTTGGCTCCTCAGCCCACCACAGTGGATATGCCAGAATCACAGTCTTGTATCGAGTAAGATCAGCATCGAGAGCCTTAAGCTTAGGACGAAGTGCAGGATCCTTCTGTTCGGAATTGGCTCTGCAGGACTCGTTATGATAATTCAGATCCTCCTCCGAGTATGGTTCCAGAGGGACAATCTCATACCTGTCTGCACCGAGAGCAGAGGAAATGGTTGTGGCCATGGCTCGGGTGTTTCCTGTAGCAGAGAAATAGACCACAAGTGTATCGCTGGTGGCTGCACTTGCAACCGAAGAACCTGACATAATCAGGGAGAAGGCAAACATGGAAGAGAGCAGTCTGACAAAGAAATTACTCATAATTTGATCCTCACACTGTAGTATATACACACCAGTCTACAATACACTTTAAACCTGTTTTTTAAGCCAGAAATTTTTGTTTTTTTGATCATTACGTAAAAACAGAATTTCTATGTGTGAACTCTATAGTGTTATTGAATAGTTAATTTCTTATCCTCTCTGAAGATCTGATTTTTGAGTAAAAATTAAAGCCAAGAGAGCTTTTGTCTATGGCACTGTCAAGAAAGTCAGGATCATGCATATGCAGCAGTACTTTATTAAGATTAACCTCACTTTTAAATGAGAACGAGGTAATATTCTCCGCATCATCCACTCGTATACTCTTTTTTATAATTTTTATAAGCCTGTCATACTCCAGATCAACAATCCTGTAGCAGTCATCTCCATGATTTTCACCAGTATTGATACAAAAACCGTAGACATAGCGGAACTTCCCGCGGCGACGCACCTCATTCCAGTTAAAACAGGATATATAGCCCTTTTTAACCAGAAATCCTGATGAAGCCAGTCGTTTAAAGAAGGACTCTCTTTTAAAAAGCAGTACATCTGACGATATCTGAGTGTAGGCTTCATAATCACAGCCTAAAAGCTGCTTTTTATATGCAGGACTTATTTCATAGGCCTGCTGACGGTGATTTCTTAAGATATAAGGCTCATCTGATGGAATATGCTCCTCATATAATTCAAGAGAACTCTGACACTTCTGCTCAATCTCAGAGTACAGGTCAAGGGCCACCGCCAGTGCTCTGTAGGCAGGAGATCCATGCTCTACAAGATAGCCATTTTCAAGACGGTAAAAGCCTTCAAGCTCAGGGTCGATTCTTCCAGAATAAAATAGAGAGAGCAGATACTGCCCTGCCTCATACATGGAGGAAAACCTGCAGATACTGGCACAGCAGGCTCTTGAGTCAGCGGATTTTAATACATCAAAGTAAATTGAGTCTCTCCCAAAATCCACTAGCTCCCTATATAGATTCATGGAGGCTCCATCTTTTCTTTTTACACAGGAAAGATATGTGCGCAGGTCCGGATTCTGATTTAGATACTGCAGCATAATCCTTGAGAAAATACCGTCATGAACCTTGCTTCGGCTCTGATAAAAGAAATAACGAAGATAGGTAGCCTTATGTTTTTTTGCAAAATCCATAAGATTATCACTGAGGATATCATCTGTTTTAAAGACATACCTCCCTCCAGGAGTCGTAATCTTATAGTCAGAGACAATCTTGCCTACATCGTGCATCAGAGCTAGCACCAGAAAAAACACCTCAAGGCGTTCATAATCCTCAGCCATGATTTCATCGTAGCAGCCGAATTTACGTACTGAATCTAAAATCATTACTGCAGTTAAAAGAGAATGGGTTAACAGGCCGCCAGTGTCAGAATCATGCAGTACATGTGATGCAGGCGCATTGAATACGGTCTTTACAAGAGTAGAAATTACAGGTTTTACATAACGGCAGTAGATTCTCTCATCCAGAAGAGTTCTCTCGTGAAGAGAAGCGATAAGAGCCCTATTTAAGATAATAAGTCCATCTGTGGATTTCACTTCAAATAATTCACTGCCGTCACGCAACAGGAGTTTATAGTCAGATAAACGGTTATCCTCAGGTCCTTCCGTACAATGAGAGGAAGTTTTGAACAGCTCATCTCCTCGCTCACTATTCTTAAAAACAGAACTGCCAGCCTTAGAGAATCTTTTAAAAAATCCTTTAAGCATCAGCATCTATAGAGTTTTCCTGATTGAAGTTTGAGATTAGCGCCTTTTCAAGATCGCAAAGTTCCTCAGCAGAAAGATCAGATGAAGATGAAGTAACATCAGGATCTGGATCTTCAGATATGACCTCAGAATCTTCAGACTTACTGCAGTTAGAATCAGCAGCATCAATCAGAGCCTTAAAGGTATCAACCTCGGACACGCCTTCTTTCAGAGCTTTTTTTGAGGATTTAGATGCAGCACTCTTTCGTCTGGTATTTCTTTTAGAACTATCTGTTTTTGCAGACGTTGTATCAGCTAATTCCGTATTTAGTGAAGAATCATCATTTTCAGTAGTTTTGAGTGTTTTTCTGGTAGTTTTTGAAGTTTTTTCTGTGGTTTTAGTTGAATTTTCTCTATTTTCACTGTTTTTATCATCTGAATTATCCGGAACAGAATTCTCATCCAGCATAGATTCCGTAATTACGGTATTTTTCTCGTTTTCTACGTCATTTCTTATGTTTTTCTGCAGATTTTCATGTGGAATAACTCCAAAACGTATCTTATCAGCCTCAATCAAGGTATCCAGAGGCTCACCTAAAAAACAGTAATGAAGAGGCCCCTTTAATGGCTTAAACTCGATATAGGTCGGATCATATGGTCTTATGGTAATACAGCGGAGTGTTCTTAACATCGGCTCAGGATCGCTCATACTGCGAAGCTCAACCACATTATAAGGTTCTGCGGTTAACGCTCTGAAATTATGCGGAAAATAGATTTCAAAGCCTTTCACAAGATAGGTCTTACGGTTTTTTAGAAGAGAAATCCATCTGGATTTTCTTTTATAAAGACAGGAGAAAAGATACTCTGAATTTAACACCAGATTGTAAAAATCCTTCTTTCTTCCATCTGTATCATCCAGAGTAAAATCTGTCGTTTTCTGCTCAGAAAATTCAGTTTTAAGGTCAATTTTCTTTAAATTTTCATTAAAATCTACATAAAAGTTAAGATCAGTATAATAACGTTCGATTGCTCTGTAGATAAGATTATGAGCAATAGAACCTTCCTCTATGACAAAGCCGTTAGGAAGTATAAAGGCACCTTCGGTTTTCTCAGAGATGATTCCGCTTCCTAAAAAACGTCTCAGATATACTCCAAGATCAATAAGAAAACCGCCCTCATGAGTACACAGATAGGAGCTTATTTCATCTGCTTTGAGCATCATGTTCTTAAGATTATTCTCAAGTAAAAAGAAACTGTCTATCTCAGGCTTTTTCTCCAGGGAATTGAATCTCAGCTCTTCTTTAGTAAAGCCAAGCTCTAAAGTCAGATTTCTAAGCTTAAGGTACTGAGGACTCTTTCTTAGACACTCAAAAGACTGCGGACACTTTGAGATAAGATGCATAAAGCTCTCATCAAAGCTGATCTCTGTATTATCCTCTCGTTTAAGGAAGAACCTCAGATGTGTGGCTCTGTGGATTTTTATGAATTCCTCGAGATTGTCATGCTTTAAAAGCTTAAACTCATAGTTTCTGCCGGGAGTTGTGATTTTAAAGCGCTGATAGAACCTGTAGATACTCAGTGAGAGCATCAGATAGAAGCATTCAAAGAAGTTCTGAGGACCTGTGGCCTGAGCAAGTGATGATTTACTGTAAATCTCAGAGAACGTTATAATGCCCATCAGAGCCTGCTTTATAAGCTGGGTAGAGAAGACACTGCTTAAGGTATGATCTGCTGGAGATACACTAACAATACTGATAAAGCGTCTTAGTACCGGAAGAATCTCAACCTCATAATCAATAAAGCAGTCTGAGCTTAAAGCTCTGTTCTTTATAAGCTCAATTAAAAAGGAGTGTTCCTCCATAAGTTCATCAGTAGTTCTTACTCTTCTGACACAGTCCCCCTCCCCTGAATAAAAGACAGTATCAGAGCCAAAATCATTATCTTCAAGGGAAATCACCTGTCTTGAGATAAGTACACTCTCAGAACTGTCACCAAAGATATTTCTTAAAAAGCCCATATTAACCTTCCTTTTAGCCAACCAGAACAATTACCGCAAGACGGGTTCCCAGAAGAAACACACTTAAAAGCAGCATTACACATGTCAGATAAATCAGATCACAGAAAGACTGGAACATCAGAAAGATGGTCAGATAACGGAGCATGGTGGTAAATACTGATACCAGATTAAAGGAACTCTTAAAGGAGACCATGGATGATCTGAACATGCAGATAAAGACATAGCCAAAACAGAAACCAGCAGATAGGATCTGAAATAGCACACCGAAATGGCCGTAGATTAGAAAAAGAATACGGATTACAAAAAGACGCAGACTGTCATAGACAAAGGTGTTCTTAAGAAAGTCAAAGGATTCCATAATCCTGTGTACATACTTCAGTCGTTCAAAGAATGTCTCGGAAAAACAGTTAAACAGTGTATCCATCTCAGGATAGATAAAGGTCATGGATGCCGGCTCAGTAATATCCAATAGATACAGAATCACTGAGAACACAATCATTGCTGTCAAAAAGAGAAAGTATTTTTCAAGAAAATAAAAAAGCATGAGAACACCTTAATCAGTTAGAACCGGAATCACGCCCTTGATGAGTCTGCCGTCATTAAGCTTTGCAACATACTCAAAGTTAGGCAGCATCATTAGGGCTGAATCAGGGAACAGACACTCATCAGCACCTGCAAGTCCATAGTTGTAGGACTCGGAAACACCTCTGGTATAAACCTCGTATCTTGAGGCAATGGAGGTTGAACGGCGATAAATAGTGGTCTTTGCAAGAGTTGAGGTAAAGGCCTTGGCTGTATCGGCATCCTTGATACGCAGAGCAATCATGTTGTTGCAGTTACCTATAAACTGTGTTGCAGCATAGTCAGAGCCGAATTTCTTTTTAAAATCACTAAGTGTCTGAGTTGCAAGAGTAACCGAGGCCTTAGCACCACGGCCCTTGTTTAAAAGCTGAACCAGATACTCATTACAGACCTCGGCAGCCTCATCCACAAAGATGCTGATATGAGGACCACTGTAGTTTCTGGCATAGATATCTCCACAGAAGGAACACAGATCAGCAAGAATCAGTCTTCCCACATAGGAGCATAAAAGAGAGTTCTTAAGAGCATTTAAAGATACATACAGTACCGAACCGCTCATATAGATATCCCTGATGCTGATGGCTCCGCTGTCCTTTGAAAAATAGCGGCTAAGATCGGACATGGAGAGAGAACTCATAATCGGATTTACTGATGATGAAACCTTGATAAAGTAGGTATCATCCTTACAGCACATGGAGTAAAGATGCTCAAACTCCTCCTCGGCAGGAGTGCTGTCGCGATTAAGAGAGCGGATAAAAAGATAGATCTCATAAAGCACACGTGCCTTCTCCTTAAGGTTACGATAGGGATCGAAGGTCTTTGAGGAAGAGCTTTTCTTTTCCTTTGAAGTACTCTTTGAAGATCTGCTGCTCCTCTTTGTCCTTCTGCCAGATGCAGAATCCTCACTCTCTTTATCATCAGAGGTCTCTTCATCTGTAATACTTTCATCTGTCTTCGTCTTTACCTCAAA
Organism: Succinivibrio dextrinosolvens DSM 3072; assembly: GCF_900167015.1. Taxonomy (GTDB): domain Bacteria; phylum Pseudomonadota; class Gammaproteobacteria; order Enterobacterales; family Succinivibrionaceae; genus Succinivibrio; species Succinivibrio dextrinosolvens. The sequence goes on from NZ_FUXX01000012.1 coordinate 20,083, forward strand.
ACCGCTTATTTCCATGTAGCCAGCCAGCTTAGGATAGCTCTCAATATCCAGACCGTTTTTTGTACAGAATGCCGCAATCTGATCGAGGGCTTCTTTAGAGCTGTTCTCAAAGGCATAGCTTATAAGACGGGTTAAGAAAGCCTTAAAGTAGAATTTAAGATTCATGGAATTCTTAATGGACGAGATGGTTATGGGGCGTCTTAAATAGTTAAGGGAAATCACTGCCGCACAGATAGCCTCTGAGGCATAGTTGGTAAAATCACTCTTACTCTCCAGCAGAGAGGTAAGTCTGTCTGCAATTTCTGTAGGTTTGTTGGAAGAGCCTAAAAGATTAAAAGCCGAGGTATTATTCTCAAGCTCATAGGTATCTAAAACCTCAAAGCGTTTATTACAGTTTTGAGCCATGACTCTGGCTTTTTCCTTAAGCTCACTGTCGCCTTTAGGGTCGATGACAACCACCACGTCATCTCTTGATATGGCCTGAGAAATCAGAAGATCAAAAAAACGGGTCTTGCCTGAACCTGGGGTTCCGAATATCAGAGTATGACCTTCAAGATCTTTGACATGAGTAAAGATATCTCTGCCTTTACCCAGATTCTGAATCTGAAAGCTGCCCTGATTAGGACCAGTAGCTCCTGAAAGACCGTTTTCAAGGAGAGCATGAAGTTCACGGCTGTGTTTCGGTTTAAACTCGTAACCTACCCCAAGATATACAGGTTTTGAGGTATATTTTCTGTTTTTTAGCGAATTCTGTTCATTTTTTAGCTTTTTCTGGAGTTTTTTAAGAGAAATTTCAAAAAATGAGGAAATATTCTTTGATGAATAATAATAGTCCTCATAACCGAGCATTGCGGCACAGACAATTATGGTGATACCTACAAAACAGGCATCTAAAAACACAAAAAAGCTGTCTGTATAGATACAGGATACAAGCAGCCAGGACAGATTCACTGCCAGCATTAACAGATAGATATTCTTTGAATCGGCTGTGGCTGAATTTTTCTGACGCATTTTTCTCCTCCGGAAGAGGAAAAGCTTAAAGCATGAAAAAATGACATGAAAAATAAAGCCCTATTTTTTGTGAAGAAACAAAATAACGAACTGAAATATAAGAAAAATGTAAGTTTTACTGAACAGAGTTTTTTTCAAAAGAAAATCAGATCTGAAAAAAAATTTCCTAACTGTGATTACAGGCGGATTTTAACGCAAAAAATTATCACAAAATCGCACTGCAAAGCCATTTTTGTATTAAGATGAGTAAACAAATTCACTTTCATATATAAAAAATATAATTAAGACTTATGCTAGAAAACAGACTTCCTCCAATTATTTCAAGCCTGCTTGAGAACGACATGTACAAGTTTTCAATGGGACAGGCTATCTACCACCAGTTCAGCGATTACAAGACCACCTGGACATTCAAATGCCGCAATAAGGAAGTTTTCTTCACACCGGAGATGGTTGAGGAAATCAAGGCCCAGATCATGCTGTACTGTTCTTTAAGATTTACAGAGGAGGAACTGGACTATCTGCATAAAATCCGCTGGATAAAAGGTTCATATGTAGATTTTCTACGTCTGTGGTCTCCTCGCTATGAGGACTTCACCATCACCAATGATGGCGACTGCGGACTTTCAATCGAGACCAAGGGAACCTGGCTTAACACCAGTATGTATGAGATCCCAACCCTTGCCATCATCAATGAGGTTTATTTCAGATATCAGTACGATTATGATGATCTGCTAAAGAGCTTTGAGGATAAGCTGGATGAAAAGATTGGCTGGCTTACAGGCGGAAAATACCAGATTTCAAGCTTCAGTGAATTCGGTCTGAGACGTCGTCTTTCTGCAGAAGCTCAGGCAATGGTGGTTAAGAAATTCAAAGAGGCAGATCTTAAGGACAGCTTCTTTGCAGGAACTTCAAACGTTTATCTGGCAAAACAGTTCAATGTAGCCCCTATCGGCACCATGGCCCATGAGTGGATTATGTGTGTAGGTCAGGGTAACCACAAGCACAATCCAGCCTACTCAAACTGGTTTGCACTTGAAGCATGGGTTAAGGAATACGGTGTTCTAAACGGAACCTGTCTGACCGATACCATTACAACAGACTGTTTCTTAAGAGATTTCCAGCTGACCTACGCTACCCTTTTCTCAGGAGCCCGTCATGATTCAGGTGATCCTTTCGTATGGGGAGACAAGATGCTTGCCCACTACAACAGACTGGGAATTGATGCTAGAAACAAGACGCTGCTCTTTAGTGACAACCTAGATTTCAAGAGAGCAAATGATCTGTATCATTACTTCAAGTCAAAGGCCAAGGTTGCATTTGGAATCGGCACCTACCTTTCAAACGATACCAAGGTGGAGCCTCTTAACATCGTTATGAAGACCACTGCCTGCAACGGTATGGATGTCGCCAAGATTTCCGATGTTAAAGGTAAGGAAATGTGCAAGAACCCTGACTACGTCAAGTATCTGCAGAGATGTATCGCCTGGCGTATGAATAACGATCGCTAGTTCTGTTTTTTTAGATAAGATAGATTTTTCTGAAAGATATTCAAAGGCTCTACTGACGGTTTCCACGTATTATCTGGGACTGAAATAGAGCCTTAAATGTTTTTTGAAGGCACACTTTCCACAGATATTCCTTTTACTGAATCATCGGCATTCAGATCAAATCTCACAGCCGCTAATCTTCCCTTTCTGACACATGAGAAATCAGTACAGAATACCTTATCAGAAAAGCTTACATCCTCAAGTGTGACCGTATCAGGAGAACGGCTGCGCAGCCAGTAATGTCCGACAACAATATTCTTTGGCGGCTCTTTTCCTATCCAGCCTTTAAGCTGCTCAAGCTTTCTGTCTGTGATTTTTGAATCACCCACACTTAAGGCCACATCACTGTATCGGGTATTCTCATCTACCTTCATCCACCACTTGTATCTAATCTCGGTACGGACCTTGCCGTCCTTATCCACAAAAAACTCTCCATAAGGCAGAGTTAATTCTGTACCTTTGAGAATGATTTCTGCCGCATCGGCAATTTTAGTAATACAGCCTGCGGCATCCTTACAGGAATCCTTGAAAAAGGAGTCATCCTTTATGCGGTGTTCAGAATCAAGGTATGGAGATAGAAGTCTCATCAGACGTGAATTCCAGCAGGCATGAACTACCCCCAGAGATGGAAAATCCAGCCAGAGAGGCAGAGTTTTCATCCATTCTATGGTATCAAAGTAAAAATCAGGATCAGATATGGCAAAATCGCAGAAAGCATCGCCGAAGAGGTCTTTCTTTAATCGAAGATTAAGGCTTTTGAGAATGGCGTTATATTCATGATTACCCATGACAGACAGAGCCTTACCGTTCTCAATCAGAGTTCTTACAAGAGCAATACACTCCTTCTGCTGAGAACCTCTGTCCACAAGATCGCCTACAAAGACAAGCCTGCGCTCTGAATCCTCACCGAGTTTATCCAGAAGCTCGCACAGCTCATCATAGCAGCCATGAACATCGCCGATAACATCAAAACCTTTCACCTATGACTCCACGACACATAACTTAAAGCTAAGATTAAGTATGTATTAACTTAATGTTATTTCGTAAGAATCTGCCATTCAGGCTCTTTAAAACCAACCAGCACAAAATCTTTGCCTACGACCAGAGGACGTTTCACCAGCATGCCATCTGATGCAAGCAGACTGTACTGCTCATCCTCAGGCATGGAAGGAAGCTTTTTAGAAAGCTCTAAAGACTTGTAGAGAAGACCGCTAGTATTGAAAAAGCGCTTTAGAGGTAGACCGCTTTTAGAGTGAAGCTCACGGATGGTCTTCTCATCAGGATGCTCAGATTTAATATCCAGAAGCTGATACTTAACTCCCTGATCATCTAGCCATTTTAGGGCTTTTTTGCAGGTTGTGCATCTTTCATAGCAGTAGACTTTTATCATCAAAAACTCCTTACCTGTATATGCAGTACTTAAAGCTCAAGCTTTTCTCCATCCAGAGCAGCGTATATGAGATTATCGCCTTCATAGCAGAGTTTTAGGGAGAAAAAAGGATGATTTTCAGACATAAGTCGTAAAAAAATCTTATCTCCCTCCCATATTGGCAGAGATGAAATCCTGTCTTTTCTAACCCACTCAAGATCGCCTTCAGAGCAGTCAGATAGAAGCTTTCCTCTGTACTCTCTGGCTGAATACAGAAACATATACTCCGTTCCGTATTTGTCTGAGACAAAGGTGATGATGCCATGAAGCTTAGGAGCTACCGGAGTAACACCGGTCTCCTCCTGCATCTCACGTACAAGACACTCCTCAGGAGACTCTCCCTCCTCAAGATGTCCGCCGATACCAATCCATTTGTCCTTGTTGATATCCTTTTCCTTCTTGGTGCGATGGAGCATCAGATAGCAGTCATCCTGCTCAAGATAACAAAGTGTTGTCAGATTGTTTCTGTAATCCATAATCAGTAGTTAATAAATACCAGATAGTAGCCTTCAGCCTTAATTGAGAAGGAATCAGAGGTTACCTCATTCAAGGTCCCCTGCCAGAGCTCATCAAAATCATAGATATCCCACTTAAGATTGGTACTCTTAAGATTACGGGCACCAAAATTAAAGATACTTACCTGAGTTCCCTTCTCTGCCTTAAACTCTGCATCCCCGCAGCATGGAATGAAGACACCATGATCGGTATAGGCTCTTACCTTTATTTTAAAGGTCTTAAGATACCAGATAAGCAGGGAGACATTTGCCATGGCATGATCATCCCTCTTGCCGCTGATTCCAAGATAGTTAATCTCGGTAAATCCCTTTTCAATACAGAATCTGGTAGCCTTGGTCAGATCGTTGAAATCCTGCTCCTCGTATTCAACATAGATATCACGATACTTTTCCTTAAGATCCTCTGAGAGTGAATCTCCATCGCCAACAATAGCAGAAGGTCTGATATCTTTTACTGTAATATCAGAGTGATGCTCCTTCTGAAAACGCAGAAGAGAATGGATTGAACCATCGGTACATACCAGAAAATCTGTATCCTTCAGAATCTTAAGAGGGATCTGATGTAAAGGAAAATCCCCGTTTGCCAGGATTACTGGAATGTTTTTGCCATTGATTTCCATTTACGATAACCTGCAACTGCAATTAGTACATACAAAGCATAAAGTCCTGCGCGGAATGGCAGTCCCTGCTGAATAAACATGATAACTGAAATAATATCCACAACTATCCAGACAATCCACTGCTCCACATATTTATAGGCAAGAGCAAATACACCCACAAATGAGGCTGCGGTTGTAAAGCTGTCCAATACGGGTATTTCACTGTCGGTAAAGGTTACCAGAATCTCGTAGGTGATACCGAAAATAATCAGCATAGCAATCATGTAGCGGCAGATCTTTTTAAAGGTCATACAGGTTATCTGTCGCTCGGTGTGATTCTTACCGCCGTATTTCCAGTTTAGGACACCATAGACGGCTACCAGTGCAAAGACCAGTGAAATAAACGCATAAGCATACATACCGTTGGTTGAGAACAGATAAATATCAATCAGAGGCATTAGAATGCCAAGCAGCCATACCCAGATTGACGCCCTGTATTCATAGTAGATATATAAAAGTCCCAGTATGGTAGTAAAAATATCCAGCCCGTGTTCAGTTAAAAATTCCATAAAAATATTCTGCAAAAAATGTACATATGTTATTTGAATTTTAAGAAAAATTACCGAAAGACATTGTAGCCCAATTAGAGAAAATATGGCTTTCCAGTCGTATTTTCAAATGAGCATTTTTTTCGTCTTCGTCTGAATGTGTGATCGTGATAACACTGAATGTAAACGCTTTCATATACAATTTTACAACTTTTTCTTAAAAAGAATTCTCAAAACAATAAACAAATAATAAGAGATAAAAAAATGCGAAAGTATAGTGAAAGAGGATTTAAGAACCTCGAATTCTTACGATTTCTTTTAATCTGGGCCGTGGTAGGTGTGCACATTGCATATCTGAATCTTTCAGGAGCTGAGCAGTTCTCATGGCTGGTAAAATGGACCTCAGGCTGGCAGGCTGTTGAGATGTTCTTCATCATGTCAGGCTTCTTCCTGTTCTACAAAATCAGAACAGAGGAGACCGTACTTCACTTTGCGTTAAGAAAGTGGTTAAGACTTGCTCCATTCATCATTGCCCTGACTCTTGTTGGCTATATCGCAGCTGGCTTTGATATCATGCAGTACCCACTGTCAGTTAACATTTTCAACTCTGTACTGCTTTTAGACTGGAACACTCATCACTTCGGTCCTGATGCAACCATTCTGTATGTAGCATGGTTTGCCAATGCCCTGTTCTTTGTGTCAGTTATTTATTTCTGTATTTTCAAGGCATTAGGTCATGAGAAGGCAACCTTACTGATTGGCGCAATCTCTTTCATCTGTTTCTACATGTACTCAAGACATGTGTATATCGTTGTACCATTCATCTTCCCTATGGTAAGAGGCTTTGCCTACATCGGATTCGGCTTCCTGCTATGCGAGGTATGGAAGTCATACACTGCAACAAGAAAGCAGGAGAATGACTCATCAGTTCATATCGGTGTAAGTATTCTTGAGGCAGTTCTGTTACTTGCTATCGTAATCAGTCTGTTTGGCGGTTCAACCGGTATCCCAACACCTGATGGACTTACCGTTCCACCTGATCAGATTGCAACACTGACTGCTCAGACCTGGTTTCCTGAGCTTACCCGCTGGGCACTTGACGGTGTATGGCTTCAGCTCTGCTTCGTAGCACTGTTCTGGCTGTTCCTGTGCAACAGAGGAATCATCTCAAGAGGACTTAACAATTCTGTTTCAGTAACTCTGGGCAAGTACTCATACGCAATCTTCCTGGTTCACACCATTGTGATCAGAGCATTAAGAGATTACGTAAATCTGCCTAAGCTAGAGTGGAGCTATGAGAATCCTGTACTTCTGATTTCACTTATCTGTATTGGTATTTTCGCAGCAGCAGTTGCCGCTCACCATCTTTTAGAGCAGCCGCTTACCAAGTGGGCTAACTCAAAACTATAAACATATCCTCTTGTATCGCTCACCGGTGAAAGCTGGTGGGCAACCTTCCATATCTATTCTTATTTAAATCTAATAAGCGCAGACAGACGTTTCCCTTTTTATAATTATGTGTAAAAAATCACACAATTATAGGGATGGATTGAAAATAGGACGATTCACACTCTTAAAAATATTATTCATAATCAAAATCTGGAACGATGCTGTACTATACTTAGTCCATCAAAGAGACGCTGTGATAGAATCTCCGTGCCATTAGGTAAACAGTTTTTAACACTTTTAACGAGGTAATAATATGACCAAAAAGAAAATTAAACAGAGGAATTTCGTGCAGATGCACGTTCAGGATTTCTGCGTACCAAAGGTCTTTGAGGACCGTAAGGTTAAGGCTAAAAAAGGCTATCTGAAACATAAGAAGAACTTTGCTCTGAGTGAGCAGGAATTTATGTTACCAATTGCAGCTTAAATTCCTGCTCTCTTGGAGAGTTATTCTTTATCCTTTCCAATCTCTGATTCTGCGCGTTCAGACCTTATCTTTCTGATATCAGCGCGAAATTCTAAGATGAGAACTATCAGCCAGAACAGAAAAATTGCAGTCACGATATCATCACACATCGGACTTTCTACGATATCCACAAGATCAAAAACATAGCCCTGCTCTGTTGTTACAAATAGCATTGAAAGTTCCCAGGAAAACAGAGAGAAGCGCTTATTCACAAGTGGAATCAGTTTGTTTTCGCTGTCATACAGAAGATTACGGACTTGCTTAAGTTTGCAGACAATAGGTTTTAGAACAAACAGCAGAACACAGATTATGATCTGAAACAGCAGGTTGTACCAGATCATATCCTTCTCGCAGATATCATTAGGAGTTCCGCTGAAATCATAATCAAACTGAATCATATCAGGGATCTCGTCCCAGCATATGGTATATACGACAACCTCAAATATGAGTACAGAAACAGTCACAAGAACAGACAGTATGGTTCTTGCCTTTATTCCCTGTAAGGTATTTCCGCTTATTAGAAGTTTTATAAACTGAATTATTGAGGCCATGATGTTTTCTTTTTAATGGGTATACATAGAGTATTGTGTTACCCTTATGAAAACTCAAGGAATTGCTATCTTTCAAATCAGAATATTAAGAATAATATCTCATTACACAAATCAGACCAGCAGTCAGAAATATAATCCCGCACCACTCAAGGATAGCAACCACAAGATAATGTATGAATGATCTTTGCTCAAGAACATTCTCTAAAGAGAGTCTGTGTATAAGCTTCGAAAGCCATATAGTGGAGCCGACTGAGCCGATAAAATTAAAGGTTGCCAGAGGAAGAACAACAAAGACAATGAAGTTCTCCCAGGTCTCAGATCCTAGCAGAAAAATTGAACAGTCAAAGAATCTAGACAGTATCGAATTTACTGTGAAAGAAGCTGGCTGATAGACAAGGATACCGGCAAGTGCCAGTAGCAGAAGCAGTAAGGAAATCTTCTGCTGAGTTTTATTTAGAATTGTACGTTGAAAATAAACTGGCTGGAGTTTCTGTTTCTGGCTAAGCTCTTCGAGTTTTAAAAGCCTAATTACTGAACAGGCTGATAATGCAGCCAAAAGAGTATACCCACAAAACAAGGCATTCTCCAGAAAAAACGCACTGAATGGACCAATATTATGCCAGTTCATAGTAATATCTTTATTATTATCTGTAACCGTAAACTACGAGAGAATTATCCATTTCATCGTACTCGTAGTTAATTGAGTACCGCTTCAGAATAGACTCAATCTCTGCTCTTACGTTAACTTCACTTATCTTAGGTGGTATTAACTGCCCCTGATATTCACTCTTTCCAATTACACAGGAAATTTTCAACCATTCTATAAGAGCAAACTCCATGGAACCGAAAAATTCATCCCCATCGACAGTCCAGAAATTGGAAGCTGCAGTATCATCAGCAAGCCTTTTGTACTTAATTGGAAGAGCTTCTATTTTTGAGATTTCGCCTATAAGCTCTGTCCACTTTGTATTATTCATACAGGGAGCAAGCTGTCGAGCTTGAATAATATCTCGGATTTTATCTTTTGGTGTCTTCTTATGGTTATATTTGCCAGCCTCAATCTCACCAATCATATGCTGCATAACTGATAATGTTCTCTCTTCTATTTTCCTGTAATCAAATGCTGAAGATACAATCTGTTTGTCTTTTTCCACATAAAACCAGCCAAAATGTGGCCAGCCTTTAACTGTAAAGGCAATGCCGCTTTTCCATACAAGCTGAAACTGAATTGAGCTCTGATCGCCCTGTTGAGATGATACAGGTTGAGGCTGTCCGCTCTGGTGATTAAGACTGGTAAATAGTATTTTCTGTAAGTTCTGTTCCATAGAGTTCAGAGTCTGTTCTTTATTGTTTTGAAACCTCTATAGGAAACAGCTCTATAAGTAGTCCATCTGGTAACTGTACCCATTTTTCAGGCTTTCCTTCAACGGAATGAACTCCTTCATATGACAACATTTTTGACAGAGTTCCCTTGAAGTCATGGACTCTTATTCCCAGATGATCAGGCTGACCAATTTCTGCATTATCAGAAGAAGCTACTAGCTGAATGCCTCCATCAAGCCATACCTGCAAAAGTCTGCCATCAGCTTCTTTTCGACGTGTAACTGACATTCCAAAGACATCCATGAAAAAAGCCAGAGTCCACTCAATGTCAGCCACTGTAACCGCTGCATGATCAAGATATGCATGTTCTTTTACCATATCCATACTCCATCATCAGAAACCGATTCAAATCACAGGCACTTTGCTATAATGCCTACAATTACAATTATAATCCGCCAATATAATAATTTAAAAAATGACATCTTCCATATTACCTGACCATTCTCGTCTGAGATTTTTTTAGCAAGTGCAGGTCTTGATAAATCCAGAATATCACAGCAGGACACTTCGTCTTTTCCTTGACGAACCACTCGCCTCTGCCAGCCAGTAGTTTATCAAGACACTTTTCTTTTCAGGCCTTCTGCACCAGAGGAAGAAATATATGTGAATTCTTGTATGCCATTTTTTATTCTATTTTGTTATTTTTCAGTTTAGCGCTTATATTACCACTGCCAGATTGAAAAAGACTTAGCGTCAATAATGTTAAAAAGCACACCTATATATGCAAAAACTATCTTTGAAGCTTTATCATTTACACTGGCATCATGCTCATTCACAGACGAGAAGAGAAAATGTTTGAAGAATACTACAAATACATACGCAAGGAACACGAAGTCAAAAGCGTAGAGGATATCTGGAAGACTGGAATGGTCTTCTTTAAGAATGACAACATAGAAGAAAAAATCGCCAAAGCAGAAAAAGAGTTAAACTTCACTTTTCCTCAAGAGCTAAAAGCCTTTTATAAAGAACTCGGCTACGGTTTTCTAAGACAGAATGAGGATAGAACATACAATAACATGTTTTTTCCTCCTGAAGAAATCTACGATTTTTATACAGGCGCTGATTTCTATGCTACCGATGAGAGGCAGGAGTATTATCCTTTTGATGGAGAGAATCTGATTTTCTTTGAAGTAGACTGTGATGTTTTTCTGACCATGAAGTTGAAAGGGCCTGATGCTGGCAGCATATTCTACTTTGATGACAAAGTGGCATCGTCAATTAAAGAATTTATAGAGAGAATGAAGACGGACTACAACTATTACATGAATATGTGAACTCGACAATACACAATATTTTCTCTCAAAAAAAATCGATTATTATATTTCTCTCATTGTTCCTAAAAAGATAACGAAATTAACATATGGGAATCTAATGTTGTTATATAAATGATACAGTGACTTTCATGTAGCCCCATCTCTAATTTAATTAATAAATGATGCTTTCTGTATCCATCAATGCTTTTTTTAGCAAAATATAATCTTGTTCAGTGTTGAAATAACTAACACTATATCTTATTGTTCCTGAAGGGAAAGTCCCTAAAAATCTATGCGCAGTTGGTGCACATTGGAGTCCAGTTCTACAAGCAATACTCTTATCTGAAAAGAGAGCAGATAAGCTATCACTGCTATACCCTTGAATTGTTGTAGATACGATTCCGATACAATCATCTTTAGGCTTAATGATGTTTATAAAATCAAATAATTCAAGAGTACTTAGTAAAATCTCTTTGTTTTCCTGATCCTTTTTTAACAGTTCATCAATTCCTGTTTCAAAAATCCATTTTAAAGATGCGTTTAAACCAGAAATAGCCATAATATTCTGGCTTCCTGCTTCAAACTTAATTGGAACTTGCTCTGGCATATAAGGATTTGCACTTTCAATTCCTGTACCACCGTATATTAGAGGCTTTAATGGTATTTCTGAAGTTGCAACAAAACCTGCGATACCAAATGGTCCGTACAAAGTTTTATGTCCAGCGAATATAGAAAAATCAGCCTGAGCATCGTTTATATTTGTATCAATAAGACCTGCAGTTTGCGACATATCAGCAATAGTAATTGCTTTATATTTTTTTGCTAAATGAAAGATTCTTTCAATAGGAGCAATAACTCCACAGACGTTACTTGCATGAGTAGCAATAACCACTTTTGGAGCATTTTCTTGAAATTGATATTTTATCTTTTCGAGGTTATATGAAATTGTATCTTTATCAACGGATAGTTCTATAACCCTTAGATTATATTTATCTTTTAAATAAGTTAGAGGTCTTAATACTGCGTTATGCTCGAAGGGCGTTATATAAACAGTATCCCCTTCGTGCCACTCAAGTCCTCTAATAACCTGATTTAAAGCGATAGTCGCCGATGGCTCGAAAATTATTTGTTTACCGGGACAGTGAAATAAATCCAAAAGAAGATCTCTAGTTTCCTTTTGAAGCCTATATGCAGATTTTCCTGAAGATGAACTTCCTCTTCCTATGTTTACGCCATTACTTCTATAAAATTCATTCATAAAGGAATAAACAATTTCTGGTTTTGGAAATGTTGTTGCTGCATTATCAAAATAAGCAATGTTATTCTCTGACATTGTCTTTCCTTAACATAGAGATTCTAAAGCTTCGATAAGAACTTGTCTTTTTTCTGCATCAGAAATAGATTCTCCCATTTCATCGATACTGTTTAAAATTTCTCTCTTTAACATTTTCCCAAATTCAGAATACTCTATCTTACTGAAGTTTCGTATCTGCTTATTACCATTATTATCCACAGTTACAAGTGAGTAAGTATTTAATTCATAAAGGTGTTCTGATTCTTTTGTGTTATTAAAGTTATCAATTGATTCCTTTATATCTGAGACTGTTTTCAAAAAACTACTAATAGTATGATTAGACCAATCTTCTAGTCTTAAACCAGAAATTGGTTTAGCAATTTCTTCGAGAAAAGCGAGATCATTATTTTCAATCGACAGACATTTATCTAAAAATATCTTCAAAGATGAATCAAAAACATGATTTTTTGTGTTACTGCTAAGACTGTCAGTCCAGTCCTTTATTACAGAGCATAAAGATGCTTGAGGATGAGCATTAGAATCAAAGCACTTTATCAAATCATTGATTAGAGAATTTTTTAGAGTATTAAGGCTATTCTCATACCTAACTTTTGTACGTGCAATTGTTTCGATTAGGCCTTTTCCAAAATCATCACATTCATATATTACTGGAGTCTTTACAAAAAGGAGGTCGTATGGATTTATAGAGAAATCCTTAAGTAAAGAAATAAACTGCAGAGAACACTTTGAAATTAAAGTATATTTCATGTTTCCTTCATAATATTCTTTTGTTTCCCTGCTGTATTTTGGTAGAGATATAAACCATCGTTGCATAGCCTTTGCTAATGAACTATAGCTATTTCCTTCACGGTCATTAAAAAATTCTTTAAACAATGATGATAACTCATCAATATACTTAATTTTTTCATTAGACCATTTTTCAACTCTTACAGAAAAGTGTTCAGGTTTCTCATTTAGAGCAGATAAAGCTAATTCATTTATTTCAATCTCTTTATCCCCCTCGAACAAGGTTACTTCACCTTGCATTTCGTGCATAACAACCGCGATAAATATAGGAATAACGCCTTTTTTTAAGCCAATCTCTTCATTAGGATTTGTTAATTCATCATAAAGTTCAGAGAAACATTTAGACTTTTTTGAACTATCTTTAAAGAACCTGCGAATTACAGTAAGTACATTAAAGACATTCTCATTGACGTCCTTATTTTTCTCCTGAATATCTGTATCTGATGCGATTCTTGGCGATTCACTGAAATTCTCCAAAATATGAGTTTCACAAAGAACACTTCTTGCAATAGCTCCGTCCTGACTTGAACTATTCAATCCTAACATTGGATTAAAATTAGTAGCTAAAATGCCTTTTACAACACGATTTCTGCTATTTATAGTTGTCGTAGGAAGAATGTTTTTGTTAATAGTCTCGTTATTTATGCGAGGAGTTTTTTTAAATACATTTCTGCATATATCTGAAAGAAGATTTGCTAGATGAGATTTTCTTAGAACTTTCTTTTTAGTGCCACATAAATAGAATGATGATAATCCATTTTCTGGCCTTAAATATGATTCTAGGTATGTATTTAGAACTTCATCTAAATCGTCAAAGATGATTTCAAGCTCAGTTACCATTGCTTCATCATCCTTATATTCTGTTAATAGCTCTGAAATTGCCTTGTATTTATATGCAATATCTTCTATATAGAAATGCTTCTTAGGGGTAATAAACACAGCTCTTTGAACCGCAGAAGTATGTTCTGTAATATATTGCTTAGCTTGCTTAATTTCATCTGGTTTTTGAGCAATAACTGCATAAACAACGCCATCAGCATTTGATAAAGATAGCTTGCTTTCCCAGTTTGTCACATCAGTTAAATCTGACGCAGAAATAAATCTAAAATCAAAATATCTGATTATTTCCTGCTCTTCATTATATGCTGTTGGATAAAGATAAAGATCACTGGCATATTCCTGAAGAATCCCCTGGCAAAGTGAATGAGTCTTTACTTTAGCAATTGCCTTTTCAATACTTAATTGAACGTTGCTCGTGGATGGTGATTTCAGTCTTAAATAGCCATTGCTTTTTCTTGCATATATTACAAATTTCTTATTTTCAAGTGTCTCAACGGCATTTGTAATAGTTTTAGAAGAGTATTTATAGTTAAATGTTTCAATTATTGTATGTAAAAGAGGCTCAATAACTTCAAAACGACCAATCAAATAAATAAGAGCAAGGGTCTTTACAATCTTACACTGTAGTTCGTCTTCTTTAACCTTAACAAGAATTGAATTCACAAGAGAATAGTACTTGTAAATCTCTGATGTATATACTTCTTTTTTAAATAATGGTTCAAAGTAATCATACAGAGCATCAGGAGAAACTAAGAAAGACTCTTGTCCTGTTTCTACAGCCTGTTTTATCAAGAAGGATAATGTATTTTTTCCGCTGTCAGATATGAATGTAAATAATGTTCTTTCATTCTGAGCAACCAATTCTGAAAGTCTAGGTAAAATATATGCAGTTAGAGGATGCAAAGGGTAGCATGAAAGAAGAATATGATCCTGCTGCTCTTCAGACAAATCAGAGAATAGATGTTGTTCTTTTACTATTTTTGAAAGAGCATTAAACAGCTCTTCATTTTTGTCACAATATTTCTTATATCCATCTGGAACTTTATATATTGCCTGTCCAATAACATCATATATCTGATCATAATTACTCTGCATTTCAATGTGAGTAAATCTCTCAGATACACCTCTCCATCCGTCCACCTTATTTTTAGGTAAACGATCTATATAGTTCTCAATGTCCTTATGGGCAATTAGTAAAAGATGCAGCTGAGTCTTTCCAGAGCGATTACATTTTTCAGCAAAATCCTGAAGCATTTTTATATCTGAAACAGACGTATCGCCAATGTTAGATTCAAGATATTTACTAAATTCATCGTAAACAAGAAATATTCCGTTATATCCCTTTATTGCGATGGAAGATGCCACATTTTCGTATAGTTCAACAACATCAACCCCGCCAAAAGGATTAAAAACTCCTCCTGAAGACAGTATTGGATAAAGCTTTACGAAGGTTTCATATGCTTCATTATCAAATTGTTTCAGTCTTAATACAAAACTATCTAAACTTTCAGGTTCAATCTGTTCTTCAAATTTCTTTGCTGTTTCAGGGAATTTTTCCTGCCAGTTTTTGATATGTTTTACCGCAGACTCAAAATGAGTGTCAGGCATTAATTCTTGAAATTCAGCATCTCTTAGAGCTATTTGAATAGCATTTAAAAATGATTGAGCAAGGCTATTATTGCTTCCTTGAACTACTACAGGGAGAAGCTTTTGTTCTGAATTCAGATAAACATTAACGTAATTAAATAATTCAGGATTATAGCTTTTAATAAAGGCTAGTAATTTATTGAATTGACTCTGGTCTTTTTCTCGCAACAGCGATAAAAGCACTAATATAACGTGCGATTTTCCTTTTCCATAAGGCCCAATAAGAATATGAGCTCTTTGAGTTGAGGTTGGATGTGTACTTAATACTAATTTTTCTATGACATCAACAGCTGCTTTTGAAGGGATAAAATCAGATACTTTTGAGTCATCAGAAAGATCATATGCAAGATTAACTGATTTTTGAAAACCAGGCTCTATCTTTATAAAATCAAATGTATTACTCATTATTATTTCCCGTTCAATGATGCATAATAATCTCTGACTAAACCATAAAAATCTTTGTCTGTTTTTATTTTTATAAGATCTAGACCTGCTGTTCTTATTATGTCAATAAGCTCTTTTTTAGAAAGAATTTCTAGTTCCCTATACAGAGAAACGACGTCTAAATTAAAAATTTTGCCAATATTTCCAGAACCATTTAATAGATCGGATATTCTAATTTCATTTTTATCTCTGTTTATTTCTCGAAGAACCGCTAGCAGAATTAGAGGAGGGATCACCCCCTTCTTTGGAGGAACTTTTTTAAAAACCCTGTCTTTTCCTTTACTTCCTGTAACGAGTTCTACGAGCCCTAATTCATCTAAAGGACATTCGATGTTACTCTCAGGATTCACTCTTGTAGGATTCAGCTTTTTTCTTAAGACATACGAATTAATAATGCAATTGAAATCATCATCCAAAGAAGATTGAGCAACTTGAGATGAATCATTCATTTGCACATAATTCTGTATAGCTAAGGAAAAATCTTCTTTTTGAAATTCAGTTAATCTAAATTCATTAAAAAAATAAAACCAAGACGTTGCTGAATCTTTGTTGGAAGCTAACTTGTAGTGAATCAAGCAAAGTGTTCCTATTTCTTCAAAGTAACGATCGTTTTCAAAAATAATCTTGCCAAGCTCAGTAGGATGCTGATCTTTTATTCTTTTCTTTGAATCTTCTTCTGTAAGTCCTGTCGCTTGAAGCCAATATCTTAAGGACTTAACCATATTAGAGCCTAAACCTAATGTATCAACTGGATTTTTATCTTTTCTAATAAAAAGACTTGAATCAGCAACAACATTTTTTAGACCTTTAAAAAGCCAACCTTTTCTTATAAAGAACGTCTCGTGAGCTCTGAACTTCATATTATTACCTTTGCTCAAATTTAATTGTTCTAAGATACTTGTCCATTAAGCAACCACCACTCAGATATTTTTGTGAAACACAAGCTTTACAATGACGACATTTCTCTTCGTTAATGTGATAAGAACCTGCTTTAATTGTGATTGCTCCATACTTACAAATAGATTCACATTTCAAGCAACGTCGGCAAGCATTATATTTTCTTATCTGATAAGAAACCATTCTTTGAAGAGATTCATGATCCTTCAAATTCATGGTTTTAATTTTTACTGCATACTCTGATTCTTGACTACTAAATGGTTGGATAGAAATAATAGGCATATTCGTCTTAACATCTAAAACAATTACCTCTTTAATGAGTTTCCTTCCTAGCTCCTTTGAAATCTTCCCCAAAGGAACAAAAAGATTTAGCAAAGAATCATCAAAAGGCTTGTTTAATTGGTAAATCTTTGCATTTTCTTCTGTTGTGCAGTTTGTATACTTAATCTTTACATCTTCAGCAGAAGCTAAACCACTTCCGCCTTGCCTTGCTTTCCATTTACCAGAATCGACATATACCTCAGGATCTGGTTTGCCTATTTTTTTGGAGAAATCTATTAAGAAATCTCTCCATTTCTTTGAAAGCTCAGGCATATATATTCTTGATAAAAACTGAGATCTTGCTCCATTGTTAGGACAACACCAACAGCCGACTCTGTCATATCCTAATCTGTAGGCGTCATTAAAATCTAGATCATTACCCAGGATATATAGCCACACGTCAAAATCAGACCAATAGAAAATGGGAGATGCAACAGATTGCTTCTGAATCTTCATTGACTCTGAGTGTTCTTCAAGTCGATTGTATTTACTACGGCTTGCTGATTCGCATTTTCTAACACCATAAAACGTTAGTATTTTTCCCTGACCATATACATTGTTAATTACTCTAGTAATAGGTCCAGTTTTAAACATAGTGCAACACCACCTCATAACACGAGAAGGTGGCCCTATATCCTCGCAAACATCAAGAAAATCCTTTTCTTTGTTTTTAGCTACTTTAAAAATTGACTTAGGGTTATTCTTTCTAAATCTATCAACATATTGATATGTATAAGGAAATTCCAAAGTAGTATTTCCAAACACATGAACAATACTAGGATTACTTAAAGCTCTGACGGCAAGATCTTCTACACAGGTTGAATCCTTTCCGCCTGAAAAAGAAATCATAAGTTGTTCAATAGTGTATTTCTGAGAAACATTCTGAATAAACGAAAAAGCTTCATTCTCTATGTAATGAAGTCTATCAGAATTGATTTCTAGATAGTTTTTTATGTGATCCTCAAAAATTGGATAATACTTTTCTTCATTCTCCCGTTTATTCTGATTTATAGCTTCAATGATGAAGTCAACATCTTTTATATTGAAATGTTTTGCGGTTAAGACTTTTGATTTGCCATCAACGTAGTACCTGTTTGAGTTTGCCCATACTGAACATTTTGCATAAGCAAAAGGCTCTGCAAGAAGAATCTCGATAAGAAGTCTTTCCTCAGGGAAAACAGGTCTTAGATCAGAAGATAAGTATTTGATTTTAGATGAACATTTTGGACATTTACAATTGTTCTTGTCCAAATTTACAGGAACAATTATAGGAGCACAACAATGCTCACACCAAAATATTTCCTGAGGAACTTCTTGTTCCGTTTCCTTTCCACATATCTCGCACTTATCTAAAGGAGTCTCTCTTTTACAGTTATCGCACCACATTCTGTTTCACTTAGCATCAAATCTTTATTTCATTATATAACATATAGATCCAGTATTGGATCTATAACTTAGTTTTTAACGAATCTATAATTTACTTAAAAATAAAACAAATTTCCCAAACAATCCTGATTATTTTTATCTGATAGCTCTACTTTGTTTCTTCATTATTACTTACAAAAGTTATTGTTAAACAGTAAATAACAGATTTCTGAATTATCGTAAAAATTTCAATACATCAAATTACATTGTTTTTGAATAGATAAAAAACAACAAGAGAAAACAATATATTAACTAGAAGTAAGTTGTGGATGTCTCATGGTATATTCATGAGTCACAATAAAATTGATAAATTTTTTCTGCTGAATAATACATTTCTAATTAGTCTTATACAGGAACTTTATTTAGAAATAATAAAAAATCGATCATATGTAGACTCAAATATAGAAACTCAATAACAAAGAAAAACAGGATTTGTCAAAAGGAAGCCTTTCCAATAAAGACGCTATAAACAAATGCAGATAACAACATACCAACATCATTTCAAGTGAACAATCGAATCTTAATAAAAAAAGTTCAAGAATAAAGGAATTGCTTCTATTTTTCTAACAAAACAATCAGACAAAAAAACTTTTTAAGATTAACATCTTGATTTTGTACTAATATCATAAAATAATTAGTACCATTAATGGATATTCCATCAATTCTTAAACCAACTATTTGAAAATAGACAATATTAATCACTAATGAGGTAATTCTTTCCTATGAAACAACTGCTAGAAATTAAGGATATTTTCAGCGCTGAATCAAAGAGTATTTCGCAATTTCTAGGCGAAAGAGGGCAAGGACTATATATTCCATCATATCAACGCCCTTACACATGGGGGAAACAAGAATTAACAAAGCTGATAACAGATACTATTCATGGCTTTAAATTGTTCTCTGAAAGCAATAGTGAATCGGAAGCTACTGCAACATTTATAGGATCAATTATCGCTATTCATGACACAACAAATGCAACGGTTATCCCTGCAAATAAAAGTGGGCTTCCAAATAAAGTGATGACCATTATTGATGGACAACAACGATTAACATCATTAATCATGTTAATTATTTGTTTATATATAAAAATTGAAAAAGGTTTTATATCAAAATTCTCAGATAAAAATAACTCAATTAAAACTCCAGAATATTCTGAAGAAAATAGTCACCTATCTTGGCTGTATAAAAACTGCATAGACGTAATGGATAGACTATCTCAATGTGTATCTGAAAAGCAAAGTTTTGGAGTTGGACTGTTTAAGTGGTATCCGAGAATGACAAGGTCTTACGAAGATACCTGGCATAGGGAAAGGGGTGAATATACATCTCCTATTGCAGAATTTATTTATAATTTTACCGCAAAAACAATAAATCCAGAAAATTCAGATCCACTTTTTGAGCTAAAAGGAATTGAGGATTTTGAAAAAACATTTAATACACAAAAAGGAAAACCCAAGAATAATAAAGAAACATTTTTAAATGGAGCTTTAATACTCAAAAAGCTTATAAACACATTTTATGAGTCCGCATCCGAAGATAATGATAATTCAGAAATTGATGAAGTTCCATCCTTCGAAGCAATTTCAAGAGCCTTAGCAGCAGATGCATCTCTTTCATCGCTTTTAAGTGATAAGGATGTACCAAATCAAGTTATTGAACTATTAAAGGATAACTCTAAAGAAAATAGGGACTTTAACTCATTAGTTAGACTTATTGTTTTTTCCTACTTTGTTCTGAACAGAATTAGTTTAACTGTTATAACCGCTAAAAACGAAGAATATGCATTCGATATTTTTGAATCGCTTAATACAACAGGCGCCCCTCTAACAGCATTAGAAACATTTAAACCAAAAATTATCTCATGGAAAGGCCAAGAGAATTACAATGGCTCTGAGGCTCAAAAACTATTTGATTCCGTTACAGAATATATTGAGAGCCTTCCTAAGAAAGATAAGAATACATCTGAGTTTCTAATTTCCTTCGCATTAGCTTTTTCTGGAAAAAAACTCACAAGCAGGATTAATGAGCAACGACTTTACCTAAAAGGAGAATTTGATAATAGTCCAGACGAAATTAAAATCGACTTTTTAACAGTAATGGCAGATACAGCTAACTTTTACAGTTCTGTATGGAAGCAAAATACATTCTTCAATAGTTTAGAAAATATCAGTATTAGTAAAACAGAATTAGATGAGGTTAAACTCTGTTTAAATGTCCTATCTGATTTGAATCATACAATTGTGTTGCCATTATTATCTAGATATTATGGAAGATTCGTTCACTCTGAAAATGATCAACAAAAACTAAAGGATTTTCTTGATCTAATCAAGGTTGTCACTGCCTTTTTCTTCTTCTGGAGGACTTCTAGGACAACAACCGACAGCATCGATGCAAAACACAGAAATCTAATGAAAAATGGATTTGTAGATGCGGGTAGTTCACTTGTCTTATTTAACGGATTGGCAGCAAAATGCACAAAAGAAAATGGATGTAATGAATTACCAAGTATTAAGACTCTAAAAGAAGCCTTTAAGGAAATATTGAATATAGACGGAAAAATTAAGTCAAAGAGTGACTGGATAGCAAAAGCATCGAGCTTACCGCTATATTCTATTAGCAAGCAATTTACAAGATTTATGCTGCTAGCAGCTGAGGATAAAACAGTTATCGATGAAAATATTCCATACTTAAGAAAAAAGGGTAAGGAAGGTTTAGATTCGTATTTAACATTAGATTCTTGGAACAATGATTTATATAAAACAATTGAACATATAGCGCCAGAAAGTCCTGTTCATTGGGCAGAAAATAATATATATACCGAAAACCAAGATGTTGTTGACTCTATCGGAAATTTAACATTACTCCCAATGATTGAAAATGCTGTTATATCAAATGCAAATTGGGAAACAAAACGACTTTGCTACAAAATATTAGCTTCAAAAACACAAGAAGAATCTGAAAAATTAGCGCAATCGCTTGATGAGAAATTTAAGGGAGAAGTTAAAAAAATTCAGAAAGCTGCACAGTCAACGAAATATCTAGTCTTTGCTGAAGCTATTTCTAATTTTGAAGAAAACTGGAATAAGGACTCAGTAAAAAATAGAGGAGAAAGAATCTGTGAGTTAGCTTGGGATAGAATTCATTCATGGCTTGAATAATCCCATAATATTTTTTAGGCACATTAGAAAAGCTTATGTATAACTAATATTATGTTTTTAATGAACGTTATACATAATGACTAAGCAACAAAGATATCCTCTAACAAGAAAACAAGAGAAATTGTATGGGGGCGATTTTCTGTGTTTAGTGGTATGATGCACTAAAAACGAGATAGTACTATTGTATCTAGCCCTGCAATTTAGCGGGGCTTATTTTTCTTTGTAGCCAAACTAATTTCATTTTTTTTGGGGTAACAGATGTCAAGAATAAAGTCTACTTTACAATCCAGACTACCTACTAGATAATCTGGATCACTCACGTACTTCTCTTATTTGAATACTACTTCTTTGCCGCAGAAAACTCTGCCTTTGCATTAGCTAAAGCAGTCATGAAATCCTTATCTGCATGAAGTCTTGCATTTACATAGGCCGCAATACGTCTTCCCATCTCCACATCAGACTGCCAGTGGAAACCGCAGACTACACGGTTATAGCCGTACTTAATGCCTAACTTATAGATCTCATCCTGATTTGCAGGATTGATTTCAGACAGGATCAGAGCCAGAAGATAACCGTAGGAACTGTGTCCAGATGGATATGAACCTGAGTTTACATGCTTATCATCATCTTCCTGAGTAGAATAGGTTCTTTCACCAAAGTACACATAAGGTCTAACTCTCTGGTAGACCTTCTTAGGAGTACGGGTACCGCCATCGATAGCATCACCGATTACTCTCTTAATCAGTTGACACTCCCACGACTGAAGTCGTGGGATTCCTGTTTCATAGACCACAGCATAGCGAACTACGTCTTACACGATCTCTTGGAGAATTGCTCCTCCAGCTTTTCAGCACAGACTTAAAATTCCGTATGCCCTACGGTATTGTCAGTATTTCAGGCTACTGACAAGCCTTTATTCAGGATGGCCTTGTAGCCGTGGCAGCATGGGCATTCCCATTCTCTAACTGAGAGATTCTTTACCAGAGTATTCTTATATCCGCACTTTGAGCACGTCTGAGAGCTAGGATACATGGTAGGTACTTTGATTACCTTTCTACCGTACCACTCAGCTTTATATTCAAGAGTCTCAAAGAATTTTGACCAGGCTACACTTGAAATAGATTTTGCAAGCTTATGGTTCTTCAGCATTCCCTTTATATTCAAATCCTCTACCGCTATCACTTGGTTTTCGCTGACTAGCTTTGTAGTGATTTTATGAATAAAGTCATTACGCTGATTTGCTATCTTCTCATGAACTCGTGCTACCTTTAATCTCTGTTTCTGTCTATTCTTAGAATTCTTTTTATTGCGTGAGAGCTTTCTCTGTTCACGTTTGAGTTTCTGTTGTGACTTTTCCAGATATTTAGGATTGTTCACCACATTACCATTGCTGTCTGTATAAAAGCTCTTGATACCTACGTCAATTCCTGTGAAATTGGAACTTGACTCAAGCTTCTCTGGCTCAAAATCAACATTCAGTATTACAAAATACTTTCCTGCAGCTGTTCTGCGGACTGTAACATTGTTGATATGTCCGACTTCCACTGACTGCCTGATTTTCAGGAAGCCAAGCTTTGGAAGTCTGATTCTGTTTCCTTCGATGCGGATTGAATCTTTATTATTACCTTTCTGATTTACTGTTCTGTAGCTTAACTGATAGTGGTGCTTACTTTTGAATACTGGATGGTTGGCTTTCTTCTCAAAAAAACGTACAAATGCTTTCTCTAAATCTCTAAGAGACTGTTGCAGTGCTATAGAATCTACCTCATTTAGAAAAGAGTATTTTTCCTCTTTCTTCATTGCTGTAAGCATGGCTGAAGTCTGGTTATAGCCGACTTTTTCTCCCTTTGCATACTTCTCGTTTCTGAAAGCTAGCCCTTTGTTATATACAAGGCGTGAACAGCCTAGAGTTTTATTGATTAACTCCTGCTGAACTTTATTTGGATATGCTCTAAATATTACGCCTTTATTCATACTCTTTGCTAAGGTCTTGTTTTTTGGGTATCAACGTACCATTTAATTGTTTCAGAACTGACTTTTCCTGCTGTACTTACAAAGTAACTGCGTGATTAAATATCTATCTGCGAAATCCTGGACAAAACACAAAATGATAGTTTAACAATGATACCGTTCTCTTTGTATGCTTATACATGTTATTCATGTATACATATTATCATACTTTTTGTATATGTCTATAGTTTTTATCTACACATACTTAAAGATAATGCGGGCTATCATCCACACGGCTAAAACCGTGGTTTTTCACGCCCGCATAATTTATAATAGGTCCAAGGAGTCTTTTCCTTTGAGATTTCAATACCAAAGGCAGGAGAATAGAACTCACTCATGTAATCAGCACTCAGACTTGCACCAGCGGCTGCATCTGTCCAGGCCTGAGTTCCCTTAAGTTTTCTTGTTTCCTTGTAGATCTTCACATCATTCTTAAACAGAGCTGAGCCTTTAGCAGGAGGCGCAACAACTACAGTTCTGTAGTCTGGATACATACTCTTGTCCAGAAAATGAGGGAATACCGCATGAGAACCGCCTGTTCCCGCACCTTATGCATCAACTTCAGGAGGAAGCTGTTTTGATGAGGAACATGCTGAGAGCATGAAACATGCAGCAGCAACAGCAGTGAGTTTTACAAGTTTTGAGAGATTTACAGAATTCATAGAAAAGACATCTCCAATCCGAAATATTTCCATACATTTCTGAGCATAAAAATGATTCTGATATCCTCAAGCCTGTAACTGGTTCTATTGAATTCTTATGTGAAGATTGTAACTATTTTTTATATTCTCTGACAGTAATTCAAATAATCATCTTCAAATCAAGGGCGTTGCTATCTAGTCAGAAACATCCACATCAGGGGTAATCTCAATGTGATAGTCAGGATACTTTTTAAGAATTTCTCCATAGATTATGGAAACACCTTTCTTAGGTTCAATATCAAAGCTTAGAACCACATCAAAGGACATTTCCTTCTCTTCAGGATCAACATAAAAACCATGCATCTGCACACACCAGTCATGTGCGGTTACAAGAGAGAGAACCTCCTTCTGGATAACTGAGGCTGAATCATCAGTGGTGTTGTAGGAGTAAAGACCTACTCCAGCTAATATAACACCGGTCTTACGATAGATTTTTCTCTCAAGTCTGCGGGTTAGCCTGTCGATTTCTCTTGCGGTCATGTAATCAGGAAGCTCAATATGAACAGAGGCAAAATCCTTCTCTGGTCCATAGTTATACATGATGAGATCATAAGCGCCTCTGACCTCTGGCTCCTCTTTAAGGAGATTCTTGATTCTGGCGGTTTTCTCCTTATCTGCTCTGATTCCAAGAATCTCATTGACCATCTCTATCATCATCTCAATACCGGCCTTGATGATAAATACGGAGATTAAGGCACCGACATAGGCTTCTAATGAATATCCTGTAAAGATAAAGATAAGTGCACAGGCAAGAACAGATGCAGATAGAACCGCATCAAAAAGAGCATCGGCACCTGATGCAACCAACGCACCTGAGTTTACCTTCTCGCCCTGCCCTTTTACGTACTTTCCAAGACCAATTTTAACGATAACAGCAACCGCAATGATGACGATGGAGGTTACACTGTACTCAGGAGTCTGAGGCTCAATGATCTTTTTGACTGATTCAACAGCTGCCGTGATACCTGCATAGAGAACAATACCTGACACAATCATCGCGCTCAGATACTCAATACGTCCGTAGCCTAAAGGGTGTTTTCTGTCAGGAAGCTTTCCAGCAAGCTTGGTTCCAACAATGGTAATAATAGAGGATAAGGCATCAGAAAGATTGTTTACAGCATCAAGGATAACCGCGATGGAATTGGACATGATACCTATGACAGCCTTAAAAGCTGCCAGAAGGACATTAACAATAATTCCGACCACACTTGTTCTAACTATTACCCTATCTCGGCTGCTCTCGGAGATTAACTCGTTCTCTGTCTGCTCTTTCATGGATTGACCATTCCTCAAAAAAATCCTTTGATAAGAGATGAGCCTGATACAGACATACAGTTGCACAGGCTCTCCAATTATCACACTTAAAGATTTCTATTTACCTGATTTTTGGATACTCAAAGCACAGAAGTCTGTATGGTTCCTCATCCTCTTCAATCTCAGGGAAGCGACCAATCTTGTCATAGAAGTTATTGTCGTTCTCATCATCATTGCACATTGAGACCTCCCCCAGAAGAACAGGTCCACCTGAGGTGTTGGTAATGAAGTTGTGGTACAGATATGGGGTAATGGTGATACTCTCGCCAGGATGCAGAAGAATCTTTCCTCCGGCCTGTACAGTCTTAAGAACTCCGTCGCAGGATACGGTCACATCAGTATCAAGCTTCTGATTCTCATCATTGCCGTTCCAGACTGTAATATAGATATCGTTACCGCCACGGTTGATGATATCCTCCATCTTGTTCCAGTGATAATGGGTAGGTGCGAACTGACCAGGATAAAGCATCAGTACCTTCTCCGCATAAGGCTTTGGATATCTTTGAGGATCTTTGACATTTCCATTTCTGATGGTGAACAAAGAGAATCCATACTCCCTGAATTTACCGGTACCATAGTCGGTAATATCCCATCCCAGACGGTTATCCACAATTTCCCTGGCATCAGATTTAAGGTTCTTCCACTTGTCAGGGCTCCAGGAAGCAAACTCAGGCAGATAGAAATGACACTCCCTAAGAAGCTTTTCCATATCCTTAATGACTTTATTGATTTCAGAGCGTTTCATAAGCAGTCCTTATGTAGTTAAAAAAGGATCTTATCCTCACAAAGCCAAAGAATAAGATCCTGTAAAGTCAGATGAAGTAATAGTTTTATCTTGTCTGGTGACCAAATTCAGCCTTGGCATTCTTTAAGGCTTCGATAAATTCCATATTGGTATGTAGTCTTGCCACCACATGACTTGCTACCAGTCGACCAAGATTTACATCAGAATCCCAGTGGAATCCGCAGACTACACGGAACTGACCATACTCAATACCCTTTTTAGCAATCTTAGCCTGATTGGCTGGATCGATTTCGGTCAGGATCAGAGCTAAAGCCTGCCCGTATGCGGCATGAGATGAAGGATAGGAGTAGGACTTTCTGTGAGCCTCTTCATCCTCTTTAGTTGAGCAGGTGCCGGTATTGAAGTAAACGAAAGGACGTACACGCTTGTAGTGGTGCTTGATATCTCGGGTACCGGAGCCGGCCACATCAGCGATAATACGGGCAATGATGTAATAGGTCCATGGAGTTTCCTCCTTTGTGATCTTACGGCTCATCACTGGAGAGAAATACTCAATCAGGACTTCAGGGTCAATCCTGGCGAATTTTGCAGCATCATACCAGACCTGAGTTCCCTTGAGTTTTCTTGTGTCCTTGAATACCTTCTTGTCATTTGCAAAGATAGGAGAATTCTCTGCAGGAGGAGCAGGGAACAGCTCAACAAAATCCGGATACTGAGCCTTATCCTCAAACTGAGGGTACCAGCCTGGTCTGTCAGGTTTTAGATCTTCTAATGATGGAGGCAGTTTGGCGGTATGTGTTGCGCAGGCTGAAAGAATTAAACCAGCGGCAAGAGGAATACTGATTCTTATAAATTTTCTGAACGACTCGACAAGCATAAACACCTCTTTAAACCTGAATAACCAATAGAAATTAGAGAGGACAGGACATCTACTTCTATCATTAATGATTTTTTCTGAATTTTCAGAGGCATATTTCAAAAATCAGAAAAAACCGGGTGACAGAAGTAGCAATATGGAAAAAATTAAAGCGGAGATTGTTAATCTACCGCTTCGAGTAGAAAGCTTACCGGTCTGAAACCGTCATTGCATGAAATCATGGCTGACTTTGGATTCTTCATCCAGTTGCCGTAGATTTTCTTTCCCCCGCTGACTAAAGTCATAATGAAAGGAGTCAGTGTCTGCCAGGCACTTTCACAGATCTCACGAGGCTTTGCTGTGAAATCATCCACAGTGAACATCATTCCTTCACTCATAGGACATGGCTCATCCTGAGGAAGCTCGTACTTTTCAGACAAATCTTCATGATTTGCGATTTTCACAACAGTGATACGTACTTTACACATATTGCTATCTCCGTATGTATGTTTGCTGTTTTTTTTATTTTTTTCTTTAATAAAAGCTGTTTTTTGTTTTTTTCGCAAGAAATGGAATTCGTTTTTTGGAGACGACGCACAGCATATTAGGCAATTTTCAGTAAAAATCTTAAAAAACATAAAGATACACATCAAAACTGCCGTTAACACTCTAACTTCAAGGTTTCAAAACGATTTTAAGCATAAGCATTAAGTTTTTCTGAGCAATTTCAAATAACCTGAAAAAAATAGGGGCAAACTTCCGCTCTATAT
Organism: Succinivibrio dextrinosolvens DSM 3072; assembly: GCF_900167015.1. Taxonomy (GTDB): domain Bacteria; phylum Pseudomonadota; class Gammaproteobacteria; order Enterobacterales; family Succinivibrionaceae; genus Succinivibrio; species Succinivibrio dextrinosolvens. The sequence goes on from NZ_FUXX01000012.1 coordinate 48,060, forward strand.
CTATAATTTGATAGATCCAGATGATTTTTTCAGGTTTTTTCAATAGATAGTTTGGTGAAAGAACATGGCAGGACTGATAGACAGTATCGAACAAAAAACAGGTATCGTGGGACAGAACCGCATGGAGATGCTTCTGTTCAGACTACCAAATAATCCTCAGCTTTACGGCCTGAATGTATTCAAGATTCTGGAGATCGTCCACTGCCCACCTATAACAGTTCTGCCAAAGCTTCATAAGTCGGTTATCGGTGTAATCGACGCACGAGGCATTACCTCTTCTGTTATTGATTTAAGCTTTGCCATGGGCGGACCTGTAACCAGAAATCTGGATAAGCAGCTGCTTTTAATGACCGAATACAACAAGTCAATTCAGGGCTTCGTGGTAAACAGAGTTGAAAGAATTGTCGATATCAGCTGGGATAAAATCAAACCGGCACCTCAGGGTGTAGGTCAGAAGTCCTATCTTGTGGCGGTAACCGAATTTGACAAGGAGCTTGTTGAAATCATCGACGTTGAGAAAATCCTTTCTGAAATTTCTCCAGACAAGAAGGTTATTGCCGATCATCCTGATGATGTTAAGGCTCATCTGCAGGAAATCATCAGACCTAACGCCAAGATTCTGGTAGCTGATGACTCTAAGATTGCGTTAAAGCAGACTGTAAATACCGTTAAGAGTCTTGGTCTTGAAGCAATTGAAGCTCATGACGGCAAACAGGCTCTTGATATTATCAACAAATACCAGGCAGAAGGAAAACTCAGTGAAATTGAGCTTCTGATTTCCGATGTTGAGATGCCTGAGCTTGATGGATACTCTTTATCATCAGCAATCAGACATAATCCTCTTTTAAAGGAAATCTATGTAATTCTGCATACTTCCATTTCCGGTGTATTCAACGAAAGTATGCTTAAACGAGCAGGCGCCAACGGCTTTATTGCGAAGTTTGATCCTGATATTCTGTCAACAACCATCATCAATGCTATTGAGTCACTTCACAACGGCTTCAATCCTGCAGAGGGTGTTCTTGAGAACATTGACAAGGCTAAAGAAGCAAGTGACAGCTTCAAGTATGACAAGAGTAAGGGAAGCTAACAGATTCTAATCTTCTCTCTTACAAATCCTGAGGTAATTAATGAAGGGCCTCAGGATTTTTATTTTCAGAGTCTGGAAGAACAGAGGTTCACAGCGAAAATTAGACTCTCGAAACTGATAAAAAAGCGAATTCCGTACACTTTATTCTGTAAGATTTAATTGTATTTCCATCCTAAAATAACTCTATAAATTCCTGAAGAGATATTCCAAGAGATGATCTGATTATGGAAAAAATTAGTGTAAACGGGAAAGACTACTCTATCTTAAAACTCCTTGGTCATGGCAAAGGCGGCTACTCCTACCTTGCAGAGGACAGCGAGCACAGACAGTTTGTTCTAAAGCAGATTCACCATGAGCCATGCGACTACTACACCTTCGGCAACAAGATTGAAGCCGAGAAAAATGATTATGAGCGTCTTACCAGTGCCGGTATCAGAATCCCCCGCATGGTCGACATCGATGTTGCAAACGAGAGAATCGTAAAGGAGTACATTGAGGGTGAGACTATTTTTGATCTGGTAAAAAATGATATCAGTGTAGAGGAATATCTGCCTCAGGTACGTGAAATGGCTGATAATGCCAGAAACAGCGGACTGAATATCGATTATTTTCCGACCAACTTTGTAATCAGAGAGCATCAGATTTACTACGTTGACTACGAATGCAACTCCTACATGGAGGAGTGGAATTTTGAGAACTGGGGGATTAAATACTGGTCCAGATCACCTGAATTTGAGGATTATTTAACAAAACATCCTGAATAATCTCTACTCCAAGCAAATTCTGCTGGTTTTCAAACCAGCATTTTTTTTGCTTCCATCAATATCCACTGCAACATTCCTCATCTTATCTGATAGGATTATTAAAAGATCATCCTCCTAAGGTGCCATATGGATATTGAAGCAAAAATATTTGAAAGAAAGACAGTAATAGAGTCAGAGCTCATTTCTTACGGCTTTATGAAAACTGAACAGGGCTATCTTTATTCCAAAGACTTTCTTAATAGCGCCTTTAAGGCACAAATTTTAATTTCCTCTGACGGAAAAGTTAGAGGAAAGGTTATCGATAATGCCACAGATGAGGAATACATTCTGATTCATGTAGAGAATCAGACCGGAGCATATGTAGCAAAAGTCAGAACAGCCTATACTGCGATTCTTAAGAACATTGCATCAAAATGCTTTCGCTCCAATCCATTTTTAAAGCCTCAGTCCAACCGTCTAACCTACAGTATTGAGCGTAAATATCAGGAAAAACCTGACTATCCATTTGCAAAACTGCCTACATATGGAGTCTTCAGATATCCTGCAAACAGGAAATGGTACGCTCTCATCATGAATCTTAAGCGCTCTCTTGTAGATAAGGAATGCACCGGTAGACAGAAAGATGAAATAGTTGAAGTCATTAATCTTAAGATCGATGAGAACTCAGAGCAGGAACTGCTGAAAGTAAGAGGAGTATATCCTGGCTATCACATGAACCGTGCCCACTGGATCAGTATAATTCTTGATGAATCTCTTGATGATGAGTTCATCCTTTCGCTCATCGACAAAAGCCGTTCCTTTGCGGTAGGAGGAGGGAAAACCAGAATTGAAGGACAGAAAGAACACTGGATTATTCCTGCAAATCCAGACTTCTTTGATGTCATCGATTATTTCTCTTCCCAAAAGGAGGTACTCTGGAAGCAGAGCTCCAGACTCACTGTGGGAGATACAGCCTTTATTTACGTAACCAGTCCTCTATCTGAAATCAGGTTTGTCTGCGAGGTGCTTGAGACTGATATTCCATATGAGTATCAGGATCGGAATCTTAAGATGAAAAAGGCAGTGAAACTCAAAGTTCTTAAGGAAATTCCTCAAGGAGTCTGTCCTATCAGAAAAATGCGAGAGCTTGGTGTAAAAGCGGTTCGCGGACAGAGAATTGCCACAGCAGAACTCGTCGATTATTTTAAACACTCCGTTTCTGATTAAGGCGTTTCTGCATCAAAAAAAGCCCAAATGTCATAAGAGCCGAGCATCATGTTACAATTACAGCTCAGAAAACAGGTTGGACTTATGACATCTAAAATAATAATCGGGCATCTGTATGCTATTTTCATCATAGTGGTATGGGGACTTACCTTTGTCAGCAGCAAGATTCTGCTCAGAGACTTTACTCCGGTTGAAATCCTATTTGACAGATTCTTACTTGCAACCCTGGCACTGTTTGTGGTGTGTCCTAAGTCACTGAAGTTCATTTCCTGGAAGGTGGAGCTTTATTCTGCTCTGGTAGGTTTCTTTGGCATCACCCTTTATTTTGTCTTTGAGAACAACGCGCTCATATATTCAAATGCCGCCAATGTCAGTCTGATTGTTTCTACTGCACCCTTTTTCGTGGGGCTTCTGAACTATTTCCTGGATAAAGATAAGCCTACCTTGAACTTCTTCATAGGCTTCGTAGTGGCAATAATCGGAATATTCTTCCTCTCATTCGGTTCGATGTCCATGAACATCAACCCAATAGGTGATCTTATGGCCATCGGCAGTGCTGTGGTCTGGGGCTTTTACAGTCTGTATGTTGTTAAACTGCAGAGACTGCATGTATCCAGCTTTACCATCACAACAAAATCTTTCTTCTACTCGGTTGTACTGACCTTACCTTTAATGGTGGAAGATTACAGCATCAAGGCAGACCGACTTATAGAGCCGATTAATCTTATAAATTACGCTTTTCTGGCACTTCTGGCCTCATCTTTAAGCTTCTTTCTGTGGTCAAAATCCATTGAATACATCGGTTCGATGAAAACCAACGTTTATATCTACGGCATTCCTGTGGTAACAGCTATTGGTGCAGTATTTATTCTTGACGAGAAGTTCAACATATACAGTGCCATTGGAATGACACTGGCTATTGGCGGTCTGGTTATATCCCAGCTTAAGAAGAAGCAGAGAGAGTCTTAGAGCAGAGTCCTGCCAAAACGGCAGGATCTTCGTTAAAAACTAGTTCTCTGGCGTATCCTGTTCAGCCTTCTCCTTCCAGTTATCAGAGACTGAATTTCCTGCTACAGCCTCCTCAGCAAAAGATGCAACAGCATCAAAGTTTTTTCTGACGCCCATTTTTGTTGCCTTGTACTGAACAACACGATCAGAAGTAATACCGATTGAACCTGCTTCTGATACAGCATCAATATTGGCACCAAGGAATATAAATTCCCATCCTGCTTCTTTCTTATCCTCAATCAGTTTTTTTACAATCTTCTTTGTATACTCATGACTTGAGTTTTCCTTGCCGTCGGTAATAATGGCAAAAATTACTTTATTTTTCTTATCGTTAACTGCGTAATAACCAGAAACCTTATCAATAGTCTCTCCGACACAGTCCAGCAAGGCAGTAGTTCCCTGAGGAAGGTAATCATCACCTGTAATATTCTTTATATCGCTTAAAGGCTTTCTCTCGTGGATATAGTCGGATTTGTTGTTGAACAGCACCGTGGTCACATCGGTTTTAACATCCAGCTTTCGCTGTTTATCCAGCATCGAGTTGAAGCCACCAATGGTATCGCTCTCCATTCCATGCATAGAGCCTGATTTATCCAGAATCATGACCAAATCAACATGATCAAATTTCTTATCGTTTTCTACTGCTGAAAATACAGAGGTAGAAAAAACAGATAGAGCTATTCCAATCAGAACAAAGAGTTTCTTCATATGATTTTCCTTCTAAATTTTATTAATTGATACTTCGATTATAGGTAAAGACAAATTAGAAATGTCTTAGTTTTTTGAGAGAGGTTGAACTTAATAATTATTTGTATTCAAATAATAAAATAATTTATTGAAATTACAAAAAAACGAGGAGTAGATAAAGATGTATCTTAATCACGGTAAATATAGACTTTCTAGGGTAATTAACTGTTTTATTAAATCTATAAATAGTTTATAATAGCTAATAAATTTTATAGGTTTATTATTACATGAACAAAATTATTCCAATCGGACAAGCTGCAAAAATATTAGGAGTTCATGTTCAGACATTAAGAAACTGGGAAAAGTCAGGGAAATTAAAACCTGACAGTATATCGCCCGGCGGTACCAGAAGATACAGTCTTGAACATATTCTTTCTCTTTCAGGTAAGACATTACCTGTTCAGACAGATAACAGATACACCGTTGCATATGCAAGAGTAAGTAGTCACGATCAGAAAGAAGACTTAAAAAGACAGTCGCAGGTGCTTGAATTATACTGTGCTGAACATGGATATGAGTATGAGCTGATTACTGATTTAGGTTCTGGCATGAATTACTACAAAAAGGGCCTGACCTCTTTAATCAACAAAATCCTCAGTAATGAAGTTAAAAGATTGGTTCTTACTCACAAAGACAGATTATTACGATTCGGAGCGGAACTTATATTTTCAATCTGTGAAGCTAAAGGCGTTGAAGTGGTTATTATAAACAGCGGAGAAGATAAGCCTAGTTTTGAGGAAGATTTAGCTAAGGATGTTCTGGAAATAATAACTGTCTTTTCTGCCAGACTGTATGGAAGCAGAAGTAAAAAGAATAAGAAACTATTAGAGAAGATTAAAGAAGCAGCAGAAGCTGACAGGTAACATAAAAGAATGATTGTAGGACAGGTTATTGAGCTTAAGGCAAACAATAAGTTTTTCACTTATTGCAGAAAAGCCTTTGGAGTAAGACGATTTGCCTACAACTGGTGTGTTGCGAAGTTTAAAAAAGACTATGTTGCACACTTGGCTGCTATGGACAGATATACCAGAGAGCTGGCAGAGTATCAAAAATCACCACTCCAGTCTACAGTAGCACCTGTCAAACCTAAACTGCCAACATGGCAGGATTATAAAAAAGAATTCAATGCAATCCGTCTGGAAAAATATCCCTTCACTTATGAAGTAACAAAATATGCGTCACAGCAGACCTTCGTCAATTTCGGAACGTCCGTAAAAAGTTACTTTGAAAATGTAAAAAAGAGAAAGAAGACCAAGGTAAAGAAGAATAGTAAAAAACGAAAAGCATTCTTTCCAAAATTCAAAAAGAAGAGTTACCAGCATGGCTCCTTCTATATAGGCGGTGACCAGGTAAAACTTGTAACAGGAAAATCCTGTTCAAAGAAATTAGAAAATCAAAGTTCCAAACAATATATGAACATTCCAAATTTTGGCTATGTTCAGCTCAAAGAAAAACTAAGATTCAACGGTCATATCAACGGAGTAACCATCTCACAGAGAGCTGACCGCATCTATGCCTCATTCAGTATAGAAATAACTGAAGAGGAATACTGTAGAACACATAAGGCAGCAGTGCAGAATAATACTGCAGCAGGAATTGATTTAGGACTGAAATCAGCTCTGATGCTATCAGACGGAATCAGTATAGAATCACCTAAACCATTAAAAGCAAAACTTAGAAGACTTGCAAGATTACAGAGACAGCTGAACCGTAAGCAGCATCCAAGAGCCAAGGGTGATAAGACGAAACTGTCTCGCAATTACATAAAACACTCCAGAAAGGTAAGTAAACTCTATCTTTCCATCTCCAATATCCGAAAAGATTTTTCTCAAAAGATTACATCGATTCTAGCCAATCACTATGAATACCTCTGTATGGAGGATTTGAATGTGAAAGGCATGATGTCAAACCATAAACTGGCCAGAGCAATCAGCGATGTTGGCTTTTACAATATAAAGAATAACCTTATATACAAGATGGAATATAAACATAGAAAACTTCAGGAAGTGGATAGATTTTACGCAAGCTCTAAGACCTGCAGTAAGTGTGGTGCACTGAAAAAAGATTTAACGCTCAGAGACCGAATCTATGAATGTCCAGAATGCGGCTTAACAATAGATCGCGACCTGAACGCGGCAATTAACCTGAGACAACAGATAAAAAACGTAGGAGAAGCTATCTCCGAACTAATGCCTGTAGAGCTGACGGCTCTGTTATCTGATTTAGCAATAAATGGGATAGCAACCAGCAGTGTTGAAGCAGGAATTTGGTAGAAAACCTATAAATTTATAGCTTTTTGTATATTTTTATAGGTTTTTATAGATCCAAACTAGCGGTTGAGTGTTGGAATTTAGATCATACATTGGCAAAAGTTATTTTTGACTCCTTGTGTCAGTTTAAAGTTCTCGAGAGATACGGATATCCTAATAAAATATTCGATATTGTTAAGGCAAAGCATAACAATATAGACAATACTGAGAATAATGGTGAATATGATAAAGAATGTATTGAATTATGGGAAATTTAGAAAAAAAAGGAGTAGCTTTTGAAAGTTCTGAAGATCACCGGCACCTCATCGGAAATGCTGGTATATTTAAAGGACGGCTCGGTGCTGGAGCTGGAGGGGGAGTTTACCCAGGGCGGGTTTGCCGCTTACATAAGCACCATGCGGCTGAAGGGAAGCGACAGGGCATTATCGGAGGCAGAGAAGGAGGATTACTCTCGTGAAATCCTTGAGTATAACCGTAATCGTGGAAATAAGGATTTCAGAATAGAGCTCTACCAGGATTAAATGATCTGCGGGTGATCTGAGAATTTTCTGAGGGGCAGAAATCCTTGATCTGCTTCACAGGCGGTTTTTAGAATATAGATCTCAGAACGTATGAAAACGCTCTTTCTGTGACAGAGCTTTCTCTCCATGTTCGCATAACTTTAGATTAGGACATATCTCTCTTGAAAAACTGTTAAAAATATTAGTTTCTCCAGAATCCACCTATAGCAATGGCGATTATGTCAGGTTCAACCCCTTTATATAATCAAAGACATTATTTCTGTGCTGCAGTCTGTTCAATCAGTTTTTTAAATCATTGACGATATGATTTTTTCTTTTAAGGAAATCAGTCTCAACTATAAAAACAGCCTTATTATTTATATTATGAAAAAAAAATACGGAAAGATTCCTCCAAAACAATCAGATAAAACTAAAGAAGAAATACTTAAACAGGAAAAAGAATAAAGAGATAGAGTTAGTCATGGACTGCAATTGTTCTCTGAGTATTTTCAGGCACTATGGGACTAACTTGCTTTTTTAACTCATTATTTGTATGGACATTTGTCTGGACACTAGAAACTTTTTCTTGGGAATTATTTGTATTTTCAACAAGTTGTTTTTCTAAATCATTCTTTGTCTAGCCAACTGTCTGGCCATTTGTCTAGCCATTTGTCTGGACACTAGAAACTTTTTCTTGATAATTGTACGTATTATCAACAAGTTGCTTTTCTAAATCATTCTTTGTCTGACCAACTGTCTGGCCATTTGTCCGGACAAACTTTATGAGAATGAACATAAGATTATATGTCCTTTATGAAAACATTCCTTGTCAACACTTTATTAGTCACATCTATAGGGGTGAGGGACACTCTGAGGGACACTTAGTCTAAAAAATTCGATAAAGAAACCATAAGCTTCTTTTCTGAAAGACCATTTTATGTTCTGTTGATTACAATATTCATTGATTCTTTGAAATCCAGTTCCTGATTTTTCGTAGACTATAATGATAAGATTAAGACGTGGCTATGTTTTATTAACTTGCCAAACCCAAAATATCCTCCACCCACTTTCTTTCAATTATCCCCTATTCAATCAATTTCTTGGTAATACTACTGATTGATCTTTTCGATGCATCTGTAACATCTACTAGTCTATCAAGGATAGCAACTCAGAATCCCATTTTTTTCTCGTATAGAGGAATAATTAAAATTTCTCATAACCTTAACCTTTATTGCTTTCCCTTATATTTTAGCTATAAATAAGGGAATAGAGATATAATTAAGGGTATATTATTTGCCTACCTCATTCACCAATTGCTAACCAAAAATTTCTTTGGTTTTTATAGACAATTCTGAAAAAAGCCCAAAAGCTTACTAATTGATTTTGTAGAGATTTTTGGATTTTCAATAACTAATTTTAGAATAGAAGATTTAATGTCCTCTGAGGAATATCTATTCCCCTTCCCTTTATTAATGCCATTAATAGAGTTCTGAAGGATATTCTGAGGGACACTCTGAGGGACATCCTGAGGGACACTCTGAGGGACATTTAGTCTAAAAAATTCGAAAAAGAAACCATAAGCTTCTTTTCTGAAAGACCATTTTATGTTCTGTTGATTACAATATTCATTGACTCTTTGAAATCCGGTTCCCGACTTTTCAACATCACGACTTCTAAATATCACGTCAAGAATCAATCTGTTTCGTTTATTTGATGAAGCATCAAGAGGAAAAAGAAAGGGAAAAGGAGAAACAGAAAAGCTATGACATCGAAAGATAACGTGTCTTTAAAGACCATTAAATCCCCATCGATAAAATCAAGGAGTAAAAATGGATAAATCACTAGAACCCAGAAAAGGAGTCTCGTAACTACGCTCTTCATCTGAAGACTCTAAATGAGCATTGTCCTATTTTGTATGTAATAAGAAAAAGAATAAAACAGTACTATTCCTTAATTTCCCAATGTCCGCTGTATCCACTGCCTGCGAACGATAACTTTGATATTTTACTAATTTCTCTCTCAACTGTTGCGAATTCTCATTAAATATGAACTATATTCCCACAAAATAGATCATTATTCTTACAATTTTGATCTTAATTCTTTTATATCGGATCGTTATTCTTTTATTTTTCAACGTTAATATCATCTCTTTGAGACCTGCTCCAATAATAATATTTTGTAATATTTTCTTCTCTAGTGAAACTTTTTTTATCCGTAAACGAGTATGCGTCATGTGACGTTTTTTTAAGGAATACCGAAATGGATATTAAGAAAGTTAGAGCTATATGCATGGAAGTTCTGGGTGGGTATAAGCACAGAGATATTGCCGCCAAATACGATATTTCACCGAGTCTGGTATCTAGATTTAGAGAACATCTAGCTAATGCAGGATATTTACCCGGCATCGGCAGCTGTTCAGATGTCTCATCTATGACGGATTTGGAGCTTGCAAAGATTATCTATCCAAACGTAACAGGGATAAAGAATGGCTCTGTTGTAGTTGTTGGCAGACCAAGACCTGATGCTTTTGTTCCTGATTTTGTTTACCTCGCCAATCAGGTCATAGATTCAAAAATCACCAGAAAGCTTTGCTTTTCTCTATATCTTGAGGACTGTGAAAAAGAAAACAAACGAGCCATCTCCAAAAGTGATTTTTACAGAAAGCTTTCATTTGAAATAAGAAAAATCATTGGAACGAAAGTATACATGCCTCAGGAGCATCCGTACGGGCAGGAAGTATGTATAGATTTCTGTGGTCAGACGTGGGCTTATATAGGAGCAGACAAAAAATTAAGGCATGCACCTATCTTTGTTATGACCTGGTCTGCTTCATACATGACCTATGCATGTGTGATTGAACGTCAAACAACAAAATGCACATGCGAGGCTATAGGAAAAGCCTTTCAATATTTTGGATATATTCCTCTTACATTACAGTTTGATAACGGAAAAGCAGCAGTAACCACTCATATTAAAGGTAGTGAAACCATATTCAATGATTCTTTCAATGAATATATGAACAGAATAAAGGTTCCTGCGATAACCTCAAATCCAAGATCACCAACATATAAAAGCTGTGTTGAAGCAATGGTTGGGGTTATTGAAAGAAACATCCTGCCAATAATGAATCACGATATCAATCTATCTCTTGAGGAAGTGAACTGCAACCTCATTAGACAGGTAGATAAGGTAATAAATAAAGCAAGATATAGAGAAGGAAGCTCAAGAACCAGAGAGTATCTTTTTAAAACTTATGAGACCGCCAAATCACGCAAGTTTGAAGGTACTATCCCTGAATTCTATGAGCATATCCCTTGTCTGAAGGTTGGTTCTGATTATACGGTTGACGTAGATGGAACAAAATACTCTGTTCCTTATACATTAGCTGGAGAATATGTATCTGCATCAATCTCTGGGAAGCAAATCAGAATCATGTACGAGTTGCAGGTTGTTGCAACTCATACCATCTCTGATAACGGCACACATCAGATAAAACTTGAACATATGCCGGAAAGCCATCGTTCTGTTGTTGAAAAAAAACTCAAGTATCCTTCGGCAGAAAGCATTTATGCAACAGCTCTTTCCATAAGTGAGCCTTTATATCGGTTCAGTAAATGTCTTATTCAAAAAATGGGATTTGATAATGGCAAAAAAGGCTGTATCAGACTTATTAACAGATATCGAAGCAGAAGCTGTGTTCGAGAACTTATGGACGAGGCAATTGATAGAACCTTAAATGGAGACTCGCGACTATGGAACAGCAATACTGTTTTAGACAATTATAAGGAAGTAAGTAAAGAAGCAATCTTTAATAATGGCAAAGTAGCACATCAGACAGAGCTGAACTTCTGTGCAGATCCTCATTTTGCCCATCTCAGGAGGCAGGACTATAACAGTCCAGGAATTAACAGAATCGACAGATATGTGGAAAGAAAAATCAACTATATATCCTCAGACAATAACAGTGTTGAATCAGCTGAAGATTCTAAGGAGCCTTTTGTAAGAGCTTCTAATGTGAAACCTAACTGCTAGGAGATAAAGTCATGAGTATTGCAATTACTGAAAAACAAAAAGAGGTTCTGATAAGACTAAGACAGGAATTAAGGCTGGATGGTTTTGCTTCGGAGCTCGAAAACCAATATGAAAACCTTTCTATTTATGCAGGACTAACATTTGAGGAAAGACTAATATCATGCATTGAAAAACAGGAGCAAGCAGATAAGGAAAGGAAATGTGCAAATCTGATAAAAAGAGCAAAACTCAAGGATCATTTAAGATTATCAGATCTAACCAAAACATCTCAGTATGGATTATCTAAAGAGACATTGGCCTCATTAGCCTCACTACAATGGGTTACAAAATGCTGCAATATTATAATCAGCGGCTCCTGCGGTGTAGGAAAAACAGGACTTGCAAATGCACTTGCCTATAACTGTTGTTCTAATGGTATATCTGTAAGGAATTATCGAACCTCTGACTTACTTTTAGAACTGTCTGCTAAGCAAGGCATGGAAAAAATTAAATTTATGAAGAATCTGCAAAGGTATAACGTATTGATTTTAGACGATTTGGGATTAGCGCCGATAACTTCTGAGGAAACACAGGATCTATTTAACATACTTGACGATAGATATCGTGTTGCTCCAGTAATTGTTGCAACACAATTAAAATTGGAGGGATTAGCTATTTTTCTGGGAAATGACACCAAAGCAGAAGCTGCTGCAGATAGATTGCTTCATCCTTCGATACATATTGAATTAAAGGGGCCATCAAGAAGAAAGTAAAAAAGTAAGATAATCCATCGCAATCTTAAAATGTATTGTGATGGATTTGTGTTTTGAAATAATGGAACGCAGTACAAAAATAAAATATTAAAGTTCAATTTTATTGGTTAAATTTTTTTAGGTAAGGAATTATTGATCTGTTTTAGAAGGAACAAAATTTATTTACTTTGGGATTTCGCA
>NZ_FUXX01000027.1 GCF_900167015.1 Succinivibrio dextrinosolvens DSM 3072
CTCGGCTGACTTCTTGTCATTCGTTGTTACTACGGTTCCCCGCTGACAAGACCTCCTCAGGTAAGAACATTATCTTTCACTCCATCTATCCGCCATCTTTACACACTAGGTTCCGTCTAATTATTGGACTTTGAGTTAATTTGCACTCTTATCCACCTAGTTCGCCTATAGATGATTTCTGTTCGTCGGACCAGAGATTTGCTATCCACTGCTTTCAGCTATCACGTCACCGTAACCACCTTGTGGATTTGCTAAGTCTTCCCATTAGCGGGCGACTTCGGGACTTGCACCCTATAGATAATGCTCATGCTGAGCACACAAATTAGAACCTCCATCTTCGATGGAGGTTTTAGACAAATCACCTAAGGTCTATATGGTACAGGCTGGGGACCTGAAACCACAGGAACAGACTCAACATCAATAGTGCAGTTTTGATCTACGTACTTGATCTTATCCAGTCTTGCAGGAAGAGAGGTCAGACCAGGAAGCATACATCCCTCGCCTACAATATTTCCCTCTTTGTTAAAGTTAACAAACTGAACACCTTCAGGACGTTTAAGCTCAAGAGAATTTACACCGCGCTCCTTTAGGAACTGACCGTATACTCTCATTGCACCTGATGAGCCAAACAGGCCGGTTGACTTGTTATCATCAAATCCAACCCATGTAGCAACAACCTGATCAGAATCAATTCCGACTGTCCAGGTATCACGACTGTCATTGGTAGTACCAGTCTTGGTTGCAATGGTAACATTTGGGAACATGTTGCCGATTCTGCGTCCGGTACCAATCTTAGTAGCCTCGGTCATAACATACATTGTCAGGTATGAGTCCTTAGGATCAATGGTTGGATCTCCCCTATTGTCCTCACGTTCATAAACAATCTTACCGTCCTTTACTACAGTTCTTAAGGTTGTCAGATCTTTGTATTGACCTTCTGTAGCAAGACTTGTATACATCTGTGTAACTTCGAATGGAGTTAACTCAATAGTTCCAAGCAGCATTGAAGGGTAAATCTGTCTCTCCACCTTTTCCTTATCAAGACCGATATTAAGTAGAGTTTCTCTTACATGATTCAAACCTACTCTCATACCGATTTTAACGGTAGGAATATTCATGGAACGAGCCATTGCTACATATGTAGGAATAGGACCGATAAATCTGTTGTTATCATTGTGAGGCTGCCAGATTTTTCCATCTGCAAGTCTAACCTTGATAGGAGCATCATTGATCAGGGTTCCAAGGTGGATTCCATTATGGAATGCAGTCAAATAAACAAATGGCTTAATAATAGAACCAACCTGACGGCGACCTTCCATAACTCGGTTGAAGCCTGCATACTGAGGAGTTCTACTTCCAACCACAGCTGAAACCTCTGCAGTACGCCATGAGCTTACAACCATTGCAGCTTCCATGCCCTTACGTCCAGTCTCTCTTTCAATGGTATTAAGCTCATTCTGAACTGCATTTTCTGCAGACTGCTGAGCCTGAGGGTCAAGACTTGTAAAGATCTTGATACCGTTACCAGACAGGAAGTCAGGACCGAACTTTGTAGAGATTTCCTTTTTCAGAACACCCATGAATGCAGGAGTCTTAGAGTAGTTCATTGAACCTCTCTTTATAACGCCAAGAGGTCTTGATGAATACTGAACATACTCTGTATCGGAAATAAATCCTCTCTTTTTCAGAACAGACAGAACAACATTACGTCTTTCAAGAGCCTGCTCAGGATGTCTCCAAGGATCATAGTATGATGGACCTTTAATAATACCTACAAGCAGAGCCATCTGATCCTGAGTCAGCTCTGAAATAGGTACACCAAAGTAGAAATAGGAAGCCAGACCGAATCCATAAATGCCTGCAGCACCGTTCTGACCTAAATAGATTTCATTCAGGTAAGCTTCCAGAATCTGATCTTTGGTATATCTGTGATTCATAATCAGAGCCATAATGACTTCTTTAATCTTACGGCTATAGCTCTTTTCAGAATTTAAGAAGTAATTCTTAACCAGCTGCTGGGTAATAGTTGAACCACCTTCAACCACAGAATGTGCCATTGTATTTTTAACAAATGCTCTGGCAATAGCCATGAAATTAACGCCCAAGTTGGTTCTGAATGAGCGATCCTCAATTTCAAGCAGAGTATCAATAAGAGCAGGAGGTACTTCCTGGAGCTGGATAAAGATACGGTCTTCCTTTGGATCGATTCTGTTTATACGGTCAAGTAAAACAGGATCCATTCTGATGTAGCCTAATTCCTCTTTGGTATCAGCATTTAATATCTGAGAAATTCTCTTGCCGTTGAATTCCACCATAATGGAAATCTTGCCTTCGGACACATCAGGGAAATCAAATGGTCTACGAATAATAACCACTCTGCCGAGTTTTTCATTTACCGCATATTCGCCTGGATGCTGAGGATTAGGAACCTTACGGTACTTAAGTAAGGATAGCTCATACTGCATCTGCTTTAATGAAAGCTTCTGATCCGGATAAAGCTCAAGCGGTCTTGAATAAACAACAGCAGGCAGAACCCACTTGTCATCAACACCGAATTTAGAAAGAACCACAGAATCAAAATAAACAAACAGCAGTGCCAGAACAACAAATCCGGCAGCAAAAACCTTTAATGAAAACAGAGTGAGCTTTTTCTTTAAAGGCTTTTTGTTTTTTAGTTCATCAAAGTTCTTATTATGTTTTTTCTGATTATTGTTCTTTTCGTGGTTATTCCGATTACCGCCGTCATCAGATTTTTTGTTAGAGATACGCTCGTCTGAATACAGTTCCTCATTTACAAGAGAAGGATCAAATTCAGGCTCAATCTTGTCACTTTCAAAGCTATCTTCTGCCTGTTTTCTATCTTCATCATCCAGAGCAGAAAGACCAGAAAGGTATGGGTTATCTTTATCGTTGTTCATAAATAGTTAGAAATGGAATTCCACCAGTTAAAGAAAGGAAAAATCCTCTCTTAAATATAGAAAAAAACTTTTAGTCCAATGTCTCGACCGTAACCTTTATTTATATATGAAGGTTTATATAAAGCTACATGCCATTCTTATTCTAAAAGGGCATTTAAAGCATGAGACATTACAAAAATGCCAATGTTACTCCCTAAAAATTTGTGTTCAATTATAACAGCATCTGCAAATACGGCAATTTATTATTCACCATAAGGGGGAGAATAGAATTTGAATGCCTAACAAAAAAATGTCAAAAACGCTACACCTATCAATGATTTTGACATATTTATTTCACTTATTATGTCCTACTTCAAATATTGAATATCTAATCTTGCTACAATCAAAATATTAAAGCATAATTGCTAACTCAAAAGATGAGGAATCTTTTATAAACAAAAACATCAAAAAAAATATTTATTGATACTTAATATAGATGCTGTGTTTTTGGGCAGTGATTAAGTTAAGGAAGAAGAATTATGGCTGACAATGAAAAGACTGCAGTGGCAATCGACTCCATGGGCCCTTTAGCTATCGCCGGTGTAGAACCATACCAAGAACAACCAGGCGAAGAATACATGAACGAAAAGCAGAAAGAACATTTCAGAAAGATTCTTACTGCATGGAGAAACCAGCTTCGTTCAGAAGTTGATCGTACTGTTGACCACATGAAGAGTGAGGCAGCAAATTTCCCTGATCCTCTGGACAGAGCAACTCAGGAAGAAGAATTTGCCTTAGAGTTACGTGCACGTGACAGAGAAAGAAAGCTTATCAAAAAGATTGATAAGACTTTAACCAAACTGGATAACGATGATTACGGCTATTGTGATCACTGTGGTTCAGAGATTGGAATCAAGAGACTAGAAGCTCGTCCAACTGCTGATTTATGTGTTGACTGCAAAGCTTTAGCTGAAATCAAAGAAAAGCAGTTAGAAGGTTAATAACAATCCTCAAAACAGATTTACACATCTTAAGGTGGCCTAGTGCCACCTATTTTCGTTTATGGCTGAATATATAGGAAGATTTGCTCCATCCCCAAGCGGAAGACTTCATTTTGGTTCGCTTGTAGCCGCTCTTGGCTCTTATGCCGTTGCAAAACACAAAAATGGAAAAATACTCTTACGAATTGAGGATCTGGATTTTTTCAGATGCAAAAAAGAGTACACCTCAATCATTCTAAAAGAGCTTGACGAATTCGGATTTGTATTTGATGGAGAGCCATACATTCAGTCAGAACATACCGATGTCTATTACAGGGTTGCCAAAAAGCTTGTAGAGGAAGACAAGGCTTTTTACTGCAACTGCACAAGAAGTCATTTAAAAACAGGTGTATGTCACTGTCGTGAAAAAGGGTTAAAAGAAAACGCTCAGGATAATCTTGCCCTACGCTTCATCATTCCATCTACCCATCAGAATTCTTTTGAAGATGAAATTTACGGAGTAATAAGCTCACCTGTAACAGTAGACGCACTGACTCTTATCAGACGTGATAAGGTAATTTCCTACAATCTTGCCTGCGTTGTTGATGATATTCATCAGGGGGTAACTCAGGTTGTAAGAGGTTCCGACCTTATCGATATCACAACTACTCAAATGTGTCTTTACAATGCTTTAGATACAGAATGTATTTCCTATCTTCATCTGCCGCTGGCCATGGCAGACGAAACATATAAGCTATCAAAACAGAACCGTTCTCCAGCAGTTCTAGATCAGGGACCACCATCTCAGATGCTTATTAAAGCACTGGCTTTTCTTAATCAGGATATCTCTGGATTGAATCCTCAGATGACACCTAAGGTTATTCTGAATAAGGCTCTTGATAATTTTGAAATTCAGAAAATACCTGTAGGAAAAAAGGTTATCGAAGCTTAGGCTTTATTATTTACTTCCTGTTTTTTTAAGAGATATCAAAGCAGTTATGTCTGATACCAGAGACAAACTATTGTACATAACCGTTTGTAATTAAAGATTTTTATTTAAGATTGCAAGAAATAATACTAATTTCGCACATGTTTTGCACAACCTTATAAATCTAATCTACATCACAAATTAATATTTACAGTTTAAAAATGATATAATGCGCGTGTTTGTTTGATTTAGGAGAAGAAAAATTATAACACCTTTAGATTCGCTCGATACAGCAAGCCTTAAGAGCAGTAAAGCACTTGTAAAAAAACACGGCTCATCAAAACTAGTAGTGAGCACAGATGATCTTTGCATAAATCTCAATGAGATATCCAGTTATGCGATGCGTGTTGTTGCTACCCTGCAGAAACATCATTATGAGGCTTATCTTGTAGGTGGATGCATCAGAGATCTTCTTTTAGGAAAGAAGCCAAAGGATTTTGATGTATCAACTAATGCAACTCCAGAACAAATCAGACAGATCTTTATTTCAAATTCAAGAATCATCGGCAGAAGATTCAAAATCGTTCACGTCCTGCAGGGCAAAGAAATCATTGAAGTCACAACCTTCAGAAGTAATCAGTCAGCACCTGCAAAACAGCGTTCAGGAAGAACCAGAGTCAAGGCAGAGTCTGGAATGCTGATTCGTGACAATGTTTATGGAAAGAACATTATTGAAGATTCTCAGAGACGTGATTTCACTATCAACGCGCTGTATCTCGATCCTGTAAAGAAGGTTATATACGACTTCAACGGAGGTCTGTACGACATGCAGCAGGGAGTCATCGATATTATCGGTGATCCTGAGACACGTTACAGCGAAGATCCTGTACGTATGATTCGCGCACTAAGATTCTGTGCAAAGCTTGGCTTTAAGATTTCAAGAAGAACTCTTTCTCCAATCAAAAAGATGGCTTCAAATCTGAGCGCAGTTTCCAATGCCCGTATGTTTGAGGAAGTCAACAAGCTGTTTTTGACCGGCCATGGACTTCAGACATTCAGAACCTTACGCAAATACGATATCTTTAAGCTACTGTTTCCTTCAGCAGCAGAACTTTTAGATAATCAGAATTACATCAACTTTGTTGAATATGCTCTGAGCAGTTCAGACAAGAGATATATGGAAGACAAGAGGAACATGCCTCACTTCCTGTATGCTGTAATTTTATGGGCAGTTTTCCAGAAGAGAATGTTCATCTGCAATCAGACCTATAACAGTGCTGTTGTTCTTGTTCCTCAGAACAAGCTAATCAGCGGTCTTTTAAATGATATTATCGCTGAGCAGAATAAAATTACTGATATGCCTATGGCCGTTGCTGACAGTATCCGCTCACTGTGGAGAATGCAGCTAACCCTTGACGATATTGAGAATAACAATATCGATGAGATTGCAGCGCGCAATATTTTCAGAGCTTCATATGATTTCCTTGAGCTAAGAGGTAAGTTTGAACCTTACTTAAAGACGGCTATCGATTTCTGGAATCCTTACTACATCAAGAGCAAGGAACTTGCTGATAAGAGAAAGGCAAGAAAAGAAGAGAGTTTTGGAAGAAAAGCTCGTAAAAAAGAGAAGCTTGCTGCTAAGAAAAAAGCCTATGAGGATAAACTGGCAGCTAAGAAGAGCCGTAAAAAAGCCAATACAGAGTCTTTCGATGATGAGGCAAACCTTTCTGCAAAGAGAAAGAAACAGCTTGAAAAGGCTAGAGCATGGCGAGCAGCTATGCACCTGGATGTAAAATGACCCTAGCTGTTTTATCCTTAGGTTCGAATTTAGGTGATAGTCAAAAGATTTTAAAAGACGCTGTTTCTGACATCAAAAACATAGAAGGAATCAGCGACTTTAAGTTGTCCCCTTTTTATAAGACAAAACCCGTCGGCTATATGGATCAGGATGATTTTGTAAATCTTGCCTGTTCATTTGAAACAACTTTAGAGCCATTAGATCTTCTCCATAACATGCAGGCTTTAGAGCAGAAATATAAAAGGGTCAGATTATTTAAAAACGGTCCAAGAACACTGGATATTGATCTGATTGTCTACGGGGATCTGGTTCTTAATACACAGGAGCTTACTGTTCCTCATCCAAGAATGCATGAAAGAGCATTCGTTCTTGCGCCTCTTAAGGATATTGAACCGAATTTAACTGTAAGTACCTTTAACACAACTGTTCAGGAACTTTACGAACAGCTTGATGATAAAGAAAAAAATGATGTGGAAATTATAAATGGCTAAAGATACCGTTTCTATAAAGCTTATTGTTGGACTTGGCAATCCAGGTTCTCAGTATGAACATACCCGTCATAACATTGGTGTGGATTTCTTATATCTTCTGGGCAGAAAGTACAACATTGACTTAAGACCAGAAGGAAAATTCCAGGGACTATTAGGACGTGGAACTATTCACGGTAATGAGGTCAGACTTCTCTTCCCTACTACATACATGAATGAGTCAGGAAGAAGTGTGGCTGCACTGTGCAATTTCTACAAAATACAGCCTGAAGAGATTTTAGTCTGCCACGATGATCTTGATTTGAATCCTGGTTTCATGAAACTTAAATTTGCAGGCGGTCTTGCAGGTCATAACGGACTTCGCAGTATTACAGCCAATCTGTCAAACTCTCAGAACTATTACAGACTGAGACTTGGTATCGGTAAACCACCTTCAAAAGAAGTTATCAACTGGGTTCTGGGCAGACCAGATACAAACGATCAGATTCTTATTGATAATGCATATGAAACAGCTTTGGATGCAATTGATAAATTATTCACTGACGGCATCTCAAAAGCTACAGCATTAGTTAACGGATATAAGCCTAATTAGGAGAGTAAAATGGGTTTTAAATGCGGTATTGTTGGACTTCCAAATGTTGGTAAGTCAACCTTGTTCAACGCTCTTACAAAAGCAGGTATTGCAGCAGAAAACTTTCCATTCTGCACCATTGAGCCAAACACTGGTATCGTTCCTGTACCTGATCCTCGTTTAGATGCTATTTCTGAAATTGTAAAACCACAGAAGATTGTTCCAACATCAATGGAATTCGTTGATATTGCAGGTCTGGTTAAGGGTGCATCAAAAGGTGAGGGTCTTGGTAACCAGTTTCTAATGAATATTCGCGAAACTGATGCTATTGCTCACGTTGTTCGCTGCTTTGATGATGAGAATGTTATCCACGTTGCAGGTCAGGTTGATCCTGTGGCTGATATCGATGTTATCAACACCGAGCTTGCACTAAGTGATCTTGATATCTGTGATAAGGCACTTCAGCGTTTAGAGAAGAGAGCAAGAACCGGAGGAGATAAGGAAGCTTTAGCTCAGGTAATCGCTCTTGAGAAGTGTAAACCAGCTCTTGAGCAGGGAAAAATGCTGCGCAGTGTTGATTTCACAGAAGCTGACAGACTTGCTCTTCGCAACTTCAGCTTCCTGACCATCAAGCCAGTAATGTACATTGCCAACGTATCAGAAGATGGTTTTACCAACAATCCATACCTTGATGCTGTTGAGAAGCTAGCCAAGGAAGAGAAGTCAATCGTAGTTCCAGTATCTGCTGCTATTGAGGCAGATCTTGCTTCTATGGAAGAAGAGGATAGAAAGGAATTCATGGATAGCTTAGGTCTTGAAGAGCCAGGTCTAAACCGTGTTATCCGCGCAGGCTACAAGTTATTAGGTCTGCAGACCTTCTTCACCGCAGGTCCAAAGGAAGTTAGAGCATGGACAGTTAAGGTTGGAGCAACCGCACCTCAGGCTGCAGGTAAGATTCACTCTGACTTTGAAAGAGGCTTCATTAGAGCTCAGACCATCAGCTACGATGATTTCATCAAGTACAAGGGTGAAAGCGGAGCTAAGGAAGCAGGTAAACTACGTTCAGAAGGAAAGGATTACATCGTTCAGGATGGAGATCTGTTCGAGTTCCTGTTCAACGTTTAATCCCTACACAAAAATGCAGCATCTTCTTTTTAGAGGATGCTGCAAAAATGGCTTCAATATATAAATTTAAATTCCTATCACTGCAGTAGAGCTAAAGCCATCTTTGGTTTAGCATTAGCCTGAGACTGCATAGCTACAGTAGCCTTTTCCAGAATACTCTGAGTTACCATATTAGATACTTCCTCAGCATAATCCGTATCACGAATTCTTGACTGAGCATCTGCAATATTCACTGCAATATTACTCTGGTTGCTGATTGTAGATTCAAGTCTGTTCTGAACTGCGCCCATTTCTGCCCTGCTTGAATCAACATATGACATCATTGAATCAAGAGCACTAATAGCACTTTCAGCATCAGCCTGTGATGAAATGCTTAAGGTCTGACGGGTATTACCAGCTGCATCAGTTGTTGACTGAACATTTGCATTAAATGAATCACCGTAGGAATTTCCTGCAGCATCTCCATTCTGAGCAACACGTATCATATCCTGCATTCTGAATCCATCATCAAGAACCGTTGTTAAGGTATCGCCTGAATTTGGACCAACATGCAAGGTCACATCACCATCACTGGTTGAAGCACCGTTAAGTACAGCCTGACCATTATAGGTTGTATTTTCAGCTGTAAAATCAATAGAAGCAGCTAACTCATCAAATTCAGTCTGAAGAGCCTGTCTGTCAGAATCAGACAGTGTTCCGTTTGAAGCCTGAACAGCTAGAGTTCTCATTCTCTCTAATGATGAGGTTGTTTCCTGAAGTGCGCCTTCACTAACCTGGAACAGCGCAATACCGTCATTAGCATTTCTATTTGCCTGATATAAACCACTTAACTGACTGGAAAGTCTGTCAGAAATCAATAACCCAGCAGCATCATCTTTTGCGGAGTTTATTCTATTTCCTGAAGCTAATTTCTCTAGGATTGAATTTAGCTTGTTGGATGTTTTATTCAGGTTGTTAACACCTTGTAAGGCACTGGTATTTGTTACCGTTGATATTGCCATATAAGGTCCCTCCTTTAGACTGTTGGGTAACACAAAAAAAAGCTTAAATTTACCCTTCTAACTGTTAACGTCCTGAAAACCTTTAAACTTTAATTATTAAGTTCTTGAAAATCAATTAGTTAAAAACCATGTTGTAAAATTAGATAGACATCACATTACAAGAAAAGCAAAGCCATTCTGCTCATAAAAAACAGATTTTTTTCAAGCTGAAAGGAAGACATTAAGAAAAAATAAAGGCTGAATAATTAATCCAGCCCTTATTCTAATCACCATGAATATTTATTTATGCGTGTTTTCTTTTTGAGAACTTCTCCTGAACAGTCTGAACAATAATGAAGAATACAGGTGTGATCAGGATAAGAGCAACAATACCGAGTACCATACCGCCAACAACGCTGACCCCCAGTGACCTGTTACCGTTTGCACCAACACCGTGAGCTGCTACCAGAGGAAGCAGACCTACAACCATACAGATAGATGTCATTAGAATAGGTCTCAAACGAACCTTAGCAGCATAGATTGCGGATTCTACAATACTCTTTCCTTTCTTATGCTCCTCTGATGCAAACTCAGTCAGCAGAATTGCAGTTTTGGCAATCAGACCAATCAGCATAATCAGACCGGTCTGCATATAGATGTTGTTTTCAACTCCCATGATCTGAGCAAAGATGAATGAGCCTAACAGAGCACTTGGGATAGAAAGCATAACTGCAAACGGAATCAGCAGACTTTCGTACAGAGAACTTAAGATCAGGAATATGAAGATCAGACACATTGAATAAATAATAATGGTAGTGCTACCAGATGAAGCCTCATCTCTAGTCATTCCACTATATTCAAAGCTATATCCCTGAGGGAGAACTTCCTTGGCAACCTTTTCAACAGCCTTAATGCCCTCACCTGTACTGTAGCCTTCATTCAAAGATACGTTAACAGAAATTGATGAGAACAAATTAAAGCGATTCAGAAGTTCAGGTCCATAAACACGCTCTAAAGACATGAACTGAACAATAGGCAGCATTTCACCTTTATTATTTCGAACAAATATTGATGAAAAGGCACCTTCATCAAGACGATTATCTGTACGAGCCTGAATCATAACTTTATATTTCTTCGAATACAGATTAACATCCGATGAATAACCACCACCAATGTACAGAGCAATGGTGTTTAATACATCTGAAGGAGAAACGCCCATACGAATACATTTAGGAGCATCAACTTCAAGTTTAAACTGAGGGAATCTTGGGTCAAAAGTGGTAATGGCACTCATGACCGCAGGTTCTTTTTCCATGGCAGCATTAAACTGTGAGGTTACCTTAAACAGATTGGCAATATTACCACCAGTTCTGTCCTGAATTGATAAAGTCAGACCGTTAGATGTACCGTATCCAGGAATCATTGGAGGAGAAAAGGCAAATACCATAGCGCTGGTAATATCGCTGGTTCTTTTCATAATTTCATAAATTACGGCATCCTTACTGTTTTCTGCACCCGGACGTTCCTCCCAATTCTTAAGTTTAATAATGAAGGTACCACCAGATGAAGACTGAGCTCCACCGATCAGGTTGTAACCACTGATATTGGTCAGAAGATCAATCTGAGGAAGATCCTGTATTCTCTGCTGAACCTCATCCATACTCTTTTTGGTCTGATTTAAGGTATAACCAGGAGAAGTTACAACCGCAACGAACACAGTACCAGTATCTTCGTCAGGGATTAAACCTGTTTTGGTATTGAACATCAGAAGACTCATCATACCCAGAGATACTACAAGAATTATTCCTGCAATTATCTTCTTGCCGATGATGACTTTCAGCAATACCAGATATTTTTCAGTTAGCTTTTCGAAGGCCGTATCAAAAGCCACATGGAAACGATATGAAAAGCCCTTCTGATTCTCAGGATTATCATAATCTGTAGCTTTCATAAACAGAGCACATAGAGCAGGACTCAGAGTAAGTGCATTTACAGCAGAGATACCCACTGCTACCGCCATGGTTACACCAAACTGAGTATAGAATGTTCCTGAGGTACCGCCCATAAAGCATACAGGAACAAATACAGACATAAATACCAGAGAGGTGGTAACAATAGCAGATGAAATGCCTTTCATTGCATCCACTGTTGCATCGTACGGATCACTACAACCTCCTTCGAACTTGGCCTGAACCGCTTCAACCACCACAATCGCATCATCCACCACGGTTCCGATAACCAGGATCAGAGCAAAAAGCGTCAGAAGATTTATACTGAATCCAGCAACATAGATAAATGCGAAGGTTGCAATCAGAGACACAATGATGGAAATCATAGGAATAACCGTTGAACGGATACTCTGCAGGAAGATATAAACCACAATAATAACGAGGAATATAGCTTCAACCAGAGTTTCTATAACTTCATCAATAGAGGCATCCAAAAAGTCCTTGGCACTGAACAGATCTACAAGATAAACACCTCTAGGAAGATCTTTTCTAATTCTATCCTCAAGATCATTTAGCTTCAGAATAATATCATTAGCGTTTGAACCTGCTGCCTGCATAACCATAAAGGTCGAACCGGAAAAACCTTTAACCTTGTTGCTGTAAGAATAGCTTTCAGCACCGAGCTCAATGGAGGCAACATCCTTAAGACGTAAAACATTTCCGTTAGGAAGAGATTTAATAACCAGATTTCCAAACTGCTCAGGAGTTTCATAGCGGCCACGATACTTTAGAGCATAAAGGAAAGTATTATCAGAATCACTACCCAGAGTACCTGTAGCGGCTTCTATATTCTGTTCAGATAACACCTTAGAGATGTCAGATGGGACAACCTTGTACTCAACCATTTTCTGAGAATCAAGCCAGATTCTCATGGCATAGTTATTACCAAGAACGGTAACACCACCTACTCCGCTGATTCTCTTAATTTCAGGGACAACATTGATATTCAGATAGTTAGATAAAAAGGTTTCATCATAAGCCTTCTCTGTTGAATAAATACAGATAATCTTAAGCTGACCTGCCTGCTGTTTTTCTGTGGTAACACCGTTAGATATTACATCCGCCGGCAATGACGACTGCGCCTTGGCAACTCTGTTCTGAACATTAACTGCTGCCATATCGGCATCAACGCCCTGCTTGAAATAAACCTGAATTGTGGCAGAACCGGAGTTGGTTGCAGTTGAGGTCATATAGAGCATATCCTCAACACCGTTAATTGCTTCCTCAAGAGGAATAATAACGGTCTTCTGTACAGTATCAGCATTGGCACCTGTATAATTTGCAGTTACAGATACCGTTGGAGGAGCAATATCAGGATACTGCTCAATAGGAAGAACGGTGATACTTACAAAGCCCAAAAGCACCATCAGAAAAGATATACAGGTGGCGAGAACCGGACGATCAATAAAAAACTTTGCTGACATAGAAGTTCCTCCAATCGCCTACTTGTTCACAGCAGTCTGCTCACCAGCAGGAGCCTGTGCCTGACTTTCTTCCTTTCTTGTAACAGGCATTCCATCTCTTATCAGTCCAGCACCCTCAGTAATAATCACATCACCAATCTTCAAACCTTCAGTCACGATATAACTTGTACCATCATAAAAAGGCAGAAGCTGTATTGGAGTTGCAACAGCCTTTCCATCCACAAACTTAAACACAAACACCTTATCCTGAATTTCGTAGGTTGCTGTCTGAGGAATTACGATTCTATCCTTTAAGGTTACAGGAATAACCACAGAACCTGCACCACCGCTTCGGATTACACCATCAGGATTTGGGAACTTGGCGCGGAAGGTAATTGCACCAGTGGAACTGTCTACAATGCCTGACTCGGCATCAACATCACCAAGCTTGTCGTACATTGTGCCATCTGCAAGTTTGAATTTAATCTCGAAATCAGCATCATTATCGCTTTCTTTCAACTTCGAATTCTTTCTTAAAAATAAAACCATGCTCTCAGTCAAAGAGAAGTATGCGTGTACATAACTGTTGTCAGAAACCGTTACAAGCGGAGTAGTATTAGCTGTAACAAGAGCTCCCTGACGCACACTACTCATGCCGAGTTTACCATCTACAGGGCTCTTAACTACGGTATTGTTAAAATCTTCCTGAGCGACCTTCAGTTCGGCTTTTGCAAGATTCAGATTTGCCTCTGCAACCTTGCAGGCATTATCCGCCTTAACTGATTCATATTTTGAAGTTGCCTTACTGGTATAAAGAGAAACCTTTGCTTCACGATTGAATCTTGCACTTGAAAGTTCAGCCTCTGCGCTTGCAACATTTGCCTTTGCTTTTTCAAGTTTTGCTTCGTATGGGATTGGATCGATTATGAACAGTTCCTGATCTTTTGTTACAGCCTGACCTTCGGAGACCTTTACTTCATTAACCGTACCAGAAACCTGAGGATAGATGTCCACATCCTGAATTCCCTTTACTGTTGCAGGAAACTCTTGAACTAAAGTCAGACTTCCATTTTGAACAGTCATCATAGGATAAGGTTTAGCCTGGTAAGCACCAGCATCATTTCTGTTACAACCCTGTGTACATACAGCAATTGATAACACTACAGCCAGTGTTGTTAGTGCAGATGAAGTTTTCATAGCAGATACCCATGTAAAGAAGCATTTTAGATAAATATTTGTTCAATATACTTATCAAGATACATATGCCTATAAATAAGTAAAAATGATTTTTTTTATTTTTTGGAAAGGCGCAACAAAGAAAAATAAGATATTTACTGTCAATCACAATTGCTATTGTTTTTATGAAAGAAGATCTTTATCAACTGTGGACAAAAACAGAAAAGGGACCTGAAACAGATCCCTTCTCACGAATAAAACAAATAAGATTATTATTGAATATCTAGAATCTTAGCATCGGTTACGACACCGTTCTCAAAATTGATTCTGAGAGATTTAGCTTCTTCATCTTCTTTTGCCTTAAATACCTGGCAGTTTGTTTTTCCAGGGTCGCAAAGGGTTAAGACGTGATTATCAAGAAACTGCCAGCCTAAAAGAAGTCCGGTAGTAACATCTCTGCCAGTATGAGAGCTGGTGTAATCATAAATCTGCTTGTTACCAAGTTTTGCCTGTGACTGAGGGCTGCCAAGAATATCTTCAACCTGCTGTACAGTTGTCTCTCCCTTAATAAGAGTTACTTCTTTGTCAACTGATGAGGAACAACCTGCAAGCATTAACGAAGCAATAGAAGCGATAACAAGTTTTTTCATGATGACACTCCGGTTACTGAAAAAATAAAACTTAGAAGCATACTTTATGATTGGTTAATTCTTCCTGATATTCGTATGTTTTAAGTTCTGAGTTCACTTACTCCGCTCTTAAAATGATTTGAATCTCAATGAATTACATTAAACATCTTTAAAGTACATTACATAATCAAGCATAGAATCAATTTAAAATAATGGCAAAGTAAGATCGTAAGAGAAAGACCGTCAGTATTGACATTCGGGAGGAGGCGCACAAAAAAATATCCGCCATAGAATAGACGGATATCACAGAGTGATCTTAAAACTTTACTTTAAAGTTGCAGCATTAACAATAAATACATCTCCATGGATCTGATCTAAAACCAGTTCACTGGCAGATGAGTTTACAGAACCAAAGAAGGAGCTTCTAGGAGTAGTTCCCATACATACCATTCTTGCACTGAGCTTCTTGCATAGACGAGGAATTTCCTCATCCACACGCCCCTGAAGAACATGTACATGATCCATAGGTACGCCATGTTTCTTTGAGAACTCCACTGCCAGCTTATTAGTTACATCCTGTGGACTTGCAATACCACCACCAACAATTCTAGATTCAGAAATATTGCCTCGCATTGTACCGGCACTACGTGGAACAATACAGTTTGCGACATGCAGTTCACCGTCAAAGCTCTTTGCAAAAGATGATGCTGACTCAAATAGGATTTCATCAAGCTTCTTAGAGTGCGCTACTTCAAGGAAATCGATTGCTAAAACAACAGCTCCGCCTAAAACAGACTGACCTGCTGCTTCTCTTACCACAAGAACAGGAATTTCACTTTTGCGCATAATGGTACTATCAATGTTACTGATAAACAGATCCTTGATAGCATTACGTTTGTTTGCTGAAATCACAGCAAGGTCATAGCCACCTTCACTACATTCTTTAATAAAGCCTTCAGCAACATCATGATTGAAAATCAGTTTGAAGGAGATATTGTCCACACTGTATGATCTGCGAAGTCTTTCAAACTCAGCTTCCTCTTTAACTTTAATCTGATCTTTATCATCAGTCTCAGCGTATTCGTTAATAATTCTAACAGCCACAATATCAAAATCCGGGTTCATGCGGGCATACTGTGCAGCGCGATCCAAGGCAGGCTGAGAAGGTCTTGGCTTTAGCAATACTGCAAATTTCTTAGGGGTTGACGTTGACATAGAAAACCTCCTTTTGCAACGATTTCACCTCGATTATAGTTTGATTTTCATATAAAAAATAAGACATAGGGCCAATAAAACAAATACTATTTTCTTGTTTTTAGTTGTAAATCAAATTAATAATGACTAGTGATGAATTTTATTGCACTTTATGCAACATATATTTTTTTATATTGCATGAATTTAAATAATAGTTATAATAAAAATCAAATTGAATTTAAGGATATAAAATGACACAGAGAACAATTTCTTTTACGGATGCTGTATTTGCCTTAAATGAAAACAAAGAAGTGTCTATAGGCAATATAAATATTTCTCCTAACGATCTGATTGTACTGATCGGTGGAAACGGCTCAGGAAAAACCTCAATAGCTAAAGCTTTTAATGCTGAAATTCCATTAAAAACAGGTGTTGCCCCTACAAATTATCACCCTACCCTGGTCTCATTTGAAAAACAGATGGAGTTATTCGAAGCAGACTATCAGATGCGTAATTCTGACTGTACAACTCCCGAGGAAGAGATCGGTATTACTCCCGCCAAGATTTTTGAGCATGACGATAAGGCAACTATCAGCAAGCTTGTAGAAGGGCTAAAACTTCAGAATTTACTTGAAAAACCAATTCGTCAGCTTTCAGGTGGTGAAGGACGAAAGGTCCTGATTGCGCATGCTCTGGCTTCAAAGCCAAATCTGATTATCTTTGATACTCCTTTTGATGCACTGGATGTACAGACAAGAGCAGATCTTTTAAAACTGATTGAGGATATTCACACCGTTTACAACACACCTACCGTACTGATTGTAAACCGACCATCTGAGATTCCTTCATCTCTGACTGCTATGGGAATCATTCAGGATTGCAGAATTACAAAATTAGATAAACGAGAAGAAATCGAAAAGAACGAGGATGCAAAAGCTCTTTTAGGAA
The DNA here is from genome assembly GCF_900167015.1 of Succinivibrio dextrinosolvens DSM 3072. Classification (GTDB taxonomy): domain Bacteria; phylum Pseudomonadota; class Gammaproteobacteria; order Enterobacterales; family Succinivibrionaceae; genus Succinivibrio; species Succinivibrio dextrinosolvens. Next base: position 17,127 of record NZ_FUXX01000027.1, read on the forward strand.
GTATCTCTGTTTCAGTTGCATCACTGCCACCTGTACCAGTTAAGTACAGATTACCTGAAATCAAGGATGATTACATTGTGAACCTGAATCAGGTGAACATTGAATATCAGAGAAAAGTATTAGATAACCTTACATTCAGGGTTAAAAAAGGAGAAAACTGGCATATCATGGGGCCAAATGGAGCCGGTAAATCTACACTTCTCTCACTTATAACCGGAGATAATCCTTTCGTTTATACCAATGATGTAACTGTGTTTGGATTCAAGCGAGGAAGCGGTGAATCTATCTGGGATATCAAAAAATATTTTGGAGTTGTCTCAGGTGCACTGCATCTTGATTATCGAGTAAATGGAAGCGCAATTAACGTTGTGCTTTCCGGATTCTACGATTCCATTGGACTGTACTCAAAACCATCTGATGAGGAAATCAGCGTAGCTAAAAGATGGCTTAAACTTGCAGGTCTTCAGGATAAACAGGATACACCATTCAAGTCACTGTCATTTGGACAGCAGCGTCTACTTCTGATTGTGAGAGCACTGGTAAAGCAGCCTCCTCTTCTGATTTTGGATGAGCCTCTTCAGGGACTGGACGGATATGCCAGAGCTTTGGTTAAGTCCTTTATCAGCAAGGTTGTTGAGTCAAAGAATACAAGTATTCTTTTCGTTTCACACCATGCAGAGGATCTCCCTGCAGGATTTACTAATCGACTTGAGTTTGTAAGAAAAGAGAATTCTGAAGATTACTCTGTAAGACAGGAAAAGATTTAGAACAGAATTACTATTCGGGCAAGGATTTAACCTTGCCCTTTTTTTTTGAGTTCAGTTTATAGCGACTGAAGCTCTTTCTTAGCTAAAGCAGATGAGCTTGCGGTAGGATAGGTCTTGATTAAAACATCAAAGAATTTCTTAGCCTTCTCCTTGTCACCTAAAGCCTTAGAAGTAACACCAAGCTTATACAGAGCATCAGCTCTCTTGTCAGAATCCTTGAATTTAGCTGTATTCAGGAAACTGATTCTGGCATCTTGGAACTTGTTCTGTTTATACTGGATCTGCCCCAGCCAGTACCATGCATTTGGAGTTAAGGCATTGTTGCTGTACTTGCTTGTATAGCTCTTAAAGCCTTTAGCTGCAGCATCAAGATCACCCTTGTTCAGTAGAGCGTATGAATCCTGATAAAGTTTCTGTGCATCCGCAGGAACTGCAGGCAGATTTGCCTTGGCTACAGTACCTTTCTTAGCTGGAGATAAAGTTGCGGTTGCACCACCAGTTTCAGTCTTCATGGTTACAGCCTGAGACGTTCCATCAGTATTCCCGTTGGTATTCTCAGCAGTAGCTGCTGATGCAGCAGGTGTATTAGCTGCCATCTGAGAAATCTGAGCCTTTAGCTTTTCATTTTCTGCGGCTAGAATCTTTTTCTCATGATTTAACTCTTCAATCTGTCCCTGTGATTCAGCAAGCTTATCCTGAAGCTGCTGAATCTGATTCTGCATGTTTAACATAGCACGCTGCATTGAATCAGTCTGTGCATCAGCATAAGCAGAATTTATAAATACAAACGCAGAAAGAATCAAAGAGATTGCAAATGATCTTTTAGATAAAGAATAAAATTTGTTCACCGATTTACCTCAACAAAAACTGAACTTTTGCAATTCCAGAAAGAACAAAATTACCTGACTGTTATTAAAAAGGCGTAAAAATTACTTTTACGCCCTCTAATAATCAATCTAATAGAATTTTAAATTAGTAATTTAAAACTGCACGACGGTTCTTTGACCAAGCACCTTCGTTGTGGCCATCAATTGCAGGCTTCTCTTCACCGTAGCTTACGATTGAAAGCTGGTTTACATCAACACCTAGGTTCTGCATGTAACGAGCAACTGAACGAGCTCTTCTCTCACCTAGAGCAATGTTGTACTCTGGAGTACCACGCTCATCGGTATGACCTTCGATGATAACTCTAGCATCAGGATTCTTCTTTAGGTACTGAGCATGAGCCTGCATAACACCTAAGTACTGATCCTGGATGTTCTCTGAGTTGTATGCAAAGTAAACAGTGTTGTTACCCTGTAACTCAGCTGGGCCATTAAAGCCGTCACGAGAATTAGGATCACCAACGGTTAAAGCACCATCAGCATCTAGACCTAAAGCTGCATCTGATGAACCGTCTTCAACCATTGCTGAAGAATCATCTGATGTAGAACAAGCAGTTAAAGAGCAAATTGCTACTGAGCACAGTAAAATTGACAAATACTTCTTAAACATTTTCAATTCCTTAAATTTATGAAGTTATTTTGATAAAAGTGGACCCCAAGCTGGTGCACTAATCTCACCTGAGCTTGATGGAAGGTTTGCCTTAAATCTGCCGTCAGCTGAAACTAGGGCTAGACCTTTTCTACCCTGATACACTGTTGAGTATATTACCATACTTCCGTTAGGAGCAACACTTGGTGATTCATCTAAAGATGATGTAGTTAGCATATAAATGCTACCATCTGCATCAACACGAGCTACACGGAATCCGTTTACCTGAGTAATAACGATCAGTGAATTTGTTCCAGGAATTGATTTTGCTGATAGGTTACGTGCACCCTGATAGGTCACACGCTCAGTCTTGCTTGTTGCAAAATCAAACTTATAAATCTGAGCCTTACCGCCACGCTCTGAAGTGAAGAATAGAGCCTTGCTATCTGCAGCCCAAGTTGGCTCTGTATCAATTGCTCTGTTAGCAGTTACACGAACGAACTTTGAAGCATTCAGATCGTAGTAGTAAATATCTGGCTGACCATCCTTTGAAAGTGTCATAGCAATCTTGGTGCCATCAGGTGACCATGATGGAGAGCTGTTCAGACCAGAGAATGAAGAAAGCTTGGTACGCTTCTTTGAATAGATGTCCTGAACAAAGATAGCAGGAGTTCTCTTCTCGAAACTTACGTATGCAAGTCTCTTTCCGTCTGGAGACCATGCAGGAGTCATAACAGGCTGAGTTGACTTAACAATTGGAGTCTCATTATAGCCGTCGTAATCAGCAGTCATCAGCTGATATGGGAAGGTTGCACCTTTCTTGTATACAACATAAGCAATACGAGTTCTGAAACAGCCTTTCTGTCCAGTGAACACCTCATATACTCTGTCTGATACACGGTGAGCAGCCTGACGCATGGTTGCAACAGAAGAGTTACCCTTGAAGTGAGCTAAAACCTTACCTTTGTTAGCGCCTTGAAGACCGGTAACAACAAACTCTACGTTGTAGGTGTTTGCACCAACCTCATTAACAATACCTGAAACAGCAACCTCAGCACCGGTAGCTGCCACAGCATCAAGATTGGTAATGCTGCCATTTGCAACAGCGCCCTGAGGCAGAGCGGATGAAGCAATTGGAGAGAACTTACCAGATCTCATTAAATCAGCAGAAACAACTGAAGCCACATCCAGTTTTACAGCAGGATTCTGTGTAAATGGATACACAGCAATTTTGTGGCCCTCGTTGATACCACCAGTAATCTCAATCTGCAGATCTGCATTAGCTGTGGTTGCAGCTAAGAGAAAAGCAATTGACGCAAAAAAACGTTTTAGCATTCTTGACTAACTCCCCTTGTACATTATATTAACCGGCCTTTGCTTATCTAAAGCTTAGGTGTCATTGAAATTTTAATATTCGAGCACTCTGGACATGTTGCAGGAGGTGCTGGGAACATTCCCACCAGTCTGATTGCATCCAATGCACTCTTACATACCTTCTCATCGCCCTGACAGCTTTCATCAGAAACAATTCCGTTTGAACCGATCTTGATGGTTACAACAACCTTCTTTCCATTCATGGAAGGATCAATTCTCCAGTTCTGTTCAATCAGACCACGGACCTTGTCTCCGTATCCGGCTTCACCGCCACCACCGCCAGAACCTAAGCCCTGACCGTTGACTTCATCTCCATCGGCTGTTCCTAAGATATCATCCTCAAGAGAATCTGCCTCTGCTTTGGCTTTTGCCTCGGCCTGAGCCTTTGCCTTTGCTTCAGCCTCTGCTTTTTTCTTAGCAGCTTCCTCAGCTTTCTTTTTGGCTTCAGCTTCAGCCTTCTTTTTGGCTTCTTCAGCCTTTTTCTTTTCTTCTAATTTCTTTTTTTCTTCGAGCTTTTTCTTCTCTTCAAGTTTCTTTTTCTCTTCAAGCTTTTTCTTTTCTTCTTCAAGCTTTTTCTTTTCAGCTTCAAGCTTCTTTTTCTGCTCTTCGAGTTTCTTCTTTTCTTCTAACTTTTTCTTTTCTTCGGCCTTCTTCAGAGCAAGTTTCTTAGCTTCTTCCTGCTGTTTCTGAATCTTCTGCTCCTGAATTTTCTGCTCTTCAATACGCTTCTCAAGTTCTTTCTTAGCTTCCTGCTGTTTTTTCAGCTGTTCCTGTTTGGTATCAGGTTCCTCAACTACAGGAGCAGGAGCTGGCTTTGGAGCAGCAGCCTTTCCATTTGGATTACCCTTTGCAGGAGGGACAAAGGTTGCATGCATGATGTCACCCTGCCCCATATTTGGTTTTGAAGGTTTGCTTAATGAAACTCGAACCAAAAGTACGCCAAGAATAATCAAATGAAGGATTACAGCCAATATGAAGGCAACCTTCATGTTAATCTTCATAATACTACCTAAAAATTAACTAGTTTGATATTGGTTCTGTAACTAAACCAACACTTTTTACACCACCGTTTTTCAGTGCATTCATAAGCTGAATAACATTGTCGTATGCAACCTGAGCATCACCCTGAACAACAACTGGACGCTGGTGAACAGGATCTTTCTGAAGCTCACCTGCTACATAATTTGTCAGCTCATCTAAACTTCCCATTTTTACGGTTGAAGTATCAATGGTTACATAAAACTGACCTGCCTTATCTACAGTTGCAATGATAGGTGTCATTTCATCCTGATTCATTGTTTCTGCCTTTGCCTGAGGTAGATCAACGGTAACGCCCTGCATCACAACAGGTGCAGTTGCAATAAAAATAACCAGTAGAACCAGCATAACGTCAATGTATGGAACCACATTGATTTCTGCTTTGGCTCTTGATTTAGTATGTCTGGTACGGGCCATCTGCATTTTTTACTGTCCCTGTAATGGTGAACGTGAGGTATTACGATATCTGTCACCTTCTACACCAGGAGTCTGGTAAGGAGAGCTATGAGTATTTGCTCTGGCTCTTGAATATGGACTATGCTGCTCTTCACCTAGTGGGTGATTATAGCTTTTCTGAGAATAGCTGCTTGATGGCTGCTGAGTATTGGTCTGAGGAACATCATTGTTCTTCATATTCATTTCTGAACGAACTCTTACAAGTCTGCGGTTTAGAATAGTTGCAAACTCATCCATGAAGTTGATATAGCGGTTCTCTAAAGCCTCAACCTTTGAAACGAATCTGTTATAGAACATAACTGCAGGAATAGCTGCAAACAGACCCATAGCAGTAGCAATCAGAGCTTCTGCAATTGGAGGAGCAACCATTGATAGAGTTGCATTCTTAACAGCGGCCAGAGCAATAAAGGCGTGCATAATACCCCAAACAGTACCGAACAGACCGATATATGGGCTGATAGAACCGATGGTAGCAAGAGTTGCAAGATGTGATTCAAGGTTTTCCATTTCACGAGACTGAGAAACCTTCATCTGACGATAGGTTCCGTCCATAACAACTTCCTGATCAGCAGGACCTGAATTGATTAGTCTTACGAACTCTTTGAAACCTGATGAATATATAACCTCAAGACCGATCAGATCCTGACCTTTCTTGATACATTCCTGATATAGGTTATTAAGGTCAATACCTGACCAGAACTTATCTTCAAACTCGTCAGCCTTTGCACGTGCTGCCTTATAGGAATTTGATTTTGAAAAAATAATAGTCCAAGATGCAATAGATAGTCCTAGCAAAAACAGCATAACAATCTGTACTAGTGGACTTGCATTAAATATAAGGTGAGTAATTGATAATGAACCTGAAGTATCCATTTTTAGATTTTTACCTCTAGATGAGAAACATCCTCTGGAACAAACTGCTTGATGTATTCAATTGCTTCTTTAGGCATTGTTGAAGGCTTGTGTTTTGCCAGATCAACAAAGGCAATACTACATTCAAACTCAAACAGCAGTTCGTCGTGCTGATTATAAACTTGTTGAAAAATTTTTAAACTTGCAAATCGTGCTTTAGTTGGGATACATGTTATCTTAAGCATATCATCAAGTCTGGCAGAACTTATGTAGTTGCCCTTGATGTTTTTAATAACAAAACCTTTCTTATCCTCAAGCATTGAAGACTGGGATACCCCCATTCCTCTTAGCCATTCTGTTCTTGCACGCTCACAGAATTTCAGATAGTTTGCGTAATACACGATTCCACCAGCATCAGTATCCTCGTAATAAACGCGAGCATTTATGGAAAATGTTTTGGTTGTCATTTAACTATGATCCTTTCTGCAGTCCAAATTTAGCATAAGCTTTGGCTGTGGCAACTCTTCCTGTTCTTGAGCGCTGAACATATCCCTGTTGAATAATATAAGGCTCCACAACATTTTCCAGAGTATCTCTGTCATGTCCTAATGATGCAGCCAAACTCTCAATTCCTACAGGACCGCCATTGAAATCTTCGATTATACAGCGCAAATACTGCCTGTCAAAGTCATCAAATCCGTCCTCATCAATTCTAAGCATTGAAAGAGCTGATCTTGCAAGCTCAAGAGTAATAACACCATTACCCTTAACTTGAGCATAATCTCTGACTCGGCGCAGAAGTCTGTTAGCGATACGAGGAGTACCTCTTGATCTAGAGGCAATTTCCATTGAAGCATCTTCTGTGATTTCAACATTAAACTTTCTCGCTGAACTTCTGATAATAATATTTAGTTCCTCGGGAGAATAAAACTTAAGCTGAAGAATAATTCCAAAACGCGCTCTAAGGGGAGAGGTCAGAGTACCTGCTCTGGTTGTTGCACCAATAAGAGTGAATGGATTTAAATTGATCTTGATAGATCTGGCTGATGGACCTTCACCTGTCATGATATCAACCATGTAATCTTCCATAGCAGGATATAAAAATTCCTCGATTACAGGAGACAGACGGTGAATCTCGTCAATAAAAATAACATTTCTTGGCTGAAGATTAGTCAGTAGTGCAGCAGCATCACCCTTCTTTTCCAAAGCAGGTCCAGATGTCTGAGAAATTCCGACTGAAAGCTCATTAGCAATAATATTGGATAATGTTGTCTTTCCTAATCCTGGAGGGCCGAAAATCAGAACATGATCAAGAGCATCGCCTCTTAGCTTGGCAGCCTTAAGAGCTATTGAAAGCTGTTCTTTAACTTCAGTCTGTCCAATGTAGTCATCAAGACACTGAGGTCTTAGGGCTCTGTCCTCTGAGGATCTGATATTCTCTGAAAACTCCTCCTCAGGAGTCTTCTCAGGACGAATAACAGAATCGACTGTCAGAGTATCTGCAAAAATTCCCTTTTCATCTAGTGCCATAAATTATGATTTTCCTTTTGAAATCAACGCTAAAGCAGCAACAATAATCTGCTGAGTTGAAAGAGAACGATCTTTAGATACAACCATCTTTACATACTTGATGGCATCTGATTCACGATAGCCAAGTGCAGTCATTGCTGCGATGGCATCATTGAAGCTGTCTGACTGAGAAGCAGAAACAGATGATAAATCAACACAGATATCAGAGCCGGACTGAGCAAACTTCTTAAGATTATCCTTAAGCTCAACAACCATTCTCTCTGCTGTCTTTTTACCAACTCCAGGAATCTGCTCAAGGCTCTTTGACTGTTCTGAGATTACAATCTGAATAAACTCATCCACTTTAAATGTAGATAGAACTGCCAGTGCCATTTTAGGACCAACACCGTTGACCTTGATAAGAATTCTAAACAGAGAACGCTCAACGACAGACAGAAAACCATAAAGGATCTGGGCATCTTCTCTTACTATATGCTGAGTGTATACAAAGCAGGATTCACCAATCTTCAGACTGCCAAGAGATGATACAGGCATGTCGACCTCGTAACCAACTCCGTTAACATCAATTAGAGCGGTTACTCCGTCTATTCTTAAAACTTTTCCCGATAAACTTCCGATCATTTGAATTTATTCTGTAATCTTCCATGGATAGATGATGTATCTGCTACCTCATTACCCATTGCTGTTGTAATCTGATTTGTAAAGCAATGACACAGAGCACATGCCAGTCCGTCAGCAGCATCTGCCTGAGGATTGCCACTTAATCTTAATATTCTTTTTACCATGTATTGGACTTGCTCTTTCTCGGCCCAGCCATATCCGACAACAGCCTGTTTGATCTGCATTGGAGTATATTCAAAAACACTTAGGCCAAGATTTGCTCCGGCTACAATTGCGCTTGCTCTGGCTTCAGAGAGCTTAACTGTAGACTGAACATTTTTGGATAGAAAGGTTTCCTCAACAGCCATTGCTGTGGGATGAAACTGTTCAATCAGCGAATAAACACCGTCATAGATAATCTTCAGTTTTGAGGCCAGATCGCCGTCTCCGGTTTTAATACATCCAGAACCAAGATAATTTGGAGTATTGCCTATATACTCGATTATTCCGTATCCGGTAAATCTTGAACCTGGATCTATACCAATAACAATTGAAGACATGCGTTTTCTATAAATTAACCAATACTGAACTATAGTCCTGACTGGCAGATAATAATCACGGCAGAAAGGACAGATTAAATATCTAAAAAGTGTTTTTGATAATTAAAATATTCAAACCTGAACAGGTCATTCCAACACGTAGAATTATATCATTATTTTAGGTATTTCCCCTTTAAAAGATAGGATATTTAACAAAGCGTCATTACTGATTTTTATCGTCTATTTTAATCGACAGTATTCAATCAGAATTACCTGCAGAGAAATGTGTACATATGAGCATTTGCTCATGCAAAAATATGAAAAAATTTATTATTAGTAAGCATATACTAACAGAAAATATGTGACATAATTATCAGGTTTGATAACGGGGATAGTAATGTACTTTTTTGACAGGAAAAAACAGGCAAAAGCTTAATTATTTATCATTGCCTTTATAGCATTTAGCTGTTTTTTCAATTTCTATAAGACCAGTTTTGCAGCTCACCAATGTGACCATGAAGATCACTGTGTCATCTGCACCTCACTGCATCTTATTAACGACGAATCCCCTACTCCTCTGGGATCAAACCTAAACAATACTGTTCTGTTTTTTGCATTCGGAATTTTTCTGTATACAGTCATCCTGTATAAGAAAACAGTTATAAGGGCTACACCAGTTACTAACCGTGTAAAGAAGTCGGAATAAACAAGAAAAATACGTTTTTATTTTTGTTTAGTCTGTTTTTTTACGAGGTCTATATGTTTTTTAAAAAATTAAAATCAGTATTAGCAATTACTTCAGGTTTAATGATTCTAGCCTGGTCGCCAGAGGTTCTTTCAAAAGAACTTAACATTATCGCAACAAACTTTCCTCAGTACGATTTTGTAAAGAACATCATCAAAGATAAGGGTAATGTAACCATGCTCCTAAAGATCGGAGCAGAAGCTCACAGCTATGAGCCAACACCAAAGGATCTTATTGCAATTGAAAATTCCGACCTGTTTGTATTCAATGGCGGAGAGAATGACGAGTGGATTGAAAACTTCCTAAAAGACAACCTTGATAAATTGAATACTTTTGCATTTACGAAGGAAGTTGATCTAAGAGATGAAGAGGAAATTGAAGGCATGCAGCCTGAAGCTGAGGAAAAAGAACACGAACATGAAGATGGTGAAGAACACGAATTCGACGAGCATGTCTGGACTTCACCTAAAAACGATGTCGTAATTCTAAATAAACTTTGTCAGACTATTGTAAAATTAGATCCAGAAAACAAGGAGTTTTACGAGAAGAACGCTGCTGAATATATAAGCAGATTCAATGGACTAGACAAAAAATACAGTGAAATCATTTCTGGTTCAAAGAATAAGACACTTATATTTGGTGACAGATTCCCTCTTTTATACTTTGTAAAAGATTACGGTCTGAATTATTATGCAGCATTCAAAGGCTGCTCCAATGAAACAGAGGTTTCAGCATCAACTATCAAATTCCTGATCGACAAGGCAGAGCAGCTGAAGTCTCCAGTTATTTTTAAAATTGAACTGTCCTCAGATAATATTGCCTCAACTATCGCAGAGAGTGTTGGCGCAAAGGTTATGACTTTCAATACCGGTCATAATATTACGGTTGAGAAATTTAAGGCAAACAGAACTATGGCTGATCTGTTCAACGACAATCTTCCTGCTCTTAAAGCCGCTTTAAACTAACAATGTATAAGTAGTGGCGAAAGCTACTACTTAATTGAGTATGACAATATTAAACGTAAATAATCTTTCAGTTAAATTCGATAATTCCCAGGTATTAAAGGACATAACCTTTAATCTGAGCAAAGGTCAGTATCTTGCTGTAGTTGGACCTAACGGTGCCGGCAAAAGTACCCTTGTAAAAACACTTGTTCATGAGAACAAGCGTTATGAGGGAAGTTTCTCTTTTGATAAAACCGTTAAGACTACAGGATATGTGGCACAGCAGAATAATGATGGTTCATATTTTCCTGCAACAGCAAGGGAAATCATAATCAGCGGACTGTGCAGACATCACCTGCTTCCTTTTGTATCAAAAGCTGACAAAGTCAGAATCAACACCGTTATTGAAGAGCTTGAACTTGAGGATTTGCTGGATAAGGGGTACTTTAATCTTTCTGGTGGACAGAAAAGAGCTGTACTTATAGCAAGAGCCTTTGTTGCAAGCGACAAACTTCTGATTCTGGACGAACCTACAGCGGGACTTGATGTAACCTCTCAGTCGCGTCTTTATAACAGCATCAGAAAGCTTAATGATAAATACTCAACTTCTATTCTGATGATCAGTCACGACCTTGAGAGAATCATAAAAGAAGCAGACAGTGTTCTATGCATCGAACATGAATTAAAGTTCTTTGGCAAAACAGAGGACTTCATAAAAACAGATACCTATAAGAGTCTAATGGAGCATCATGTATGATTGATTCAATAATTCAAATGTTCTCCTACTCTTTCATGGTAAGAGCTTTTATTACAGGCTTATTTATCAGCGCCTGCGCAAGTATCATCGGAGTTAGTCTGGTTTTAAAGCACTACTCCATGATGGGTGACGGCTTATCTCATGTTGGCTTTGGAACACTTGCCCTGGCGGTTGTACTTAATCAGTCTCCTCTGTATCTGTCTCTGCCAGTTGTAATGCTTTGTGCATTCCTGCTTCTGTCTTTATCCAAGAGATCAAAGGTTCAGGCCGATGCAGCTATTGCTCTGATTTCAACCTCTGCACTTGCATTGGGTGTAATGCTCCTGTCAGTTACCACAGGTATGAATACCGATGTCTGCAATTATCTTTTCGGTTCAATTTTAGGAATGAAAGTATCTGATATGTATGTGACAATCTTCCTGTGCTCAGTGATTATTGTTCTGTACATTCTTTTCTATCCAAAGATTTTTGCAATTACCTTTGACGAGACTTTCGCCAAAGCCTCGGGACTTAAGGTTAAATATTACAATCTGGCTTTAGCTCTTATGAGTGCTGTTATCATCACCCTGGGCATGAGAATGATGGGAGCGCTTCTAATCTCAAATCTGATTGTAATACCAGCTCTAACAGCCATGAGAGTATGTAGAAGCTTTAAGAATGTCGTTCTTTACTCTCTTGCAATCAGTCTGCTCTGTTTTGCTGCAGGCCTGTACGTTTCATATGAGTTCTCAACGCCAACAGGAGCATCCATCGTTCTAATCAATGTTGCCCTATTCCTTGTTCATGTTGTGATTGAAAAAATTAGAGGCTCAAATGCTGTTTAAAAAATTGCTGTTTTCTCTTTTTATCATCATGCTTACGAGTAGCTGTTGCTTTGGCAGAGAAATTGTCATCAAGGATAAGCTTTTCATAACCACAATGAATGATATCTACACCAATCTTGAAGAAGTATATAAGGACGATATTATTACATTCGAAGGCAATCTTCAGCGAGGTGAATTTGATGATCCAGAGTTTGAAGGAAAAGAATTCCCTTTTGTATACCGACTAGGACCTGGCTGCTGCTATAACGACAGCTATGCAGGAATGTATATTGATTATGATGGAGAGATCCCTCCTGATAACACCTGGGTAAGAGTATCCGGTCACGCTGTATATTTTGAGCATAACGGCTTTACAGATCTTTTTCTAAAGGCAGACTCAATTAAAGTTATGGACAAACCGGGAATGCTGACAGTTAAAGATTAAAATAACTACGGCCTTATTTACGCAATCTAAACAGAACTCTTCTTTTGGCGTCTTACCACAAGTTGTACAAGGAAGACTCCAAATAGAAGCAGCACTATTCCAAAAACCATTCTTGAAGAGAATCTTTCTGATAAGAAAACTACTCCTCCCAAAACACCAATAAGAGGAGTCAGCATTGAGCTTACTGCAAGTGCGGAGGGGTCCATTACATCCACAACAAAGCTCCAGAGAACAAAGCATAAGGCTGAAGCCAGAACTCCGTTATACAGAAGACAGAGAATGGATGTAAGGTTGAATATTGGCAGAGTCTTTACAACAATACATGAATAAACAATCAGAAAGAAGGTTCCAAATCCAAGCTGCAGTGTAGTATGAGCAAGCTTATCAAGCCCGCCTAATTTAGTTTTGATAATGAGATTCGCAACCGCCCAGGACAAAGCTCCGCTTAATGCTAGAAACATCATCGAAAGCTCACCTTCCATACGGAAATTCATGATGATGAAAAGTCCAATGAAAGCTAGACCTATACCTAGACTTTTTACAAAAGAGAATTTCTCTTTCAAAACGATATAGGACAGGATTGCCACAAATATAGGCATGGTGTAATTGAGAACACAGGATACACTGGCTCCAAGATGGGCTATGGCAATCTGCACAACAGCATTTGAATAACTAATATGAAGTATGCCTACAAGTGCTATCCATAAAAGAGAGTTGCTGTTTAATCTTGAGATAAGAGACTTGTCGTTATTAGAAGATGAAATCTCTACCCCCTGTTCTGTTTTATTATTCCCAAAACCATCTTTGATAATATTTATAAAATTAGTTCTGTGTGTCTTATTGAAATAAATCAGAGGGAGCAGAACAATAAACCCCACCAGAAATCTTGAGGTTGCAAATAACTCTGGTTCAAAATACCCTGAAGCGATCTTCATAACCGTCCAGTTCATGCCCCAGATTAAATACAGTAACAGTAAGGCAAATATAAGCATACAGAATCCATGAAAATATTCGCTTTATTGTATCTGCAAGACAAAAACAATAACAAAGCAATTTGTTGAAAAATGCAGGATTCGTTATAAAAATGATTTGAAAAAAAAAGATCGAGGGATGTTTGGTGCCAGGACGAGCGTCTTTTTATCTTTTTAACAATCTGATTTACAAATAAATAATTTTTTTAGTGCACCCCATTGCACCCCCATTTTGTAATTTTATTATACAAATAGCAAGATGCTCTCTCTGCACTCATTATAACGATATTCTTATAGATTTTTTTTACTTTGACAAATTGTATAAAAAGCTACGACTTACAAAATTGAATTTAATAATCATTTAAAGATGAAATGATTAGCAAAATCTACTAAAATGGTTAAACTTAATAATATAGAGAAGAAAAAGGGGGACTGAAAAATGTTTAATTTTAGTCTAACAAAATCTTTTTCAGATGGTGTTTTTGAGTTATCTGAGTGTTTGTGTCCTAAAATGCCAGATTACAGCCGAGGTTTTTATAGAGATAAAAAAGCTCTGGCAAGAGATGTCAAAAACATAGAAATGGATTATAGAAAAAGTATTAGAGTAGTTAATAATGGCAACGAAAAGCGGAATTAGAACGCAGACTGAAGGAACCAAAAGACAAACAGAGCTTGTGGCTCAGGATGACAATAATCCTCTTCCTCCGATAGAACAGCTAGAAAAATTACATAATTTTCGTCCTGATCTAGTTGATAAGGTAGTAGAACAGTCTTTTAAAGAAGCAGAGCACAGAAGAGCTCTTGATAAAGAACAATTTGATTTTTTCAAGTCAACAACTAATTTTAATAAATGGCTTGTTGCTGTTATTTGCATTCTATGTATTGGCGTTACGCTTGTGCTAGGGTTAGAAGGGAAACAAATGTCAGCTTTAGGATCTTGTTTCTTTCCTGTTATTCTGCTGTTAACTCGTCTTTTTAGAAGATAATTTAAAGCATCACTGCCCCTCCGAGTGAGGGGTAAAGTGTTCCCAAATCACCTTCCCTTTAAAATTTCAATAATCATTACAAAATAAATTATACATAGTTACGTAGCTGTGACTTACAGTTGCGTAGTTGTGTTTAAAGCTCTATGGTGGTGTGATGTGAATATATTGAATAAGCATCGCCCGTCTATACTCTTTTTTTTCAGCACCACCGCCCTTCTGAAAAAGGGGGTGAATTGAAAAATATTAGTATAGGAGACATATCATGTCTAACACATCATTAGTTTTCATGTCCGAAGATCAAACAATCCCAGTAACCACTTCTGAGGTAATTGCCACAGCTCTTGATAAGGAGCATAAAGATGTAATTGCTTTGGCCAAAAAATACCAAGCTGATTTAAATGAGTTTGGATTGGCTTCGTTTAAAACGAAACCAATAATTAGTGGAAAGGGAGGAACTCAAGATAAAGAAATCGCTATCCTCAATGAACAACAGGCTACCCTACTGATTACCTACAAGAGAAACTCTGACAAGGTAAGAAAACTTAAAATCGCCCTGGTTTAAAGCTTTCTTTGAAATGCGAGAGCAGATTCAGGAGAAAAAGACCAGTCAGCTTTTAGAACAGGCTTATCAGAGAGGACTACAGGAAAACAAGCGCTCAAGTTCTGTTACTCTCAATGAAGATAATCTTAACTGCGCACTTAAAACCTTATCCTGGCTCAATTCCAATAGAGCAGTTTTTAAGATTAACTACGAAAGACTTCGTGAAATTATGAAACAGATGCAGGAGCTTAAGGAGACTCTTGAAATGCTGAGGTGTAATCTTGAGGTTTCTTCAAAAATCGGTGAAAACGAGGTGAAGAAGATTCTGAATCAGATGGATACTGCTGTTTAAGTCTGACCGGTTGACGAAGATCCCAAAAACTGAAATGCGCCATAACAACTGCTAATCAAGACATTCGTCAGCTGTAGTATAGCATAATCGAGTAGCCCCTTTCGGGGCTCTCACACCACTTATCCCGACTTTATGATTATACCGTAAAACAGCAAAAATCGGCTTAGTTACGGGCATCAGTACATTATAAGTCGGGATAACTTTTCATTCTATAATGAAGTTTCCTTAATTCCTAAAGGAGACCACCGTTATGGAAAAAAGTATTTTTGACATCATTACCAAAGCTAAAGAGATTCTTAAAACGCTAAGGCTATCAAATGCAACTATACGAGCATATCAGGAAAGGAGTTTCTCTCCGTTAATAAAAGCTTATAAAGAAAAGGGCTGTAATATTTTTCAACCTGAAATTATGAAG
>NZ_FUXX01000066.1 GCF_900167015.1 Succinivibrio dextrinosolvens DSM 3072
ACAGGAAAGTGTTTTATCGAATTTATTGCTCTGTCTATAAGAATGCTTATGCAGTACAGAATTCATAACTGTAAATACAATGGAAAAAATCCACCACATAATTCCTTTAAGAAAATTATTGACGAATTAAATGGAATTCAGGAAATAGAATTTACCTCAGGATTTATTGCAGTGAAGCCTGTATCAAAAGTTCAGCAGGAGTGTCTGAAGTTATTTAGAGCAAAGACTCCATCTGACAGATATGACAATGAACTTGCCTATGCGAACAGATTAAAGAAGGCTCGTAAACCACATTAGAAACGAATTACTTGGACAAGATTGTTGTGTAGGTACAACTCAATGCAAAACGCAGGGAATTACTTGGACAAGATTGTTGTGTAGGTACAACTCAATGCAAAACGCAGGATAATTGTTACAAAATAAGATAACAACTTGTATCAAGTTGTAAAAGAATTTTGGTGGAGGTGGAGGGAGTTGAACCCTCGTCCCAAAAGACTGCATCTTCGGCGCTACATGTTTAGGCAATCATTAATCTCGATACCCGCTGCGGACCGCCACGCCACAAAGTACCCAGTCTGTATAATCTTTAATGCTTCAACCACAGACGGGGCATCCACACGATCTAGTGAAGAACCGACCCCAGTAAGACTAAGTGTCACTAGAAAGACTTAGAACTGAGGGCATTCAGCAGGTTATTAAGCTGCGATTGCGTAGGTTTCGTCGTTTGCGACTATATTTAAACGAATTTTTAACGAGCTTTCGCCACTCGACATGCTCCTAGGAATTCATACTTCCGGTCGAAACCAAAAATACACCCCCAAGATGTGAACAGAAAGAGTATACAACAAATACCGAATTTATTTCTATTCTAATGAGAAAAAATCATCATTAAAACCGTTAGATACAGCTAGATTTTCAGCAACAGAATGGCTTATTTTTGGGCAAGAACAAATATTTTTTCAAAAACGAATTTTTTTATGCTGTTTTGTTATAATGTGCACATTTTCAAAGATTGCCTATTGCATACGTAAAAATAATGTAATCTGCGCAATTTGAAATAGGTCTTTAACTTCAATCTTATAAAAACAGTAATGCTGATATAACAGCTTTAGGATTTAATTTTTTATGAAAACAGCAAATCCTCTTGTTCCAGCTTTTATTACCTGCATGCGTGAAGGATACAGCTTCAAACTCTTCCGCTCTGATGTGATTGCAGGTTTAACAGTTGCCATTGTTGCTCTTCCTCTTGCAATGGCTATGGCTGTAGCTTCTGGAGCATCCCCTGATAAAGGTTTGGTTACCGCAGTAGTAGCCGGATTCTTCATTTCATTCTTAGGCGGCTCTAGAGTCCAGATTGGCGGACCTACAGGAGCATTTGTAGTTGTTATCTTTGACATCATCCAGAGATTCGGTTTCAACGGACTGATTCTTGCCTCCATTATGGCAGGTCTGATTCTGATAATTGCCGGTTATGCCCGTTTAGGAAAACTGATTAAATACATTCCTTACCCTGTTATCACAGGTTTTACCACTGGTATTGCTGTAATTATTGCATCAAGTCAGGTTAAAGACTTTTTAGGTTTACAGGTTGAATCAGTTCCTGCTGACTTTCTGAACAAATGGTATGTATACCTTTCAAATCTTGATAAGGTTACCTATTCTGCTCTTGCAATGGGCGCACTAGGTCTTGCTACCATTATTATCTGTAAAAAGATTTCTCCAAAGATCCCATCATATCTGGTATCTATTCTTTTAATTTCTGCTCTGGCATATGGCTTCTCAATGGATATTGAGACCATCGGAACCAGATTCCCAAATCTACCTACAGGCCTTCCTACACCAGTATGGCCAGAGTTTTCATTAGAGCAGATTAGAGCACTTGTTCCATCAGCATTTACCATTGCCTTCCTGGCTGGTATTGAAGCTCTGCTTTCAGCCGTAGTAGCAGATGGACTTATCGGACACAAACACTCACTGAACCAGGAGCTTGTTGGTCAGGGTGTAGCTAATATCGCTTCAGGTATTTTCGGCGGTATTCCAGCAACTGGTGCTATCGCAAGAACCGCAACTAACATTAAGGCTGGCGGTAGAACTCCTGTTGCAGGTATCTTCCACTCAGTATTCCTGCTTGTATTCCTATACACCGCAATGGATATTCTTGCCTTCATTCCAATGGCAGCATTAGCCGCTGTTCTGTTCATGGTTTCATGGGGTATGTCAGATCTTAAGCATTTCACTCAGATTGCAAAGATCAGCCCATCAGACAGAACTATTCTGTTCTTAACCTTTGCGCTTACCGTAATGGTTGACCTGACTGTAGCTATCGGTGTTGGTGTAACCTTCGCTTCCCTACTGTTCATGAGACACATGTCCCGTTCTGTTGAAATCAGAAAGCAGCACTGCAAGTCAGAGTATGAGACTCACGATGGTGAAGATCCATCTGATGATGAAATTGACATTCCAGATGATGTAACAGTACTTCAGATCAACGGACCTCTGTTCTACGGCTTTGCTTCAGAGTTCTGTGACAGACTGAAGGCATTAGAACAGCTTCCAAGAATTCTGATTCTGCGTATGAGATTCATGCCTTATCTAGATGCATCAGGTGAGAATTCAATTGAAGAAATTCTGAATATCTGTAGACAGCATAAGACCTATGTAATCTTCTCCGCTGTAAGACCACAGCCACGCAAGATCCTTGAAAGAGCTGGTTTACACAAGAAGTTAGACGGTGCAATTGCTCCTGATTTTGATGAAGCATTAAAGATGGCTAAGAACCTTCTTAAGGATGAAGAATTCATCATGAAGCACATTGATCCAGCCAAAGCTTAAGTCTGTTTAAGAGTTAAAAATAAGCCTGAAGTAAAATTCAGGCTTTTTTTTGAGAAAAATTTAAGAAAAAAAAAAAAGATTAGAAGAATTACTTAAAGTTCTTCTTCATGATGCGCTCTTTATCACGAGCCCACTGTCTATCCTTGATAGAATCACGCTTATCGTGTTCCTGTTTACCGCGGGCAAGACCAATCTCAAGCTTTGCCCACTGATTCTTCCAGTACAGCTTCAGAGGAATAATGGTATATCCCTGTCTCTGCACAGAACCTGCAAGCTTATCAATCTCTCGTCTTGATAAAAGAAGCTTACGTGTACGGGTAGGATCACTGACCACGAATGCACAGCTGGTTTTTAAAGGATTGATTACAGAACCAAAGAGAACAACCTCTCCGCCTTTAACATTTACATAGGCCTCAGAGATATTGCATTTACCAGCTCTTAGTGATTTTACTTCCCATCCCTGAAGAGATAATCCTGCTTCATATCTGTCTTCAATAAAATATTCAAAGGAAGCTCTGCGATTCACGGCAACAACGTTACTCTGCTGTTTTACTTTCTTTGCCACTTATATTGCTCCACTATTTTCTTAATCTGAAAAATTATATCCCACATCCAAGTCAAAACAAAAATTATTCTCTGAAAATTTAATTCACAAATATGAAATAATCAGTTTCAAGAAAAAAATATGAACAGCTGAAATGTAAATAATATCTTTTTTGTAAAAGCCATATAGTTCACAAAATCGCAAAACTATCACAATTGGAAGCAGTGAGATTAGACTCAAATATAAAAAACTTTGACTGACTTTTGATTTTTTTCACCCAGAAATCTATAGGATTACAGAGTTTTCACACAAATATGGCTAATATAACCGTGTTTCCAGTGAAAATTGAATAATAAAAGACACAGACAAACCTAGTCTGCAAGCCAAATTTGGGCTAAACTACGTCATTCAAAAAATATAATAAAAGGGAATACTTATGCTTATTGCAGAATTTATCTTTATGTTAATGATGCTATACATCGGTAGCCGCTACGGTGGTATCGGTCTAGGTGTAGTATCAGGAATTGGTATTTTGGTTGAGGTATTCATTTTAAGAATGCCTCCTGCAGGCGCTCCTGTAGACGTTATGCTTATCATTATCGCAGTAGTAAGCTGTGCTGCAATTCTTGAGGCTGCAGGCGGTCTTAAGTACATGCTTCAGGTTGCAGAGAAGATCCTTCGTAAGAATCCTAAGAGAATCACCTTCTTAGGTCCTCTTGTCACCTTCTCTTTAAGTATCATGCTGGGTACCGGCCACGCAGTTTACTCAATCATGCCTATCATCGGTGATATTGCTCTTAAGAACAAAATCAGACCTGAGCGTCCAATGGCAGCAGCATCTGTTGCATCTCAGCTGGCTCTGACAGGTTCTCCTATTGCCGCTGTTGTTGCATGTTATTTAGGTAAGGATGTTCTTCAGCTGCCAGGTCTTGAGGATTTAAATCTTCTGCACATTCTGGCTGTTACATTCCCTGCTACCCTTTTAGGTACTATTGCAATGTCCATCTACTCAAACTTCAGAGGTCGTGAACTTGAGGATGACAAAGAGTACCAGAGAAGATTACAGGATCCTGCATACAGAGATCAGATTCTAAACACCACCAAGACAACCTTAAATGAGGAACTGCCTTTCGGTGCAAAGCTGTCAGTAGGAATCTTCCTTTTATCATTAGTACTTATCGTTTTAATCGCTGTCTTCCCTGAGGTTAGAACCATCGGTGAAGGTACACGTCCAATCTCAATGGGCGTTATCATTCAGATGATGATGCTGGGCTTCGGTGCGATTATTCTGATTACTACAAGAACTCCTGTTAACAAGATCCCTAACGGAGTTGTGTTCAAATCAGGTATGGTTGCATGTATTGCAATCTTCGGTATCGCATGGATGTCAAACACCTACTTTGCCTACGCAATGCCAGAGTTCAAGGCTGCAATTACCGGAATGGTAAATGATGCACCATGGACCTTCGCATTAGCTCTGTTCGCAGTGTCTGTAGTTGTAAACTCACAGGCTGCTACAGCAAAGATTATGCTTCCTGTTGCTATCGCCATCGGTCTTCCAGGTCCAGTACTGATTGGTCTGATGCCTGCAACCTATGCATACTTCTTCATTCCAAACTACCCATCAGATATTGCAACTGTTAACTTCGACGTTACCGGTACCACCAAGATCGGTAAGTGGTACTTCAACCACTCATTCATGGTTCCAGGCTTAATCGGCGTAGTAGTTGCCTGCTGCGTAGGTCTATCCTTAGCAGAAATCGTTATTTAATAAACGATTTCCTTATTAACGAAAACCACCTTTTGGTGGTTTTCTCATTTTTATGCCCCAAAAACATGCGATAACTCCAATTTATCCAAAAAAGTACCTATGGATGTCTAATTTATTACATACAATTATTATGTGGGGTTGTATCTAAATTCTGAATTTGAACATTACTATTTTTTGTATCTGGCCTGAAAAAGTATCTGGTACTAGTAGTGTTCAAGATAAGCTATTGCCATTAAGCGTTTAAGAGAGATTGGGTATGGAACAGTCTGAAACAGAAAACAGTCAGAACGAAAATTTACAAGACAGTGCTCAGCTGCAGGAATTTGAAAATCCTAGTTCGGATATTCCTCCGGTATTAACCTCTGATACCACCTATGCTACGGAACGCAGTTTCGATGAGACAGATCCTGTTCCTGAATCTTATGAGCAGACCAGCTATTCAGAGCCACAGGGTCCACAGGAGCAGTATACCTCTGATGAAGTCGATACCACTGAAGATGCTCAGTCTGAGTCTGTAAGTCAGCAATCAGCAGACGAGGATGATGACGAGGATGATGAGGATTCAGTTGATCTTAACGTAGAAAATTTCAGTTATAAATCTGCCCCATTCTTCAAGTCTCTTTTTACATTTAAATTTGGAGATATTTCCATTGCACAGCGAATTATATTCTCCTTTGCTGTAGCAATTATCATCTTTGCAGTTGGTTCCATCAATATTATCTCAAGCATGAACGAATACGTTCTGCAGAAGAACTGTACAGAAAGACTGAGTCTGAGTTTAAACAAGGTTAATTCCGCCCTCATCAGTCTTACCCACCCGGATGATGATCCTCACGCACTTACAAAAGCGCAGGCATCAGTCAAAAAACTTGAGGGAATTTTAAACGCTCCAGAATATAAAGACTTCTACAAGAACAATGAAACTGCGGCAAAAATCCACAAGGATATCTCAGAATTCTGCAAAACAACCTATCAGATTCTGGATCTGGATTTAACACCAAAAGAGCTGCTTCAGCAGGCAGAAGAGGCATCAGCCATCATAGACAAATTTGAAGAGGCAAATCGAGAGGGTCTTTTAGATAAGGGCGCATATAAAAAGGTTTTATATACACTCTATGCGGTGCTGATCATCACTATTCTTGTATCTGTTGTACAGTCAATATTCCTAGCTAAATCACTCAACAGTGAGGTTCGCCATGTATGGAAATCTCTTCAGAAACTTGCATCAGGAGACTTCCGACGAGATCACAGCGAAAAGAGAATCAGAAAGAATGAAATTGGAAACATTGATCAGCTGGTCAATGCGGTAACAAAATACATGCAGAAAACCATTGGCAAACTGAACTCTGATTTCAGCAAAATGCTTGAAATGGTTAATACCAACTCTCAGATGCTGGAAAATACAGCAGATGCAATTGCCACCCAGAAATCAAGAGCAAGTTCTGTTGCCTCCGCAACAAATAATATGGAGGATTCCATTGAAAAGGTTACAGAATTCGCCCGTTCAACTCTAACAGAAGTTCAGAGTGCAGAAACAGCTTCAGATACCTGCCGTATGACGATGCAGGATAACATCACTACCACCCACTCTCTGTCAGATAAACTGAAGGCAACTTCAGTTGCAATTGAAAACATCAACAAGATGGGTTCCCAGATCGACTCAATTGTTAAGACCATTGCTGCAATTGCAGATCAGACAAATCTTCTGGCATTAAATGCAACCATCGAGGCGGCTCGAAGCGGTGAACATGGTAAAGGCTTTGCCGTAGTGGCAAATGAGGTCCGTGATCTGGCATTCAAGACAGCAAAATCTACAAAGGAAGTTACCGATACCATCACCAGACTGAATGGGGCTGTGGAAATGTGTGTTACCGTGGTGGCATCCT
Source organism: Succinivibrio dextrinosolvens DSM 3072 (assembly GCF_900167015.1). GTDB lineage: Bacteria > Pseudomonadota > Gammaproteobacteria > Enterobacterales > Succinivibrionaceae > Succinivibrio > Succinivibrio dextrinosolvens. Next base: position 7,034 of record NZ_FUXX01000066.1, read on the forward strand.
GTGAAGAGGAAATGAACAATTCCGTACATCAGAGCTCAAGAGCAAACAGTGCTATTGAGGAGATTATGGGAATTATTGCAACCATCTCCGATATGTCAGAGCAGATTGTGGACTCCTGTACAGAGCAGACCAACATTGCCGGTGAGGTAAACTCTCAGATAGAGAATATCAACAGCGTAACTGAAGAGTGCTTTGAGCATATTCAGGAAACCAAGCATGCTGTGCATAAGATCAGAAAGATGGCAAAGAATCAGGTCAAGAATCTGTCTGTATTCACCATCAACAGCGAAGAACAATAACCTTCTGTTAAGTAGAGCATCAGTTTTTATGAAGCTGATTGTCGCTAACCATCCAAGTTTATGACCTGTAACACTCAAAGGGATATCCTTTGAGTATTGCTATTTGTAAATATGAGGAGTTTTGTATGAAATTCACAAATAAAAAGCACCTTATCTTAGCTGTTCTTGCAGGAGTATTTACAATTTGCGCATCAGATGCATACGCGGAACAGGCCGACAGAGAAAGCATTGTACAGGTTGCTTTACTACAGTCTCTGGCACAGGGGTATTTTGGAGGAACCATTACCTCAGGAGAACTTAGAGCGCTTGGTGATACCGGTATTGGAACCTTTGAAGGATTGAACGGGGAGATGATTGTTCTGGATGGCAAGGTTTACCAGGCTCTGGGCGACGGTACAGTTTTTACTGCACCGGACAAAACACCAATTCCATATGCAACAGCAACATTCTTTGAAGAGGATATTCCTGTCAAACTTACAGATATCAAAGTTGACATCCTCCTCTTGCTAAAGCAAGAGGATTCCTACTGCTGACATTACTGTTCAGCTTCAGAGGGTTCACAGTGCTGACTCCTTTTGGAGTTCACTTCCTGTGCTAGCCGGGCGAGCCCCGCCCTTAGGATATTTCCCGCTGCATTTTCATCTGCATTAGCTGTATATCCACAGTTCGTACAGCAGAAATGAGCCTGAGTAATGCGATTGTCTTTTGAGACATGACCGCATTTAGGACAGGTTCTGCTGGTATTCTTTGGGTTAATCTGTAAAAAGATATGACCTCTCTTTTTCTGCTTGTATTCAAGCATCTTAAAGAATTGTCCCCAGCCTTCAGACAGAATTGAACGGTTAAGTCCTGACTTTGCTTTTACATTCTTACCAGGATTTAACAGGCTTCCTTTTGCACTTTTCGTCATATTCTTTATCTTCAGCTCCTCAGCAACAACTATAGCGTGGCTATTGCAAATCAGTGTGCTGAGCTTCTGATGACTGTCATTACGTATATTGGCTTT
>NZ_FUXX01000028.1 GCF_900167015.1 Succinivibrio dextrinosolvens DSM 3072
AGCAGTCGTTTCCAACTGTTGTCCCCCTCTATCAGGTAGCTTCCCAAACTTTACTCACCCGTCCGCCACTCGTCATCAGGAAAAGCAAGCTTTTCCTATGTTACCGTTCGACTTGCATGTATTAGGCCTGCCGCCAGCGTTCAATCTGAGCCATGATCAAACTCTTCGATAAAAAAGATTTTGATTTAAATTTTTGATAGTCCTTCAGCTCTTGCCTTCTCTATCTTTTTGTTTCCCTCTTCCGAGGGCCCACACAGATTGTCCGTACTTGTTTTTAAAGAACTTTTAAAACGCTTGGTTTTATTTGTCGTTGTCGTTCGTGACAACGGAAATGCATTATAGACTTTTTTTGACCCATGTCAAATGTTTTTTAAATTCAATTTCTAAATAACATTCAAAAACGAATGATTTTTGAAGAATAACTTAAACATTTTATTAAATAAATATCTTTATTTTCAATAAGTTAAAAATTTTATTAAAATTATTAAAAAAAATTTAGATTTTTTTTATTTTCCAAATATTTGACCACACCGAACGAAACGAACTGCCTTTTAAAAAATTTATCTTATACTTCAAAGAGAAATAGCGGTTTTAGGAATATGAGTATGAATTACGTACCTTTACTAAAAAAATTTTTATTATTTTCTGTTGTATTTTCTTTACCATCTTTTGCATCAGGTGATACAAACTGTTTCTATATTTCTTTAAAGCCAGAAATTATCGCCAAGACAGATGCGTTAATTAAAACCTATGGTAAAGAAAAAAATATCAGCTTTATGACTCACGATGCCAAAAGCAACTCTCTAAATCAGGTCATGCAGATTGATAGTGATTTTAAATTTGCATCCTCAACCATCGTAATTACCAATGACACGACATCAGCTCAGAATGCAATTACATTAAGTAAAAAAAATAAAACGCCTCTTGTTTTTTCTCTTATTAAGCCTCAGGTTTCTTTCCTCTCGTATCCTAAAGCATGGTTTGTTGGTCCAAATGAATCTCTAGCAGGATTTATGCAGGCCGATATGCTTCATGAATATATTCAGAAAAAAGGCTCAATCGATAAAAATCATAACAAGATCCTTGATATCGTTGTTATCAGAGGAGAGAAAAGTAATCCTGATGCAATAACCAGAACAACATCTCTAATGTCCGGACTGATAACACATGGCTATATCCTTCCTACACTCTCTGACACATACGGCAACTGGGATTATGATGAAGCCTATAACATCATGCAAATTCAGATAAAAAAACTGGGAATAGGTAACATTGAGGCGGTTGTTGCAAACAGTGATGAAATGGCACTTGGTGCCTTAAAGGCCTTGCAGGATTATGGATACAACAATGGGGACTCGAATAAATTCATTCCTGTTTTAGGTATTGGTGGAAATAACGATGCAATCAAAGCAATTGATGAAGAAAAAATATCTGGCACGGTAATTCCAGATCTGGATAGTCTTGCAAAAATAACAATTGAGCTGATAACGGATAAAGATTTAACAGAACAGAAAATCAGAGATACTTACAAGCTGAAAGTAGAAAACAGAAATGTGCTTGTAAATTATTCTGAAAAGAAAAACTTTTAAGTGTCCTCAGTTTTCTGAGGACACAGAAAATACTACTTCTTAGATTTTGAAGAAGTATTGGTTGTGGTCTTCTTGCGAGGACGCTTAGCAAGAACAAGACCAGAACCTTCCTTCTTAGCCTTGGCAATAAGCTTACGTTCTTCCTTGTCCTGCTTAGCCTCTGCTCTTGCCCACATACGCTCATTTGCAGCCTTTCTGCGCTCGGCTCTCATCTGAGACTGAGTCTGACGTTTCTGAGCTGGCTTCTCGTTTGCGTATGGGTTTTCACCTTCCTTGAAATCAATAATCACAGGCGAGCCCATAATGTTCAGAGACTTTCTGTAACAGTTGATTATGTAACGCTTATAGGCATCAGGAACCTTTGATACCTTGTTTCCATGAATAATGATTCTTGGAGGATTGTAACCACCTGCATGAGCAAACTTAAGCTTGATTCGTCTGCCGCCTGAAATAGGAGGTTCATGCTCTTCAATTGCAGCTCTTAAGATTCTGTTGAGCAATGAAGCACTATGACGAGTAGTTGCACCTTCATAAGCCTCATCAATAGAATCAAAAAGATTACCTACACCTGTTCCATGCAGAGCTGAAATGAAATGAACTCGGGCAAAGTCAACGAAACCAAGTCTTGCATTAAGCTCAAGCTTAATTTCATCCTTAACAGCCATATCCAGACCATCCCACTTGTTAACAGCAATTACAAGTGATCTTCCTGACTCAAGAATAAATCCTAACAGTGATAGATCCTGATCTGTAATATGAGCTCTTGCATCGATTACAAGCAATGCAACATTACAGTCTTCAATAGCCTTCAGAGTCTTAACAATTGAGAACTTCTCAATAGCTTCAGAAACCTTTCTGCGTTTTCTTACACCGGCGGTATCAATAACGATATATTTCTTATCGCCTCTTTGCAGAGGAATATAGATTGAGTCTCTGGTTGTACCTGGATGATCAGCTACAATAACACGGTCTTCACCTAAAATACGGTTAGTCAGAGTTGATTTACCAACATTTGGCTTACCAACAATTGCAAACTTGATTGGAAGATCTGCAAAAGGAGTATCTCTGCTGTCCTCTGTTGGAGAATCTACATCTTCACCCTTCATACGGGCTCTGAATTTTTCCTTGTGTTCGTGCCAGTCAAAACCGCCACCAACCATGTCTACAGGAACATTCTCAAGGAAATCATAACTTTCATCCCACATCTGAGCTTCTTCCTCAAGACGCTGAGTCTCGCGCTCTTCAAGCTCTTCAGGGGTTAAGTCACAGTCCAGAGGTCCTTCCTCTCGCAGCAGTGGAGCAATTACGTCTTCAAGAACATTTGCAATACCACGACCGTGAGCAACGGCTGTAGGATATACCTCACCTAAGCCTAAAGCATAAAATTCTGCACCTGCTGTTTCAGGATCTAATCCATCAACCTTATTGGCGATGATGGCACACTTCTTTCCTGAACGGCGGATATAGTCTGCAACAGAGTAGTCTCCAGGAAGAATACCTGCTCTTGCATCCAACATAAATAAAACCAGGTCGCACTCATCAATAGCTAAAAGTGCCTGGTTGGTCATTCTTGAAGTTACTTCTTCAGGCTGGTTCTTCGCATCCTCTGCAATACCACCTGTATCAATAACAACAAATTCGCGACCTTCATATAATGCTCTGCCGTATTTTCTGTCACGAGTCAGACCTGGAAAATCAGCAACCAGAGCATCACGGGTCCTAGTAAGTCTATTAAAGAAAGTAGATTTACCCACGTTTGGGCATCCTACTAAAGCAATTACCTTCATAACATTCCTTTGTAAGGCTGGCTTACTACAAGTACTTAAGGGGCATCAATGCCCCTCATATCACATCAAGAATGAATCATGCTGTTTCACAACAGTATTATTTAGAGTCATCCTCAACAAACTCAACATCCGAATCAGACTTAACACCTTCACTTGGCATTAAACCGAAACCAGATAACTCCTCACGCTTCTTACGCTCATACTCTTTAACTTGTTTCTCATATTCAGCCTTACGACGCTGATACTCTCTATACTCAGCCTCAATTCGACGCTGTTGAGATTCAATCTGAGCAACAATCTTACGAGCTTCAGCTCTACGCTTTTCTAAAGCTTCTTCTGTTATACCTGAACCTGCAATCTGAGGTTTCATGGACTGAGCAGCCATTAGAGCAGCTGCATTTCCTGAAACGGCTTCAGCATCGGTATAGTTCTTCTTGGCAACAACAATATGCTGCGGATCAAAACAGAAAACGTCCACATCACCAGATGATGAATATACAACCAGAGAGTTACCTACAACCAGTGGTGCGACATAAATCGGATCTGATGATACAGAAATCTTGGTTAGAATCTTTCCGTTATTTAAATTTAAAAAGTAAACGTAACCTTCAAGATCACCTACAACCACAAAGTTACCGTAAATTGTAGGAGCTGTTACATTTCTATAGCTCAACTGTGTATTTGACCATACTTCAACATTGTCTGAACGTCTTACACAGTAGATATGACCATTATCACCGGTAATCACAAAGAAATTGTCATCATAGGCAAGATCTTTTGATGAGTGATAAGCCAGTCTTCCTGTAATAGCATTCTTTGCAAATGAGTATTCAACAAAACCTGCATTATATGCGGTTGTATACATCTCATTTCCCAGAAGCAATGGTGTAGAAGAAACATCAGACATTCTGTCTAAATCAGAACTTCCGTTGTTCTGTCCTACAACAACCTGATTTAAAACAAATCCGTCAAGCTGGCTAATCATCAGAACACGTCCAGTTGGAGTTCCAACAATCACCATCTCATTGCCAACAGCAAGAGGCTTTGACTGTGAACGTAAATGCAGATTATCGGTATTGTCTCCTGATACCCAAATTCTCTCCTTCTTCAGCAGGTCAAAGGCATTTAATGAGCCCTTTGCATCAAGAACAAAGATCTTTGTACCATCTGCTGAGAAAGCTGGTCTGGTCAGGACTTCAAGTCCCAGATAGTACTTGAAGTAAATGCTTCCGTTCTGACGGTTCAGCACATAGATATATCCATTTTCAGAACCAACAGCAACGTACTGTTCTGATGCTGACATACCGCCATTCAGACGGGAAGAACGTTTATTATCGTTCTCTTTCTCATCGCTTAAATCAACAGTCCAGATTTTCTTGCCGGTTGAAGCGTCGATTGCATAAACTTTTCCTTCACGACCTGCAACATACATCGAATTTCCATAAACACATGGAACAAGCTGTGAAAAGAATCTATCTGTGCCCTGAGTTCCAACAGACCAGACATGGTCTACCTTGAAAGCATTATCAATTTCAGGAGACTCAACAGGAGCAAATAAATCCTTGTTTGAACTACAGCCGGCAATAGCAAATGCAAAAGCTGTAAGAGCAAACATTTTTAAAAGTTTAGTTTTTAACATAATTACTCGACGCCTTAAATTTGTTCAGATCGCTATATTATTTTTTTATCTCTGCTGCTGATTTTGAGATTTCCTCAGCTAATACCTGAGCTCTCTTGTAAGCTGGAGTATCACCATCGTGAATCAGATTATCAGCCTTCATCTGGAGTAGAGGATTGATAGCAATCTTTTTCTGCTCACAGACTTCAAGTGCCTTTAAGTAAGCATCATGAGCCTTGTCCATATCCCCCTTAGAGTAGTAAACATCACCTAAAGTTTCATATTTTTCTACTGCATAGGCCTGGGTTTCAACACTTTCAAGTAGAGAAACAGCTTCGTCAAACTTCTTCATCTGAGCAAGAACATGAGCCTGAACAAACTTTGCATTTGGAGATACAAGTTCCCCGCCGTTCTTAACAGCAAACACAGCATTATCCAAAGCCTTGTCATATTCACCTGCTGCAGAATTCATGGCAGCAAGATCCAGTGACAGTAATGAACCGTATAGATCTTCGTGCTCTTTGATAAATGATTCAGCTAAAGCTACAGCATTTTCCTGCTTTAAGGAAAGCTTGGTCTGAATAGTGCTCAGCTCGTATGCCTTTCTTGCAGCTTCATCATGCTGATAGTTCTGGTACTGTCTGTAGCCAATCATACCACCTAAAGCAATAACAATACCTAAAGCAAGAGATTTCCAGTTTTCAGACCACCATTTTCTGACAACTTGCTCTCTCTCATGATCATCTGTTAAAACGTCCATTTTTATTCCTTATTATTTATTTAGCAACTTCTTGATTGCATCTGCAGCCTGAGAAACAGGATATTCTACCTGAGGAGCGTCCTGATTTAACATATCTTTTATGGTTACAGTATTATTTGCAATCTCATTCTCACCGATAATCACAGCAACCTTGGCGCCACACTTATCAGCTTTCTTGAACTGTTTCTTGAAATTACCGCCACCGCAGTGATTTCTAATTCTGTATGAAGGAAGATTTTCTCTTAATATTGAAGAAACTTCCAGCATCTTAAGCTCAGAATTCTCACCAGATCCCACAACGTAAACATCAAGGCTAGGATCTGCCTTAATCTTGCCTAAGGTAGTCAATAATAGAATCAGTCTTTCAAGACCGATACCGAAACCAACTGCTCTGGTAGGTGCACCGCCAAGCTGCTCAACTAATGAGTCATAACGGCCACCGCCACATACTGTGCCCTGAGCACCTAAAGCAGTGGTTACCCACTCAAACACAGTCAGATTGTAGTAATCAAGACCTCTTACAAGTCTGTCATTCAGAACATACTTGATTCCCATGCCATCAAGCATCTTTCGTAGTGAATCAAAGTGAGCCTTTGTCTCTTCACCAAAGAAATCAGATAGCTTTGGAGCATCCTTTAGGATCTCAATAACCTTTGGATCCTTGGTATCTAAAACTCTTAATGGGTTGGTGTGAGTACGTCTCTTGCAGTCCTCATCAAGGTCATCATAGTGAGCCTCAAGGAACTTAACAAGCTCCTCTCTGTAGGCTGCGCGCTCTTCTGCAGAACCTAATGAATTCAACTGAAGTTCAAGATCATTCTCAATTCCGAATTTCTTCCACAGAGAATAAGTTAAAGAAATGATTTCAGCATCAATATCTGGACCGTTAAGACCAAAAACCTCAACACCCATCTGGTGGAACTGACGATATCTGCCCTTTTGAGGTCTCTCGTGTCTGAACATTGGTCCCATGTACCAAAGACGCTGTTCCTGATTATAAATCAGACTATGCTCAAGACAGGATCTTACACAGCCGGCAGTACCCTCTGGTCTTAGAGATAGATTATCGCCTGATCTGTCCTCAAAGGAATACATCTCTTTTTCAACAACATCGGTAACTTCACCAATTGCACGACAGAACAGATTTGTCTTCTCAACAATTGGCATACGAACTTCATCATAACCATATGAGTTCATGGTTGAACGAAGAACCTTTTCTACCTGCTGCCATACAGAAGTATCCTCAGGTAGAAGATCATTCATGCCTCTAATAGCTTGAATCATTGCAGCCATTTTTTATTATTTTCCTTTATTTATTTTTTAATCTTTCACGAACACGCTTTTCAATAATATCAATTGCTTCTTCGTTAGGAATTTTACCCATTAGGACGCCATCTTCATAAATAAGAGATCTGCCCTTTGCTCCACCGCAGACAGCAATATCAGAATGAAGAGCCTCACCAGGACCATTTACTACACAGCCCATAACAGCCAGCTTCAATGTTCCCTTAACATCAGAAAGTCTCTTCTCAAGAGTTGCAACAGTGTTTACCACATCAATACCGCGTCTACCGCATGTAGGACAGGCTACGATATCAACACCTCTGGAACGAAGATGCATACTCTTTAAAATAGCCCAGCCAACCTTAATTTCTTCAACAGGATCTGCTGCCAGAGAAACACGAATGGTATCACCAATTCCCTGCTTAAGCAGCCATGAAATACCAATTGAAGATAAAACTGTACCGCCAGTTAAACCACCTGCCTCGGTAATACCAAGATGCAGAGGAGCATCAGTCTTAACAGCCAGCTTCTCATATGCCTCAACACACAGATTCAGTTCTGAAGCCTTTACTGAGAAAGCATAATCAGAGAAGTTATGCTGATCGAGAGTTTCTGCTGCTCTTAATGCAGCATCAACCATTGCATCAGGACAAGGAGCACCGTATTTTTCTACAAGGTCCTTATCTAAAGAACCGGCATTAACGCCCACACGAATTGGAAGACCGTGGTCCTTTGCAGCCTGACATACAGCCTCAATTTTTTCATGAGAACCGATGTTACCTGGATTGATTCTTAAAGCAGCAGCACCTTTCTTTGCACATTCAATTGCAATTCTGTAATCAAAATGAATATCAGAAACAATAGGCACCTCAACAGATTTTACAATCTGCTCAAAGGCATCTACCGCAGCAAGAGTAGGTACTGTAACACGAACAATGTCCGCACCTGCGGACTCTAAAGCTTTAATCTGAGCAACAGTTGCCTCAACATCCATGGTATCGGTTGAGGTCATTGACTGAACGGAGATGGGAGCATCTCCGCCTACTAATACATTTCCAACTTTAATCTGACGGCTTTTACGTCTGATTATTGGTTGTGCTTTCCATTCCATAATAAAAAAACGTTACCTCATTAACGGGTTGGAAGAGCAAAACTTACCTGCTGAGCACTTGGAACAGCAACACTTGTACCCATATATGAAATTCTTACCTTTGAAGAATCAGATACGCTGATCTTTAAAGGAGGAATACCTGTTACCTTAATAGTTTCACCACTTGAGAAATTACCCTGCTTCAGAAGTTTGCCGTTGCCGGTAACCTTGATTGCAACATCTCCGGTAACCTTGATAATAGCAGTATTCATTGACTCAAACGGATCGCGTTTTCCGTTCAGACGAACAGAAGATGAAACATCTCTGGTTGAAGCAGAAAGAGTTGCCTTTGAAGCAGGCTTTTCTACAGTTTCATTCTTTGGCTCAACACTCTTTGGAGCCTGTTCCTGTACTGCAGGTGTATTCTTTACAGAAGATGCAGTCAGAACATTGTCCTTTGAAGACTTAAGAGTTTCAGTCTCTGCCTTAACATTCTGAGCAGATTCTGCAGAATTCAGAGTAACACTCTTTAAGGTGCTGTTTGCTTCCTGAACAACAGTATCATCAATTGGCTCTACCTTTGATGCCTGAAGTTTCTTTGCAGCCTCACCCTTTACCTTAAGAGAGATATTAGTATTGGTTTTCTCAACAGCAGTATGAGTTCCAGCCTTTGCATCAATAATCTCATCGGAATTAAGATTCTTTGACTGCTCCTGAGCCATCAGAGTATTCATATCAACAGGCTCAGTAATAGGCTCCTCCTCGATTACATTTGTCTTCATCTTGGAGTTTTCGGTATCCATCAGCAGAGTACCTTCTGAATCTACAGAGGTCTCAACTGTATCCTCAATAACCAGAGCACCTGAAGTGCTGGTGTTTGAATTAGACATTACTGATGCAGTGATAGCTGCAGTTGCAATTACAAGTACGGCAGCACCAGCAATCATCAGAGGAAGCTTAAAGCTCTTCTTATTTGAGCTCTTGTCCTCACCTTTTTCAGCTGCTGCCTTAGCTTTCTGCTCTTCCTGCAGCTGAACATTTGCACGAACATTTTCCTTATACAGATCAACAAGTAATTCAGGATTAATGTTCACAAGCTTTGCATAGTTAGCAATATGAACAGAAGCGAACTGAACTGCAGTCAGCTGATTTAATCGATCATGCTCAATGTCACTTACTGAGTTAACTCTAAGATTCAGCTTATGAGCAACCTCTCGCTGAGACAGACCTAAAATCTCTCTTGCATGCATCAGAATTGCACCTGGACGATTTGGAACCTCGTCATCAGAGTAGGTGGTAGAAACAGGGACTCTGTCAGGATCATCTGCACCGGCAGACTCTGACTTTGCCTCCTCAACAGGTTCTTCCACAGGTTCTTCAGCTTTCTCATTCTGAGCATCTTCAACTGGCTCAGATACACTTTCAGGTTCTGCAAATTCTTCCTTAGGTGCTGCTGTTAATGGTTCTAACTGTTCAGTAACATTCAAAACCGCCTCTGAAGCAACCTCGGTTACTTCCTTTTCCTGATTTATGTTTGATTCGATTTCTTTATTCATTTTTTTTAGCTCTGGGAGGATGTCACCTAGTTTTGGACCAGAAGTGTCAATATCTGAGGTGATATTGGCAAATTCAGGTTCAAGTCTTGTTGATTCGTTTAGTTCCTCAATGTTGTTTTCTTCAACACTGGTCATCAGTGGTTCATTTTCCTTAAGAATATGAGCCTGACCTCTGGTTCTGTCATGTCTATATCTTGAAGCTTTTAATCTTTTTGGACTCATCAAGTAACAGTGCCTGATTATTTCTTTATTAAAACCAGGGCACTCCTCCATTCATTCTTAGTGTGCAAATAATGTATTCGTAAAGCCCTGCCGGGCAATATTAACAACTCTTGATTATATGAACCTTATATGATTCTTTTTTGAAACCAGATCTTTACTAGCAGGTCTTAGCTTCTATCTTCTGCTTTGCCAGCTTATCCTTAACCTGACCTGCAAGCTGACCGCATGCTGCAGATATTTCATCTCCGCGAGTGGTTCTCTTGATTACGGTAAATCCAGCATCAAATAAAACCTTATAGAATCTGTCGATTCTGCTGTTTGAAGGTTTCTTGTACTCTGAATTCTCATGCTCATTGAACGGAATCAGATTTACCTTGCAAGGAATGGTTCTTAATAATCTTACAAGTTCCTCAGCCTGTTCTATACTATCATTTATATGATCTAAAAGAACATATTCAATTGTGACGCGACCGCAATTTGCATTCGATTTATCTAGATAGTTTCTAACTGAGTCCAGAACTTCAGCAATAGGATACTTCTCATTTAAAGGAACAAGAACATTTCTAAGCTCATCGTTTGGAGCATGTAATGACAGGGCTAGAGCAACATCAAGCTTACCGGCTATCTTGTTGATTACAGGAGCTACACCTGAGGTTGATACAGTAACACGTCTCTTTGAAAGAGCAAAAGCATAGTCAGAAAGCAGAATCTCACAGACTTTGGTTACATTGGCAAGGTTTAAAAGAGGTTCGCCCATTCCCATCATAACCACGTTGGAAATTGGCTTCTGTTCCTGATTGTTGCTGAAACCAACTCGGGTTGAGGCACGGAACACCTGACCAATAATCTCATTTACAGTCAGATTTCTGTTGAATCCCTGAGCACCAGTTCTACAGAAAGAACATTTTACTGGACAGCCGACCTGTGTAGAAATACATAGAGTATTTCTGTCCTCTTCAGGAATAAGTACAGTTTCAACCAGCTGACCGTCACCAAGATCAAGTGCCCACTTGGTTGTACCGTCAGATGCCTTCTGTTCACTCACAATTTCAGGAGCTGTAATCACACATGTTTCTTTAAGCTTTGCTCTCAGATCCTTTCTAAGATTGGTCATCTTGTCAAAATCAGTTTCACCAAACTGATATACCCAGCGAAGGATCTGCTGAGATCTGAATGATTTCTCTCCAATTGATACAAAAAATTCACCTAATTCCTTAGGAGAGAGATTCATCAAATTAATTTTTTCTGTAGACATGTAGCTTTCTCAAAAATAATAATAATCAAATCCCATAATTATATCAGCATCAGTCCCGATTTAATCAAAAAACCTTGATCTTTATCGCACTTGAATCCTGACTTAGAAAAATATTTGCACATCAGTAAATTAGGACTATTTTCATACTTTAATGATTGTAGAACTGATAAAAAAAAACAAAAAAAATAATTGCAATCTGATTCAATCAGTACTTATAAGCAGATTCATGTAAGACAAATAAAAAAATTTATTTAGATATTAGTGTGTTAAAAAATCGCTTTTTGACAGATGAAAAATCAAGTCTAAGCTCTAAGTATAAGAATAAAAACGGGGGGCGTCGGATGTTTAAATACACAGAACAAACATCAAAAAGCAATTCAGCTAACAGCCTGTCCTGGCATAAGGATACAAAGAAAAAAAATGAAGAGTACTCATTATGGAATGAAATACTCTTTCAGTTTCGAGCCTTGCCAAGAGAGCGACAGGATGAGATCCTGATGAGGATCTACAAAAAGGTTTACGGAAATACCGCAAGAGCCAGAAAACTTTCCTTTATTGCTTCGGGAAGGTGTTAGTTCTTATACTCCCCGGTTTCAATCAGTTTATCCACAAATTCAGGTAAGGTCTGTGAAGCCTTACCGTATATTCCATATGTAAAGCTTGAACCTACTGCAGACTTTTCCAGATTAAACTCAACACAGGTTGCACCAACGCTTCTTGCCAGCTGGCAGAAGCCTGCTGCAGGATATACAACACCCGATGTTCCTATTGCCATGAATAGGTCGCATTTAAACAGAGCACTCTCAATCTCTCCCATTCTATATGGCATCTCTCCAAACCATACAATGTCAGGACGAAGCTTTTTGCTTCCGCATAGATTACACTTGGTTTCGGTTGATGAATCCTCAAGGAATCTGTAGCGGGCATCACAGTGCTCACACCAGATACTGTTCAGCTCACCGTGCATATGAATAACATTTTCTGATTTTGCCTTTTCATGAAGGTCATCAATATTCTGAGTTACGATTGTTACAGAGGAGCCCGGGTATTTTTTTGTGTACTCCTGCTGGAGTCTGGTTAAAGCCAGATGGGCTGGATTTGGCTCTTTGGTTTTAATAGAGCGACGCATCTTGTTATAGAACTCATGAACCTTGGTCTTATCCCTCATGTAGCCGTCATAGGTGGCAACATCCTCTACCTTTTCCTGCTCCCATAAACCTGTTTCAGATCTGAATACAGGAATACCAGATTCTGCAGAAATGCCTGCACCAGTCAGAACAACAATATTCTTAAACATAGCTCAACTCCTCTTGAATGTACTTTGAGTATATTCTTTTTTGAAGTAATGGAGAAAAGGAAGTTTGTGAAAGAAGTTAGGATTTGTAAAATTTAATGATGTAAATTTAGGGAGGCATTGGCCTCCCTAAAAATAATTAACGGGCACAGAGCCAGGTTGCAAGACCTAGAATTGTACTGCCTGAAGGACCTGCTGCCAGGAAAGGAGAGCCATCAGGAAGATAGGCAGATGAAAGATCAATATGTACCCAAGGAATATCCTTTTTGACAAACTGTTCAAGGAAAGATGCTGCAACAGATGATCCAGGAGCGCCTTCACCATGACCAGAGTTGGTAACAGTAGCACGGCGGGATGAAAGGAATCTTCTGTGATAAGGAGCTAGTGGAAGCTGCCAATACATCTCACCACACTCATCGAATGATGACTTCAGTTTTTCATCAAGAATTGTGTCACGGGTCAGTACAGAGAACATATCTCTGCCTACAGCAACCTTAGCGGCACCGGTCAGTGTTGCCATATCCAGTATAAATGCAGGATTATCGTTTGAAGCCTTTAAAAGACCATCAGCAAGTACAAGACGACCTTCAGCATCAGTATTGTTAATCTCAACACTGATATCATTTGGGTACTTAATGATATCTCCAGGAAGCATTCCCCTGCCGGAAACCATATTCTCAGAGCAGCACAAATACAGTCTGCATCTCTTCTTAAGACCAAGCTTTAAAGCCAGACACAAGGCACCTGAAAGATAGATGACAGCTGTCTTGTCTGTTCTCATGGTTTCCATGAATTTTTCAGGCTTTAAAGAATATCCGCCGGTATCAAAGGTAATTCCCTTGCCTACCATTGCAACATCAAGAGGAGCATTCTCATCAAGATTTGAAGGAATTACATCAATAATTCCCATGCATGGATCTTCATCTGATGCTAGACCTACCGCCTTAAGACCTATGCAGTTTTCAAAATCCTTATCTCCACGTTTGATTAAGGTCAGAGAAGCCTTTGCGCCGCACTCTGATGCAGCAGACTCAATTTCCTCGAATAAAGCTTTTACAATTGAGGTTGGAGTGCTGATCTTTGAATCAGTATCTGCAATTGCTCTGAACTTTGAAACTAGATTTGCCATAGATTCAACTTTAGAAAGCTCTTCTGCGGCTAAATCATATTCAATGCTGATATCATGAATTCCATCATACAGTGCTGTTACAAACCAGTAGAACTCGTTTGGAGAAAGCTTTACTTCTGAAGAAAGTCTGATTGAGAAACAGCCCAGAGAAGCAATGGTTCTTGCAGCGTTCTGATACCATTTAAAATCAGATGTGTTTACAAAAACGTCATAGCCGCCATTTGAGGATGGAACAAATCTGGTTTCAGCGTCAAATGGAGAATCAGCCTTTCCTTCCTTAAGATTGAAGGAAACAAGCTTCATCTCTGAAGCATAGTTAGGAAATAATTTAATCATTACTGTTTTACCTTCCACATAGTACCGGCTTCACGTAACTTAGGGATCTTTGTGGTAATCTCCTCAATTACGGTATCAATTTCACTGTCCTGAGTAAATCTTCCAAATGAAAGTCTGATAGATGCTCGGGCCAGATTATCTGAATGACCGATAGCCTTTAGAATATAAGATGGCTCAAGTGAAGCAGATGAACATGCTGAACCGGTTGAAGCTGCAATTCCAGAAAGTGTTGGAAGAAGCATATGTCCATCAATACCATCAAAACTTAAAGACAGAATATTAGGAAGACCTTCGGTTTTAGTTCCATTGATTACAAGACCAGGAACATCCTTGATACCCTCAATCAGTCTTGCTCTCATCTTTTCAAAACGAGCCTTATCCTTTTTGCCTTCAGTTCTCAAAATATCAAAAGCCTTACCTAAACCTGCGACTTCATGAGTAGGAACAGTTCCGCCTCTAAGCCCCTTTTCCTGACCGCCACCATAAATCTGGGCAAACAGAGGAATATTGGAGCTGCGTTTTACATATAGGGCGCCAACTCCCTTTGGACCGCAGACCTTTTCTGCTGTAAGAGAAACCATATCAATATCTGAATTGTCATAATCCATCTTCAGATATCCGATTGACTGTGCAACATCAGTGTGAAAATAAACCTGATGACGATGACACATTGATGCGATCGCATGAACGTCACTTACTGAACCTAAAACAGAATTTGCCTGAGCAATTGAAACCAGGAAAGTATCTTCAGTGATACTGTTTTCAACAGTTTCAACGTCAATTACACCGGAATGATCAGGTGTAAGGTAGGTTACTTTGTAGCCTTCCTCTTCCAAAAGCTGACAGGCTTCTAGAATTGCCTTGTGCTCAATCTTGGAGGTGATAATGTGACGACTCTTATCTCCTTTTTTTGCTAATCCCTTGGCCAGACCAAAGATAGCAAGATTATTGCTTTCGGTAGCACCTGAGGTAAAGGTAATTTCCAGAGGAGATGCACCAATAAGATTTGCAACTTCTTCCCTGGCATTCTCAACAGCCTCAGCTGCCTGCCATCCATAAACATGATCCTTTGCATGTGGGTTGGCAAAAGCACCTTCCAGAGACATGCAGTTAACCATTACCTCAACTACTCTCTTATCAGTAGGAGTAGCTGCTGCGTAATCAAAATAAACAGGTTTTGACATAAAAAAAATTATTCTTTGATGTGTGATAAAGCCAGAGCGAATACAGATTCAACATGAGAATCGTTTAAGGCATAAAAAACCTTGCGACCTTCTCTTTTTACTCTGACAAGTTTGTTAATTCTCATATATGCAAGCTGATGTGAAACTGCAGATTTACTAAGTTCAACCAGTGAAGCGATGTCACTGACACATAGCCATTTGTGCAGCAGAAGAGCATGCACCATATTCAGTCTTGTAGGATCAGAAAGAGCCTTGAAAAACTCACTCATTACCAAAGCATCATCTGAAGCAATCATCTGTGATTTAATTGCATCAATTTCCTCTGGAGTCAAATCTATTGCATTTTCAGACATACTTTTTTCCTGATATAGAGTAATTAGTCAGTAAGCTGATCAATTGATACAGCTCTTTTGAGTTTGTACTTTTTCTCTAGCTGCTGAGATTCGTAGATAGCAAGTCTATGCTCTAGGAAACCGAATTTCTTAGCTGACTGACATAGTTTGAAGTAATCGTATGCAAGCTTATCCTTACCATGCAGCTGCTTGAGCTGACCAAGATAGTAATATGCCTCGCAGAGATGCTCCTGGAACAGAGCCTCGTCATTCTTTATCTTTATAATGTCTGCAAACAGTTCGTCCTCAGACAGTTTGTTCAGATAAAGCTTGATGAAATTGAATCCCCAGTTATCAAGAGCCTTGGACTTCAATCTATATGAATCTTCATAATAAGAGGTTAATAGCTCATCAGCATAATCTTTTCCAAGATACTTTTCTGCTGCAAAATACAGACAGAGCATCTTGTATGGATCATCCGGTTCTGCCTTGTAGAATTCCATCATATCATCAAAGGCTAATTTGTAATGTCCTGTGTAGTACATGATTATGCCTCGATGAAGATAGATATAAGGATCGTCCTTGTCCTTGTTCAGACTCAGAGCTGCATCAAGTGAGTCTACAGCATCACCAACCTTTCCGTCCCTGTAAAAATAAGGTCCTAACACCTCATAAGGTCTATAGTTGTTTGGATTCTGAACCACTGAATTCATGTACATGAATCGAGCCATGGTTTCTAGTCCAAGGTCATCATAGATCGCACCGATATTATAGAAAAGTTCGGATTTTTCCTGAGCTGTTTTAGCCTGAGAATCCAGAGATACCATCAGAGTAGTGATTGCATTCTGTTCCTTGGCAAGCTGATCCTGAGATGGATTTGGGAAGTAAATGAATTTGGAAGGCACACTCATTGGTTCTTCTAATAAATTGGTATCAGAAGATGACAATGACGTACATCCTGAAATAGTCAATATTGAAAGAAGCCCCGCTGCTTCTATGAGAGCCCGGGGCTTAATAAACTTAAACATCAGCACCAGTTAATGATTTAGTCCATGGTCTCATAACCATCAGTTTCTTTCTTTTCTACCTTAACTGGAATCAGATTTTCACGCTTGATTCCAAGAATCAGAGCCCAGGTAGAAGCAACATAAATTGATGATATTGTACCAAATACAATACCAACAAATAGTGCTAAAGAAAAGCCATAAATCATTTCACCACCAAAAATCATCAAACTTACAACGGTGATCAAAGTTGTACCGGAAGTAATGATGGTTCTTGATAAAGTCTGAGTTAAAGAAATATCGAACAGTCTTGGCATCTCGGTATTGCGAGGGAGCTTAACAGCATTCTCACGGATTCTGTCAAACACAACGATCTTATCGTTCAGTGAGTAACCAACAACTGTCAGCACAGCGGCAAGAACAGTCAGATCATACTCAATCTGAAGAACAGAGAAAGTTCCCATCACAACAATAACGTCGTATGCCAGAGAGATAACTGCACCGGTTGCCATACGCCACTCGAAACGGAAGGCGATATAGGCAAGAATTGCAATCAGAGAAACTACGATAGCCAGAACACCGCTCTCAACTAGTTCCTCGCCCACAGCAGGACCAACGTATTCGTTACGGACAAGCTTTACTTCAGGATCAATAGTCTTTGATGCTGTGTAAACCTTGTTGGTAACAGTCTGCTGGTCAACACCGTCTTTAGGAGCAACTCTAACAACAACATTTCTCTGTGAACCAAAATGCTGTGTTGTACCGTTAATGCCCTCTTTTGCATATGCTTCCTTAACCTTGTTCAGGTCAACACCCTGGGTATACTCAGTCTCAACTACGATACCGCCGGTGAAATCAAGGCCCCAGTTAAGGCCCTTAACGCACATGCTAACAATACTACCTACAACCAGTAAAATACAAAGGATTTCAACTATTCCTTTGATTTTCATGAAAGGAATAACTGTATTCTCTTTAATAAAAGTACGCACAACAGTTCTCCTATATACTTAAGCTCTTAAGATTGCGTCCGCCCCAGATAATATTAACAACTGCTCGACATGCGGTTACAGCTGTGAACATTGAGCTTGCAAGACCAATCATTAAAACTAGAGCAAAGCCCTTAACAGCACCGGTACCAACCATAAACAGAATCAATGCTGTAATGAAGGTGGTGATGTTAGAGTCAGCGATGGTTACGAATGCTCTTGCGTAACCTTCATGAATTGCAGTCTGAATAGGACGGCCGGCTCTGATTTCTTCTCGAATTCTCTCATAGATCAGAACGTTGGCGTCAACTGCCATACCAAGTGTCAGAACAATACCGGCAATACCAGGTAAGGTCATGGTTGCACCAGGGATCAGACTCATAATACCAACAAGAAGAACAAGGTTGAAAAGCAGAGCTAAATCTGCAATTAAACCAAAGCCCTTGTAGTAGAAAACCATAAATACAATCAGGAATACGACACCGTACAGCATTGCATTCAGACCGTTTTCAATATTCTGCTGACCTAAAGAAGGTCCGATGGTTCTTTCTTCAACAATCTGAATAGGAGCAATCAGAGCACCAGCTCTTAAGAGCAGAGCAAGGTTGTGAGCTTCTTTTGGAGAATCCAGACCGGTAATTCTGAAATTAGAACCTAGACGAGCCTGAATGGTTGCAACGTTAATAATACGCTCAACCTTCTTGAACTTAGGCTTGTAGTTGGCATCACCTGGTTTTGGAGCATCAGAATCTTCTGATGGAAGAACCACGAACTCAATGAAGTTGGTAGCCATTGGTTTACCAATGTTGTCCTTGGTAAAGTTGGACATAATGCTACCGCCTCTTGAATCAAGAGAGATATTAACCTGAGGTCTGCCGTTCTCATCAGCACTTGAGCTTGCATCAACGATATGATCACCACTTAGGATAACCTGCTTCTGAACAACTACAGGATAACCGTTGGCATCGTTGATAACTTCTGAACCTGCAGGAACATGGCCTGCAGCAGCTGCCTGAATATCAGCTGATGAATCAACCATTCTGAATTCCAAAGTAGCAGTTGCACCCAAAATTTCCTTTGCACGAGCAGTGTCCTGAACACCCGGAAGCTCAACAACAAGACGGTCTGCGCCCTGTCTCTGAACTAAAGGCTCGGCAACACCTAACTCGTTAACACGGTTACGAATAATATTGATGTTCTGATCAACAGCATTGGTACGTACTTCTGACAGCTTAGCTGCGGTCATAGTAGCGCGAATGCAGAACTTGTCTCCGATGTCCTGGGCAAGAATATTGAAATCCTTATGACGTGACTCTAAAAGCTTCTTAGCCTCATCTCTTACATCAGCATCCTTGAACTCAACTAATACATAGTCACCCTCTGCCTTAATTCCTGACAGACGAAGATTATTGTTTCTAAGCTCGGTTCTGAAATCGTTGGTCAGCTGTGCTCTCATCTTCTTCATAGCTTCATCCATGTCAACTTCCATCAGGAAGTGAACACCGCCACGAAGATCAAGACCAAGCTTTAATGGATGCATACCTAGGGATCTCATCCATGCAGGAGTTGAAGGAGCAAGATTCAAAGCAACAATATAATTCTCACCTAACTGTGCACTTAAAATTTCACGTGCAGTTAACTGCTCATCAGTGTTGTTGAAACGAACAAGTAAAGATCCGTTTTCAAATTCGTAATTTCCGGAGATTTCCTTTGCATCAAGAACTGACTTGATTGAATCAATCTTTTTCTGATCTAATTCAACACCATGTGTGCCGGAAATCTGTAAGGCAGGATCTTCACCGTAGAAATTTGGTAAAGCATAGAAAAAACCAATGGCAATAATCAGAAATACCATTATGTTTTTCCATAAAGGAAATTTATTTTGCACTTATAGATACCTATAAACCAAAAAGCTGTAAGGCTTTCGCATTACAGCTTGAAAAGATAAAAGAAATTATTTTGACTTTTCTACAGAAACAGCTTCTAAAGTTCCCTTTGGAAGTACTGCAACAACGTAGTTGCGCTTGATCTGCATAACTTCACCGCTTGAAATTGAAAGCAGAACATACTCACGGTTGTCAGGAAGCTTAACGATACGACCTGCGATACCACCGTTAGTTAATACCTCATCGCCTACAGTCAGATTATCTAATAACTTCTGTAGTTCCTTGCGCTTCTTGTTATTTGGACGCATGAATAGGAAATACACTGCAATCATACAGATTGTCAGAACAATGATCATGCTTAGATCGCCCTGCTGAGCCTGTGCAGCTTCCTCAGCATAAGCTGTAGAGATAATACCCATTTATTTTTCCTTATAGTTTAAGTAGATATAGTTAAAACTTTAAATTCCGTAAAGCTCAAAGCTCTGCAGACGGTGTTGACAATATACTACAACTTTCTGAAATATGTCATTTTATCTCTATACAGACAATATTGAAATTAAATTTCAGAAAATTTTTATTGTCAGCTGCCGTTCCTCATAGTTCACCAGATGAGCCTGAAAACTACAAAAAATAGCAAAAAATCCATTCAAGTTGCACATTATAGCATTTAATTGAGCAACTCTAACATATACAACAAAGCTCTTTTTGTTTGTCACAGAACATCTCTTTCTCAAAACACATAACAGCTTTATATATCTACTCTTTTTAAGACCATACATTTGAAAATGTTGGTCACAGTCCTGCCTTTGAAACGACTGAATATAATCAGAGAATACTGGAATTTCTTTTAGGATGATTTCTCAAAAAATGTAATCATTTTCAAAGCATGTAACCTTTTCGTTTCTTATACTCAGATTGAACTTTATTTAAAACCAATGTTTATCGATGATAACTGTGTGTTTCTACTTACTTTGCGAGGCATGTGTAATCATGAAAAGATTCCTTTTTTATTTTATGATGCTTTTAAGCACCTGTATTCTGATTACAGGCTGTACAACATCAGATTCCAATGGAACTCCTAACGCAAATGAAGCAGTTTCACCTGATAACACACAATCCACCAAAAATACAATCTACATAGGTTCAATCTCCGATGTCAGAAAATTCCAGCAGAAATCTGACGATCGCTCCGTTCCGGTATTAGATACCACCAAGTTAGACAAAGCAAAGGTCATAGGAAAGAAAAGAAGCACCATTGGACTTTCAATTGGAACCTTATATCTTGATGATAATCAGACTGTCTCCGATTTTATAAAGGAAAGCTTCAAAAAAGCAGCCAAACAGAGTGGCTACACTGTAATTGAGAACAAGGCAAAAATCGATGAGAACACAGTTAGAGCCAATATTCATATTGTAAGATTCTGGACCTGGTATGACACCGGAGTATGGGACATAGATATCAGAGCTGAAATCGAAAACACCATAATCTTAAAGAGCAATGATCAAACAGAAAAGCTTATGGTTAAAGGTTCTGCAATAGTCGAGAAACCTATAGGAACAGATAAGGCTTACAATGCGGCTGTGGACACAGCACGAGACAATCTTGTAAAAGATATCAGATCAAAGCTTAGAAAAAGCGGAATGCTTGGAAAATAACGAATACAGAAATAGACAAGGCTCCTTGTATGGAGCCTTTGTTTTGTACAGAATACTAGTTTCTTGCAAATTCAGAAATTGCCCGGATATCCTCTGGAGTTGTTCTGCAGCAGCCGCCTATCAGGCGGGCACCAGCGTTATACCATGAAATAGCGCGCTCTGAAAAACTTACAGATCCTCCACTCCAGGTCTTAGTGAATGGATTATAGATTTCACCTGAATTTGGATAAACAATAACAGGCTTATCTGTTTTTCTGACAATATGCTTAATCAATGATTCAACATATTTTGGAGCTGTACAGTTAAGACCAACTGCCAGTACATTTGAAAACTCGTTAAGAGCTGATGCGCAGTCCTCAATAGAGGTTCCGTCGGAAATATGAGCCTCATCCTTGCAGGAGAATGAAATATAGGCAGGAACATCCAGCTTCAGATCATCAATAGCACCTAATATTGCCAGTGCTTCGGTCAGATTTGGAATAGTCTCACAGGCGAAAAGATCTGGTGATGCAGAAGCCAGAACAGCAAGACGTTCCTTATGGAATAACTTCAGCTCTTCTAAGCCTATCTTGTAGTCCCCGCGATACTCAGAACCATCCGCAAGATAAGCTCCATAAGGACCTACAGAAGCAGCTACAAGAGGCTTTTCCCTTTTTGAAGAGTCAAAATCAGAGGATTTCACAAACTCATCACGAGCCTTCACAGCAAGATCAACAGATAAAGCGATCAGAGAGAGAGCCTTATCCTTGTCAATTCCTTTCTTTGCAAATCCGTCTACAGTTGCCTGGTAGCTTGAGGAGATAATAATATCTGCTCCAGCTTTTAGATACATGTTATGAACCTTTTCGATCATATCAGTATGGTCAATCAGAGCAAGGGCTGACCATAGAGGATCTTTGATATCCAGACCGAGACGTTCAAGCTCAGTTGCAAAAGCGCCATCAACAACGACAAACTTCTGTCTGTTTAAATAGCTGTTAAAATCAATCATTATTCTTTCACCTCAGCTTTTCTGCAGTCAAATGATACTACAGGAGGATTCTCTCCCCTCTCCTGTGCCGGCAGGAATCGCTTGTAGAAATCATCAAATATTCTGAAGATTTCCTTGTGCTTAGCAGCAATAATAAACAGAGTTATAGCCACGTATACAGCAGATAGAATATCGGTTAAAGCCCATAGGATATCTGCCTGAACATTGTAGAAAATCACACAAGGGATCAGATAGTAAATCTTGTAGAAGCTCATCATCTTTTTATTGGTAGAACTGTCACCAAAGGCGTAGTTCACTGACTTCTCACAGGTATAGTACATACCGATTATGGTTGTCCATGCAAGAACCGCTACAGCAATTGCAGTAAGTTTACCACCAATTTCACCATAAACACTTGTGAAGGCTATGGTTGTAAGAGTACTTGAGGTAGCTTCCGATGTGTAATAGGAACCTGTCAGAATAATGGTAAAGGCTGTGATGGAACAGATAATCATGGTATCCAGGAATACTTCACCAAAGCCCCAGATTGACTGACGTACAGGGTGGTCGGTGATGGCACTGGCATGTGCAATCATGCCATAGCCGGTTCCAGCATCATTTGAATAGATACCACGCGCAACACCATACTGAATAGCATCCTTTACAGTAGCACCGGCAAAACCGCCAACAGCAGCAGTTGGAGAGAAAGCACTTACGATAATAAGTTCAATTACACTAGGGATTTCCTTAAAGTGAAGAATAATCACGCCAAGTCCCATCAGAATATACAGCATGGACATGATAGGAACTGCCTTTGACATCACTGCAGAAATACTGCGTAGACCTCCCCAGATGGTGAGCAGACAGGTAACTCCAATGATAATCACGGTTACAAGACCTGACAGACCAAAGGCCTCCTTTACAGAACCTACCACAGCCTCAGTCTGAACACAGCAGGTCCATGGACCTAGAATAAAACAGAACAGAGCCAGTACAACAGCGCCTTTCTTCCAGCCAAATGCATTTTTTAGAGCGAAGGATCGGTCGCAGACATACTCATCCATAGAGTTTTTATAGTGCTCACGATAACGCTGTCCGATAATGATTTCACAGGCTTTGGTGGACATACCGAAGAATGCAGAGAACCACATCCAGAAAAGCGCACCAGGACCACCACTTACAATCGCGGTTGCAACACCACTGATGTTACCTGTTCCGATAGTGTTGGCCAAAGCTGTACAGGCTGCCTTAAATCCAGAAATTGTTCCATGACCGGATGCCTTCTTCTCAAACATTCTCCCGTATGTATTCTTGATATTGAATAGGAATCTGAACTGGTATCTGAAGCGGAAACGAAGGGTAAGAATAATACCGGTACCGATTAGGATAACGGTCATACCTGTTCCCCAGAGAATGTCATCTAAGGCATACAGGAAATTTGCGATACTTTCCATATAAGCTGTCCTTGTGAGTATTTTGTACTGAGATTTTAAACAGATTAAAATTGAAATTGAACAGATATAAGGAAAAATGGAAGAAAAGCTCTAAAAATATGCAGAAAATGTAAAAAAAATCGGAAAAATGAAAATTTTTGCATAAAAAAAAAGATCTCCGAAGAGATCTTTTCTTAATTAAAAAACAAAAACTAAACTTTCTCTGGATAGCCGTAAACCTTGTAGAATTCCTCGGCAAACTGCTCAAGACGATCCTCTTCAATAGCCTTTCTGATATCAGCCATAAAGTGTTCATAGAAATGCAGATTGTGGATGGTATTCAGATGAGCACCTAAGATCTCATGACACTTGTCCAGGTGATGCAGATAAGCCTTTGAGTAATTTCTGCAGGTATAACATGTGCACTTCTCATCAAGAGGAGAAGTATCCATTGCATACTTGCTGTTTCTGATTCTTACAATGCCGTTTGAAGTGAACAGATGTGCATTGCGGGCATTTCTTGAAGGCATTACACAGTCAAACATATCGACACCGTTGAGCACGCCCTGAAGAATATCCATAGGTGTTCCAACGCCCATGAGATATCTTGGTCTGTCTTCAGGCATGATAGGAGCAATGTGAGATAAAGCCTTGTACATCACTGGCTTAGGTTCACCTACGGCAAGACCGCCGATAGCATAACCGTCAAAACCGATGTCAGTTAAGCCCTTTAAAGACTCTTCACGCAGAGCTTCATCAGAACCGCCCTGAATAATACCAAACAGAGAATTCTTATTGCCAAGACGGTTAAACTCATCCTTTGAACGCTTAGCCCAGCGCAGAGAAAGTCTCATGGCTCTTGCCATTTCCTCACGAGGAGCAGGAAGACCGATACACTCGTCAAACTGCATCACAATGTCAGAGCCCAGATCATACTGAATCTGCATAGAAATCTCTGGGGATAGGAAAAGCTTTGAACCGTTGATTGGGTGTCTGAACTTAACACCTTCCTCGGTAACCTTTCTGATATCTGAAAGAGAAAACACCTGGAAACCGCCTGAGTCTGTAAGAATAGGCTTCTTCCAGTTCATAAAATCATGTAAATCACCATGAGCTCTGATTACATCAGTGCCTGGTCTCAGCCACAGGTGGAAGGTGTTTCCAAGGAGGATATCTGCACCGATTTCCTCAACATTCTCTGGGCGCAGGCCTTTAACAGTACCACAGGTACCTACAGGCATGAAAGCAGGGGTTCTGACAACACCTCTGTCAAACACCATCTGACCTAAACGGGCCTTACCGCATTTTTTCTTTAATTCAAACTTCATAAAGGTCCTCTAGTTTTTTGCTGATGGAGGAAGATCCTCATCTGCTTTCGGATTCTTGGTTATGAACATGCAGTCACCGTAGCTGAAGAACTTGTATTTGTCTGCAACGGCATGCTTATATGCATTCATGGTCTTCTCATAACCAGCAAATGCACTTACCAGCATAATCAGAGTTGACTCTGGCAGGTGGAAATTGGTTATAAGAGCATCTACAACCTGATATTTGTAACCAGGATAGATAAAGATTGAGGTGTCATTTGAGAAAGGAACAATCTCATCAGCACTGTTCTGTGATTTTGCAAATGTTGCTGCAGACTCAAGAGATCTTACCGCAGTGGTACCTACTGCAATCACTCTGTGACCTGCCTTATGGGTTGCAATTACCGCATCAGCAACCTCTTTGGTCAGGTGAACAAATTCCTTGTGCATATGATGCTTTAGAATATCGTCCTCTCTTACAGGCTGGAAGGTACCTGCGCCAACATGCAGAGTAACGAAGGCCATATTCACACCGTATGCCTTTAAATCCTCAAGCTGAGCCTCATCAAAATGAAGACCTGCAGTTGGAGCTGCAACAGCACCTGGATATTTTGAATAGACAGTCTGATAGCGCTCTCGATCAAGAGTTTCATCAGGACGGTCAATATATGGAGGAAGAGGAATGTGACCTACTGCGTACAGAATATCTAAAAGAGACTTTCCGCCTACAGTTTCAATCTTGAACAGATCACCTTCACGGCCGATAACATTTACCTCATAACCGCCGTCAATGTGCAGAACAGCTCTGGTCTTAGGAGCTTTGCTTGCTTTGATATGGGTCAAGGCACAGGTTTCTGAGATGATTCTTTCAATCAGAAACTCAATCGCGCCGCCGGTATCCTTTTTGCCGTACATTCTGGCAGGAATAACCTTGGTGTCGTTAAATACAAGCAGATCGCCAGGTTGTAAAAAGTTTTTTAAATCATAAAAATGCTGATCTGAAAGCTTACCGTCAGAACCGTCAAGACACAGCATTCTGCATCCGGTTCTCTGCTCTGATGGGTAATCCGCAATTAGATTTAAAGGTAAGTCAAAATTAAAATCACTTCTTAACAACTTCGTATGTCCTCAAAAAAACTTGTGAGTATTGTATCATTTTTGAGCACAAAGACTAGTTTTTATAGCTTTCTTTTGCTTTAAAAAGCGATTTTTTTCGAGTTATACCGGAATAAAATTAGCAGGTTCAAAAATTTCTTCCATCTTTTTGTCAGGAAAATCAGTCACCATACTGCGGTAGTTTCTTATGACCTTGAACCAGGTATCACAGATACTGATAAAGGACTCCATTTCACTGTAAAAGATTTCATTATCCAGAGCTCTGCAGGGGAGCACCTTGCAAAGAGCAAAATGATCGTTCTCACTGTTTAAACTCAGAGTGGCTCCAAAGGTAGAGGTATACAAATGATTAGCCTCAAGCATCATTTTGTACAGATGCTCAAGCTGTTCAGCAGGAGGAGTGCCCAGATCGCCTGAGATGACGATCTGGTCAATTTCTGACAGAGCAGTAATGGTCACAACAACATCATCGGCCTGGAAGGAGCAGGAATTTGCGTTATCCAGCTCCAGTTCTATTCCCAGTTTTTCACCGAAAGCCCTGATTATTTCAACACCTTCCATGTTTTGTCTTCCGTTATAATCCTAAAATATCGTTGTAGAGAGATTCACCGATACGATCAATATCCTCTGCGGTAAGAGCCCTAACAACAACTTTACCGTTATCCTTGAGTTCTGTATACTCATTATTATCATTTTTAATGATAACAGTAGCAAATTTACCAACTAGCTTTTGCTTAATTACAGGAGCATAATCCCCCCACTCTCCTTCAGGATTCTGCTTAAACAATGCATCTAGCTCTACCTCGATCATTTCTTTAAGGTTTTGAGCATTATTTCTGTTTATAATACTATTAAGTTTTGCTTCTTCAGCTTTATTAACTGGCCCCTCAAGATTATTCTGACGAAACTCAATAAAGTTCTTGGCCTTATCTTCCATACAGGCTCCAAGATGACTCCTTACATGATTATGAAAGAGCTCAATTTTATCCTGATGTTTAGACTCAAAATACGAGTCAATAGCATTTTTAACAAAGGATTTAATCGTATTGGCAACGTAATCCTTAAAAGGTTTTATCGTCTCAGCTGTTTGGTAGTTAAAACGGGCTCTTTCAGTATGAATCAGTTCTCCACCGAGCATTGACCATAGAACATCTTTTCCTAAATTTGAAGCCATTTCCTCATCAAGTTTTTCATATTCTCCTGTAGTCTCATTCAGGATCTTAAATTTATCACTTGTATTTTCAATAAGATTCTCTCTGGCCTCAGGATCATTCTCGGTAAGTTCCAGATTAAACTCGTATTCCGCATCAACTTTAATCATTCTATCTAGTTTATTCTCAAGAAAATCTAGACTCTTTTGGATATCAGCAAAGATTCTTGCGGTTTTGTTATTCTCAAAAAGAGCATTCAGCTCTTTTACAGTCTTGCCCTTAACATCCGGCATACCAAGATCTTTCATAATTACTGAAAGTTTCTCTTTATAGGCTGCAATTGAGAAATCCTTGCTCTCAAAGGCAGAAGCCTGGGTCATAATCGCTTTGATTCTTCTCTGAGTTAATGGCTTTCCCGATTTTACAGCACCACCTTCTGCAGGAACGCCGAAATCTGAACGTTTAAATTCAGGCCCCAGAATCTTTTCAAGTTTGTCCATGAACTCTCTCGAGAATGTTACTTCTCCTTTAGGTCCTTTACCAATGCCCTGTTCCAGTCCAAAGGTTTTTCCTAATGATTTCAGGAGTTCAGTACGAATCTGATTATTATTAGCCTGAGTTGTAGACGAACGCAGAAATCTGAAAATCTTTGCCTTTGAAAAAGTGCTGTTTGAAGAAACCTGATTATCTTGATTCAGATGAACAATGGCATTATCGTTACCTAAATTTATATTTTGAAGGTATTTAGTGCAGTAGTATCAACCATGATAGCCTCTTAAGGATAAATTCTGAATTGCAGATTAAATAAAGTTTATTCAATACAACCCCTGTAATGAATTTCTGTACTAAGTATACATTATTTTATAACTATATATGACTACTTTTTATTATTTTTACTTTGATCACAAAAATATGAATTACATACAATAAAAACTATATGATATTGATACTTCAGTTTTTTTGAATGATATTTTTTGGAGCATCGAATAACGATGAAAAAAGAGAAAACGCCTTACGCTCTAGCTCATTTGCATTTTCAATTATAGAGGCATGTTCAAACAGCTTTAAAATCAGCTCTGAGCGAATAGATATTCCGTATATTTCAATGTGGTGTTCCTTAGCATAATCAAAGCAGTTTTTTACGTTGTTTACAGAATCTGGCATACCGTCGGTTATAACCAGGACTATATTTCGGCTGTAGCCAATTTCCTGAAATTTATCAAATGAATACCAAAGAGCCTGAGCCAGCGGAGTAGAACCACGTGGCTTCTGATCAAAACGTGAGGCTACCATAGATGCGCGCTCATCAGCCTTAAGTGCAACATCATATTCTGAGCACTGTCCAGGGAAATAGGTTGCCATAGTCTTGATACCGTCAATCCCCTCTAAAGCAAGGGAAAGAGTCAGAGCAACCTTGCAGGCATCCTCACATCTTGAATTGGGACCTCCGTCAGATGTGAGCATAGAGCTTGATACATCTACAAGAATGTGGATTGCAGTCTCAAACTCCTTTTTGTAAATCCTGTCCTTAAAGATTCTGGTTTCCCCAAGAGAGATAAGCTGAGCCTTTAAAGGGTTAATCCTGTTTCCAACTGTACTGCAGTTTCCAAGACTGTCCACATAAGCCCTCACCCTGTTATGAAGAGCATTTCTGATCCCGTAGGTGTTGCTGACCTCATGAATAAAATCATCTCGGCCAGGGTTACAGATATTCTCAGCAATTACACCAAAATCCTCTCTTGATGATGAGGTTTTGGAATTACTGTTCTCCTGAATAATCTCTGCTCCGTTTCTGCTTGGAGTAACCTTTGAATCGTCATCATCGGAGGTAATACGGAATCTTGCATATTCTCTGAGAAATGAATTAGAGATTTTATCCTTTGATTTATTGAAATTTTTCTTGCTCTCATCAAGAATATTTCTGAAATTCTCGTCATTATCCTCCTGCTGTTTGAGGATACTGTCATCTCCTTTGAAGGAGAACCTGTCACTTTTCAAAAGCTGAAAAATTTTAAGACAGATCTTATATACAGCCTCGGAATCCCTGACTAAAGAGCAGTCTTTTACCAGAGCTGCAATCTTATTAAGATCCCTTACGTTTATTCTGTGTCGTAAATGAAAATAAAGCAGAGCTGCCCTATGTCTTGACTCGGAAAACTTCTGACAGAGACTTTGAGAGTAACACTGAATAAAGGCACAGATTACGTTCAGCACACTGATTGAGCTCATGGTGCTGCAGAAGCTTTTCCACTCATCCCTGTAGTAGTTGTTCAGAAGCTCAAGATTCTCATAGACTCCGATATACTCCTTTGAAATCAGAGCTTCGATTCTTGAGTCTTCAAGAATATTGAATAACGAGAACAGAAACAGATTGTTTCTTATCTTGTCTTTTTTTAGAACAGCAAAGTCAGTGTATCGTATGTGGGCTGATTCATGAGCCAGATAACCATAGGCAAGACGAGCCTTAATAGGATTTTTTATATCAAGTCTTGGAATAGTAATTACCCTGCCGTTTGTATATGCGGTGGAGCCCTGGATTCTGACACTTACACCAAAAAGCTTGGCGTAGTTATTCACCATAATCGGAAGTGCATGGGATAACGTATTCATTTTTTTTCCTCATAAAAAACTTCCGTGATTATCACATCGAAAATTTTTGGCAATTCTGTAAAGGGGCCAAAAATTTTCAAAAAACGAGTTAATTTTTTCTTTTTTATCAGAAAAACAAGTACAATAATGATTAGAGTTGGTTAAAAAATTTGAAAAGCGCTATGACAAAATTTCAGAATAAGTTCCTTACTAAGGAACAGACCATAAGATCTACTACTTGGGCCCATCATTTCGTATTTCTAAACTGCCTGCTGGCGATAGTAACAGGCTTTACTTATGTATATGGAGCCCCTCAGACTGAAAGTTTCATATCATTTGTCTATCTGATTGTTACCTGGCTGGGACAGATCAGCTTTCTGGGATTTCTGTCGTTTCTGATTTTCTTCTTTCCTCTTACCTTTATCGGTAATTTCAGAACCTACAGAATAATAAGTATTGCCGCGGCTTTTCTGATTCACATTCTGCTTCTTGTCGATGCCAAGCTTTTTATTTCACTGAAGGTTCATCTGACCTGGTCTGTGTTCTCTCTTATGATCAGAGATCTGAACTTTAATACCGGTCTGAACTTCAACTTCATGTACATTGCAATTCCAGTAGTAATCTTCCTTGAGTTCGTATTTGCAAGATTAGCTACACGAGAAATCTACAGAAAGGAAGAAAGACACAATTACTTCCCATCAATTGTAATGGCCCTAGTTACAGCATGTTTTATCACCTCACACTGTGTTTATATCTGGGCAGATGCATCAAATTACGAGAAGATAACCAACCTGCGTTCAGTATTCCCTGCTCATTATCCAATGACTGCTAAATCATTCCTGACAACACACGGCTGGATTGATAACATAAGCGCTGACGTAAACGGCAGTTCAACCTCAAATATCGCCTACCCACTTACCGAAATTAAGTTCGAGGAAAAGGAACAGCAGAAGAATGTCATTACCATCTTCATCAATGGTCTTTCATATGTTGATCTGAATGCCGAAAACACACCTAATCTGATGAAGCTCAAGATGGATAATCTGAGTTTTGAAAACCACTTCCTGCCATACGATAATCTCTACAACAATCTGTTTGCAAGCTGGTTCGGTCTTCCAATCCAGTACGAGGAAGTATTTACCAGTCACAGTGTTGAGAACGTTTCCTCAGATGTTATGCAGAAAGAGGAATACCTGATGAGAGGTTTCATTTCTGCAATCAACGGTCATGAGGGTATAAAGCTTTCAAAGATGACAGGTATGAACACCAACAAACTGAAGAATCTGTCATCTGATACAGTTCTTCTAAACGATGCATTTGACTTTATTGAGAAGAATGCAGTTCACAGAATGGCCATCACACTGTCACTGAATTCACTTATAAATATGAACTCAGAAGATGCTCACAAACGCCATTTAAAGCTTTTAGACAGCCAGGTTGGAAAATTCATTGCAAGAATTGAAGACTCTGAGATTGCTGATAAGACCATGATTATCATCTCCTCTTCTCTGGGCAACAGATTCATTGATCAGAATCTTTCATTCTCAAAGAGAAAGCAGAGAGTTCCATTCATCATTATCAATCCTGAAGCTGAGAGCAAAGGTGTTTCCAAAACCGTTCTAACCTCATCATTTGATATTAATCCAACAATCGCAGTTGAAATTCTGGGGGTAACGACCCCATGTGTAAATTATGGAATTGGTGATGACGTATTAACTCTTACAGACAGAGATTACATCCCAACAACGCAGGGTAACACATTGCTGCTGATTTCTCAGGATGCAGTTACCATTTACAAGAGAAACGGAAAAGTGGTTACCATTACGGATAAAGACACAAAACCTGCAAGAGCAAATCTTGAGAATCTGATCCGTGCCATGAGAGATTTCAACCGCTTTAAGAAATAATAGGATAAAAAATGCGTTTAACTGAACAGAATGTAAAGGAAGTGATTGTCGACGCTTCCATGCAAAAAGCAGTCTTTATTTTCTTCTACATGAATGCTCCTGAATGTGAAAAGGCAGGAACTGCTCTTAGAAGTGCAATCTCAGACAACAATGCATATCTTTCTTTAGTTGAGGCGGATGTATCTGAGCCTGTTGGCCAGGCGATCGCAGGTCAGCTTGGATTACAGTCTGTTCCAACAGTAGTAATCATGAAAAACGGACGTCCTGTAGAGGCTCTGCAGGGAGACGAGATTGTTGAAAAGCTACAGCCAACCATTCAGAAATACATGCCATCAGAGGGTGATATGCTGTTAAAGGCAGCCTTAGCTGAGGTCGAGAAAGGAAATATTGCTGGTGCTGTTGTAAAGGCAAAGGAAGCCTATAATCTTGATCCTAAGAATCTTGAGTACAAGCATTTCTATGCTCAGATCTGTATTAAGGACAAACAGCTTGAGAAGGCTCACGAGCTTTTAGATAACGCAGGCCGTGAAGAGCAGGAGATGCAGGAGTACAAGGATCTGATTTCAGCCCTTGCACTTGCAGATCAGGCTGCTGACAGCCCTGCATTAAAGGAGCTTGAAGCAAAGTTTGCAAATGATCCTGAGAATGCTGATATTGCAACCAGCTATGCTGCAGCTTTAGCTGAGGCTGGCAAGAAAGGCAAGGCTCTGGAGATTCTGTTTACCCTTCTTCAGAAGGATTTATCAAATGCAGAGGTAAAGAAGACCTTCCTTGATCTGCTTAACACCATGCAGGGAGATCCTCTACAGAAAGAGTACAGAAGAAAGCTCTACACTATCATGTACTAATAAAAAAACCAGCCTTAAGATTCTGGCTGGCTTTAGAAAAAGGAAGAGGGTGACTAAAAAGGTCGCCCTCTATTTTTACCTAAATTTTGTGGTTTTATTAACATTATTGATAATATTTTTATATTGAAACTTTATCTATTTCCTTGATATACAAAGTTAATATACTATACTTAATAATATAAAGAGTTATATTATTGGTAATATCGTTATGGATAAAGAAGATCTTTTCAAACCCTATATTCAAGATGATTTAGCCTTACTTCCTCCTTGTATTGGTGATTTTATCTCCCCTTCAGATCCCGTCAGACTCGTAAGTACAATTGT
Source organism: Succinivibrio dextrinosolvens DSM 3072 (assembly GCF_900167015.1). Classification (GTDB taxonomy): domain Bacteria; phylum Pseudomonadota; class Gammaproteobacteria; order Enterobacterales; family Succinivibrionaceae; genus Succinivibrio; species Succinivibrio dextrinosolvens. The sequence goes on from NZ_FUXX01000028.1 coordinate 32,614, forward strand.
TGATAAACTTGATATCTCC
>NZ_FUXX01000014.1 GCF_900167015.1 Succinivibrio dextrinosolvens DSM 3072
ATGCTTCAGCGTATTCGTACCTTAGCTATTCAGGCAGCAAACGGTACCAATACTTCAATTGACAGAAAGTCAATTCAGCAGGAAGTTGAGGCTTTATCACAGGAAATTACCCGTATTGCATGTAAGACTACCTTCGGTGGCCAGCAGTGTTTGGCTGGACCTCATGGATTACTTGAGCCTAATGGTAAGATAGTATTCCATGTCGGTGCTTATTCCATGGATACCATCTCGCTATCCTTATCCTGTGGCTTTACCCTATCAGGTATCTGCGGAGATACAGTTGCACTTGGTACCGATGCTATTGCAGCAAGGGAAGGATTGGAAGGCCTAAAGACAACCTCTACAGGTTTATCAAAAGTAGATGGATTCTACCAGTTCTCTGTAATTACTCAGTCTACTGCAGAATATACCATTGGTACAATCGATAAGATTATTAACGTGGTTGACACTCACCGTGCTGCTCTTGGTGCTCTTCAGAACCGTATGGAATCTACCATACGTAACCAGGAAGTTACACATGAGAATGTTTCTGACGCTCGTTCACGTATCCGTGATGCTGACTATGCTGAGGAAGCAGCTAACCTGTCTGCTCAGACCATTACACAGCAGGCTGCAACCACTGTTCTGACACAGGCTAACCAGCGTCCTCAGATTGCTCTGAGTCTGCTTGGCGGTTAAAGCCTGAGCTAATGTTAGATATCTCTCCCTTTCAATACCGCAGATCTCATCTGCGGTATATGAGGGAAAAGGTTGAAGGCAAAAAAAATAGCACCACAAAGGATGCTAATTTTGTTATTTCTGAAAAGGAATTCTTACCTAAGCATATACAGACACACCTAACTGTTCTGAAATAGCCTCGCGTCTGTCCTGATTCTGCACACTGCTGTATGCACTGGCCTTACTCTTAGTTGCTTTCTGGGTATATCCAAGCTCCTCTCTGGCCTCAGCGTAATTATCCTCGTGCTCCTTTCCCTGAACCTTTGGGGTTACAGACAAAGTCTGCTGAACTTTTACAGAAGAATTATTCTCCTCATCATTACGGTTAATCTGCTCGTCAAGTCGCTGACGATTTGTGTGGCTCTGAATGATCTGAAATCTTGAAGAGTCAACAACATTAGATATAGCCATTTGAACCTCAAAAATTTAACACGAACAAGTTCGGATGAACAAAAATATTCAACTGTATTAAGTTTAGGTCAGGATCACACTTTATGCTAATCAGTAATTATTCCTTTTTACAAAGAGTTAAGAATTATTTTTACTGCTCGGAAACCTTCTTCCAGGTAACTTCATTTCTTACATATAAAGGAAGAGCTTCTTCAGGATCAACAACCTTGCCTAATGAGAACAGTTCAGCGCCCTTGTTTAAAAGGAACTGAGCCTGAGGAAAATCTGCAAGCTTTGGATAATCATTCATACCTGCTTTCTTCAGGATATCAACACCAGAACCGGCACAGATAACATCCTCACAGTCACCTACATTCTCCTTGAAGAATGCAACAGCCTCTTCCGGCTTTAATACTTTTTCCTCTGACATTAGTGACAATGAACTGCCTTCTACCTTGTATACAGCAATATAAACCTCGCCCATACGAGCATCGATTGATGAAACCACATATGAGGCAGAAGCTTTTGATAGAGCCTCAATAGCAAGAGCCTCCAGCGACGTAATTTTGGCAACCTTAAGATTTAAGCCCAGGGCCAGTCCTTGTACGGTTGATGCCGCAATACGAACACCAGTGAAGGAGCCTGGACCGATTCCTAAAACAAGACCATCAAGATCATCCTTTGATAAGGAATTATCCTTTAAGATTGTATCCAGCATCTCAAGAACAATTTCAGCATGCTTCTGAGGAGCAACTTCTGACCTGAAGGCAATTCTGGCTTCATTTAACAGAGCAACAGAGCAGTTTTCAGTTGAAGTATCAATAGCAATAAGTTTCATAAAAAAGCATTCCTGATGAACAGTTATATATTATTGGCCTTGAATTTTACCACTTTCGTCAAGAGTTTTTAAAAATGATTTAAAGTCCTCAAGATTATTGTAAATTGCCATATTCGGCAACGATTTTATAAACTGAGAACCATAGCCTTTATTGACAATTCTAGGATCACAGATAATAAGACCACCTACATCCTTCTCATGTCTAATCAGACGACCTACGCCCTGTCTTAAATCGATAACAGCCTCAGGTACAGAGATCTTTACAAAGCTTGCGCCTCGTTTCTGCACTCTGGCATCAAAGAAGTCACAGCGGGCCTTAAAAATAGGATCAGAGATATTCTCAAATGGCAGCTTATCAATGATTACCAGAGATAAAGCCTGGCCTGGCACATCCACGCCAGCCCAGAAGGATGAGGTACCGACCAGTATGGCATGACCATCTTTCTTGAACTTTAAAAGCATATCTGAGTTTGAAAGCTTCTCGTTCTGAGAGAAGATCTTTCTCTTTTTTCCAAACTTACGTCTTAAGGCCGTAGTAGCCTTGGATAAGGCATCACGTGAGGTTGTAAGGAAGAAGATTCCTCCATTTACCTGGTTTATAACCGGTTCAAGCAGATCTACAATCTTATCGATTCGATCAGCATCATCGTGTGGAGGAAAACTGCCATCAAGGTACAGGCCTGCCTGACGACTATAGTCAAAGGAACTTTCAACCTCAAGAGTATGAGTTTCTGCAGGTGCGCCTATATCATTTAAAAACTTGTCAAACCTATGATTTACAGCAAGTGTGGCAGAGGTCATCAGCACACCGATATTGCTGCTGTAGCAGTTATCAAGATAGCTGCCGAAGATACCTGAAATCTCAAGAGGAGTAAGGCTTAATTTGAAGGTCTTGCGCTGAACTTCAACAGTGCCCACGTATTTACCATAATAGATATTCTTTGGATCCTGTCGGTCATCGAGCTTCATCAGACTTACCAGAGTCTCAATCTTTCCCTTGATAAAGGCTGCAACCTTGTCAAAAAACTCCTCATCAAAATCGACATTGTCTAAGATGAACTTCTTGTATTCAGTAAGCTCTTTGTACAGATTTACCATGAGCATACGGAAATCCCTGTTAACCTGATGATACTCAACAAAAGGATCACGGCTGTTCTCATCATAGTCATCGTATTTATAGAAAAGGAAGTTGCGCTTGTTGCTGCCTCCAGCCTCTGCGGTTGAAAGGTAGGAGAAGATCTCCGAATAAACCTTGCGGACTCTTAAGAACCAGTCTTCAAAAGGACGATAAGGGATAGCTGCGTTCTTTCTGATATAGTTTAAATCTTCTTTGAGCTTCTCTAAATCTGATGAGCCAATGGTCTCAGACATATGCTCTCTTCCGATTGCAGGCAGTTCATGAGCCTCATCAAAAATGATGGAACGGAACTTAGGCAGCAGAATGGCAGGAGATAGAGCTGAGAAAGGATCATCAATAAACATATCTGCAAAGAACAGTGAATGATTGATTACCACAACCTTGGTTCTGATAGCCTTTTCTCTTGCAAGATAAGGAAAACACTCATCTGCGTACGGACAGCGTTTTTTAGAACACCATTCAGGAGCACAGGTAACACGTCTGGTTACAGCAGATGGAAACTTGGAGTTAACCTCGACAAAATCGATGTTAGGCAGATCCTTTTCAATCTGAAAATTAGCATTCTGAATCAGAAGCTCAAGCTTTGCCAACACCTCTTCAGTGATGGCATTCTCGTTTAAGGACTCCTCGCTTGGCTTGTTCTCATCAAGCATGCCCTCATCCACTCCATCACTTTTCTCAAGATTGGATTCATCAAATTTAAGAGCGGTCTTATTCAGAAATCTAGAGCATTCCTCATGGTACTTCTTAAGACAGAGATAGTTAGAAAAGCCCTTTAAGGCCATAAATGAAGGAGTAAGCTTCAATAGAGAGAAAACTGCAGGAAGATCCTTTTCTACAAGCTGATCCTGCAGAGCCTTTGAAGCTGTAGAGATAACCACGGTCTTACCTGACAGCAGAGCGGGAATCAGATAGGCAAAGGTTTTACCTGTTCCGGTACCAGCTTCGCAGACAATAAGCTCACTGTTGCGCAGAGACTGCTGCCAGTTTTTTGCCATCTCTATCTGGCCGGCTCTTACACGAAAGCCCTCAACAGAGGATTTGAATGAGCCATTATCTCCGATAAAGCTCTCCACATCCTGCATTGACGGATGAATATAGTCTTCGGTATCGTTGTTATCTTCAGCAAATGACATATGGTTACTGATTATTTGTAGTTATTCTGAGAGTATATGCATAAAGCATTTTTTGCAGTCTACTCTGATTTTAAAGGTTTTACCGCTAACACTTAAGGTATAGCCGCTGACCTTTCCTCCAAGCTTGGAACAGGTGCCATACTCGTTGATAAGGCAGAACTTGCAGGTCATAACAGAATTCTTTTCAAGACTCTCTGATGGTGTATCATCAAGACCGACCTTAGAGCCGCATGCTTCATAAAATCTTTTTGAAACAGAGTTTAGAACAAGTCTTGAATCAATATTATTCTTTGGATATCTGAGAGTATCAGACTCAAATTTAAAAGGTATAAATAAACTATCTGCATTGACTCTGTCATGTTCAAGACATGCTGTCAGAACCTTGCGTCTTAACTCATTTACGGAGGACAGCCGTAAAGAAAGTCGGTCTGTTTCTCCGGTTATTGTAAGGTTATTTAGAAGACTGTATTCATCAAGTCTCTTTGATAAGGTAGCTTTAAGCTTCTCAGGACTTATAACACCGAGCTCACTGCTGTATTCAAAGTCCAGTGACTCACAGGCTGTATTCATACTCTCATCTTTAGCCTTGAGTACTAAAGTGTATAAATTGCCCTCTTTATGCTCTACTGAACATTCAAGATCGTAGGATACAGAACGCTGAGCAAAGTTTTTGGAATCAAGAGTCTTTTCAAATTCTGCATCAAGATTTCTGTAAAGAACAGTTCCAGAGGTTAAATTAACCCTGCCAAATACATTTATAACAGCCGACTTTGGATTCTGCTCTGTAACAGAATTGATTCTAAAGCCATCAACTGAAGGTACCCGCTCTGAAATATTGATTGAGTTCCTTAAGGCAGAATCACTTTCTTTTAGGTAAGTTAAACCATCACCATTGTTAAGTACTGTTTTACCTGCAAGCTTAACTGTAATCTCACTTTCCTTGCCTCTGCGCTTTACAGAAACCACCGTTCCGATCTTAGGTCCCAGGAACTTTGGTGTAGCAGAAAATGGCAGAGCTTTTTTGTTATCAGTGAAAAGACCATCTGTAAAACCGCGGTTGAAGGTCTTATCTAGATCTGCTTTAAAGGCTATCTTGGTTTTTCCGTAGGATGCCCTTTCATACTGATCGTTATTCTTTATGAAAGAATCAAGCTTTGAGCTTACAAATGCGGTGGTGTTAGCCACATAATTCTTATCCTTTAATCTGCCCTCAATCTTAAAGGAGGTTACACCTGCAGACAGAAGATCATCCAGATGATCACCAAGATAATTGTCCTTTAAAGATAAAAGATGGCCTACAGCAATTTCCTTTCCGTTATGGAAAAGCTGCATTGGCAGTCGACAGATCTGGGCACAGCTGCCGCGATTGGCAGAACGCCCCTTCAGATAATCTGAGATATGACAGATTCCGGAAACACCGACACATAAGGCACCAAGAATAAAAGCCTCTAATCTTACAGATGGACAGGCTTCATGGAATTCTCTTATCTGATCTTTTGTAAACTCTCGAGGCAGAACAACCTGAGTTACACCTAAGGATGCATAAAACCTGAGCTTGTCAACAGTATCTATACAGCACTGTGTTGATGCATGAAGCTCGATTCCCTTTGGGATATCAAAGGTAAAAATACTTAAATCCTGAACGATAAGAACATCGATGCCGGCATCGGCAAGCTCATAGATAATATCCTGAGCATTTTTCAGCTCCTCATCATACAAAAGAGTGTTTAATGTAACATGAACCTTTACACCAAAACGATGAGCTAATGAGCAGACCTTTTTGATATCTTCAATTTTATTGGTCGCATCGACCCTGGCGCCGAATGCAGGACCACCGATAAATACGGCATCAGCACCACATAGAATAGCGTTTTTTGCAGACTGATAATCTTTAGCTGGAGCTAAAAGCTCCAGTTTTGTTCTATTCAATTGAGAATGTTGCATATACATTAGAATCTACTGACTGCTTCTCCGGCATATACTCTGTAGCAGGTTCAGCGGCTTCTGCCTTTGCTGCCATCAGAGATACCGCAGCCCTGTTTCTTACATAGTATACGTTGGAGTTATTTCCTTCAAATTTTAGGGAGCAGGCCTTCTTAATCTTCACACCGAAACCTTCGGCAAGACGCTTAGCCTGATCTCTGGCATCAGCAATTGCCTTGGCATCTGCTTCCCTTTTAACGGCTGTTGTATCCTTGACCTCATAGCCAAAGCCATTAATGTCAGATACCCCTGATTCAACAGCAGCTGTGGTTATTTTTTCAATCAGAGAGAAATCATCAATTTTAAAGACTATATCTCTACTGCAGAAATAACCGTCAAATACTCGCTTAGATTTATCTGTATAGTGATATTTAGGATAGAGAGTAATACTACCTGAAATAATCTGTTCTTTTTTTACACCAAAACTTAGGGCCTTATCGTATAGTGATGTGATTTTCTTTTCAACATTATTTCTTGCCTTAACTGGATCTTTATTCTCATCTTTGGCGCTATAGCTTAATACAGCAGTATCCGGCATGACGTCAACCTTACCGTGACCAACAACCTCAATCACTCCGCTGTCAGTACATGATTCTGCAAATACGGAGGCTGAACCTAAAATCATCATTGGCGCTGCCAAATATAAAAACGCTTTTTTCATACAACAAATCCTTATGTGTTTTTTAAGCTATAAAAAAACAAAAGGCCATAGAATTTTGATCTGTGGCCTGTCTGTCTGAGAATAGAAAAATTATTTTTTGTGTAGCTGACGTGAAGCTTCTGCTGCAGATACAACACTATCTAAAGAGCTGTTAGCATCTGATGCAACTTCAACAGCTGCGCCAACTGCACCTTCTAAAACAGGAGCATCGGCGATTCTTACTCTTGATTTTAATGGTTCCTCAAGCATTGCAATTGCTGCCTGAGAACTGATAACACCAGAGCCCAGGTCACAAATAACAACAACACCGTCGCCCTGATCTACTTTTTTGATTGACTCTAAAATACGGTTTGGGTCTGTACCAAGTTTACCCTCTGAGTTACCACCTGCGGCGATAATAGGTAGCTTGCCAGTTCCAGAAGCAGAAATCTGCTCAACCATATCGCAGATACCTTCAGATACTTTAACACTGTGCGATACCACTACGATACCAATCATTTGAAACTCCTCTTTACGCTATAAATTCTTCTTGTCTGCTAGCTATTGTAGATAAAATAAAAAGCATAAAACATGAAAACATTCACATTAGTGAATTTTTCTCTTTATTGATCCATATTTAACTAACTTTTTAACTTGTGTAAGATTATATACCCAGATTCTTAGGTTTGTATTTACAAGGATAGTGAGTTAGTACAACTTTTGTTTACGAAAAAAATTTCCACACTCTGAGTATAGCACTTCTTTTGAAGAAGAAATTGTAGAGAATTAAGCAATTTACTAAAAAAAATATCGCAGGAAAAGGACAAATGAAGACACTTTCCTATACATATCCGTATGTTAGGAAAAACACTGCACGCAAAGGACTACACAATAGCATCAATCCTGCCACTGTTCTTTTCCTTTTCATCCTCATAAACCTCGTTGAACTCTTTCCTGTCAGAATTTTCAAGTTCATACTTATGCTCTTTGGATGAGGTTCCCTTGGTATCATCTCCGCTGTCAGGCTTACTGACACGGCGGCGATAAACCAGATCAGATGGCCTGAGTGTAGGTCTTGGGAGAGCTGAATATACGAACTCCTGTCCCATAATCTGCCTCCTTTTTGATCATTTTGTTCCCTTTATCTATTTAACGGCAGAAATATCAAACAATTAAGTTTTTATAACGAAAAATCAGTCTTTTAAACACAATCTTTTTTTGTGATATAATCGACATCACATAAGTATGGAACCCAAAACATAAGATGAGGCTTTAGAAAATGAGCGAAGAGACACTGTTCACTAAAATTATTAACGGCACAATTCCTTCCAAAACAGTCTACCACGATGATCTGGTTACTGCTTTTTTAGATATCGCTCCTAAGGCTGAACATCACATACTGATCGTAACCAATAAGCCAATTCCATCTGTTGCTCATGTTGAGCCTGAAGATGAAAAGATGCTGGGTCATCTTTTCATTGTTGCTCGCAAAATTGCAGAGGATCTTGGTGTAAATGAATCTGGTTACCGCTTAATTGTTAACGTTGGAAAAAACGGATGTCAGGAAGTTCCACATATTCACATGCATCTTCTTGCAGGTGGATATCTGGGCGGATTCGGTTTTCCTAATGATAAAATCTAACAAAAAAATATGAAAACAAATTCATCTTTAATTGCAAAATTCTTTCTAGCTATAACTGCCGGCTGGCTATTGTCAGCCTGCAGCAGTTCAATGTTTGACAGCTCTGTTGATGCCAACGGTAAAAAGGTTATTGTTCAGCAGCAGCCAACTGCAAAGGTAAAAAAGAAAAAAACAAAGAAGATTACCGCTGCAAAGCCAGAAACTGCTCTTGAGACAGAGGATGCAGATACCGAAGCTAAGAGTGAAGAAGTTGCAAAGGCCTTCTCTCAGGAAATACAGGCGGGTCAGGTAAAGCCTTATATTCCAGATCCATCAGACAATGTCGGCAATGCGGAGAATGTTGGAACTCTGCTGCCAACAGTAAAGGCTCTTGAGGGCAAGGAAAACTCAAGTCCTCTATCAAAGATCACTGTTCAGGATGTTATTAAAGGAAACGTAAGTCTAAATAACATCGATGAAAAGGACGAAAACAGCGCAGATAAGGCCACTGCAGAATCTCAGGTAAATCTGCCACAGCCATATCTTCCAGCGCAAACCTCTCCACAGGATCTTCAGCCAATTGCACAGGTTGGAGAGACAATTGAGGTTTTAAATACAGATAACGATAATAATGTTGCAGCTCTTTCAGCAACTGCAAAATGTGATTCTGAAGCAGCATCAAATGCTACTCAGGTAGCCTATGATTTAGCAACCTCACAGGCTGATAGACTTAAGAACGAGGATGGACCAATCTATATTGCCCCAACCATCGTGTCAGATTCTGTAAGTGACTGTGTAACCGATGTTTCAGGTGCAATCAATCAGTCATTAAAATCAAACGGACTTAAGACTGTTGTAGGAACCAGAGTTCATGTAGCTCAGAACACAGGTTCAGCTGCTGTTATTCCACCACTTATCAGAGCCTGCAAACAGACTGGAATTCCACTGCTGAATGTATCTGTAATCAGACATATCGGCCAGAAAACAGTTATCACAATCAGAAATATCCGTGTAAAAGACGGTATTACCCTGGTTCAGAATACCACTCAGCTCTGATTTTTACCCCATCACTAAAAACAGTGGACTTTGTTCCACTGTTTTTGTTTATCAAGACTATAAAAAATGATTCAGCTAAATGACGTAACAATAATGAGAGGAAGCAAGTACCTTTTAGAAAATGCTTCCTGCAGTATTTTTCCTAACCAGAAAGTAGGTATTATCGGTCGTAACGGCTGTGGAAAATCTACATTATTCGCCGCCATCAAAGGAGAGGTTGCCCCAGAACTTGGAAACATATCCATTCCAAAGGGATTCAAAATCTCCTCTGTTTCTCAGCAGACTCCTTCTTTAGAGATCTCAGCCCTTGAATACGTTAAACAGGGTGACAAGGATCTGTGCGAGCTATTAAAGCAGAAAGAGCAGGCATATAAAGAAAACAATGGTGAGAAGATCGCCTTAATTGAGGATAAGCTGGGTATCGCTGGAGCCTGGACCATTGACAGCAGAGCAAGGATTCTGCTGCACGGTCTTGGTTTTAGTGAAGAGGAAATGGATAAGAGTGTAAAGGAGTTCTCCGGTGGATGGAGAATGCGTCTGAACCTGGCTCAGGCTCTTATCTATCAGTCAGATGTTCTGCTTTTGGACGAACCAACAAACCATCTTGATCTGGATACTATCATCTTCCTAGAGAACTACCTGAAAAACTATGAAGGCACAGTTCTGTGTATTTCTCACGATAGAGATTTCCTGGATACATTCTGCTCTCATATACTTCATTTTGAATCTTGCAAGCTTGTTTCCTATACCGGTAACTATTCTGATTACGAAAGACTAAGAGCTGAAAGAATCAGAAATGAGAAGGCTTCAAGAAAACGAGAGGAAGCTGCCCTTGCCCATATGCAGGACTTTGTGGAAAGATTCAGATACAAAGCCAGCAAAGCCAAGCAGGCTCAGAGTATGTTAAAGGCCATCGACAGACTGAAGCTTACCGCTGTTACAGCAGAGGAATCTCCTTACCATATCCAGTTTGCAGAGCCTGAGAGAACAGTGGATATTCTTGCAGATCTAAAGAATCTTGATGCCGGTTATTCAGAAAATGATGTCATTTTAAAAAACATCAATCTGATGCTTATCGCCGGTGACAGAATCGGTCTTTTAGGAAAGAACGGTCAGGGTAAGTCAACTCTTATCAAAACCTTGTGCAACGTGCTAAAGCCTGTACATGGAACTGTAACCTTAGGTAAGGGAATTAAAATCGGCTATTTCGCACAGCATGAGCTTGACCAGCTTTCAGGACAGATGAGCGGTCTTGACCATCTAAGAGCAATTGATCCAAATGCCAAGGAAAAGGATTTAAGAACATTCCTGGGGTCATTCTCATTCAGCGGAGACAAGGCTACAGCCAAGGTTGAGACAATGTCCGGAGGTGAGCAGGCAAGACTTGCTCTTGCAATTGTTGCCTATCAGAAACCAAACCTGCTTCTGCTTGATGAGCCAACCAACCATCTTGATCTTGATATGCGTGAAGCACTGTCAATTGCCCTTTCATCCTATCAGGGAGCTCTGATTTTAGTATCCCATGACAGACATCTTCTTGAGGCAATTGCAGATAAACTGTGGCTGATTGATAACGGCAATGTTACAGAATTCAACGGGGATCTGAATGACTATCAGGAATTTTTAAATCAGAAGAACCGTGAATATAAAGAACAGCTTGCACAAAAAAAGGACAATTCTCTGAATCTTTCAGCTTCAGCCTCTTCATTTAAGACTAAAGAGCAGAAAAAACTTGAAGCCCAGAAACGACAGGCTTTAAGACCTCTGAAAAAAGAGATTGAACAGCTTGAAAAGACTATGGAAAAGCTAAGAGCAGAGATCGCAAAAATCGATGAGACTCTCTCTGACAGCAGTCTTTATCAGACTCAGAAAGAAAAGGTTGAAGAGCTGTCAATTCAGCGTTCAGAATACAGCGAAAAGCTTGATGAAACAGAGCTTTGCTGGCTGACAAAACAGGAAGAACTTGAAAATGCTGAGGCAGAGATTTAAAGCTGAAATTTCTTTGTTAAAACAGAAAAATTTTAGATAAAAATCTCAATTTTCAGTGTAAAATACATCACAATTTAATTCGTACCATAAATCCAAGTATATTGAGGACATTTCAATGAGCGTTTTGGTTCTAGGTCATAAGAATCCTGATACAGACTCTATCGTTTCAGCTATTTCATTTGCACACGTTTTAAATCAGCGTGGTATTCAGGCAACTGCAGTTGCTCAGGGTACTCCAGCACCTGAGACAGAGTTTGTTTTAAATAAATTCAATTTAAAGGCTCCAGAGGTTGTAACTTCTGTTGCATCAAAGGAACTTTATTTAGTTGATTATTCAGACTTAGCACAGGCTCCTGCTGATCTTAAGGATGCAAAGATCCTAGGTATCGTTGATCACCACAAGCTAGGTGACGTAACCACCGATACTCCTCTAGAGTGCTGGATTCAGCCATACGGCTGTTCAAACACCATCATCAAGATGGTTGCAGATTACTACAACGTAACTATTCCTGCTGATATTGCAGGCGCAATGTTATGTGCAATCCTTTCAGACACTGTTCTGTTCAAGAGCCCAACCTGCACCGAGTTCGATAAGAAGGCAGCAAAGGAACTTGCTAAAATTGCTAACGTTTCTGATTTAGAAGCTTTAGGCATGGAAATGTTCAAGGCTAAGTCAAATCTGAATGCTTCTCCACGCGACCTTATCTTCCGTGACTTCAAGGATTTCGACATGGGCGGCAAGAAGATTGGTATCGGTCAGCTAGAGCTGATTTCATTATCAATGGTTACCCCAGAGTTAAAGGAATCATTAAAGAAAGAGCTTGCTGCTGTTAAGTCTGAAGGCAGACATTCAGCTGTTCTAGTTCTAACCGACATCATGAAGGAAGGTTCAGAGCTTCTATTAGTTTCTGATGAAGAGGACATCATCATCAACGCTTTAGGCACCCAGAAGTCAGACAATATCTGGATGCCAGGTGTTATGAGCCGTAAGAAGCAGGTTGTTCCTCCTCTACAGGGCGCTTTTAAGGCTTAATAACTTAAAAAATAAATATAAGGCCAGGATTTTATCCTGGCTTTTGGCTATTCATATCATAAAACTTAACGAATTATAAACGCATGCGTAAATCACCTAAAATTGGTCTTGTTTCCCTAGGATGTGCAAAAAACCTTGTTGATGCACAGCGATTAACTTCTGTCCTGATTGCAATGGGATATGAAATTGAGAACGAATACAGTAAATGTGATGCTGTAATCGTCAATACCTGTGGCTTCATCGGACCTGCAGTTGAAGAATCAATGCAGGCCATCGGTGAAGCTTTAAACTATTCAAGAAAGGTTATCGTCACTGGCTGTCTTGGAGCAAGAGCAAAGGTGATCCTGGATAAATATCCTCAGGTTGCTGCAGTTTATGGCCCTGGAATGAGAGCCACTGTTATTCGTGGAATCATCAGTCTGGTAGGAACACCTGATCCTTCAGCTGCTCAGTCAGTTAACCCATCAGGTATTCTATTAACCCCTCCTCACTACGCTTATCTGAAGATTGCAGAAGGATGCAGACATCACTGCTCATTCTGTATCATTCCTTCACTGAGAGGACCATTACGTTCACGCTTTAGTGATGCCATCTACAATGAGGCATCAGATCTTGTAAGACGCGGAGTAAAGGAACTTCTTGTGATTGCTCAGGATTCTTCGGACTATGGAATGGATCTTAAAAAGAACAAGACTTCCCTATCAGCTCTGCTGCGTCAGTTAAGTGAGCTAAAACGCTGGATACGAGTGCACTATGTCTACCCTTCAGATGAGGCTGACAGAGTTGTTGATTTAATGGGCGAAGGTCTGGTTCTGCCATACCTTGATGTTCCATTCCAGCACGTAAATCCAACAATTCTGCGTTCAATGAAGCGTCCAGGCAATATTGAAAAGACCCTTCGCTCAATTGAAAAATGGCGTAGCGTCTGTCCTGATATTGCAATCAGATCAACCTTCATTGCAGGATTCCCTGGCGAGACTGAAGAGCAGTTCAATGAGCTTTTAGACTTCATTAAAGAAGCTAAGCTGGACAGAGTCGGATGTTTCCCTTACTCAGATGTTGACGGTGCAACTGCTAACACCTACTTAAATCCGGTTGACGAACAGATTCGTGAAGAGAGAGCAGCAAGACTGATGGAACTTCAGGCAAAGATTTCATATGACAAGCTTGAGGCAAGAGTCGGCAAGGAATATCAGGTTTTAATAGATTACGTTTCAGACGACGGCGTTGCTGTCGGTCGTTCCAAATACGAGTCTCCTGATATTGACGGTGTTATTTCTATTCCAAATACCAAGGATGTACAGGTTGGTGATTTGGTTAAGGCTGTTATCACTGGTCATGATGAACACGATATGGAAGCATCTCTGGTTGAAAAGACCACAGGCTCGATTTCATTTATAAAGAAATAATTGTTTTTACTTCTATAAGGACTTTTTTATGTCAGATCACTACAAGCCATTTGAACCATTGGTTAAGCGCATCAAAGAGGATGGCAAATGCCTGGACGGTGGAATACTGAAGGTTGACAGCTTTATCAATCATCAGATTGATCCTACCCTGCTTCAGGCTATGTCGATTGAGTTTGTTCGCAGATTTGCAACAAAGGAAATCAACAAGATCATCACCATTGAGGCATCTGGTATCGCACCTGCAATCATGGTTGGATTCCTACTGAATGTTCCTGTAGTGTTCGTCAAGAAAAAGAAGCCATCAACAATGACAGGAATGTATTCCACCGAAGTTTTCTCATTCACTAAGAACAGATCATATACCGTATGCTGCTCTCAGGAATTTTTAAACGAAGGAGATAAGGTTCTGTTCATCGATGATTTCCTTGCAAACGGTAATGCTGCAAAAGGCATTATTGAGCTTGTAAAGCAGGCTAAAGCTGAGCTTGTAGGTATGGGCTTTATTGTTGAGAAATCATTCCAGTTAGGTGGCAGCTATCTGAGAAACGAAGGTTATCAGGTAGAGTCTCTAGCTATTATTGATAGTCTGGATAATTGTCAGATAAAGTTTAAAGAGAATTAAAAAATGACCCAGAGCACCAAACCAGAGCTTTTTACATCGCAACTTATTTATAAGCTTGAGGATAGACCTCCTCTAAGAGATGCCATCTTTGCAGCCTTCCAGCATCTTCTGGCTATCTTCGTAGCAATCATCACTCCGCCTCTGATTATTGCCAGTGCCCTTAAGCTTGATCTGGAAACTACAGGTTATCTGATTTCCATGTCTCTTCTGGCTTCAGGTATTTCAACATTTATTCAGTGCAAAAAGGTTGGTCCTATCGGATGCGGCCTTTTGTGTATTCAGGGCACATCATTTTCATTCATCTCACCAATTATCGGTGCTGGACTGAATGGTGGTCTTGCAGCAATATTCGGAGCAGTAATCTCTGGATCATTCATTGAAATGTTCATCAGTAGAGTACTTCGCTACACCAGACAGATTATTACTCCTTTAGTTTCAGGTATCGTAGTCTGCCTTATCGGTTTAAGTCTGATTAAAGTTGGTGTAATCGCCTGTGGTGGCGGTTTTGGAGCAAAAGCAGACGGAACCTTTGCTTCAGTTGAGAATATCTCTCTTGCAGCAATAGTTATTGTTACAATTCTGTTCTTTAACCGCAGTTCAAACCGTTACCTGAGAATGAGTTCTATCGTTCTAGGACTAATCATCGGCTTTGTAGTAGCTTACTTTATGGGCAGAGTTGATTTCTCTCAGATTGACAGCTTCGGTGGCTTCAACGTACCACATCCATTCAAGTATGGCCTTGCATTTGATCCAGGTGCAATCATCGGTCTTGGTATCGTTTATATGATCACCGCAATTGAGGCTTATGGCGATATCACTGCAAACTCTCTGATTTCAGGCCAGAAGATTGAAGGTTCAGAATTCCAAAAGAGATCATCTGGCGGTATTCTGGCAGATGGATTCAATTCAATGATCGCAGGCTGTCTAAACTCATTCCCTAACTCAATCTTTGCACAGAACAACGGAATGATTCAGCTTACAGGTGTAGCTTCAAGATATGTTGGCTTCTTTATCGCAGGCTTCCTTGTAGTACTTGGTCTATTCCCTGCTGTAGGAAAGGTATTCTCTTTAATTCCTGATCCTGTATTAGGTGGAGCTACTCTTCTGATGTTCGGTACTGTAGCAGCTGCAGGTGTAAGAATTATTGCCTCACAGGAAATGAACAGAAAAGCTATTCTGGTTATGGCAGTAAGTTTCTCATTTGGTCTTGCAGTTGAATTTGAACCAGATATCTTAAACTTCCTGCCAGATAACATTAAATCTCTGTTCACATCTGGAATTACTACAGGTGGTCTTGTAGCAATTATTTCAAACTTCATGATCAGAATTAAAGAGTAAGCAAAAAAGCTTACCCTAGACATTCAAAAAGACTTCATAACTGAGTCTTTCCTATTATTCTCGGGTGTTTCCCGAGAATATCATAAAAAAAATCAGAGATAATGCTACCTCTGATTTCTCTGTTCATTTTAAATAAGGTATTAACGTTTCTATACGATAAACCTATCCACCATTGCCTTTAAGGAATTGAGGTTATCGACAGAAGAGTTAACTGTTCCCTGAGCAGCTCTTACATTCTCTGTCAGATTCTGAGATTCATTGGTAATACTCTGCATATTGGTTGAAATCTCAGAAGTTGCAGTTGTCTGCTGCTCAGCTGCAGTAGCGATCTGAGATATCTGAGTATTAACGGATGTAACATTCTCAATAATACTGGACAGTAATGATTCGACTTCCTCAGTCTGGGTTGCCAGAACTCCCATCTGTTCAACAGAAGCAGCCATACTGTCATTAGCTGTATTAGCGTCATTCTGAATTTCAGTAACCATCTTGGTAATCTCTGAGGTCGAACCTGAGGTTCTAGATGCAAGAGAACGAACCTCATCGGCAACCACAGCAAAGCCCTTACCGGCTTCACCTGCACGAGCTGCCTCAATAGCAGCATTAAGAGCAAGAAGATTAGTCTGAGAAGCAATATCCTCAATAGTCTGGACAATAGTACCGATCTTCTGAGTCTGATCTACAAGACGAGCAACCAGTGAGGCTCCTTCTTAGATTTCTCAACCTGCTCTCGAATTGAATCAATAGTCTGATGTACCTTATCAACACCATCCTGAGTACTCTTGTTACTCTCATCTGCTGTAAGCGCAGCATTCTGACAGTTCTTTGCAATATCACCTGTTGTGGACACCATCTCGTCTGATGCAGCAGCAACAGTCATAGCTTTTGACTCATTTGAACGGGCAGATTCATCAATAACCATTGTTATATCGTTGATTGAACCAAAATCATTTACAGCCTGACCAACTGAAGACTTAATCTTGCCTACAAGCTCATTAAGCTGAGTTCTCATCTGCTCAACTTCATCTAAAAGCTTACCAAATTCATCTTTTGATGTGGACTTGACTGGTTTTGAAAGATCTCCTTTTGCAATTGCTGAAGAAGCGATTAAGGCTGTACGCAGATTCTTAACTGTATAGTTTGAAACTATCATGGCAATCATGATAGCCAGCACCGTAGCACAGGCAGATGCAACCAGAATTCCGTATATAGGTGTATACGATGTGTTCTCCTCAATTTTGGCAATACCATTTCCAATCTGAGTCTCAACAATAGTAGCGCAGGCTTTATCTGCAGCAACCTTTAGTTTATGCATCTTCGCGAATGTACTCTGCATTCTGTCGAGATCCTGTGCTGCTAAAGCTGGGAGAAATTCGTTTCTATACAGGTTCTCGTATTCAGCAATTGAATTTTTGATGATTGCAGTCTGCTGTGGAGTAGTTCTGCCTCTTAGAGCTTTAACCTTGGTGGATACTGCAACAACCTTTTCTTCAATGTCTTTTAATAAACCCAGTGTATTGTTCTCAAGTTCCGCCTGAGACTCAAACAGGTCATTGTGCATGTTATCAATCATATCGCGAACAGTCGATAGAGTAACACGTCTTACGGCTAACACCTCATGAGCATAAGATGAGGCTGAGTTAAAATTCAGCATTATCAGTACTGACACAGTTGAAATGAGAATTGTGAAGATAATTACTACGGCAAAACCACCCATTACCTTTCCACGAACGGATAGTCTTTCAAAGAATCCCATAAGATTTCTCCTAAAAACTTCAAACCTATCCTTGAGTATAAATTAGATTAAAAACAATGCATTAAAAAAGCAGGAGAATGATATTAAAAATGTGAATATTGAACAGCAAATTATATTAAACAATGACGCAGTTAAAAAAAAAGTTTAATACAGAAGGGAGAGGTAAACCGCGTTACTGAGATGTAACGCAGATTAGTTTTGCCTAGCTTTCAAAGTAGATTGAGTAATTCTTTGAGCTTAGTTTTCTCTGAGTATTTGGAGACTCAAGAATAATAATATTGATTGCAGGTTTATTGAATATTCTGAAAGCTGAGGCTGTATTGATACGTGTACCAGGAGAAACAATAACCTTCTCCCTGCCAAGCTTATAAAGACCGTGAGTCATACCTTCGTTCAGAAGACCGACCAGTCTATCGATACCAGGCATAAAACCGCCATGAGTATGACCACACAAGGTCAGATCAGATAACTCCTGAAGTTCTACAGCAAACTTTGGACGATGAGACATGAAAACAGTTGGAACAGTGTTATCAATACCTTCAAGAGCATCTTTGATGCTAGGCTCAGTCATATCGTAGTTTTCAGCAGTAGGGTCGGTGATTCCGCAAAGATTTATTACATTTTTCTGAGCATAATTCTTGATGGAAATATTTTTATTCTCAAGGAACCTGATATTGCCCTTTTCAAAGTATGCAATCCACTTTTTGTAGTCAGAATAGTATTCATGATTACCAGGAACTGCGTATGTACCATACTTTGAATCCAGATCAAAAAGAATGTCTGTGATTTCCTTTAAATCAGCAACCTTACCATCAACAAAATCACCGGTAATTAAAACAAGATCCGGTTTATGTTCATTTACCCTATCAACAATATCTCTGATTTCACTCTTGGTAGTGATGCCATCAATATGAAGATCTGAAAGCTGAATAATCTTAAGACCAGAATTCTCCTCAGAAAGCTTATCAACAGTAAATGAATAATTCTTGATAACGGGAGGAACAAAGCCGTTACTTACAGCAACAGCTGAAATGTAAAAGCTCAATGCAGTCATGAATAAACCAAGAATAACTGATTCTGGTTTAAACAGATTGAATGAAAGATTTCTTCTAATAATCTTGAACACAAAATTCAGGACTAATCTGATGCCGATTAGAATACATAAAACAGCCATAGCCCAGAATATATTAAGAACAATCATCACCATCCACTTTGGAATTCCAAAGTAAGCAGTTGTCATCTTAAAGAAGATATAAAGATAACCGTTTAACGCGCTTATTCCCAATAATACAAAGAAAAGCTTTCTAAAGATGAAAGAGTATTTCTGAATAGGCTTTAGAAACAGGTAATAAACGAAAACGAACTGTAAAATCGGGATAATAGAAAGAAGAAGAATGTTCATATAAATTTTGTTTGTTCTTGTTATTTATATTGGTTTAATGATTCTGTATTTTATTACCCCAGAATTATATAAGACTTATTTTTTCTATAAAAGAAAAAAGGAACCAGTATGTTGAAATTTACCAGAAAACAAGCCTTTTCCTAATCATAAAAAATAATTCGATTGGTAATCAAACACTAAATCAAACGTAAAATTTTGCGTTTGATTTTTCGTTTGATCAGAAGACGCAAAATATAAACATTTTATAACAAAAAAGGCTTCTGCCCATGTAAAAACAGAGAGCAGAAGCCTTAATGTAGAAAGATCTGGTTCAATTATTGAACCTTATTCTGCATATTACATGAATGGCTTGCCGTTAACCATTAAACGACCGTTTTCAATTGAAATAGCTGACTCATAGGAACCATCCTCTCCTTCAACAAAAAACTGTTCAGCATTCTTGTTAGAATCAGACTTAACGGTCAGCATACCCTTTAAAGAATCCATTCCTTCCTCAAGATTCCATTCAAATTTGCCACTTGAAGTCAGATTGAACTGATCAACATTCTGAATTCCTGTAAAGAAAGCTACGATTTTACCAACCTTACCATTAAGCTTGTTTATGGCTAGAGAATTAACAGATTTGAAAAGCTCCTGATATGATTTATCTGTATCTGCACTCTGAGATAGCTGTTCAATTACATCAGTATTGAACTTTGAAACAGTTAAATCGATGTCATAATTCATCAGATAGCCAAATAAATCATCACCGGATAAGGTAACGTTCATATCAAAATCACCTTCTTTGGTCTGATTTACAGCCTTTGAAGTTAATTTCAGGTTATCGAACTTGTAAGGCATAGCCTCAAAGCCTTTAATGATAAGAGATGAATTACCAAAACTCTTGATATCAGTTATGCCCTGCATATTTCCTGACATTTCGATTTCTTTAACAGAGAATGATTTGCCATCCTGCAGATTCTTGATATTCAGATGGGAAACAACATCTTCATCTGAGTTGATATCGATATTAAGAGCAGAATCCAGAGCTCCCTTGGTGTTATCAAGATAATCAGCCTTTAGAGCACCGTGAGCTTTGATCTTTGAGGAGAATACAGATGAATCAAACTCAAGATCTGCCTTTACAGTATTTGGAGCGAATTTGATAGAATCATTCTTAGCAATCATCTCTTCAAATTTGGCAGTATCAATTACAGTATTTGCTGAGCCAAAGCCCTTATTGATTGTGAATGGAATATTTAAGGTCTCATCCTCGAAAGCAATAGTGAAATTACCCTTTTCTGAAAAGAATGAGTCATCATCAACCTTGCAGCTGACCTTTGCGCCAGGAAGATACTGATTGATCTGTTTAGTTATAGTTTCATTATTTTCAATACCATTCAGGTATTCGTTGATCTTAACACCAGTGTAATAAACACCACCAACATAAACAGCAGATGCAAGAACAACTGCGCCGGCACCAAATAATACTGATTTTTTTGCCATAAAATAGTTTAGCCTCAAAAAAATACCCGCAATTGCGGATTTATAATAAAATCTCGGAGAGATTCCGAGATTTAACAACCTTTTGCTTATATCTGAATTAGCAGAACGTTAATAGTAAATAAAGATTGGGAAGATCATATCCCTTTTCTGCTATCTAATCATCTTGAAAATATTAGAATTTTTAATCTTGTCATCCAATTTGTTTAATTCCTTATCAAGTTTTTCCGTCTTGATATTAAGTTTGTCCTCTAGCTTGATTTTTTCAATCAGGCCATTGATTGCAGAGTTCTTAAGAAAATCTGAAGACAAGGCAAAATCACCTAACTGATACTGTCCGTTTTTAATAACCAGATCAGTTCCATAATAGCCATTGCCCTGATCTTTAAGCAGGAAGCCAAGACCTTTTAAAGTTCTGGTACCGAGGTGCAGAACGCCGTTTAAACTCTGAGGTATGGTTGCATACTGGAATTTAAAGCTACCGTTTGACTGGAATGGAATATCAGCAGAATTCTCCGATAAAAGTCGCTTTGCAAAGTTTCTTGATAGGCTGAAATTGAATTTATCGATTTTAGCTTCAGTAAGATCAGACAGAATAATGTCTAAAGCTTCATCAGATTCTTTTTTCTTGTACTTATCGGTTGAAAGTATCTTATCAAGATTAAATGAGGAGAATGTTCCCTCAAAATCAAAGCTGCTCAAGTGCTCAGTTACGCCTTTGCCCTGAGAATTTACATACAGCTTAAAGATTCCGTTTTCATATTCAAAGGTTCTGTATTCACCATCAAGAGTATTCAGCACATACTTATCAAGATTCAGATTCTTTCCGCTGAATTTTCCCTTTCCTAAAGAGGTAATAGAGGTAAGTCCCTCGATATTACCCTTGTAATTAAAGCTGTCACATGAGAAAAGAGCTGGGTTCTTAAAGTTCTGAACATCTAGGGTAGCTTCAGGATTAAAGGAAGAATCGACGTTGGCTACAAGCTTTAATGCAAAATCCTTATAACGGTTCTTCTGGTATTTTGATGAAAGATCAGTAGTTGCTACTCCCTTTAAAGACAGCACATTAACATCAGCCTCAAAATCACCTTTAGAGGTCTTGGTATCAAAGGTTGATGGCAGCACAATGTTCTTACGTGAAAGGTTTGCAACAAGCTCATCTAGCTTCATCTTTACATTAGCATGAAGGAACCCAGAGTAAATTGCTGTAGGACAGACTGATTTGCCAAAGACAGGAGAGTCAATTATATAATCGCCTTCACGATTATACAGACCAGATGATTTGGAAACGTAGCTTAGTTTTGTACCTTTTAGAAGTTCTGAATCCGAAGATTCAATGAACTGCTGAGAATTTACAAGATTAGATTCGATAAGATAGCCTGTTATATAGCAGATTCCTACATATACGAAACAGACAAGAACCAAAAGAAAAACAATAAATTTCTTCATAATCCACCTCCGATCAGCTTATTGAATGCTGATTTTGGAAAACCTTATGTTTGAAAAATCTGTAATCCTTTCTGATTATATTCCTTACCTCTTGATAAAAAAAAGAATTCTCTCAAATTAACAGAAAAAAGATAATATCAATTTTGCAGATCTAAAAAAGCAGGAGATTACACATCAAAAGTGAAATCTCCTGTTAGTCTCTTTCAACTTAATTTTATTTTCTGCATGAAAGCTCAATAAGCTTTAAGGTAACCTCACATGATTTTTTAAAGGAGGTTAATGGCAGAAACTCACAGTTGCTGTGGAAATTAAAGGCACCAGTGAAATAGTTTGGAGTAACAATTCCCCTGGTAGACAGCTGAGAGCCATCAGTACCGCCACGCATTGCGTAGGTGACACTCTTTATCCCAAGCTCGGACAGAGCCTGATAAAGCATGGCTACAGGAGGGTCTTCGCGCTTTACGTTATTGGCGATGTTCTCATAGGTATCAGAAAGTTCAACAGATATCTCAGCCTTTGGATAACGCTTTTTAAGCATCTCAACAGCATCCAGCACATACTGTTTGCGCCACTCATATAGCTTTTTGTCATGATCACGTATCAGCATGGTCAAATCACAGTAAAGAGGATCAGCATGCATACCGCTAAACCACCAGTAGCCCTCCTTGCCCTCTGTATGCTCTGGAGTCTGAGCTCTGTCAAACATTGAGATCAGATCATGAGCAACAATGATAGGATTAACAAGTACATTCTTAGCTGACATAGGATGAGCGCTTACACCTTTGATTCTGAACTTAACAGTACCTGCATTGAAGGTCTCATATACAACCTGTCCAACACCAGAACAGTCAATGGTATACGCAAAATCCACCTTGAACTTTTCCAGATCCATGCACTTTGAGCCAAGAAGCCCGATTTCCTCATCAGGGACAAAAGCTATTTTAAGCTCAGGATGTTTTCTGGACGGATCATTTTTTAAGACCTCAAGCATGGTCATGATGTTGGCAATTGCAGACTTATCATCCGCTCCCAAAACAGATGTACCATCTGAGAAGATAATGTCCTCACCGATAAAATCCTGAAGTTCAGGATGCTCTGAGAGTTTCATGATGATGTTCTTCTCTTTGTTAAGAACAACATCTCCTCCCTCATAATGAATAATCTGAGGATGAATCTCTGGACTTAGAGCAACATCAACTGTATCAAGATGTGCTAAAAAGCCAACCACAGGACCATTACAGTTTCCCTTTAAGGTTGCATAGACACAGCTGTGTTCATCTACGCTGACATCTGTTAGCCCTAGCTCACGAAGTTCATCTGCAAGCATATTGGCAAGTACAGTCTGCCCCTTTGAAGTTGGGACAGTCTTTACAGTCGCATCTGACTGGGATGCAACTGCAACGTAGCGGTAGAATCTGTCTGTAAGACATTTAATCAGATCCATGAGTTCTCCTTAATGTCCCTGAGGGAACATGCTTGATGGATAGTCAAAACCGCTCTGGAATCCTAGAGGTATACCTATAAACCAGTACAGATACAGAACTATGGTTAAAACAATCATCAGTGCAAAGGTATATGGCAGCATCATGGAGCTTAAGGTACCCACACCAGCCTTCTTGCAGTAACGCTGACAGTATGAAATCAGCAGAGGATAGAAAGCAAACATAGGGGTACATACGTTTACTGCTGAGTCAGATACTCTGAATGCAGCCTGAGTAAGCTCTGGAGAAATGCCAAGCATCATCAGCATTGGAACAAAGATGGTTGATAGAATAGCCCACTTTGAAGTTGCAGAAGTAATCAGAAGGTTCAGACAGCCGGTCAGAATAATAATACCAAGCAGAGTAATACCAGATGGAAGTCCCATATTCTTTAGGAATTCTGCGCCGGAAATTGCCAGCAGTGAACCTATATTGGAGTGACCGAACACATACAGGAACTGACCTGCGAAGAAGCAGAATACAATGAAGGAAATCAGCATATTCATGATGTGTTCCATTGAGCGGATTACATCGTTTGCATTCTTGAAGGTTCCTGCAGCATAACCGTATACAATACCAGGCAGAGAGAAGAAGATAAACAGTAATGGAACAAGCCCCATCATTACTGGAGCCTTAGGTGAGGTTAAGGTACCGTCAGGAGCTCTTAGCATTGAGTTCTCTGGATAGCACAGAATAAAAAGCAGAGCCAGAAGACCGATAACAGTTGAGATAGCAAACTTGAAGGCATGATTCTCTTTTGCGCTTACTGGAGTTACTGCAAGATTCTTATCCTCTTTGATGTCAAGATCAAGAGGCATGGTACGCATCAGTCTTGGCTCGATAATCTTATCGGTTACATACCATACGGAAAGGATAACAAAGATAGTTCCGCCTAAAGCATAGAAATAGTTGCACAGAACATTCACTGAATAATCAGGATCAATTATATGAGATGCAGCTTCTGTAAAACTCTGCATTACAGGATCAATAATTGATGGAGTAAAGCTTGCTGTGAAACCGCCTGCAAGACCTGCAAACGAGCAGGCAATACCAGCTAATGGATGACGTCCGCAGGAGTAGAACATCAGAGCGGATACAGGCATCAGAATGGTATAGGCACTGTCTGAAACAAGATGGCAGACAATGGAAATAAAGATAACAGTTGGAGTCAGAATCTTTCTTGGGGTAACTGACAGAAACTTTTTAATCAGAACATTAACAAAGCCTGAACCTTCAGCAATACCGATACCCAAGGTTGCAACTATAGTAATGCCTAAAGGAGGGAATCCCATGAAGTTCTTGACGGAATTAACGATCAGATCAAGTACATTGGCAGGTGCCAGCATATTTAAAATCTGAATCTTTTCCTTGGTTGTCGGATGAATGTAGTCAAAATCCACAAATGATAGAAGAGATGAAATAATCATCGTCACAATAAGAGCATAAATAAACAGCATGGTAATGTGAGGAAGCTTATTTCCCAGACTTTCGATAAGGTTCAGAAACCTGTTAAACAGATTAGGTTGAGAATTATTTTGAATATCAGTCATTATTCTACAGTGCAGAAAGAATTCTTCTCTGAACTGTCTCCTTATATTTTATTGTCAAGCTTTACCAAAACAAATGATACAAATAACAACAAATGTATTCATTTGGATATTCTGTATTAGCAACTATTTGAATTAAAAACTAATACACTTTTATTATACACCTCTGATTTTTGTTCTTTATAACAACACCGAATTTGTGCGGTTTTATTTTATTTTTTCAGACTGGTGCAAGAATTGGTTAAAAATGATCTGATAGAATTGGAAAATTTTAAGAAAAAAAAGTCAGAGATTATACTCTGACAAAAAAAATGGAACCGAAGATATACACTGTAACTAGTTCAAAACACGGATTTTTGAACCATTCTAAGGCACCGAGAGGATACCCGATGCCCTAAGACCGAAGCCAGAATTAGTTCTGGCCCTTGATTGCCTTACGACCTAGGAAGACAGCGTTCTCACCTAACTCTTCCTCGATACGGATCAGCTGATTGTATTTTGCGATACGATCTGAACGGCTCATTGAACCGGTCTTAATCTGACCACATGAAGTACCAACAGCAAGATCAGCAATTGTGGTATCCTCTGTCTCACCTGAACGGTGTGAAACAACTGCAGTGTAACCAGCATCCTGAGCCATCTTAATAGCATTTAAAGTCTCAGTTAAGGAACCAATCTGGTTGAACTTGATAAGAATTGAGTTTGCAATGCCCTTCTTGATACCTTCTGAAAGGATCTTGGTATTGGTTACGAACAGATCATCACCAACAAGCTGAACATGAGAGCCTAGCTTCTCAGTCTGGTACTTGAAGCCATCCCAGTCAGACTCGTTCTGACCGTCTTCAATTGATACAATTGGATACTCGTTAACAAGATTTGACAGATAATCAGTGAACTCGTGGGAAGTAAAGGACTTGCCTTCACCCTTTAGTTCATACATGCCAGTCTTTTCGTTATAGAACTCTGATGAAGCACAGTCCATAGCCAGGGTTACGTCCTTACCGAACTCGTATCCTGCCTTCTCAACAGCCTCTTTAATACATGCAAAAGCTTCAGCATTAGATGACAGATTAGGTGCAAAGCCACCTTCATCACCCACTGCAGTATTCAGACCTTTTGACTTTAGTACCTTAGCCAGAGAGTGGAATACCTCAGAACCGATACGCAGTGCATCACGCAGATTCTTACCACCAACAGGCTGAATCATGAACTCCTGAATATCAACATTGTTATCAGCGTGCTCACCACCGTTTAGAATGTTCATCATAGGCAGAGGCATTACATACTTGCCCTTGTGGCCGAATAACTCACCGATATACTGGTATAGAGGAATCTTTCTTGAAGCTGCATTTGCCTTTGCTACAGCTAAAGACACAGCTAAAATTGCATTAGCACCTAGTGAATCCTTGTTCTCGGTACCATCAAGCTTAATCATGGTGTTATCAACAAGTGACTGCTCAGCAGAATCTAAACCGCATACTGCCTTGGCAATTGGGCCGTTTACATTAGCAACAGCCTTTAGAACACCTTTACCGCCAAAGCGAGATTTATCGCCATCGCGTAACTCTAAAGCTTCTCTAGAACCGGTTGATGCACCTGATGGAGCAGCAGCACGACCGAATGAACCGTCTTCTAGATATACTTCTGCTTCAACAGTTGGGTTACCGCGTGAATCAATAATTTCACGACCGATTACTTTAACGATTTTTGACATGACATCCTCAACAATTTAGAAATAACATTTATTTGAACAGGATCATTGTATAGAAACAGTAAGCCTAATGCAACTAAAATTAGTTGCAACTAACAGAATTGATATTTTTTTTCTAAAAAAGTGCATGTTAGATAATTTAGACTTGAAAGAAATACAAATAGACTCTTTATTTTCTATACAAAAAACATTCAAAGAAAAGGGCAGATCATTAGATCTGCCCTTTTCTTATGAACCACGTTTCGTTCTATTTTTAGCTTCCGTAGGCTTCCATTACTTTAGAGGCCTCTTTCTTAAGATCAAGACTTCCGTGCTCCTGAACATCGGCAATTATCTTGATAGCCTCTTCTGTATCGCCTGTCTCAAAGTACAGTCTTGCAAGATTCAGCTCGTCAACATAATACTGATGCTCTTTAGGAGAGAGGATTTCCTTTTCT
Organism: Succinivibrio dextrinosolvens DSM 3072; assembly: GCF_900167015.1. Lineage (GTDB taxonomy): Bacteria > Pseudomonadota > Gammaproteobacteria > Enterobacterales > Succinivibrionaceae > Succinivibrio > Succinivibrio dextrinosolvens. Next base: position 27,176 of record NZ_FUXX01000014.1, read on the forward strand.
CCCTCTGAAAGGTTCTCTGCTAATGTTGCCTGATCAGAAAGATCCGCATTTGCAGAAATTGGGCCTATGGTATTAGAAACCTGCTGTAGTTCAGGAACGTCTGACTGTGAAGGATCACCGTTAATCATTCTTGAAATCTCTTCAGGAGAAAATGCAGTCTCTCCACCTGAAGATAGTGACTCATTATCTGCTGATACACCATTTCCAAGCATATTCATGAGTTCAGACTCTGCCTGAGGATCAACATAGTGAGCAGCAGAATTGATTCTTGCTTCAAGCTGAGCTAACGCTGCAGCTGCATCTTCAACAGAATCATCCTGGGAATTAGAACTTACTACATCGTACTCATCCTGAGGTACTTCCCATGAAACAACATCTTCCTTTGCTGGTTCAGCAGCTTCAGGTGCAGGAGCTGCCTCAGTAGCGGCAACCTCTTCTGAAGCGGCCTCGGCTACTGTAGCATCTGCAGGCTCTTCAACAGGAATGTCTGTATTCTCTGCCAGAGCTTCCTCTGACTGAGCATCTTCCTGAGGCTCATTCTGAACCAGATCAGATTCACCTTCACCTTCGCCGGTTACAGGTCTTAACAGGACTTCAAGATCAATCTCATCATCAACAACTTCATCAACCTTGGCAGCATCTTCAGAAGGCTCTTCAACAACCTCAGCTTCGGCATCAGGAACAGCATTTTCCTGTGCAGTCTGATTCTCCATTGCATCAAGTAAAGCACTTTCTTCGCCGCTGATTTCATCAGATGGAGCTGCTTCCTGTTCGACTTCATTCTGAACCAGATCACCAACATCGATTTCCTGTTCTGCAGGATCGGAAGAACCTTCCTCAGCAGGAGCCTCAGCTGCAATATCTTCGACATTTACATCTTCAGATACTGCTTCCTCAGCAGGAGCCTCTGCAGCGATATCCTCAACATTTACATCTTCAGATACAGCTTCCTCAGCAGGAGCTTCAGCTGCTATATCTTCGACATTTACATCTTCAGATATCGCTTCTTCAACAGGAGCTTCAGCTGCAATATCTTCGACATTTACATCCTCAGATACAGCTTCCTCTGCAGGAGCTTCAGCTGCTATATCTTCGACATTTACATCCTCAGATACAGCTTCCTCTGCAGGAGCTTCAGCTGCAATATCCTCAACATTGATATCTTCAGATACCGCTTCCTCAGCAGGAGCCTCAGCTGCAATATCATCAACATTGATATCTTCAGATACTGCTTCCTCAGCAGGAGCCTCAGCTGCAATATCCTCGACATTTACATCCTCGGATACGGCCTCCTCTGCAGGAGCCTCAGCTGCAATATCATCAACATTGATATCTTCAGATACTGCTTCCTCTACAGGAGCTTCAGCTTTCTTTTCAGGAGCAGGTTTTGCAGGAGCTTCCTTAGCAGGAGCCTTCGCCTCAGGTGCAGCAGGTGCAGCTTCCTCTGCCGGAGCAGCTTCCTCTGCCGGAGCAGCTTCCTCTGCAGGAGCACCTTCCTGTTCACCTAGTGCAGCAGCCCAGGCAGCAGCCATATCTTCCTGTTCACCAGAGCTTGCACTTTCTTCAGCAGGAGCAGCTTCCTGTGCAGGCTTATCTTCAGCAGGTTGTTCTTCAGCACCGCCTTCCTGCTCACCTAATGCTGCAGCCCATGCTGCGGCCATATCTTCCTGTTCATCTTTCTTAGGTTCTTCAGGAGCTTCAGCAGCTTTCTCTGCATTTTCCTGTTCACCTAAAGCTGCAGCCCATTCATCAGCTACGCTGGCATCATCTGATTTGCCTTCAACTTCTGTTTCTTTCTCGCCTGACTGCTGGTCCTCATTAAGAGCCTTAGACCACTCATCAAGAACATTCTGATCGTTGCTTGAACCCTCAGCTGATTCTTCAGCAGCCTTATCCCACTCTTCCTGAGCCTTGGATTCATCAGAGCCTTCAGCTGCAGGAGCAGCTTCATCCTTATTCTCAGCAGGAGCAGCCTCTCCCTCAGCAGCAGGAGTTCCATCAGCTGCAGGGGCAGCGGCATCACCGCCTTCAGCTGGAGCTGCTGCGCCTTCGGCAGAAGCCTCATCGGCAGAATCATCTCCATCTGGAGCATGTGTCTCAAATTCAATAGAACCATTATCATCAGACAGCAGCATATCGTCTGAGCCTAATGAAGATGTATCATCAAAATCGAAGTCATCATGATACTTGCGGGAACGGGCACGTGCTCTTGCCTTGAAGATAATAAACAGAATCAGGATAACCAGTGACAGTAAACCGGCACCGAACAGAATCATCATCACAGGCTTATCCATATCAATGCTTGCATCAACTGATGACACTGTAAACTGAGACATCTGCAGCTGCATATCCTCAATCTTTTCGTCATTAGCAAGAAGCATTTCTCTCATTCTGTCGTTATCCTGAGAGAGCTTAGATACATTACCCTTGATTTCAATCAGATCCTGCTGAATACCAGCAATAATATTGTCATACTGACTTGAAAGGGATGAAACACTGTCTGCAGCAGTCTGAGCTGTAACAGCTGATGACTTTTTCATTCTGGCTATAGCATCAGCAAGCTGCTGCTCAATAACCTTGGTTTTCTGGTCAATCTGCTTTTTATTTTCCTCAAGCATAATTCTGATTGACTTAACATCAACAGCTTCCTGAGGATTCTGTTTTAACAGAGCCTGAATCTGTTTCATCTGCTCAGGAGTAAAGCCCTGATTTGAAAGCTGAGGATTTGCATTTGCGCCATCAGGAGTATTGGCTAATTCAGCTCCATTCTGCACCTCTAACTGAGTGCCGTTCTGAGCAAGATTACGTCTTTCATTTGGATTCTGTGAATCTTTGTTTGAAGCTGCAGATGGAATCAGCTCTCCATTCTCTTCGGCCTCACGCTGCTTCTGGACTTCCTTGATACGGGTTTCAGTAGCTGTGTATACAGGAATATCATTGGCAGGCTGTTTTGCATTAGCTGCAGGTGCAGGAGCTCCATTCTGAGCAACAGCAGCAGAACTCTGAACAGCAGGTGCGGCAGGAGTCTGTGCTACAGGCAGAGGAGGAAGAGCCATTGAGCCCTGAGCTAAAAGGGAACTTCCTGTCTGAGTATTTTCCTGGGCAATTACTGAATCAGGAGGAATTCTGAGAGTAGTTCTCATCAGATTATTGACATTGCCGCCAGCAAAAGCCTGAGGATTATTTCTATAGATAGAAGCAACAACCTGGAATTCGTTGATACTTCTATTAAGCTGGGCATAACGATGGGCAACAGACCAGATGGTATCTCCGGTTACAACATTATAGGTTCTGAACTCTCCCTGTGGAACAGCAGAAGCTGCTGCAGGAGTCTGAGCAGGAACAGCTACAGCACCCTGAGGAACTGCGGCATTCTGTCTAGGGGTAACAGTTACTGCAGGAGCCTGACGAGGTGTAACAGTGCTTCTTCTAGGAGTAGTACGGACTTGTGGACGTGTTGCAGGAGCTGTATCTTCAACTTCTGGGCCTTGGATTGTAATGGTGAAAGTACCATCATCATCTGCAGCAAATGCAGATAACGACATAACAAGACCCAATGTCACTTCTAAGGTGACTTTTTTTAACCTATGCATACATCTCCCCTATTTCTATGCATTATTGTATCTAAAAACGGGACCGTCAAAAATCTAGCAAGATCCCATTTTTTCTAACGAAATGCATAAAGTGTGCAAGGCTATATATTTTGTGCAATCAATTTAACAATTTCTACACATGAAATTGCTTCGCCACGTCTTGTATTATCCATCAGACATACAAAACTTACATTCTTGCTTCCCTTGATATTCTGACGAATTCTGCTTACAAGGACAGTTCTTTCGTTAATTACATCCTCAACAGGAGTCAGATTCTCATCATTATCCTTTACAGTAACAAATTGGGATTTCTTGAAAGCTTCAATCACATCCTCAACATTTACTGATTCTTCAAGATCTGCGTTAACACTGATGGTATGTCCGTAGAATACAGGAACCTGAACAGTTGTTACATCGAAGCCTCGCTCGAATTTACCAAGAATTCTTGAAACTTCTGACTTTATGGTCTGTTCATGATCTGTATAGCCATTGTCCTCAACAGATCCGCTAATGGTATGAAGATTAAATGCAACCTGAGCAGAGAAGCCCTGGTGGTCACCGCTCATGCCATTTAATAGTAATGTGGTTTCATGAGCAAGAGTTTCAGTTCCTAATCTTCCTGACTCTGATACAGACTCCATTGCGGTTGCAACTGCTCTGGTAACCCCAAATTCATCGTGAAGGGCACCTAAAGCCAGGCATAGCTGAACAGATGGAGCCAGTGCCGGAATAACCAGACGAGACTCTATAGCCTTTTTAATATCAAATGGATTAATCTCAGGTACAACTAAAGCTGTTTTTTCATCACCGCTGAAAAGATGGCTGTTATCAACAACAATACAGCCGGCATTCTGAGCTTTAGAAATCCAGCGCTGACTTTCATCCTGAGTACTTAAAAACAAGGCAACATTTGCCTTTTCAAAATCGAATTCTTCAATTGGCTGCACAAAGTAATTCTGTGAACAGATATTTACGGCATCATATTCACCTGAGAAAGGTGATAATGGGAAAACATCATCTAATGGAATCTTCTGCTCTTCTAGTGTTTCAATAACCAGCTTTCCAATATCTGAATCATAACCGTAAATAGCTAATTTTAATGCCATGTCTGGCTCCTACCTTTCAATAATAATCAAACTAGAAAAATTGTAGCACACCAGTCAAGTCCACATTCTATTAATGTTCAGCCATGAGATCTGATTGCACATTATTCTCAGAAATTAGATCTCACGAAAAAATTTAACAGAAAAAATCCTTTAAATTTAATATAGTTCTACCTAAAAGCTAGTTCGTGTTATGAAATTTTTACAGAAAAATAAGAAAAAATCTCAGAAAAGTGTTAGCGAGATAAAATTTTTTACTAAATTATTGATAACTTATAAAAAAAATGGGAGAGATAACTAATTTTTTTTTGATTTTTGTATTATATTACAAACAGTAAGTATTTTTATTGGTACTTATTCCCCTGTTGCTGGGGATTTACAGTACGAGGAATGGTGAAAATGGCGTTAACTAGAGCAGATATTGCAGACCGTCTTATCATAAAACAAGGTCTACCTAAGACTACAGCACAGGAATTTGTTGATTCATTTTTTGAGCAGATAGCCTCAACTCTAGAGTCAGGAGAAATCGTAAAACTAACCGGATTTGGTAACTTTGAACTGAAGGTAAAAAATGCCCGTCCTGGAAGAAACCCAAAAACAGGAAAAGAAGTAACCATCTCATCAAGACGAGTTACAACCTTCAGAGCTGGACAGAAGTTGAGAAACAGAATTGACATGCCTGGCGAATAGTATTTTTTTGGTGAAAAAACACTATTAAATAAAAATAATGGCATAATACCGATATTGATTATTTCTTTTCTACGTGGATTTCTTTAGATATGGAAAAAATTGTTTACAAAATCAAAGATCGTGATGGTGTACATGCACGTCCAGCTGGTGCAATTATCAAGGCAATCAGTGGTTACAAGTCAAAGATCACTTTAATTTACCAGGATCGTCAGATTGATCTGAAGGGTGGTATCTTTGGACTATTAGGTTTAGGTATTCGTTTTGACGACGAAATCTACATTCACGTTGAAGGTGAAGACGAGAAGGAAGCAGTTGTTGCTGTAAGAAGAGCCTTCGAAGAGTATCTATAATCCAGATTCATATTTGGATATTGAGAAAAACTCATTCATTTCTGAATGAGTTTTTTTGTATCTGAAATTCTACAAAGAAGAAGTCGGTTCTTTCTGATCAGGTTACGATATACGTAATAATTTCAATTATCAGCGTACCCGACAGCATTGCAATCGATCGGGAAAGATCGTAGTTAAAATCAATAAATTTCGAGATATTTTCAAAGGTTTTAGACGCCAGCATAACCTCATAGAACTTGAGGGTCTTGGTTCCAAAATAGGCAACCAGAAATGACGCCACCAGAGAAAAAAGCACACACGCCACCAGATTTACAGGGTTGTGAATAAAGAAATTCAGCATAAACGTGATTACCCATATAAATGAGGTAGTCATATCCCAGTAATGTCTTCCAGAATGCTCTCTGAATTTGAGGTTACTGATATATTCCACCAGAGAAAGACAGATTTCCTTTGAAAAATTCTCTTTCATCAGATTATTGGTGGACATCAGAAGCTTCTTGCTAAGTTCATCGGCCAGCTGTTCTTTACGGTATGCAAGAAGACTCATCAGCTTCTCACGCATGGTAAAGATTTTTGAAGTGTAATTGTCTGTCTTAACAACCTCGTTCTGAAGCTTACGGGTTACAAGGTCAAAATAAAACTCATAAGAACATAACAGACCGTAAAAGAAGCGGTTCTGACAGAGAATTCTGAAAAGGTCAATCTTGATATCAATATCAGTGAGTGTATTTCCTATAGCGGCGTCAGAAAGTCTCATCTTCAGCTCACTGTATATACTTTCAAGAACAGGCGGTATGTTCATTGGAGTGAAATCATTGCCGCAGGTGTAGAAAGTGAATGACTTGGGAACCTGAGAAATCTCAAAGGTCACATAATCCATTCTGCATTCTGCAACATAAGTGATAAGAAATACACCGCTCTCTTTGAACTCAGCATCAAATATCTGGAACGGAAGTTTCTTTAGAAGCTCAAAATAGCAGACATAATCAACATGACAGTTTGGAACAGCAAAAACATTGTTCATGTCCTTGACTTCAACATCGATTACAGGGAAATTTCTTGCCAGAAGACAGATCATTCTGTCGACCATGATTCTGCCCTTTCCTTTACAGTTCTGACAGGCAATCTTCTGCAGATTGTTACATGTAGGACAGACTATATAGCCGGTTCTGTTACATCTTGTGCAGCCGCCTTCTCTTCCCTGACAGGATGGACAGAGAATCATACCGTAGCCAGAGCAGTTCGGACAGTTGACCCTCTTGGTTCCCTTACATGAAGGACAGGTACAGTCACCCTTGGCATGTCTTGCCGAAATACGGTTGACCTTATTACAGATTTTAAAGATATCCGCAGCTGACTTATTCTCAAGACCGGTACAGAAAGGTCTTTTCAGACTGGCATCTTTTAGTAGAGCATCAGTATTGCTTTTCTGAAAATCTTTTAAGGCATCCTCATCTAAAATTGTATCTGAGGACATAACCGAGTTTAAAACAGTATCCTTGCAGTTAACCTCAAAAAACCAGTTAACACTGAAAGTGAGTTTCACGTCGACGGTACGGGATTCGCCATAGGAAACCTTATCAGGCGGGATATCTACACTCTGGAGCAGCTTGGTAATGACTTCTGTAATATTATCATGCATCTGAAACAGCTCCAGTTTTACCAGCCGCGATAGTTATACAGTACAAACAGTACCACATTTATAAGAATCGTTCCAAAAAGAAGGCGCACTGAATGAATTGCTTCGGAGGTAAGATTTGGAACCTTTCGCATTTTATGCCTTATTCGAAGAGAACTTACAGCAGAATAATAAGTCCAGTTCTTGGTTAAGGTAATTGATGTAAACGCACATACAGCGATAGAAAGACCGATGCACAGGAATATACACGCAATCGTCGGAACAAAGTACACGGCCAGAGAATTTACGAGCCATACCGCAAGCGATACTGAAGTCCATACCGTTTGGGTATTCGGATTGAGCATCATTAAAAGCGGAACAAAATCAATCAGATTCTTGGCAAAGTACCTTGAGAATTCTTTGGAAATAAAGCCCTGAGCATTTGTCATAAGCTCTAAGGAGACATTATCAATAAGCTGTTCTCGAACTGTAGATTTAATCAGTCTTGCCTTGCTGTTCAGATCGTTCTTATTCTCCCAGATTATGGACTCAACAGTAACGCCCTGCTTGGCAGCTTCCTTTTTGATAATATCAAGCTCATAGTTTTCAATTGAGCGAATTGTCTTGGCAAGAATTGCCTTGCCAGCCAGAGCCTTCACGCAGACTATCTTCTCATCCACATCATCCGAACCGATATTCAGAGTTGAGGACAGAATATTTGACTCTTCCTTGAACACAACATCCAAAAGAGGCGGCTTGCAGATTGGTTTTAATGACTTACCGCAGAGAATAAAATCAAAAGGAGTTGTTTCTCCCTTAAGATTTACTCGCACTGCAAAACATGGAGCATAGCCAAGGAATGTGGCCTTGTATCCGTGAGAGCTTTCAGAGCCTAATGACTGATCATCAAAGTTGGCTGCCTCAAGGATAATCTTCTCATCTTCCTTTGAAAAACTGGTAATGGTCTTATCTGAGCCAGGAACACTAAGAGAGATTTCAATATCCTTGCTGCACTCGGAGTCATAGATAATCTCACGCTCAACAACCAGCTCACCCATGCCCTTACAGTCACGACAGACTACCTTGCCGGTGCCGTCGCAGGTGTCACAGTTGATAAATCCGGTGCCATTACACATCGAGCAGCTGTCAGAAAGTCCCTGACAGGATGGACAGGTAATAACGCCTTTACCAGAGCATACCTCACACATGGCCATTTTGCTGCCATGGCATTTCTTACAGCGGGCTCTACCAATGGCAGAGATACGGTTAAACGCCATAATCTGTCCTGCCAGAGCGGTAAGTTCACTGAATTTTGCCTCAGCAAGACGTTTGATGTAGGCTTTGGTAATATCACTTTCCTTTTCAAGCTCCTTGGAATTTTTTTGAGTGAATTCATCAAGACCGCTCTGAGATAACACATGAGTCTCGTCACTGATCTTGCCTGCAGGCTTATCTGATGCTCTGCATTTGAAATTCCAGGTAAGGTTGTAATTGACTTTAGCGAAGAAGGATAGAGGTTCAGATACAGTAAAATCGGCAATAGGAACACCGCAGCGAGAAAATATTGCCGAAACAATAGAATTCAGCTTTCTTGCGAAATCTACATTTTTTACCTCTAAAGCCGCGGCCTCTCTTGCCTTGCTGCCATCCGCTACAGCTTCAGCTGAAGTGGCAGACCTGGTATCTGAGGATACGACGGCTTTGTTTTCCTTTTTAACAGGATTTTGTTTTTCTGGCTGCTGCATCCGATTCGAATCTATTTTAGTTAACTACTATATCTACTATAGTGTTTTATTAAGATTTAACATTACAAATCTGAAGAAATTCGTATCTAACACACAAAAATAATTAGAATTATCAAAAGAAATGTCATCACCGAAGGAAAAAACAGCGTCACTGATCGGAAAATCACTCTTTGAATATGGAGTTTTTACAATTATCTTCTTTGATGTAAGAATAATGGTTCCTTCGTCCTTTGAGGTAAGCTTTGCAAATTTAGCAACAATAGCTCTGAATACAGGGCTTAGGTTCTGATTTATTTTGTACATAGGAGATGTAGATACATAGAGAATCTTCTCAGAATTCTCTAAAGACTCACCATCAACTGCAATTGAATAGTCAGATGAAGTCTTCTCCAGCAGAGATACAGTAAGGTCTGCCTCTGCAATAAACTTGGCAATATTGTAAGGAACTGCATTAAACTTAATCTCAAGGAGTTTTGCAATTGCCTTTGATTTTTCACAGAAAACCTGCAGATTCTCATAAAGCTTCTTGTTGTCATAACGGCTTGTCATGTACTCAAGCAGGAAAATATACTGAGCTTTAACATCAACAGCACCATCCAGAACCCAAGGAAGAGATTTTAGAGTATCTACAGTAACCTCAGGAGTATTCTCCAGTAATCCGTCAGCTAATGTCTTGTTGGATTTCTCTCTTGCAAATATTTCCTTAAAGAAGTACTTAGGTCCGATAGCCTTCATTCTCTGAGAATAGTTGTTAAGATAGCCGTATACATCATTGCAAGGCTCTAAAACCTCACCGTTATCATTAAAGCAGACCTTTGAATCACGACGAAGCTCAACGTTTCTGTCATCATTAAACTTTAAGACTGTGAATATGGAAACAACTGCAGGAATGAGACCTAGAATCAGTGGATACATACCCTGAGAGAAATCACCATCCCAAAGGAAAGGAAGAGCAACAAACAGATTTACCCATCCGTACCAGCCTAAAAGGCCCTGCCATTTTGTAACCTTTACAGTATCAGGAAACATGCATAGAGCAAGTCTGTAGTTAAACTGATTTAAAACAACTGCGATTACAGCCAGTAGCAAAAGAATAATAATTAAATCTTCCATTTATATTCCACTTCTTAAAATTCTAAAGCATGCAAATAAACAAATGCATGACAGCAAAAAATTCTAACCTACTTAGGTCTGGAGCTCAATCAGTTACGATGAATTTTAACCGTGTTCGGGATATTCCTCTAAAATACGCTTAAGCTCATTTGAAATGCGCTTGTCAGAAACACTTACTCTGACTCCAAGCTGCTGAGCAAAATAGGACACTCTCAGCTCCTCAATCAGCCATTTGACGTTGATAAGATCATCTGGAATGGCAGTATATTTATAGCGAGATAAGGTATTCTTATAAAGAGTATTAACTTCCTCAATCTTTCTGGTATGAACCAGATCACGGTTAACATCCCGGTGAACCTTCTCGATTCTGTAAAGCATTGCATCAAGATATCTTGGGATCTGCTCCAGGTACTCAACCTTGGTTGAGCTTAAAAAGCCCTTATACACAAGAGAATCAAGCTGAGCTGCCATATCCTTGTAGCTGTAGGCTACAGCAAGGTTCAGCTGACCTTTAAGCTTACGCTTAAGCTCATGAGCCTTTAAAAGAATCTTCTCAACAATATTACAGAGCTTCAAGGCTGTATCGTTCAGATCACCTCGAACCTTCTCTAAAAGCTTTTTAAAGCTCTCCTCGTCATATACAGGAGCATTGTTCTCGACCATAATAAGGTCAATTGAGGCCAGCATCAGATCATTTATCAGATCTTTGATGGTTCCCAATGGCTGATAGTACATTGAGAGTTTTGACTTGTTAGGCAGGTGCTGCTCAAGATATGCTGTAGGCTGTTTTAAGCCTAATGATAAAAGCTTTCTCTGACCGGTCCACATGGCTTTTGCCTGCTTGTATTTGCTGTCATACAGCTCGAGGGTTACGCCCTGACCTTTATCGGTTAAAGCAGGATATGCTGTAATCTCAATGCCGTTCTGGCGGGTAACCTCGGTTGGTTTTATAGTACCGAAATTCCACTCGCTTAAAGGCTTCTGAACCTTGGTGGTCTTTGATGCATACTTACTCAGAGCATCCTTAACCTGCCCCTGAAGAGAGGCGGCGATAGCATCAAAGTTTCTGCCTTTTTTGATAACTCTGCCCTTTTCATCCTCAACAGAAAAAATCATGAAAAGATGCTTTTCAATAAGAGTCCTGTCAAAATCATCAGCTGTGACAATCTCTCCTCCCATACGGGTAAGCTCCTTTGCAGCTCTCACATAGAGATCATCCCTGCAGGGACCTCCCAGTGATTCAGACAGAGCCTTTGCATAGTTTGGAGCTGGGATCAGATTCTTTCTTAAGCGCTTAGGCAGAGACTTAATCAGCGAGGTTAAAAACTCAAGTCTTAAACCAGGAATCTGATAGGCAAATTCCCTGCTGTTGATTCTGTTAACAATAGCCAGAGGAATATGTACGGTAACACCGTCATCCTTTGAGGTTGGATCAAAGACATAGCTTAAAGGAAGTTTAAAGCTGTCATAATGCCAGAACTCTGGGAAATCGTGTTCCTCTACCTCATTGAAGGCATCCTTTGAAACCAGATCAATTGAGAAATTCAGGTAATCAGGCTCGCTTACGCGTTTCTCTTTCCACCATTTGTCAAAATGTCTCTGAGTCAGAATATCCTGAGGAAGTTTCTTGTCATAGAATTCCTCTAAAACAGATGAATCAACAAGAAGATCACGGCGACGCAGCTTATCCTCTACATGCTCAACCTCGTCTATAACCTCAAGATTATGTCTGAAGAATGCGTGATTACACTCGATATCTCCTCCGACTAGTCCATCACGGATAAAGAGTTCACGACAAAGCTTAGGATCAATACTGGTATAAAGAACCTTTCTGCCCTGAACAACAGGAAGACCGTATAGAGAAATGGTCAGATTGGCAACAACACTCCCCTTTGATTTTGACCAGTGAGGTTCTGCATAGTTCTTTTTAACAAGATGTCTGCCAATTGACTCAACCCATAAAGGATCAATTGCGGCAACAGTTCTTGCAAACAGTCTTGAGGTCTCATTAAGCTCACCGGCACAGATCCACTTAGGCTTTTTCTTGTTGAACACTGATGAAGGATGTATTACAAACTTAATGCCTCGAGCGCCAAGATACAGTCCCTTGTCATTGTCATCATAGTGACCGACCTGAGACAGAAGACCACTTAATATTGCCCTGTGAATTGCATCGTAGCCTGCTGGTACCTCATTTAGAGTATACTTGAGCATCTGGCAGGAAGCTCTTAGCTGACGGAGCAGATCGAACCATTCACGGACTCTCAGATATGAGATAAATTCTGATTTTAACTTCTTGCGAAGCGCTGAGTTGCTCATCTCCTTCTGGCACTTGCAGATGTAGTGATACAGATTCAGATATGCAAGGAAATCTGACTTCTCATCATCAAATCGGGCATGCTGCTGTCTGCTCTGCTCCTGTCGGTCGACAGGTCTCTCTCTAGGATCCATGACCGCCATGGCAGAAACGATAACCAGAACCTCAGATAATGAACCTTCTCTGTGAGCCTCAACCAACATTCTTGAGAGTCTAGGGTCACAAGGGATCTTTGATAAATCTGTACCAATCTTGGTAAGTCTTAACTCATCAGTTGAAAGACCTCGTGACTCACTGATGGCTCCGACTTCCTCTAAAAGTCTGATACCATCGGTAATCTGCTTGCCTGATGGAGGATCAATAAATGGAAATACAGTTATATTTCCAAGACGCAGAGAAACCATCTGCAGAATTACAGACGCAAGATTGGTTCTCAGAATTTCAGGATCAGTGAAATCCTGTCTTAAATCGAAATCTTCCTTTGAATAAAGTCTTACACAGACACCTTCACTGACACGTCCGCATCGGCCTTTACGCTGATCAGCACTGGCCTTTGAAATCTTTTCAATCGGCAGACTCTGAACCTTGGTTCTAGGAGAGTATCTGCTTATTCTTGCTGTACCAGGATCAATTACATATTTGATGCCCGGAACTGTCAGAGAGGTTTCAGCCACGTTTGTTGCAAGAACAACTCTTACAGTTGAATGAGGAGCAAAAATCTTGTTCTGATCAGATGTTGCAAGACGAGCATATAAAGGAAGAATCTCGGTATTAGGAAGATGAGCCTTTGAGAGGAACTTTGAGATATCCATAATCTCACGTTCTCCTGGCAGGAATACCAGAATATCCTCTCTGCCATATTCTTTGAAAAGGAATTTAATGGCATTGAGAATACCGTTTCTCAAATCCTTCTCATCAGTTTCAACCTCATCATCATTATCAGTTTCATCTGTCTGACCAAGTGGTCTGTAAACAACTTCAACCGGATAGGTACGACCAGAAACCTCGATAATAGGAGCATTATCAAAGTGCTCAGAGAATCTTCTGGTATTGATGGTTGCTGAAGTAATAATAAGCTTAAGATCAGAGCGAACCTTTAAAAGCTTCTTTAAATAGCCTAAAAGGAAATCAATATTAAGAGAACGCTCATGAGCCTCATCGATGATGATACAGTCATAATTTAATAGCTTTCTGTCATGGGCTGTTTCAGCCAGAAGAATACCATCGGTCATAAGCTTGATGTAGCTTGTATCAGAGGTTACATCATTAAATCTGACCTTGTAGCCTACACTCTGACCTAACTCCTCTCCAAGCTCTGAAGCAATTCTTGTACTTACAGCACGGGCTGCAATACGGCGAGGCTGTGTATGTCCGATAAACCCGAAACGACCTAATCCCGCCTCAAGACACATCTTCGGAATTTGTGTAGTTTTACCAGAACCGGTTTCACCTGCAATGATTACAACCTGATTGGATCTGATAGCCTCAATAATCTCTTCGCGTTTCTGAGATACAGGAAGATTCTCATCATAGGTTAAATTCGGGATATGAGATTCACGCTGCTTGAAGAACTCAAGATACTCTTCAAGTTTTTCACAGATATAAAGCTTCTGCTCAACCTCTTTATCGCCCTGACAAGAAGAGAGCTTATTAAGCTCCCTTGAAATTAAATGTCTATGTCTGAAAGTTAATGATGGAAATTTGCTTTTTACTTCTGAGATAAATTTTTCTTGTTCTTTCTTGTCCATATTTATGAGTATTCTTCGTCGTCATTTATACTGTCAAACAGCTGCTTCTGCGCAGCCTTACGACGACGCTCAAGTTCATCCTGTTCTATTTTCTGCATTATAAGCTTATCTTTGCGCTTACGTTCAAACTCCTGCATCAGCTCAGAAGTCAGATACAATCCGGCACGTCTAATCTTGTCACCTTCAAGATCAACAACCACCAGGGAGATTTTAATCAGATTTACTCTATCTCCTGGCTGAGGATATCCGCCAATATGATAGGACATGAAATCACCCAGAGTTAAGGTCTTCTCGTATGTAGTAAGTTCAAAGCCGTACTGTTCGCCAAGCTCCATCATGAGAGTATCGGCGGCGTACATTTTATCACCTTTATATAATGGGTGTCTCTTCTCTTTTAAAGGATGAGAAAACAGAGAATTCAAAAGCAGTTCATCTGCATCTCGACCGATTAGGGACAGAATATCGCCAACCTTGATAGGTGTATCTCCCTGACATTTAATCATCTTGCCATCACGGAAAATAGCTGCAACAGAGGTGCCCTTTGGAAAAGGAATGGTTCTTAAAATTGCTCCGTCAAAGGTTTGTTCCTTGATTCTGTAATTGAGGATTTCATAGTCGTTTGAAAGCATAATGCCCACATCTGACTTGGTAATTGGAACCATAACCGATGGAGTACATACCCTTAGGAACTTTGATAATGGAACAATCAGTGACCCCTGGAACAGCAGAGATACAATAACAACCACGAAAGCTACATTGAAGTACAGCTGAGGATTATCAAGATTCTCAAATACAGGATAGATTGCAAGTACAATAGGAACAGATCCTCTCAAGCCCACCCATGACATGAAAATCAGATCACGATTGTTATAGGCTCTGAAGAATGGCTTTAGACACAGGAATACAGCCAGAGGTCTTGCTAGTACGGTAATTACTACGGCAATAACAACACCAGGGAACCAGTAGTTAAACATCTCATGTGGGGTAACCAGAAGACCTAACATTAAGAACAGAGTGATCTGAGAGAGCCAGGTAAAACCTTCTGATACAGGAAGAATATAGCTTACATGACGGGTTTTCTGATTACCGACAAACATACCGATAATAAAGATAGCCAAAAAGCCAGAACCATTGAGATAAGCTGTAACAGCAAAACCTACAAGGCCCATACCTATAACCAGAATACAGTACAGACCAACACCCAGGGAGATATTGGCAATAATAAATCTTGCAACTGCACCTATACAGACACCTATCAGGATACCAAAGCCAAACTGGGTTGCAAAAAACAGCAGAGCATCAGTAAGAGAGGTTGCTTTTGCTGAGGCAAAGGCAATCATGGTAGTGGTAAGAAGAATTGCCATAGGGTCGTTGGTTGCAGATTCAATCTGCAGTGTACTGCTGACATTGGTCTTAAGAGAGACATCTTCGTTTCTTGAAAGCAGAGAGAAAACAGCAGCAGCGTCAGTAGATCCTACGATACAGCCTAAAAGCAGAGACTCAATCAGGGAAATATCCAAAAGCAGATAGGCAATGCCGCCGGTAATACCGGAGGTAAACACAACGCCCAGAGTTGCAAGTATGGTCGATTCACTTGCCACCGACTTCATGGTTGTGAAATTGGTTCTGAGTCCGCCATCAAGCAGAATAACCGCCAGCATAAGGTTGGCTATAAAGAAAGCAGATCTGTAATCTGTATACTGAATGTGCAGAATCACACCGTCTTCACCGGTTAACATACCGATTGCCAAGAACAGCAGCAACAGTGGAGTTCCGAAGAATGATGAAAGCTTTGAGGCAAAAATTGCGAAGGTAAGCAGTAATCCCACAATAAAGAATGCGTAATTTACATCAGTAATCTGCATCGCATCCTCCTTTTCTTGTTATTGTGGGAATCCAGAATTGAATTCTTTACATTTTCTTTAGTGTCATATTTATATTCTAAATTATCGCCGGCTTTAAACATAGTAAAATTCAAACATTTGTCAAAATTTTTTAAAATTTTTTCGTTCTATTACACTAGGTTAGAAAGGATATACGAAAAATTGAGAAGAAAGTCTGAATATTATTCAGAAAAAATCAGATCAATTTTATTGAGATTTATGCCTTTTCCATTTAATTAAGTGAGAGATAGAGCCTCTGTGATAGAATGGAAGGCCGTGTATATAACAAAAGAAAAATAGATTGTATTATGGAAGAATTTGGCTTAACTCGTGTTCCCTACTACCCAGAACTGAATGTAGTTAATAGAGATAATGTTAATAATGACTGCAGCTCACTGGTTCTGTCGGTTCTGCTTTTCTGGCATTCAAAAGATAAATATGTAAGATTCAACGCCAGATGTCATACCCATCTTCTTGCAAGAAATCTAAGAGTAAGTCCAGAGGCTGTCAAAGAGGCACTTGAGTATCTTGCTTCCATAAAAATTCTTATAAAGGAAGAGGAAGTCATAACCACCCAAAGTGAGGATCCAGACAAGAGAACCAAGCTTAATGAGTTTTATGATCTGGATTTTCACAGCCTTCATGAATACCTAAAGACACGTGACATCATTATTCCTGTGAAGGTCCTGAGACTTGCATCAGATGATTATTTTGATTTCTATTCCTATATAAGTCCAAGACGACTTCCTGTGGTTCAGGGACTTTTAGGCATGGTAAAGGGAGAGAAATACGATACTGCAGCCTTAAATGCATGTGCAATCATCTGTGGTATCTGTCGCGAAAGTGAGTATGAGGATTTCTCTTACAAGGCTCTGGCCCCAGGCTGGAGAATGCTCGCTCAGCCACCTGCAACAGCATATGATGTCGTACAGAGATACCAGAGAGAGGGCGAGCGTTCTGTAGATATTGATCTGATGGATGGATCCTTCTTTATGCCAGACGGAGATTACTTTGGTACAGAAAAACACAAAATCTGGCATTCAGGCAAAACCACTGAACCAAGAATTCTTGCTGCAGCTCTTTATCTGTGTTTTACAGCTGTAGATGAGGATGTTGAATTCTACTCTGATCTGAATATGGACGAGCTTAAAGCCGCCTTTGAACTTCTATACAGATTCACATCTCTTAAGGGCAGAATCGGAGATTACTACTATCATTACCGTGATGTTCATGGAGAAAGACTCAAAGAGGAGCAGGAAAAATACAAGGCCATCCTGGATTCTCTGGACAGCCTTGAGACTTTTGAATTTTAGAGGAATCTGGCGCCACTGGCGCCATTTTTAAATCAGATTGATATTAAAGAAAGGATGAAGCTCTGCACTGTCCTTTTCAGGCTGAGGTTCAAACTCAATCTTATAGGCCTTTGCATCTCTGTCTGATTCCACATCAAAGATAACCTTCAGATCATTTCCATGAGCCTTGAGATCCTCATTGACGGTACTTACTGCAATCTTGGCAGCAACAGCATTTGGGAAGCCTAAAGTATCTGTAGAAATACTGCAGAATGCCAGTGATTTAACCCCGTTCTTTCTTGCAACCTTCAAAGCCTCGGTATAGCAGGAAGCTAATGTAGCCTTTTCTCTTGGTGAAATGTTAAATCCAACCTTAGGACCTACAACATGAATTACGAATTTGCATGGAAGATTGAATCCATGAGTAATGGTTGCGGTGCCTTCCCTAGCCTCTCCGCCACCCAGAATCTTGTAGCACTCATAGCGAAGCTGCAGACCGGCTGCAGAATGAATGCAGTTGTCGATACAGTTATGACCTGCCTGGAAACATCCTAAAAGAGATGGTGTTGCAGAATTAACAATTGCATCCACCTTTAATGTAGTTATGTCCCCCTGATGAAGACTCATATTTGAATTGATCTTAGCCTTTAAAAGACCTCCTGGCTGCACCAGTTTTTTCTCTGCAAGCTCTGCCTGAAGCAGCTGATCCTGCATTGTAAAATATTCAGGAGGAAGTTTATTCTGGACTTTATGCATATTCATAAGACCTCTTAACAGAGCTCTCTGAGCAAAGTAGTCATCAGAAAAGGACTGAGCCTGATTCTTTAAACTAGGCACGTACTGTACTAATATCTCGATAAGCTTTTCTACTAAAGGTTCTTTCTCAGTCATATCGGTTCACCTTTATGAATGTTATTTTTATAAGACTAACTTTTTTATACCTTCACCCTCCATTTTTTTCAACAAATTTACTTTAAAAATACGGTCTACTCTGCAACTAATAAAATTTTTCTTAAAATTGCATAAAAATCAGATCTGTATAGGATTTTTCAGCAAACTGAATTTCCTTATCTAATACAAAAAGTTATTCGTAAAGATCAAAAATGCAGAAAAACAAGTTAGACAAAAGTACTTATTAGAAAAAAAATTACTTGAAAAAAAGGTGAGTTGGCACCATGTTTAAAGAGAACGAGTGAAACTGAATTAAGGTATGAAAATATATGTCAGATAATACTCCTAAAGATAGAGACGACCTTGATCCTCAAAAGCTTAAAACTCTTAGTGACAAGGTAAACTCCATCAAAGAGAATATAAAGAAAGGTGTAGAGGAATTGCAGAAGACCGAAGCCCTTATCAATGCACAGAATACAGATTCATTAAAATCTCTTGCCGCAAAACTTGCAAGTTTGGGCGAGAATACCGATGGCATGGAAACATCAAAAAATGAGCCTGAGGAGTTATTTGTAATTCCTACCTTCGGCCGACCAGTAATGCCATCTCAGATCACCCCTATGCAGATTAAGTCTGACTACGAGGAGATCATTACCCAGATAGCTCAGTCTGACAGTAAAACATTTGCAATTTTCGCTATTGACGAAAAACTAGAGAAAAAAGGAAAAATCAGACAGGCTGACTTTCCTAGGATCGGAACCCTGGTAAAACTACTGCATGCAAAGGCTGTAACCGGAGAGGTTCATTTTGTATGTGAAGGTATTGAGCGTGTAACCATCAAGGAATGGAGAAACTTCAACGGCTCGCCTAAGGCTGTTTTGGGATACCCAGAAAATGAGATGCCAGAGCCGGGTTCAGAGGATGAGGTTAAGGTTAAGGCCTATGCTATGAACCTTGTCTCTCTACTGCAGGAGCTTCTGCCTTTAAATCCAATGTACTCTGATGAAATGCGTCAGTACCTGCTGCGCTTTGATCAGAACGATCCTTCCCTGCTTGCAGACTGTGCAGCATCAGTTACAACAACCTCTGCAAAATCACTGCAGAAGGTTTTAGACTGCACCAATATCTTAAAGCGACTTGAGCTTTCTCAGGATCTGCTGCAGAAAGAACTGAAGGCAGCTAAACTGCACGATGAGATCAAAACCACTGTTAATGAAAAGCTTTCAAGAAAACAGAAGGAATATGTTCTAAGAGAGCAGTTAAAGCAGATCCAGAAAGAGCTGGGCACACGTTCAGACAGCTCAACAGAGGCTGACGAGTATGTAGACAGAATGAAGAAGCTATCTCCTCCTGACTACATCAGCAAGAGATTTGAGAAGGAGCTTAAGAAGCTTAACTCACTTGATCCAAATTCTCCTGAATACGCAGGATTAACCAATTATCTTGATATTCTGACAACTATCCCATGGGGAGAGGTTGCAAAGGAAGAGCTTGATATTGCCAAGGCCAAGAAGATTCTGGATGAGGATCATGAGGGACTTAAGGATGTTAAGGATCGTATCCTTGAATTCTTAGCAGTTGGAGCCCTAAAGGGAAATACCAACGGTTCAATTCTTCTGTTTGTTGGACCTCCAGGTGTAGGTAAAACCTCTATCGGCAAGTCCATTGCAAAGGCTTTAAACAGACCTTTCTACAGACTGTCTTTAGGCGGTGTAAACGACGAATCTGTTATCAAGGGACATCGTAAGACCTATGTGGGAGCAATGCCAGGTAAATTCGTACAGGCACTGCGTGAAGCCAAGGTAATGAATCCTGTAATCATGCTCGATGAAATCGACAAGCTTACAAGATCTTATCATGGTGATCCAGCATCTACCCTGCTTGAAACCTTAGATCCAGAGCAGAACAACGGCTTTATGGATCATTACCTGGATGAAAGACTGGATTTATCAAAGTGTCTGTTTATCTGTACAGCAAACACCACTGATACAATTCCACCTGCTCTTTTAGACAGAATGGATCCTATAAGACTCTCAGGCTATATCAGTCAGGAGAAGCTTGCGATTGCCAAGAAGCATCTGCTGCCAAAAGGTCTTGAGAAAGCAAACATGAAAAAGAGCCAGCTTAAGATTTCAGACAGCGTGCTCAAAAAGATCATTGAAGAGTATGCCCGTGAAAGTGGAATGCGTTCTACTCAGAGAGCAATAGATAAAATCATCCGTAAGGCTGCTGTAAAGATTTTAGAGGGCGAAAAGTCCGTAACAATTACAGCATCATCACTGTTTGATTATCTTGGCACCGCCCCATTCAAGCGAGAAAAGAAGCTTGAGGGTGTAGGTGTAATCACAGGTCTTGCCTGGACCTCAGTAGGTGGAGCTACTCTGCCAATTGAATCATCCAGAGTAAGCAATGATGCCAAGGGCTTTGAGCTGACAGGATCTTTAGGTGATGTAATGAAGGAGTCTGCCCATATTGCCTACAGCTATGTACAGGCTCACATGGGAACCTTCTGCAAAGACAAGAAGGATTTCTTTAAAAAAGCATTCATCCATCTGCATGTACCAGAGGGAGCTACTCCTAAAGATGGTCCGTCAGCCGGTGTAACCATGGCAACAAGTCTGCTGTCACTTGCCATGAACAAGGCCCCAAGAAAAGGCTTTGCCATGACTGGAGAGCTGTCTCTTACCGGACAGGTTCTGGCTATCGGTGGAATTAAAGAGAAGACTATTGCCGCAAGACGCATGGGTATTACCAATATCATCTGCCCTAAAGCAAATGAGTCTGACGTCAAGGAGCTGCCTCCTGAGGTAACTGAGGGAGTCACCTACTACTATGCAGATACATTCAACGATGTTGCCAATGTAATCTTCGACAGTCGTAAAACAAAGTAATATCAAAGAATAAGAAGACAAATCCTCCTTACAGGTTCAAATTCTGAAAGGAGGATTTTTTTTGTTGTTACACTAAAATCAAAGAAAAATAATTAAATAAGAAAAGACTTACAGATAGCAAAGGAAACAAAAAAAAATATTGTGACAGAATCTTCTGATTTAGAGTGGTGACAATCTGAAAGTAATCAGACTTTAAGATAGGAGGGAAAAGCCGTCCCAGACGGTTACGTCTGGGATGTGCTTTGTATTACTTAGCTTTCTTAGCAGCCTTCTGCTCTGCAATCAGGTCCTCTAAGTGCTCTTTCTGAGCCTGAAGCTCTTCCTCTGATAAGGCAGTCTCTTCAGTCTTTGAGAACTTTGAGGTTAAAGAATCAAAAGAACCTAGAATCTGCTCTTTGTGGTCCTGAAATAGCTTGTAGCCAACAGCACCAGCAACAGCACCTGCTAGTAAGCCGATAAAGAAATCAGTCTTGTTTGATAACATATTTATCTCCTATCAATTTATTAAGACTTAGTTAAAATTATAAATTATCCAGATCCTGATTGCGTTTAATTTTTTCAAAATTAAACTTCTTATCAAAAAGAATTCTGGCAGAATTGATTACCACACCTATGGTTGCGGCATTGTGAATTGTTGCAGCAATCAGAGGATTGATTTTACCCAGTGCACCTAGCATCATTGCAGCAGAATTAATAGCGATAGTTGCTGCAAAGTTCTGACGAACCAGCCCCATAGTGGACTTAGATAATTCCATAACCTTTGCAAGCTTTAAAGGCTCATCTGAAGTTATGGTAATATCTGCAGACTCCATAGCAATATCAGTAGATTTACCTCCTAAGGCAACACCAATATCGGCATAAGCTAAAGCTGGAGCATCGTTAATACCGTCACCTACCATCAGAACCTTTGAGTAGCTCTGTTTGCTTGCCACAAACTCAGCTTTTTCGTGAGGCAGAACATCCGACTTATAGCCATCAAGATCAAGTTTTCCTGCAACATATTCGGCTGTAACCTTGTTGTCACCAGTCAGCATAACAATCTCATCCACACCGTTTCTGCGGATTCTGTTAAGAGTCTTCTTGATGTCCTTACGGATTGGATCAGTAATTACCAGAGCGCCTAAAAGCTCACTGTTTCTAGCAACATAAATAATATTGCATTCCTTTGAGAAGCCGGATCTGTCAATGTCATTTACTCCAGGAATATGCTTCTCTTTCATGAAGGTTCTGCTACCTACCAGGATCTCTCCGCCCTTATAGCCATCAAAATCAGAAACACTGGCGCTGATACCACGACCAACTACTGTTTCAGTCTTTACTTCATGAGGAACATTCCACTCTTTATCCTGAGCGTAGTTGATTACAGCTTCAGCTAAAGGATGTGATGAGGATTTCTCGGCAGCTGCTGCTAACAGAACCAGCTCTTTCTCCTCAATCTCATTGCATCTGATGGTATCAATAAGAATTGGGTGACCGTCGGTAATGGTTCCGGTCTTATCCAGAATAACAGTATCAATATCAGCTAAGGTTTCAATAAAGTTACCGCCCTTGACCAGAACACCAATCTGAGCAGCCTTACTTATTGAAGCAGAGATTGCTGTTGAGGTTGAAAGCTTCAGACCGCAGCTGAAATCAATGAAGAACATATTCAAAACACGCTGGAAGTCACGGGTTACACCGTAAACTACAGCAGCTGACAGGAATGAAATTGGCACTAGCGCATTTGCCATTCTGTCAGCAAAGTTCTGGATAGGTGCTCTTCGGTTCTGAGCATTCTCCACCATGTTGATAATGCGGGCCAGATTAGTCTCATCACCAACCTTGGAAACTCTGATGGTAATTTCACCGGAACGAACTACAGTACCGGCATAAACTTCCTGTTTAACAGTCTTGAAAGCAGGAATCGACTCACCGGTCAGTGATGACTGATCAATTGAAGCTTCACCTTCAATAATCACGCCGTCAACGCAGATCTTCTCACCCACGTAAACTACGACTTCATCATTTACCATTACATCGTCAATGCTTACCTTAGAAATATGACCCTGCTTATTCTTAAGCCATACATATTTCTCCTTCATATCAAGAAGAGTTGAAATATGCTGACGAGCCTTCTCTGCCGCACCGATAGTCAGCATCTCAGCAAAGTTGGAAAGAACAAGTAGAGAAAGACTGGACTCAGGCTTGCCAGAAAGTACAGATGCAAGCACTGCAGTTGCAGTTAAGGTATCTGCATTAGGTGCTTTCTCCTTGATAAGGCCCAATACACCTTCTTTAAAAATATCCTTTGCAATCAGCAGAACAAAAGCTGTTCTTAAAAAAGACAGATTGGTGAATGCTGTTGGAGACAGACGCTTGAACGCCTCTAAAGCACCAAAGCCGAACAGTGAAACCAGAGCTTTGAACTTATAGTTCTTAAGTTCCTCTGATACCGCCTTAATATCATTCTTTTCCTTTTTAGCCTTGGCTTTAAGCTCTTCCCTAACAGGAACAAGTCTTAATGCAAAAAGAGCTTTAGCTAAAGACAGCTTGTCTTTAGCATAAACGCTTAAAGTATTGTCCTTTAAAATACAGGCTGATACTACACCTGGAACCTTTCTTAGCTTATATTCAAGAACAGCAGTGCCTTTTGCACTGTATTCCTGTTCGAGCTTGGTTGTATAGTGAAATACTTGTGCCATTATTTAGTACCACCCTCAAGAATCTTATAACCCCACCATACTAAAGAAGGGCCGTTTGGAACCTGATTCTGTGTAAAGACCTTATATCCGCCCCATAAAAGACAGATCGCACCGACAACTACAGCAAGATCCGCAACACCGTTAGTTGAGCGCTTTACACATGAGTTAACCTTTGTGGTGTAATTTCTCAAAGACTGACCAATAAGCGAATTTCTGCCGATTGATGCTGCCTGCTGTCCAACGCTGTAAGCTGAGGTTGCACCAAGTGTTGAATTGGCAATCTTTGACTTGCTTTCTGCTACCTTAAGGGTCTGAGCATTCAGATGATCAATTACGGTATCTACATCCTTCTCCTCACATTTATAGGTAAGAAGAATAGTGCCGGTAACATTGTTTACAGTTATCTGATCGAACAGATCCAATCCTTTTAACTTATTCTTTAACGCATCAGAGAACGATTTATCCTTCAAAAGAACACTCTTATAGCGTCTTCTTCCCTCAATACTGTGTAAACAGGTAAACATAGCTAATTTGGTATTCTCGTTGAGTTTCTTGTTAGAGTAATTATTAAAAACCATCTGCATTAAAGGCTGAGCTACAGCAATAAGTACAGATAAAACGGTAATATTCATTTAAGTTTCCTACTTTCCCGCCTTCTTTCGAAGACAATGTTCAATTTCCAGTAATTCTTTGTTCGAGGCTAATTTATCAACATCGTATTCAATCAGAATTGAACCGGTTACTTCATTTATGGAAAAGCTATCCAGTTCCTTAAACTGTGAAAAATACTCTTCAAGAGCCTTTGCATTTTCATGATTTCCCTTGATAAGAGAACTGTATCCTCTGATACGTCCAGGGATATAGCTTGCAACGGTTACAGTTGACAGAAAGTATTTTTTTTCGTTAAAAAACTGAGATAAGAAATTAAACATAAATTACCTTTTTTAATTTTTAAATGATTTTATTACATAAATAATCAGTGAGCATAGTCAAATCTTTATTACTAATAAACAATACAAATTAGCAGAGTCTAACTATTATGATAAAAATCAAGGAAATATTGTTTAATTCATTCCACTTTCAGCATAAATTAGCCATAGCTAATTAGTATATGCTAACAGAAATAGTGGAAATTTTCATGCTAAAAAAATTATTTTTTTGACGGGTTAATAACTGTTTTGAAAAATCTATAAATTGTTTATAAAGTCTACAAAAATTTTGTAGACTTTTATTTTTTAGGCTTTATTTGATTTTCTACAGAAGGTAGAATACACAGTCTCGTTAATTATTAAAAGAAGCAGCGGAAGCTGACAGGTAACATAAAAGAATGATTGTAGGACAGGTTATAGAGCTAAAGGCAAACAATAAGTTTTTCACTTATTGCAGAAAAGCCTTTGGAGTAAAAAGATTTGCCTACAACTGGTGTGTTGAGAAGTTTAAAAAAGACTATGTTTCACATATAGCCGCCATGAAACGATATACCAGAGAACTTGCCGAGTATAAAAAATCACCACTCCAGTCTACAACAGCACCTGTAAAACCTAAACTGCCAACATGGCAGGATTATAAAAAAGAATTCAATGCAATCCGCCTGGAAAAATACCCCTTCACTTACGAAGTAACAAAATATGCGTCACAGCAGACCTTCGTCAATTTCGGAACGTCCGTAAAAAGTTACTTTGAAAATGTAAAAAAGAGAAAGAAGACCAAGGTAAAGAAGAATAGTAAAAAACGAAAAGCATTCTTTCCAAGATTCAAAAAGAAGAGTTACCAGCATGGCTCCTTCTATATAGGCGGTGACCAGGTAAAGCTTGTAACAGGAAAATCCTGTTCAAAGAAATTAGA
>NZ_FUXX01000032.1 GCF_900167015.1 Succinivibrio dextrinosolvens DSM 3072
CTAGGGCAATGCATCTTTATCGAAATGGGATGCCAATGCCACTTCTTTCAGAGTGGTTAGGTCATACACAGATGGAAACAACTATTAAATATTATGCAAATGCTGATGTTAAGATGATACAAGATGCAGTTGAAAAAGCAACTTCAGACTTTAATCCAATCATCAGATCTGCAGTTGATTTTAAATTTGATAATGATGATGTAGTTCTCAAGAGACTGTATGGACTTATGTAAATGTTATCCCGACTTTTTATGTACCGATGCCCGTAACTAAGCCGATTTTTGCTGCTTTACGGTATAATCATAAAGTCGGGATAAGTGTTGTGAGAGGGCTGAGTTAGAACTCGCCCTACTCGATTCCCTGTCTGATATTTTTTTTCCAAAATTTCCAAGTCCTATTTTCTGGTAGTATTATGAAACCAAATGAATTTCTTCAGATTGTACATTTTGCAGAGAAACTTAAAGATACAACACGTCACTGTACAACCTCAAAAGGAAGAGCTGAGAGTGTAGCTGAACACAGCTGGCGAATATCCCTTATGGCACTTTTCCTGCGTTCAGAATTTCCTGAGCTGGACATAAACAAGGTAATTGCCATGTGTCTGATCCATGATTTGGGAGAGGGATTTACCGGTGATATACCTTCCTTCAATAAGACTCAGAACGATGAAAGTCTTGAAGACTCACTTTTCAGAAAATGGATTGATTCACTGCCAGAAGGACTCTCTGAGAGCATCATGTCCTTGTATGAGGAGATGAGTGAACTTAAGACAAAAGAAGCAAAGCTTTATAAAGCTCTTGATAAGATTGAGGCTGTCATCCAGCATAATGAGTCTCCAATTGAGACCTGGAGTGAGAACGAGTATCAGCTTAATAAGACCTATGGGCTTGATGAAGTAAAATTTTCAGAGTGGATGAAGTCTTTACGTCAGGAGATTCTTAAAGAGACTCTAGTTAAAATCGAAGAACAGGAAAATACTGTCAGAAAGTGCGTATAACCTATTAGTCTGCAAGCAAAAAATACTGAGGCTTATATAAGCGGTTTATAAGGAAATTAAAAAAAAACTTTAAAAAAGTGCTTGCATGATCTCAAAAATTTAGTAGAATAGTCCGCGTTGAGTTAATCAACAACAAATTGCAAGGCTTGGGTCGTTAGCTCAGTCGGTAGAGCAGCGGACTTTTAATCCGTTGGTCGAGAGTTCGAATCTCTCACGACCCACCAAGCAAGATGCAAGATTTATCGCTGGGTCGTTAGCTCAGTTGGTAGAGCAGCGGACTCTTAATCCGTTGGTCGCGGGTTCGACCCCCTCACGACCCACCATTTTGGATGCTTAGCTCAGTCTGGTTAGAGCATCTGCCTTACAAGCAGAGGGTCATAGGTTCGAGTCCTATAGCATCCACCATCTTGTTAAATCCTTTTAGGATTACCATTTTAAACGTTTAGATGGGTCGTTAGCTCAGTTGGTAGAGCAGCGGACTCTTAATCCGTTGGTCGCGGGTTCGACCCCCTCACGACCCACCATCCTAACGTTGAAATCCTCCTTTTGAATCAATTTCTTTCACAATTGTTCTGTACTCCATTTTCAATTTGGTAATACTTCACAATCTATTTGTTTTGTATTTCAAAATCATCCTCTCATAAGTCTCCTTGTGGTAAATTATATGCTTAGAATATATTCAACATAGGGTGATTGAAGTGAATTTAAAAAATGACCGCATCATAATAAAAAATCTAATAGATAAAAATGATGAAAACAATAAGACAATCTCTCTCGTAGCTAATTCAGGTATTCAGTTCATCGATTTTGAATTTGACTCGAAAATCGATTTCTCTTCAGATGAAGACAATTTCGTAGATAAATATCCTTCCATAGTTGTTAAAGGACAGTTTGCTCCTCATCCACTATGTGGACGCCATTTTGCAAGGTTTAAAGAGGATAAGGCATCGAATAAGTGTGTTATCGAAGGTGCTGAAAATATCTCCATGGAGAAAGGCGATAGATATGGAGATGACAGTCCTATTGATCTTATTGAGTCACTTAACCTCTACAACGGTGTCTGGTTCCCAATCTGCTATTACAGCTCAGGTCATGATGAAGGTCCTATCAATTGGGCCAGAGCCAGAATCATAAACATGTCCGATGTTAAGGATCGTGATAACGGCGGTTTATATCACGTTACTTTTGCATTTGATACCAAACTGGATAATGAAAATACAGCGCTTCACTGTGCTCCTTCAACATCCGATATCAGTGATGTCTTTACCTTTAGAGGCTGCTATGCGGCAACAAAGCTTTTAGATGACAACGAATCAGGCGCATCCTTTGTAAGAGAATGGGCAAAGAGTGTCTATGAGAAGAGCTATCCTAAGACAACCAATGATTCCAGAGTTGAGGTCATCAAGAAAGAATGGCTTGAAAAGAACTATTATGAAAAGCACTATCTGAATCTGATTGCTTTCCTTGAATACTTTGTCGAGCCTAATAATATTAAACTTATGCCTTTTGAGGAGAATGGCAGTGAGACTCCAATCGATGTAAGTCTGATTCTGGATGTCGGTAATTCCCGCTCCTGCGGTATTCTAATGGAAGAGGATGATGATCATTCATCATCACTGCTGCGTAATCCACAGCTTGAAATCAGAGATCTGAATGCAGTTGAAAATGTATATGTAGGAACATTCGACAGTAAGATTCAGTTCCAGAAGGCCAACTTCGATTTCAATTACTGCTCAGATATCTCCAGCAGACTGGACGCATTCGTCTGGCCATCTTTAGTTCGTGTAGGTGCTGAGGCAAAACACTTAAGTGCAAATTCAGCCGGCAATGAGGGTAACACTGGTCTTATTTCTCCTAAACGCTACCTTTGGCAGTTTGATAATGATTTGAATACATCTGAGAAGTGGAATTTCAATAATCACTATTACCAGATCCCTGTAAGAGAGATGGCAAAGGATAGTGACAGATACCATACCTCTTATCTTAAGCTTGATGAGAATGTAAGCTCAGCAACATATCTTCCAATATCAAGATTTATTAACTCATACGGTGATGCTCTGTTTGCAGATACCGGTGATGAAAGTAAGCTTCTTGCCAACTACACCGGCAAATCAACCATGACCTTCATGCTGATGGAAATCATTATGCAGGCCATGATGCAGATGAACAGCTTCCACTATCGTCAGACCAAGGCTAATGCACTAAGACCTCGCAGACTTAAGGCAGTGGTTCTAACAACGCCTCCTTCAATGCCTGATCTTGAAAGGGAAGTTTTCAGATCATGCGCCTATCAGGCAATCGGTCTGATCTGGAAGGCCTACGGATATGACAAGACTCCAGCAACCGAGTTTAAGTACATTGAAAATGCATCTTCAATGTTCCCTAAGGCACCTGCAGTTATACTGAAGTGGAATGAAACTCTGACCTCTCAGCTTGTATATCTATACAACGAGACACAGAAGGTATTCGGTGGCAACAGTCTTGATTTTATCAAGCATATCCGCAGAGCAGATGCTGATAAACGTGTAAATGAGCATAACAAGCACAAATTCGGAAGCAAGAAAGCTGATTACGTATCAGCACGTATTGCATCTATTGATATCGGCGGTGGCACCACAGACCTTGTGATCGCAGACTACAGCTATCCATGTGCGGTTTACTCTGAGGATGGAGAAAAGAAAGAGCTTGGTAACCAGAGCGGTACTGTAGAAATACGAGAGATTCTAAAGGATGGATCTAAGACTGCAGGTGATGATCTGGTTCTAAATCTTATCAAAGAGGAGATTGTACCTCAGCTTGGTGATACCTCTGCCTTAGCAAAGATTATCGGTACAGGCTCATCTGACAGTATAGAGTTTGTAAAAAACAGAACACAGACTGTAGAGCAGGTTTTCACAAAGATTGCATACAGAATCATTTCAAGACTGGAAAAGCTGAACAGTGCTCCTGCCGGAACTACCAGTGTAATTGCAAAAGGAACTGTAGAAGAGTTCCTTTATGGCATTGATTCCTGTGAGGCTTTAGATACAAATGAAGATCGTGCAAGAAATGAAAGCTTTGACAGAAAAAAGAAGCCTTGTGTAGATGAATGTGTCTCTAACTTCATAACCAAGCATCTTGGTGCGGACTACAAGTTCTTTGAGATTCCTTTAGAGTTTGATATCTATAAAATCAATCACGAGATTTCTGTAGGTGACCGCTATGATGTTTGTTCTTCATTGAACTATCTGAACACCATTGTTAACACCTATCAGTGCGACGTTCTGATTTTAACCGGCCGTCCTTCAAAGATCCCTGGTATCAGAACCTTGATTGAAAGCAATTCTCATCTGTCTCCTAGAAGAATCATCAGTCTGCATGAGTACAAGTGCGGCAGCTGGTATCCTTCATTTACTCTTGAGAACGGCAAGATTGGAGATCCAAAGACCTCTGTTGTTGTCGGTGCGCTTTTAGGCTATATCAAACAGTCAAATATCAGCAATCTTTCAACCTTCAGAATCAACCCTAACTATCAGGAGGCTCCATCCCCTGCAAGATTTATGGGTAAGGTTGATGAGCAGTGTCGACTGGAGGACAGAGAAGTTAAGTACAGGTTCTACACCACAGCTGAGCTTAAGGAGAGAAAGGCTGCAGATGAAGGTGAAGAAATTGATCTGGATGCAAACTACCTTGATGATAATGCCAACAGAGCAAAGCTTGAGCTGGTTTCAGATGTATTATCTGAGAAGAGTCTGCATTCAACTCTGCCGGTAAACCTTGGTTATCGTCAGTTTGACGAGCAGGCCTTTATGGCAACCATGCTCTATCATATCGAACCATACAAGAAAATCAGTGAACTCTCATCGGTAAAAGCAACCAAGAAATGGATTGTTCCTGATATTGAAGATATTGATTTTACCCCTGAGGGCAGGGCCAAGCTTAATACAGATTTATTCTGTCTGTTATACCCAAGCCATCAGGATCATTTCCCAGACAGGGCTCTGGATATCTTTGACAAGGCTGTGGAAGGTCTAACTACAGTTGAAAGCGACATTTCCCTGGCAAAGAGTCATGCTTCTCTCATGTATGGCGCTGACAGAAGTGCGCTTAAGGTTTTAGATTTTGACAGCCCATATGCTGCAGTTATCAGTCAGTTCGATAATCAGGCTATGGAGGCTGGTAATCAGCAGGCTGCAACCTTAAAGCAGACCGGTATAATGGCAAAGCTGACCAATGCTGCAGGCAAGGCTGAGGATAAACGCAAGGAAGGCTACGATGCCTACAAACAAAGTCATTTATCTGAGGTCTTCGGTGCAATAGAAAGCGCTGCAGCTGCTGAGAGATCCAAGGTTAAGGGCGTATTCCTTCGCGAACTATGTATGTGTGTTGAGGATGCCATAAATGCCTTACGCAGAAAAGAGCAGAATAAACTAGATGAGATTACTGCGGCTGTAAAAGGTGTAAGACCTGGTGACAGCGGTCCTCATTATTTTGATATCACAATAAAGGTTGAAAATGAGGCCTTAAGAAAGGATTCTCCATTAGGAAAGTGTCTTGGCTTTGTTCGTGAGCAGGAGAAATCTCTTGAGCAGGATATCTTTATCTTAAAGATTACAAATGCAAAGGACACCTCAGGCTCAGGCTCTGATGATTGTACAAGTTATCTGAAGCTGAGTCTTAAGACTGTCAGTGATGGTGATGAATACTGGAATAACGACGGTTTGATTCTTGATAAGGAATAATTTTTTATGAAAAACGAATTTAAAGACAATCGTCTGAATCTTCTGGCTCAGTGCTGCAACAGGGCATATAAGTGGGTAGAAAAGGCTGCACTGGATGAGGCCGAGCTTAGAAATGAAGAGAATGCTCTGGGGATTTCCATCTGTCAGCTTCATAATATGGCAGATGCAGCTCATGAGGTTCTTACTGTTAATTCAACCATCGGTGTGTTCGGCGCTTCTCAGGCAGGCAAGAGCTACCTTGTATCTGCACTTGCATCAAATGGTGGCGGTGAAGGTCTGGTTGCTAACTGGGAAGGTAAGGAGATATCTTTTTTCCATCATTTAAATCCAACCGGTGGAAATCGTGAGGCAACCGGTCTTGTAACAAGATTTACCCGCATGACATCTCCTGCGGTTAAGGGATTTCCTGTTACCTTAAAGATTTTAAACGAAGTTGAACTTATCAAGATTCTGGTTAATTCATTCTACTTGGATATGAATCTTGAGGCTGCCAAGGACTTTATGATTGAGTATGACAGCCGCTTTAAGGATAAAGCAAAGCTTGATGCTCTGTTTGAAGAGCTGAAAGCACCTGAGTATCAGCTTAAGGACAATGAGAATTCATATGTAACTGAGAATGATATTGTTGAACTTTCAGAGTACGTATATTCTCATGCAGCATTCTGCTGTCTGATGTCCGAGGAATTCAAACCAGACTGTTCCTTCTGGAATCAGGTTAGACATATTATTGGATCTTTAAATCTTAAGGGTAGGGGCAGATTATTCTCCTTATTCTGGGGAAATCTGAAGGCTTTTAACAATCTGTATGAAACCATTGCTCCTGAAATGGAGAAATTCAAGGGTATGCGCGAGGTTTATGCTCCGCTTAATGCCTTTGTTACCGAGATTGACGGCAAGCTCATGCAGATCCCTCAGAAGACTCTTATTGATATTCATGCTTTAGACGGAGTATTCAGAGAAGAGCTTCCTTTAGTGGTTGATATTGCTCTTAACCGTGATGCATCTGATATTGCAAAGATAAGATTCCCAATTCTTGCATTTGCTACTGCTGAAATCAGTTTCCCTGTGCCTTCTCAGTCTCAGTCAGGAAACTTCGATGTGCTTGATTTCCCTGGCGCCCGTTCAAGAAAGAGAGAAGAGATCTCTATCTGGAAGGATGCCGACGGTCTTGCAAAGAACGGACAGAATACCGCAACCGAGTTTATCCGTCGTGGTAAGGTTGGCTATCTGATTGAAAGATACTGTCAGCGTCATGAGATTGATGTTCTGCTGTTCTGCTCAAGCGTGGAAGGTCAGGGCGAAGTTGCTGAGGTAACTCCATATCTTTCATCATGGGTTTATGAGAATATCGGTAAGGAGCCTGAGGATAGAGCTTCCTACGAGAAGATTCCGGTTGTAGGTGCCTTTACCAAGTTTGATGCCTGCTTTACACGTGATATCGGCAAGGAGGCAGCTTCTCTTTCTGATATCGGCAAGACAATTACTACTGCTATGGAGCGTTATGCTACAGGCTGGATTCAGAACTGGGCTCACGGACAGGAGTTCAATCAGTTCTTCTTTGTAAGACGTCCAAATCTGCACTCAAAGAATGATGTTTATGAATTCAGTTCAGAGGATGTAGAAACCGGTATTCGTCCTGAGTATCAGCACTACATCGATGACTATAAGAAGGAAATCGTAAAAGATCCTGACATGAAATATGTTTATGAGTTCAATAAATATAAGCAGATGGGCAGGGCAGAGGATACTCCAGTTATTTCAGAAGTATTAAAGGCAAATGACGGCGGTATTCAGTATCTTTCATCCTTCCTTAAGGATAACTTTACTGATTACAACTTTGGAAAAGAAAAATTCCATGACAGCATTAAGAATATGGCTCAGGCTTTAAGAAGCCGTCTTGGTAAATATGCAAGAGAGTCTGGTGAACAGGCTTTAAGAATTGCACATGCCAATGCCATTAAAAAGTTCAGACAGCTGGCATCCTGTGATGTCGTAGCCGGAACCTTCGGACGTTTCAGAAGCTTCATTGAAATCAGTGAGGATATGGCACGAGACAATTACCTTACAAACTTCAGCGGAGGTCGTTCAAGCAACGCCTATCGTTTTGCAAAGGCCTTAACCAAGATGCGTGAGGATAATCTTGAGTCTATGCGCAATGGTGTGTTCTTTGATGTTATGCTTGCTGATATCTTAAGATTCTGGGAGATTGAGCGCAAAAACGTCGAGGATTATCCTGAGAATGAGCGCGAGGCCTATAACTTCTTTATCGCCGATAACGGCTCTCTGATTACTGACAAAAATGCTCTAAGAGACAGCTTCCACGAGCTGATGCAGTATCTGACCGTAGAGCTATCAAAAGCCTATAATGCTATGAATGTAGAGCAGGCGGTTATTGATGCCATCGACCCATATGAGTCTCCAACCTCAAAGAAGGATGATCTCTGTGACGGTCAGTGTGCAAGAGCTCTGCAGATTATCTCTGATTTCAATACCTATCTGTGTCTTGGAAAGGTTGATGATTCCAAGATTGAGCGTATAAAGGTAAGAGTAAAGAGTGACGCTGATGACAGCTCTGCAGATGCATCTCGTCCTTTATTCAAGGAATCTTCAGAGAACAAGAGTTTTATGGCAGATATAAAGAGATCAAATGTTGACTCTATAAGACAGCATTACTGCAATGATTACTTCAGTGTGCTGCTTAATGTCATCTGTGCCAAGAATTTAACCGCAGAGAGTAAATATAATATTTCTCCAGAGCTTAACCGAGAAATATGTGAGATTCTTTCTGATATTGATAATGTGTTTTAGAGAAAAAAATGTCTGAATTTACAGAAAAACTTACTGCATCTGTTTTAAAGGAAAACAATCAGGGCTATCTGATTCTAAAAAACTGCTGGTCTTTATTTGATTCTAATATCGGAGTCGGTGGAGTTTCACACAGTTTTAATATCGTAATAAGACCTGAAAATGCTCAGGAAACAATCTCCGAGGAGAGTATAAAGCCTGAGAATATCACCTTCTATTCATCAGAGAAGGGCTATAAGATTAAGCTCAGCACTGAGACCTTTAATAATGTCTCCTCACAGGTTAATCGTTATAACGGTAAATTCGAAACCATTGTTAGAGAATATACTACCGCTGATAATAAGGTAAACGGCAATCCAGTTGAGTTTGCTACCTCTATTGAAGGTGACCTTTCTTTAATTCTTGACTCCTATGAGCCAGAAGCACAGTACGTTAATGGTCCTGCAGCAGCTAAGTCCAGTGCGGCAGCATCAACCTCAAATGACTCCTTATTCTCTGGTGTAAGTCAGGATGTCCCTCTGAATCAGAGCGTGGCTTCTGCTGGTGCCTCAAAGAAAAAGTCTATTCTTCTGCCTGTGTTAGGCGGTCTTTTAGCTCTGCTTTTAATTCTATTAGGCATTCTGTGGTGGCTTGGTGTATTTAGTCCTGCTGATAAGGTAGTTCCAGAGGCGGCTCCTGTAGAAAATACACAGAGTGCTGATAATCAGAAAGAACCAGAGAATACAGCACAGAACGAGGAAAACAAGGTTGAAGAGAACAAGACTGAGGAGCCAGTAAAGAGCGATGATAATCAGACTGCTCAGAATGAGCCTGCAAATGCTACAGCCAACAGCAGTGAACCTTCAGCAGCAGACAATCAGAGCGCTGCTCAGAGTGTAGCTCCAGCAGCAGAGGCAACTTCTGCATGTGCATTAAGCTCAGATGCCGATGACGTGATTATCTCTAACTGCCTGGGCTCAAAGCCTACAGTTGAAGTGATTAACACTCTTTCAGAGAAGTCTCTTGAAAATGACCGCTGTGTACTGGGCAAGCGACTTCTATCAAGTTATGGTAGAAAGGATTCTTCAGCAGCATATCTGTTCGCTAAGTATTTTGATCCAAATTCTAGTGCTCAGAGTAAATGTATTGAGAAGGATAAAACTCAGGCTGTCTACTGGTATCAGAAAGCTGCCGATATGGGTATGTCCGAGGCAAAAGAAGCTATGGCAAAGCTAAAGGAGTAAAGACGTGAAACTTATAAGTATGACTGTAAGTGCAGTTCTATTATCTGCACTGTCCTGCAACACCTATGCAGATACTCCTCTTTTAATGGATGGAAAGAAATCCATTTATCAGCGTGTGCTGACAACTCCATCCTGTGTCTTAAAAAAGAATGCTGCGGATACATCAGGTGATAAGGTTGCAGCCTTCTCCCGTTTCTATATTTACAAGGATGAGGGAAATTCCTTACTGGTTGGCCCAGATATCTCCGGTAAGACCTCAGGTTATCTTGATAAGAGCTGCGTTGTCGACTGGAAAATGCAGACTGCTCTGATGTTCACCAATCCTGCATCAAGAAATCGTGCTCTTGTCTTTAAGACCAAGGATGAGCTTCAGAAGATTGTTGATAACAGCAAGCCATCTGACGTTGTTACTCCAATGATGGAGAAACTCAAGAAGAATGAGTCTATTTCAGGTGTTATTTCTGCAGAACCAGACACCTATGTTGACTACAAAAAACAGTTTTATCTGCTGCCTATTCTAGATTTTGAAGAAACAATGTTTGATGATGGCAATTACCTCAGAGAGCTTAAGATTGCCTCTGTTACCAAAAAAGGAGATGCTTCAAAGTCTCAGAGCGATCTGCAGAACGAACTTAAAAACTTTAAGGCTGCAGTTGTCTTTGTTATCGACTCAAGTATTTCAATGCAGCCATACATTGACAGAACAAAGGAAACCATCAACTCAATTGCAAAACACATCAAAGAGCAGAAACTCTCTGACAGTGTTCATTTCGGTCTGATTTCATTCCGTTCTAGCACCAAGGCTGTACCTGAGCTTGAATATGTCTCAAAGGTCTTTGTAAAACCTGGCGAGGCAACTGATGCAAATCAGTTCAAACAGAAGCTTGAATCCTTAAATCAGGCAAAGGTTTCAAGTAAATACTTTGATGAGGATTCCTTTGCCGGTATCAATTCTGCACTTAACAAGATTGACTGGTCAGATTACGGCGGACGTTATGTGGTTTTAATTACTGATGCCGGTGGTATCAGCGGTTCAGACAAGCTCTCATCAACAGGACTTGATTCCAAGGAGCTTCGTGCCGAGGCTAAACACAAGGGTGTTGCCATCTATGCAATGCATCTTCTGACTGACTCCGGCAAGAGAAATTCAAATCATGACAAGGCCAAGAATCAGTATCAGGATTTAACCTATAACGATACTATCAGCAAGTCTCTTTACTATCCTGTAAACGCTGGTGATGTAAACAGCTTCGGTAACAAGATTGATGAGCTGTCAAAGAGCATTACCAATCAGGTTAAGCTGGCATCTCAGGGTAAGGATGCGCTTGGAACTGCTCCAGATGAAAAGGATGATTCCAATATGGCTTCAGATACAGCTGCTTTAGGTTATGCAATGCAGCTTGCCTATCTGGGTGAGAAGCTAGGAACCAGTGCTCCTGATTTTCTGTCAGGATGGATTGCAGACAGAGACCTTGTATCACACGATAAGGTCACCAGCACTCCTGTGGTTCTTCTGACCAAGGATGAGCTTTCATCTCTTAAGGATGTAACCAAGAAGATTCTTGATTCAGCCAATGAGGGTATCCTAAAGCCAGAGGATATGTTCAGCCAGTTACGATCTGTTGCTGTAAGCATGGGACGTGATCCTTCTGCCCTAGGCAAAACAGATTCTCTGAAGCTTGGAGAGCTTGGCTTACTAGGCGAGTATCTTGAGGATCTGCCATACAAGAGCCGTATTCAGGAACTTGATGAACAGACCTGGGCTAATATGGGACCTGATGAGCAGAATCAGACCATAAGTGATCTGGAGTCAAAGCTTAACTACTATCAGCAGTGCAATGACGATTCAGCCCGCTGGATTAAGCTAAATCCAAAGGAAGATGCTTCAATGGCTGTTTACCCAATTCCTCTAGAGGTTCTTCCATAAGTGGATGCTTATTTAAAAGTTAAGGATTTCTCTTTTAGCTATCCTAAAAGAGATGGAAAGGGCGGATATACCATTCGCCTTGAATCTCTTGAAATGCAGCCAGGCTCAGTTCTGGCTGTAACTGGAGTTTCAGGCTGCGGAAAATCTACTCTTTTAGAGTGTCTTGCGCTTTTAAGAGAGAACAGTAGCTTTGGAAAATATCTTATTGACGATAGGGAGGTCCTATCTGAAAAAACAGATGCCAGACGTCTTATTCGCTCTGCTCTTATGGGATATATGCCTCAGAGTGGAGGGCTGATCCCTTATCTTAGTATCAGAGAGAATCTAAAGTTTCAGATTGAGATTTCATCCCGTTCCAAAAAAAGATTGTACGGAGAATGTGAAGATTCAGGTGATCTTTTAAAGACCTCCTTATCCTTATTTGAGGACTTTGGCCTTGGTGATGTTTTAAATCTTTATCCTCATGAACTCTCAATCGGACAGAGACAGCGTGCGGTATTTTTCAAGAGTATCTGTCATAATCCAAAGATTCTTTTTATTGATGAGCCTACCTCGTCACTGGACCCTCAGAACGGAGACAAGCTTATATCAGTTATGCTTGAAGTCTGTTCTAAATACAGCATGTGTGTGCTGATGGTTACTCATGATCTGTCTCTTGTAAGAAAGCATGGACTGAGTGTTATTGATTATGAGCCTGATGATGCCCAGAGCGGAATCTTTGTTTATAAGGAGAGCCTATGATCCTGAAGCTGGCCTTATGCTCATTAAGATTCGACAAGATTATCAGTATCTGTATAGTTGCATCTCTATGTGCTGTGATAGCTCCGCTTTTACTGCTTTTTTCTCTAAGATTTGGAATTATTTCAAATCTTGAGCATAAATTAAGCTCGAATCCTACTAATCTAGAAATCAGAATGATGTCCGGATATAGACTTGAGCAGCAGTTTTTTGATGATCTGAAAAATAATCCTCATGTTGGTTTTGTTATTCCTCTGACCCGTTCTCTGAGTGTAACTGCCAATGTCGGTTTTAATGGAAAAATCGTTCAGAACCTTGAAACTCTGCCAACAGCAAACGGGGATCCTATTCTTGAAGAGATGAATTTAAACGGTAATCTTTCAGAGACTGAAGCCTATCTTTCTGAAACCACTGCTTCAGATCTGGGAATGAGGGTAGGCGATACATTTAAGTTTGTAATATCAAGAATTACTGATAACAAGACAGTTAATGCTGTGGTTCCATTTACTCTTAAGGGAATCATAAAAAAAGAGCTTTTACCTCATAAAACCATTCTGGTTAATTTCAATACTCTTGTGTATATGGAAGATTTCCGTGATGGCTTTGAGCCTCCTGTTTTCTCAGATGGCTCCAATCCGAATTCTCAGAGAAAGACTTTTGCCAAGGCAAGAATTTATGTTAAATCTCTTAACGATTTAGAGCCGGTATCAAAGCAGTTGCGTCAGAATTATTCAATTACTGACAAGCTATCTTCAGTTGAGAATCTGAAGGCTATATCAAGAGTTCTCTCATTTATTTTCTCAACCATTGCTATAACTTCAATTGTAGGTGGTGTGATGGCTACGGTCGGACTCATATTCACCAATCTGTCACGACTTGAGAAAACCTTTGCTCTGCTGTTTTTGAGCGGACTTTCTAAGAGCGGTGTTTTTCTGATTGTGATAATTCAGAATTTCATTCTTTCCGTTTGCTCTTATCTCTGCTCGCTTGGACTGTTTTATGCGGGAATGTTTACCTTTAATCTTTATTTTAAGGATCTGTTAGGACCACAGACTCTGGTAAGTACTCTTACCATTGAACATGTAATTGCAGGAGGACTTATGACTTGTATCGTCTGTGTCGCAGTCAGCATGATTGTGTGTCGTTTCAAGGTTCTGAATCTTAAGGTTGCAGATAGTTTAAGAAATGTTTAGAAAAATAGAAAAAATTGCCGTACTGACCTGTATTGCTCTAGGTTCCAGTGCTTACTGTGCAGATGATGCTGCTAAAATTTTTAATCCTGACCCAAAGGGAGATGATGTTATTCTTCCTATGCCTTGCAACAG
Organism: Succinivibrio dextrinosolvens DSM 3072; assembly: GCF_900167015.1. Taxonomy (GTDB): domain Bacteria; phylum Pseudomonadota; class Gammaproteobacteria; order Enterobacterales; family Succinivibrionaceae; genus Succinivibrio; species Succinivibrio dextrinosolvens. The sequence continues at coordinate 13,737 of NZ_FUXX01000032.1, forward strand.
GATCATGGCATTCAGAAAAGTGTATACCTCAAATGATCCTAAAAAAATAAAGGACAAGAACTATAATGCAGGTTCTGCTCAGAACAAGTCTCCTATGTCCCAGAATCCTAATTTAAGGTATGTTCAGGGATCATTTCATGACAGTCACGGCTACTTTTTTCTGATAGCAAAATATGAACTGATGGCAGGACAGTACGAAGCTCTTGTTAATTCAGATAAGTGTGACTCTCTGAAACTTAATAAGCTTTCCAGACTCCCTGCAGTCAAGATTTCTTATTTTGATGCCATGAATGCGGCTCATGCCTATTCTCTTTTTTTACAGCAGTCAAAGGATAGCTTCAAGTCTGAGAATAACACTGTTGCCTATGCAAGACTTGCTTCTGATGATGAGTGGGAGTTTGCTGCCCGTGGAGGCAATGCTGTAACACAGAGTCAGTTTGAGGCAAATCTTCCTCCAATGGAGAATGATGATCTATCCTTATATGCCTGGTTTGACGGACCTATGAGCGCGAACGGAAAACTTCAGCTTGCAGGTCTTAAAAAGCCTAATCCTCTGGGAATCCACGATATGCTCGGTAATGCTCAGGAGATGACTCTTGAGCCATTCAAGGCCGTCAGAACCGGAAGACTTCTTGGTTTATCCGGAGGTATATGTGTTCGTGGCGGAAGCTATCTTTCTCCGAAGGATTCTTTGAGCAGTTCTGCCCGTACAGAAAAGCCTCTGTATATCAACGGCAATGATGTGGTTGCGAATGATACCACCACAAGATTTGTTCTTTCTGTGCCTGTAGCCCAGAATACAGACGAGGTTAAAAAGCTTAACTCTGATGTAGAATCTTTAGGTGATCATGACGAGGGCGAGGATAACAATGTACTTGTATCCGCAAAGCAGCGCATTGAAAAATATGAGGCTGAAAACAAGAAAGCTCAGGAAAACTTCAAGAAAGAAACTGATGCCTTAAAGGAACAGAATTCATCCTTAAATGAGCTGAACTCAAATCTTGAGAAAAAGAGTGAGAAGCTTCAGAAACTTAATGACAGTCTTTTATCTCTGAATGACAAGCTTAACCATTCAAATTCAGAACTGCTGGTCGAACTTAAGGATCTTAAGGATAAGATTACTACAGCTAATGCTCAGGCAGAATCCATGAAAGAGGTTGCTGTTGCAGCCAACCTTCGTTTAGGCGGATTCCTGTGCAAGACAGTGAATGATGGAGCCAATACTCTCAATTACTACCAGAACCTTTTAAAGGTTGTGAAAAAACAGTGTGAGTCTTCGAAGGATCGCTGCAAGAATCTTGATTCGGTTAACTCAAATATCGCCTTGAACGAGGCCTCCTTAAAGGAGCTGTTAACCTATTACGGTGATACCATGGCTAATGCTCGTATGAACTACAGTATGGGCGTTTTTAAATCTCAGCTTAAGAATGCAAAAGAGGCTTTTGGTTCAAACTCACGATATGACACTTATGTAGATACCTATTATCGTCATCTTGATGGTTATAAGAAGCTGTCAAAGGATTCATCCAAAAACCATAAGCTATGGACAGACGAATGCAGTAAGGTAGGAAAAGGACAGAAATAAATGCTTAGAATTTACAGATGCAGTAAACAGGAGGTTTCTCCTCAGGTTCTCGCCTATGCACCTCATGCTGCAATGTGGGATAAAGAAATCGAAATACAGCTTGGACAGGAATACTCTGCAATCCTGGCTCAACCTGTAATTGACGGTGATTACGTAAACTTTCTTACCCCAAAAAGCGGTGAACAGATCGAGGTGGATTCCTCAAATCTCAATCAGTTCTCTAAGGCATCTGAGCTTTTAGAAAGACGCAAGCAGCACGTCTACAGTTTTCTGACATCAGGAAAACCTCTAATCAACAAGACACTTGAATCATCACGTGCTGATTATGCATATGCGGTTGCTCATGCTGAGAGGTTTTTCGTCCTGCAAAATGAAATTCCTGTAGCTGTTGGTGCCACCTTAAGTGCAAAGCCTGCCTGGATTAACCCTATACCGGCAGTTGCAGCTGTTCCTCCTAAAAAGGGATGTCTTCTGCCATTCCTTCTGTTACTGCTTTTAGGATTACTTCTGCTTGGTCTTTTATGGTGGTTCTTCCTGCGTCCATGGCCAATGGAGGGGACATTAAAGGATCGCTTTGATGATCTTTTTGGTAACAGAACCGAGCAGGTTGTAGAGCCTGAAAATAAAGCTCCTCAGGAAGAGGCAAAAGAGCCTGTTGTTGAACCTCCTGCACCTGAAGCCAAGGAAGATGAAGAGAAGAAGGCTTTAGAGGAGAAATTAAAAGAGGAGGAGGCAAAACGTCTTGCTCTTGAGGAAGAATTAAAGGCTAAGAAAGAAGCTGAGGAGAAGGCTGAACAGGAGCGACTGGCTCAGGAGGAGCTTAAAAAGAAAAAGGAGCAGGAGGCTCGCGAGCTAGCAGCTAAGAAGAAGGCTGAAGAGGCTAAAAAGAAAGCTGAAGAAGAGAAGAAAAAGGCTCAGGCTAAAAAGGTTCCTAAGTGCAAGACATTAAAGGAGCAGGGAAAGATGCCTCAGATGGCAATCGCCTTTGACGGTTCTGAGTCTATGCAGATGCAGTACGGTTCAACTACCAGATTACGTGCGGCTAAGAGCGCTGCAAAGGATCTGATTTCAACTGTTGATAAGAATGTAAGCATTGGTCTTGTTGAAATCAATGGCTGTCCACTGTCCAAAAACAGAGGTTTCTTTGCCCCTGCTAGACGTTCAGCTTTATTAAACTCGATTGATAACATCAATCCATATGCCTATGACGGTAAGACTCCACTGGTAAACGGTCTGAATGAGCTTTCAAAAATGCTGGATGGTAAAACTACAGATGCAGTCGGTATTCTGATTTCAGATGGTGAGGATACATGTCCATTCACCTCAAAGATGAATGTTTGTACTGTTGCTAAGAAGATTCATGAAAGACAGCCAAAACTTAAGATTCATACTATTCTGATCGGTGATTCAATTGACTCCGCTGCATGTATTGCAAGAAATACAGGCGGTCAGGTCTTCAAGCCAAGGGATGCCAAGCAGATTGAGACCTTCCTAAAACAGGCTGGAGCCTCACTTAAGAAGGTTTGCGAGGAATAGTACCGGTGCATTTTACAGGAATAGATATGAAAAAATTTAAGAGGGAAGTATAAGGAGAAAAAATGGCATCAAGATTACTTAACAGTGGCGAGCTGAAGAATTACTTTGCCATTGGTGAAGATGGTGTTCTGGTGTGGCAGAGAGCTGATGCTTTCAGATCTTCTATTATTACTTCAGAACAGTTAGGCCAGAAATACGCTGATTATCTGGCTGTTCCAAGATTTACTGCTGACGGTTCTCATGTAGACTGGTTCATCCCTTTTGCTGCAGATAACAAGCAGGGAGAATATAGTGTTGTTGCCTGGCCGGCTGCATCACCTGATGAGAAAAAAGCTGCTTTAGTGGAACTGAACAGACTTAATGAGAAGTTCTTGAATTACGGCTACAATCTTCATGCTCGTGCCTTAAATGCAAATGACCGTCTGTTTGCTCATTTTCTGACAGGAAGCGGAGATGGGGATGCTGTTAATCCTGCAATTCATTTTCCAGATGAGGAATGCGTTTATATTGTAAATGGCCGTCCCGTTATTACTTTCTGGGGATTTTTAAACCGAGGTGATACTCTAAGTGGTAATCCTTTCTCAAGATTAAGCGGTGGAGTTGTACCACCTGTTACTCCTAGAGTAGCACCTGCCGCTCCTGCAGCTGTAGCTGCTGCTAATCACAAGTGGTGCTGGCTCCTTCTGCCTTTACTGCTTTTGCTGCTGCCTCTGCTTTTATATCTGTTATGGTGGTGGTTCTTTGCAAGAGTTCAGGGGCTGCCTCTGTTCAAGACCTATCCTGATATTTCCAACTTAAGTCTTGAGCCTGCCAAGGAAACCCTGGTTGTTCCTGATAAGGATAAGATAATACGTCTTAAGGATGGTTCTTATGTAAGAGTGGATGCTGATGGCAAGGAAACAGTAATTCCTGCTTCTGAGGCTGAGAATCTGAATCTTAATGAGCCTAAGGCTGATGATTCGACTGCAAATGATGAGCCAAAGGTTGAAGATCCTGTGGCTGATACAGAAAAGCATGCAGAGGAGCCTGTAACCCCACCTACTGAAGATAATGCACAGAATCCTGTGGACGAGAATCCAGCAAAGGATGATAATCCTTTACAGACTCCTGATGATAATACCAATACAGAACAGAAGACAGATGATAATAACAATCAGAATGTCCCTGTTCCTCCTGAGCTTAGCCAGGATAATCAGAATGCCGTTCCTGATGCCCAAGACGGACCTCAGCTGTCTAACACTGATCTGAACAGTGGAGATATTTCCAAGCTTGATGGAACCTGGAAGGTTAATTCAACAATTGTTGATAGGAAAACCAACAAGCCATTGCAGCTTGAATATAATTTCAAGGATGGAAAGGGAACCGCTACAATTTCTCAGAAAAATGGTGTTAAATGTACAGGAGATGTAAATGGAGGCCTCAATGGTGGTGCTCTAACCATTCAGGGAAATTCCATTGCAAAGTGTACTGACGGCTCTTCCTATGCTATGCCTAAGGTTGTTTGCAAGCCTGGTAAAGATGGAAATTCAGACTGTACTTCCTCATATGACGGAAAGTCCTCCGGTACAACAAAATCAGAGTTCCCTATGACAATTCATAGGTAAGCAGGAAACGAATTATGATTAAATCAAGTTTGATTTGTATTGCAGTTGCCATTAGTGTATTCACAACCGGCTGTGCATCATCATCTTCTGGTTCTGTGAATCCAAGTCTGAAAAAGGATGAACCTAAATTCTTTTCTAAATCTGGCGGTAGTGCCTGTCTGCTTGGTGCAACCATTGCCGGTCTTGCATGTCTTGGTATCAAAGATGACAACAAGGCTTCAGCCTGTCTGATTGCTGCAACTGCCGGCTGTGCTGCCGGTATGACAGCCAACTACATGCTTGATAAAACCAGAGCTGATTACCATAATCTTGAGGATCAGCTCGATGCAAGCAAAAAGCAGGTTCAGGACAGTATCAACAGTACTAAAACCTTAAAGGCAACCTCAGAGCAGACATTGGAAGAAGACCGAGCTGAAATCGAAAAGCTTAAGGCTCAGATTAAAAACGGTACAGCTTCCAAGGATGCTTTGGAGAGAAAGCTTGCCGACATGCAGGCTAACCTTGACTACATGAAAAAGAGACTTGATTCTGACAAATCAACTCTTGCCGAGTATAAGTCTTTAAGAGATTCTTTAAATAACGGAGAGGGCGGAAAGCCTGCTCTTAACAACATGGATGCACAGAGAAAAAGCGAGGAGCTTGACGCTAAGATTGATGAGCTTGAGAGAAATATTGCTCAGCTAGATTCCTCAATTGTCGCTTATGCCTCTCAGACCTCAATGTTAAAGAATGACGTTGGACAGATTGGTATTTAGGATTTTTACTTTTATGAAGAATATTAACAAATTATTATTACTAAGCTCATTTGTTCTTACAGCATGTACTACAACACCTGATAAATGCGATCCAAGCTCTGATCCTGGTTTTTTAGATAAATTAGGCTGTGTTGCATCTGGCTCATATGAAAAAAGAGTTAATGCAAAATCTCAGGAAATAAAGGACCTTGCAGCTGAGCAGAAGGAGCTTTCTCAGAGTGTAATTGAGCTAGAAAAACAGCGCAGTACACTTGTATCAGATAGAGCTTCACGTCTTGCAGAAATGGACAAAATCAATGATAAGCTTGCGTCTTTAGAGTCTTCTTTAAGACAGAAAAATGCCATGACAAAGGAGCTTCAGTCAAAGATTAACAATGTTAAGAGCTCTGCAACTGAAGTTAAGAATCTTGATGAGGATGCAAGTATTATGGAAAAGAAGGCCAAGCTTGCTCAGCTTCAGAAGCAGTATGATGAGCTTGTAGATCAGATGTCACAGGGATTCTAAAATATTCCGTACATTAACAGACAGTTACTAACTGTATGTTTTATAAACAAAAAAAGTGCCAGGATCAAGAATGATAAAAGAAATCCTGGCACATCAAATTCTTTCTATTGGATCTTAATTGTAGGTTATCTTTTCATATAAGCAATTTTCTTAGGCAAAATTCAAAAAAATGTTAATTAGATCTGATTTTTCAGAGAATCAATGAGTTGCATTTTTTCATGTACCCATAAAAATCCTCAACTGTTTGTTTTTTCCGTTTTTAATTTTTTTGATTTTGTGAAGTGAACTCTTGTCTTTTTTGTATATTATTTTTTTCTTCAATCTACAAAAAAATGTGATTTCTGTTAAAATAGGGCAAATTTTTTAGCGTTGAAAGAGTGTTATGCAAGAATCTATTTTACGTAAATTAGAAGCTTTGGTAGAGCGTCATCAGGAAGTTGAGCAGCTGTTAAGCCAGCCTGATGTAATCGCTGACCAGGATAAGTTCCGTGAGCTTAACCGTGAGTATTCTCAGCTTCAGGTTACAGTAACTACCTACAAGGAATATACCACCGCAGTAGCAGATCTAGAAGAAATGGAGCTGATGCTCAATGGTGATGATGAAGATATGAAGGCTATGGCCGAGGAAGAAATCGGTCCAACCAGAGAGAAGGCTGAGCATCTAGAGCATGAGCTTCAGTTACTTCTTCTTCCTCATGACAAGCGAGATGACTGTAACTGCTTCCTTGAAATCCGTGCAGGTACCGGTGGCGATGAGGCCGCTCTGTTTGCAGGAGATCTGTTCAAGATGTATACCCATTACGTTGAATCAAAGGGCTGGCAGCTTGAAGTTATCTCTGTTGCTGAAGGTGAAATGGGCGGTTACAAGGAAATCATTGCAAAGATGTCTGGTGAAGGCGCTTACGGCTACATGAAGTTTGAGTCTGGCGGTCACCGTGTTCAGCGTGTTCCTGTAACAGAAACTCAGGGCCGTGTACATACTTCTGCTTGTACTGTAATGGTTCTTCCAGAGATTCCTCCTGCAGAAGCTCCTGTTATCAATCAGTCCGATTTAAGAATTGATACTTTCCGTGCATCAGGTGCCGGTGGTCAGCATATTAACAAGACCGATTCTGCAATCCGTATTACTCACTTACCAACAGGTATTGTTGTTGAGTGTCAGGATGAGCGTTCTCAGCATCAGAACAGAGCTCGTGCTATGGAAGTTCTATACTCAAGACTTGCTCAGCTGGAAGAGGACAAGAGAAATGCTCAGGCTACAGAAATGCGTCACAGCATCTTAGCTTCAGGTGACCGTTCTGACCGTATCAGAACCTATAACTTCCCTCAGAGCCGTATTACAGATCACCGTATCAATCTGACCGTTTACCGTTTAGATGAAGTTCTAGCCGGAAATCTGGATCTTATGCTGAAACCTGTAATTGAGGAGTTCAAGGCAGAACAGCTTGCCTCTATGGCATCTCAGGGTGCTCTCTAATCCTTAATTATCATAAATAACTATTCACAGTTTTCTGTGAATAGTTATAAAAAACCCATCTCTATGACAATATTCGAAGCATTAAAAAACTCCAGAACAAAGCTTTCCAATGCTGGAATCGAAAGCGCTTCTCTCGATGCATCTCTAATCATGTCCCATATTACCGGGCTATCTAAGGTTCAGCTTATAACTCACGATACAGATGTGCTTTCTGATGAAACTGCAGCAAAGTTTAACGAGCTTATCGACAGACGAATTACAGGCTATCCTATTGCCTATATTCTCGGTTACAAAGAATTCTGGGGGCTAAAGCTTAAGGTTACAGAAGATACTCTGATCCCAAGACCTGATACCGAGATTATTGTCCAGACTGCAATTAACTGTAAAGTTCATGGACCTATTTTAGATATGGGAACAGGCACTGGCGCAATTATTCTGGCTCTTAAATCAGAGTATAGGGATAATATTGAAGCGTATGCCTGTGATATTTCTAAAAAAGCACTGGAAGTTGCTTCAGAAAACGCAAGAAATCTTTCTCTGGATGTAACCTTTATCGAGTCAGACTGGTTTTCAAATCTTGGGAATATGAAATTCTCGCTAATTGTTTCAAATCCTCCTTATATAGAGGAAAACGATCCTCATCTTTCCAGGACCTCTTTACCTTATGAGCCTATAACAGCTCTTACATCAGGTGCAGACGGACTTGATGATATCCGTATTATATGCAGAGCTGCGTTATCTCATCTTAATAAGGGAGCACCGCTTATGGTTGAGCATGGATACAATCAGGGCAGGGCTGTTTCTGAAATTTTTATTGAAAATGGATATAGAAATGTCGAGACCATCAAAGATTTTGGTGGAAATGACAGAGTTACGATTGGCTATATGAGCTAGTCTGAAAAGAAATACGGCATCAGATGAAACACCTGATGCCGATAAGATCCTTATGTTTGTTTGATTGTATAGAATTAACTTATGGATTCATTATACGGAGAATAAAATATAAAAAGTTGATCTAGAGCAATGTTTGGAAAATATGCTCATTTTTATATAATAAATTAAACAGGATGGCTAATTTATTTGCCTAATCTTACTTGTATCTTGCCTAATTTTATCTTTTTTTACTTTCTTTATTTAAAACCAGATTTTTTTCACATCAATTTCTACTCTGAATTTCTCCTGCTGACCTAATCTTAAAATGATAGTTTTGAGAGGAAGGTCTATGACAGATGTATTTGAGAAATTACTGAAGAACAGAAAAGTTAATATCCGTTCTGAGGAGTTTGCTCCTGCAATAGAAAATATTTACTGGTCCAATGCAATGTGTCATCGCATTAATTTCAGTGAGCCGGATTTTAAAATTCTAAAAACTCTGTTCGATGAGCTGTTTAATGGCAAGCTTCCTGCGTCTAGTATTCTTATTCCTCCGATTCATATATATTTTCCAAGACACCTTTTTATAGGCGAGAATGTGTTTGTTAATCACAACAGTACATTCATAGCTGCTGGAGGTATTGAAATAGGAGAGGGGACTTTTATAGGTCCCAATGCATCTGTAATTACGGACAACCACGAGTTTGGCTCTCTTAACTATCTTCATCCAAAGAAGGTAAAGATAGGGAACAGAGTCTGGATTGGAGCAAATGCGCTGATTCTGCCTGGAGTAACCATAGGTGATGATGCTGTGATTGGTGGTGGCGCTGTTGTAACCTCCGATGTTGCATCAAAGACTCTGGTTGGAGGTAATCCTGCAAAGCTGATTAAGAAGCTGTAAAGAATTGAAGAAAGGAAATAGAAATCAGTTTAAAGATGAAAAAAGACGCCCGAAGGCGTCTTTTTTCAGCAACACGTTATGGTTTAATCTAAACCTGAAGTGTCGTCTGATGAACTGTTCATATAGCCATTGCCATTTAAATCATCATCATTGCCAACAGAGCATAGTCTGTGCAGGTGACGTGGCTGAATAACCTGAAGATACTTTTTGAAAATTTTTGCGTTATGATCGGTAATAACCTCATCTGAAGTAATCTGTTTTACAAAAACTTTCTCTTCTTCTGTTTTTGGCTTGCGAGTTCCGTTGTAAAGCTCCATCATTGCAGTGCCATACTTCTCAAGCAGGTTTGACTCATTGATAGTAAAATCACCACTGCGACGGATACCACGTGCAAAGTGCTGGAAATCATTAAAAGGCTTTTCTGACTCAAAGCTCATTTTTGTATCCTCAAATTAGATTACATATACAAATACAAAATTCATGGAATTATATGCTTTTTTTTAGTTTATGTGTAGCATTTGTTGAAATTATTCTCGGTCTCATTCTACTAGCTGATTATCAAGGAAAAATGAAAGCTATCTCGCAAATTTATACATTAATATAAAAAAGCAGTTTTTTAACATTTTGAACTTTAAGATAAAAAAATTAAAAAATTGATTTTTTGTAATAAAAATAGCTAATAAAATTGAGTGTTTACAGGCACTTTGTTAGAATTAGCATGTTAGTATATGAAATCTGCATTTAAAAACTAGCGCAGAGATTTAGATAATAAGTAATGTTCTCTTAGGACACTAGAGTAGAAGTCATATAACAAGGAAGACTTTTACCGACTGATTGTGCAAACTAAAGAGCAAAGGGCATAAGGTGTATCTGTATACTGTCGCCCTTTTTTGCTATTAAATAGCAGAGGAAACTTCTCTTTAGAGATGAGAAGATCTGTGTATTAAGTATTTTTGGATTTTGGAGCTTATTAAATGACTGTTGCTGTTGGTGAAGAGGAAAAAATCCCTCGTAACTTTATTACCGACATTATTGATGATGATTTAAATTCAGGTCGCCATGACCATGTTGCAACCAGATTCCCTCCAGAGCCAAATGGTTACCTTCACATAGGTCATGCTAAATCAATCTGTCTGAACTTTGGTTTGGCAAGAGACTACAAGGGTACATGTAATTTAAGATTTGATGATACCAACCCTGAAAAGGAAGACATGGAATATATCAATTCCATTCAGAGAGATGTTCAGTGGCTTGGATTTAAGTGGACTGAGATCCGTCATTCATCAGACTATTTTGATCGTCTGTATGGCTATGCATTAGAACTTATTGATAAAGGTCTTGCATATGTTGACGAGCTTTCTCCTGATGAGATTCGTGAATATCGTGGTACTCTGAAGGAGCCTGGCAAGGAGAGTCCTTACAGAAATCGTTCAATCGAGGAAAACCGCGCTTTATTTGAGAAAATGAAGGCAGGTGAATTCAAGGAAGGTCAGGTTTGCCTAAGAGCAAAGATTGATATGGCTTCTCCATTCATCTGTATGCGTGATCCTGTTATTTATCGTGTAAGATTTGCTGAGCATGCGATTACCAAGGATAAGTGGTGTATTTATCCTATGTATGATTTTACACACTGCATTTCTGATGCAATCGAAGGTATTACTCATTCTATCTGTACTCTTGAGTTCCAGGATAATCGTAGATTATATGACTGGGTTTTAGAGCACATTTCTATTAAGGCTCGTCCACATCAGTATGAGATGAGCCGTCTGAACCTGGAAGGCTCTATCACCTCAAAGCGTAAATTAAACCTTCTTGTAAAAGAGGGCATTGTTGACGGATGGGATGACCCTCGTCTTACAACCATTTCCGGTCTGCGCCGCAGAGGCTATACTCCTGCATCAATCAGAGAGTTCTGCCGTCGTATCGGTGTAACCAAGCAGGAAAATGTTGTTGAAATGAGCGCTCTTGAGTCATGTATCAGAGATGATCTTAACAGAAACGCTCCTCGCGCTATGGCTGTTTTACATCCAATTAAGCTTGTTATTGATAACTATGGCGAAGAGGGGGTAACTGATACCTCTTATACCATCAGCAATCATCCTGAGCGAGAGGATTTAGGTACAAGAACCATTACCATCAGCAAGGAACTTTATATTGATGAGGCTGATTTCAGAGAGGAAGCTAACAAGCAGTACAAGCGTCTGAAGTTAGGTCATGAGGTTCGTCTGCGCAATTCATATGTTGTTCAGGCAGTTTCCTGTGAGAAGGATAGTGATGGCAAGGTTACTGTTGTTCACGTTGTAGCTGTTCCAAATTCTGTAGGTGCTACCATTGAAGGTCATAAGCCAAAGGGAGTTATCCACTGGGTTGATGCAAACAACTGCTATCGTGGAAAGGTAAATCTATATGAGAATCTGTTTAACGTACCTAATCCAGGTGCTGCAGAGGATTTCCTTTCAACTGTAAACAAGAACTCTAAGATTGAAATTGAGAATGCAGCTTTAGAGGCTAGTCTGAAGGATGCTAAAGTAGGACAGAGTTTCCAGTTTGAGAGAGAAGGTTATTTCTGTGTCGACAGCAAGAACTCTACTGAAGGTAAGCCAGAGTTCAACTTGACTGTTGCCTTAAGAGAGACCAAAAAAGTTTCTGTATAACAAACGATAAGTGGAAGAAGGAGTAAGTACACTATGTCAGATTATGAAAATGACAACGCTCAGAAGGCAGAGGATAAGGTTGCGCCTCCACCAGGCAGTGACTATGAAGTTGCATTCACTTATCATTCTGACAATCAGCTAGAAAGAGCATACGATAAGGCTGAACATTGGGTTAAGGTAGGTGTTCGTCCTAATCAGATCTTCTTAGATGACAGATCAATGGGCGTAATCAATTTCCGTAAGGAAATGAGAGATCCTCTACTAATCCAGGCTGGTGTGGAGCGTTTGATTGATTTCAGATGTTCTCTGACTCTTTCAGATACTGATGTTGACGCTGTTTTCTCTAGTGTTTGCTATTATGAACCAGGTTCAGAGCCAACATATATCAATGCTTATGATCCAGAGCTTTCATCAATCAAAGAGGTTTTAAACATGGTAAGTACCAATCTGTTTAATTACCTACAGAAACCTCTTCTTCAGCAGGATGAATAATTAGCTTTAATCAATGGGGCATCGCTTTAAAAAGCGGTGCTCCAAAGCAATGAACATTACTGTCCCAAAATGTCGCCATAGAGCGGAGGGATTAGTATTCTGTTCTCTAAGTTTGCCTGGCTATGTTGAATGCAGTTAATCCAGGGATAACTTAAAAATGATAATTAAACTGATATCTATCTAACTGCATTTATCAGATATCATCAGAACAAGTATTAAGATACAGGAGTATTTAGGTGACAAAGTATAAGTTAGATAAACTTGCTTTAGTCGTAACTGTAATGGCATTGCCAGCTCTTACCATGACAGGATGCGTTACTGTAAAGGACTATTACCAAGAATATTTTGGTATGGACAAGAGTACAAGAGAGGTTACAGGCTATTACGAGCACGTTGATTCGAAGATCTACAGAAATACTCTTGTTGTACCTGAAGGTTTGGATAATCCTGGTACTAATCAGGAACTTGTTATTCCTCAGGTTAATGCCAAATCTCTGCACGGTCCTTTAGGTGAAGCTGTTGATGTTCGCCCTCCTACCGCTCCATACAGATCAGACATGGGTATTCATACTCAGTGGATTGACGGTGAAGCTATTGTCTGGTTTGAGAGAAACGGCTCACACGGTATTCACTCTGAAGATGATGCCTGGATGCTGTTAGCTTCAGTTCTAAAACATATGAATATCGGTGTCGGCAAGATTGCTCCTGGTCAGTATCTGTTAACCACCATTTCTCGTGATTTTACCGAATTCGGTAAGCCTTATGATGCAACTGATGCTGATGTCGGTCTTAAGAAATATAACCAGATCTATCAGATCCGTGTCGGAAGAAATTCTGATGGTTCCCTAGGTATCGCTTCTAAGCTTATCGGTTCAATGACTTCTTTATCCTCAGGCAAGGGTATGGAAGACCTGCTTGATATGATCGAGCAGGAACGTTTTGCTATGGGCTTTGCCAACAATATCATTCACGAAATTGATGCTAAGCAGCATGAGGCTGAGGCAGATCCTGATAATCTTGTTGTTTCTCTTGGTAAGGACCATAACAGACATCAGGCAATTATCGTTGAGGCTCCATTTGAAACCACTAATGCTATCCTGGAAGGCCTGTTCGACAAGTGTGGCTGGAAGGTTCTAAAGCACTCAGTTTCAAAGGCTTTATATGATGTTGAGGTTCAGGATAATACTGATAACTGGACCAATGTACACGGTAGACGTCTTCTGGACATTAACACCGGTAAGTATAAGATCCGTGTTGGTATCCACCAGAAGAAGTACAGTTCAATTACCTTCTACAATGAGAAGGATAATCCAATTCCAGATCAGGAGATTTCAAGACTGTATCCTGGCTTTGCAGACGTGCTTGTTGAAGAATTCAAGTCTTACTCAGGTGCTCAGGCTGTTAAGGTACAGGCTAACTAGTTTATCTCTTCTAGATAATAAAATCCTAAGGCGTACTATTGCACAAAGCGGTAGTACGCTTTTTGTTTCGTAAGTGGTGAGAAATCAGCCTCCGAGCAGGGATAGAATTACACTCTTGCTGTTGTTGATTCTTGAGAATAAAGCTGCAATTATCTGTTGTCGTACCATTAGCTCGGCAAGTTTTGATGCCTCTTCTGCATAATCAGTATCTGTGATTCTTGAACGGGCATCCGACAGGTTTTCATACATGGAGTCATTGTTTCTGATAGCTGATTCCATTCGATTCTGAACTGCTCCAAGTCTGGACTGATAACTACTTATTGCGTTGATGTATTTATCGATACATCCGATAACTGATTCTGCATTCTGAGCAGATGTAAGACTAAAAGACAGTGTAGATCCACTTTCTTTTATAAAGGAGGATGTTGTCAGTACTCCTGTATAAGAACATAGTCCTGACATAGAGAATCCCTGGGCAAAGCCAGGAATCGAGATTTTATCACCTACATTGCCAGAACACTGAATATCAATGCTACCATTAGCACTGAAAAGCCCGCCAGTGTTACCTGCAAGGATTTGTGCTCCAGCGAAAGTTGTACTGTTTGAGATTCTTGAGATTTCATTGCATAACTCCTGCACTTCTGTATCTATTGCCAGTCTTGAACTATCATCATACGTTCCTGATGCGGCCTGAATTGCCAGAGTTCTGATTCTCTGAAGCATATTCTTGCTTTCATCAAGCGCATGTTCCATGGTCTGAGCAACAGATAAACCATCATTCAGATTTCTAGAGCCCTGCTTATAACCATTGATCTGAGCTGTAAGTCGATCTGCAATCATAAGTCCTGCAGGATCATCTTTTGCTGAGTTGATTCTTTTTCCAGAAGCAAGTCTCTGATAGACCGTATCTAATCCTGAGGTAACATTATTCAATGTCCTCATAGCACTCATACTCGCTATATTTGTCAGATATAGTGGCATATAGTGTTACCTCTTTTTAGATAGATTTATTTTTTATTTATTAATGGTTATACATACATATCGGCATCATTCAGAATTTCTGAATAGAATCGAGTTTATTCATTTTTTTTTGGTTATGTTGTAAACGTTTACCTAAAAATAACGAAGTGTAGCATAGGCTTAAATTAGGCTTTTTATCAAAATGAAGAATTATAAAAATCTAAAACGTTTCCAATAAATGTAAACTCTTAGAATTTATCAAAAATTAATCTTAGGAATGTGATTGATATCTAAAACTACTCTTAAATTTCGTGGAGTCCTATCAACTTTTCATAAATTCTTAGATTATTCCTAGCAAGAAAATTTTAATATACAGTTACTTAACAAACATAAAAATATAAGGAGTCGTGTATGCCAAGATATATGTGGTTTATTATCTCGGTAATAGCCTTGCTTGTAGGTTATTTCGTGTATGGACGTATCGTCGAAAGAATTTTCGGCCCAAATCCAGCTAGATCAACCCCAGCTAAAACAAAGAGTGACGGTGTTGACTATGTTGCCATGCCTAAGTGGAAACTATGGTTGATTCAGTTACTAAACATCGCAGGTGTAGGTCCCGTATTCGGTCCTATCCTAGGTGCTGTTTATGGTCCAACCGCTTTATTATGGATTGTTTTCGGTACTATTTTTGCCGGTGCTGTTCATGATTACTTCTCAGGAATGCTTTCTGTTCGCTACGGCGGTGCAAACGTACCTGATGTTGTAGGTTATAACCTAGGTAAGATTGCCAAGAATGGTATGCGTGTCTTCGCAACAATTCTTCTGTTACTGGTAGGTGTTGTATTCGCAACAGCTCCTGCTGGTCTGTTAGCAAAGCTTTCAGTTGGTCACTTTGACGGTGTAATGACCTTCGGTGCATGGTTAGGTGTAATCTTTGCATACTACTTCCTTGCTACCATCATTCCTATTGATAAGATCATCGGTAGAATCTACCCTATATTCGGCGCATTACTACTAATCATGGCTATTGGTGTAACCATTGGTCTGTTTGTTGAAATGCCAGAAAACTTCTACTCATGGGCTACCTTTGAACACAATACCCATCCAAATGATCTGCCAATCTTCCCTCTAGTATTCATTACTATTGCTTGTGGTGCTCTGTCAGGCTTCCACTCAACCCAGTCTCCTCTAATGGCACGCTGTGTTGAGAATGAGTCAGAAGGTCGTATGGTATTCTACGGTGCAATGGTTGCTGAGGGCTTCATTGGTCTAGTATGGTGTACTGTTGGTATGACCTTCTACCCAGATGCTCAGGCTCTACTGTCTGCAGGCGGTCCTGCTGTTGTTGTTAACGACTCTTGCGTTGCCTTATTAGGTGGTTTTGGTGGTCTTCTGGCAATTCTTGGTGTGGTTATCCTTCCAGTTACCTCTGGTGATACCGCATTCAGAGCTGCACGTTTAACCATCGCTGATGTAGTTCATCTTCCACAGATTAAGCCAATGAAGAGACTTGTAATTGCAATCCCTGTTTTCCTAATCGGTATTGCTTTATCTCAGATTGACTTCAACATCATCTGGAGATACTTCGGTTTCTCAAATCAGACTCTTGCAGGAATCTGCTTATGGTCAGCAGCTGCTTACCTGTACAGAAAGGATAAGTTCCACTGGATCTGCACACTTCCAGCAAGCTTCATCACTGTTGTATCTGTAAGCTATATCTGCTTTGAGAAGACAATGGGCTTTGGCTTAGATATCTCAACTTCTAACATCATTGGTGTTGTAGTTGCTGTAATCTGCTTAGTAAGCTTACTGAAGTTTGGTAAGAAACCAGTTGAAGGTGCTCCAACTGATGTCTGATTATAAGTAGAATCTGTTTGACATCCTCCCCTTGCTGAAGCAAGGGGATTCCTACTGCTGACATTACTGTTCAGCTTCAGAGGGTTCACAGTGCTGACTCCTTTTGGAGTTCACTT
>NZ_FUXX01000013.1 GCF_900167015.1 Succinivibrio dextrinosolvens DSM 3072
TTTCTGTGACACTGTTGAGGATGCATCCTTACGTTGGAATGAATGGAGAGATATGGCTTTAAGCTCAGAAGTACCAGAAATAGTTAAGTTTGCCGAGGTTCAGGAAAGGAAGTATAAGGATGGAATAATTAACTCAAGTCTGTATAGAGTTGGAACTTCAATAGTTGAGGGAATAAACAATAAAATAAAAGTGATAAAAAGAAAGGCTTATGGTTTTAGAGATTTTGAATATTTCAAGCTTCTAATAATGTGGAATTTCCCTGGAAAATATAACGGGGTTTAACAAAACCCCGAAATTATGATTAGAACCATAAATTTTACGGGCAATATATATATGCTTAAACTTAAGTTGGTATTCTGTTTATATGTTGAGGTTACTATATGCTTTTAAACAAATTATCAATTATTACTTCAGCAGCTGTACTAGTCTGTTCTTTAGTAAGCTCAGCTTATGCAGATGAAAGCAGACTTCAGAGAATTAAAGACAATGAAGAGCTTAGAGTATCTGTTAATAATGATCTAAAAATACTATCTCTTCAGGATAGCAAAACAGGCGAATATAAAGGACTTGAGCCATCAATTGCCAAGATGATTGCCAAAGCAATCGGAGACAAGGTCAATGTCACCTTTATCACCCCCCCAACAAACCGCGACAATGTACTTGAGATCGACTATGCGGACTGCATGATCGGTACCTATACCATTACAGAGGAAAGAAAGCAGAAATACGATATTTCATCCCCTTACTTTGTTACCAATATATCAGTACTTGTAAACAAAAATTCAAACATAAAATCAGTTAAGGACTTGGAAGGAAAGAAAGTCGGCGTTATCAGAAACGCAACCGCTTCAAAAGAGCTTGTAAAATACATGATTTCCAAAGGATTGATTGATAAGTCTGCATATGAAGATAAATCATTCGACGCAGATCTATGGAACAACAAGATAACCTTCAAATCCTATGATACAGATGGGGCTGTAATGGAGGATCTGGATACTAACGAAATCCAGGCTTTCTGTAACGACAAGATCATTCTGGAGTCTCATTTAGACGGAAATTATGTAATCCTAAAGGATGAATTTGCTCCCCAGGCCTACGGAATTGTTAGCGCAAAGGGTTCAGATCTGTCACCTTTTATCGATGCTCTTATCGAAAAATGGAAGAAAGATGGAACCTTAGATAAATTAATTTCTGAAAATCTTTAAACCACTCCCCAAAACAAAAACTATTCTCTATATTCAAGCTCCAAAACTGATCAGTTTTGGAGCTTGAATCTTGTTACCTTTCAATATATTTGCTTTATTTTGAATTATGTTACACTATTAGGGTTCTAAGTGATTTATTTCACTTTTTCTTATTGTTTTTCATTTAAATTAAAGAGATAAATATGAGTACTTGCAAAGCATGTTGCGAAAATAATGGCAGCGAAAAGAAGCGCCTGCGTATTGCAATTCAGAAATCTGGGCGACTAACTGATGAAACCTTAAAGTTATTCAAAGACAGTGGAATTAAGATTTCCTCTAACCGAGATCATCTGCTTGCACATGCTGAAAATCTGCCTATAGACATTCTGCGAGTACGTGATGACGACATTCCAGGTCTTGTTATGGATCATGTTGTTGACTGGGGTATTGTGGGACAGAATGTTCTTGAAGAAACCACCATGCAGCGTGATTTAGATGGAATGTATACAGGATTCAATGAAGTTCTAAAGCTGAATTTCGGTGACTGCAGACTATCTGTAGCAGTTCCAATGGAAGAGGAATGGCACGGTCTTTCTGATCTTGAAGGCAAGAAGATTGCAACCACCTACCCTCACCTGCTTCGTCGTGTTATGAAGAATGCCGGTGTTAACTTCAGATCAGTTCTGTTAACCGGTTCTGTTGAGGTTGCCCCTCGCGCAGGTCTAGCAGACGCTATCTGTGATCTTGTATGTACCGGTGCAACCCTGCAGTCAAACGGTCTTAAGGAAGTTGAGACAATTTATACCTCAAAGGCTGTCCTGATTGGACGTGATCAGCCTTTATTCCCAGAGAAGCAGGCAATCGCAGATATGATTATCGAGCGTTTCAAGGGCGTTATGTCAGCTGTTGAAAGCAGATACATCATGATGAATGCTCCAAAGGCTAAGCTAGAGCAGATTAGAGCTATCCTGCCAGGTGCCGAGAATCCTTCAATTATCGAACTTGAAGGCAGTTCCGACAGAGTTGCACTTCATGTAGTATCAAGAGAAAAGGTGTTCTGGGAAACTCTAGAACAGCTAAAGGCTCTTGGTGCAACCTCTATTCTGGTTGTTCCTATTGAAAAAATGCTTGGCTAATAAGGGACAGAAATGGAAGTAAAGATTTGGAAAGAACTGAGCAGCAAGGAGCAGGAAGCTGCTCTGATGAGACCTGCTCAGGCCTCATCTGACAAGATCAGAGAGATTGTTACATCAATTATTTCCAGAATCCGCAAAGAGGGCGATACCGCCCTTTTTGAGTATTCTAAGACCCTTGATAAGTTTGAGGGTGAGAATATCGAATGGACAGCAGAGGAAATCAGCGCAGCCTGCAAAAGAGTTGATGCAGACCTTA
This sequence comes from Succinivibrio dextrinosolvens DSM 3072, assembly GCF_900167015.1. Taxonomy (GTDB): domain Bacteria; phylum Pseudomonadota; class Gammaproteobacteria; order Enterobacterales; family Succinivibrionaceae; genus Succinivibrio; species Succinivibrio dextrinosolvens. The sequence goes on from NZ_FUXX01000013.1 coordinate 2,578, forward strand.
AAAAGGCAATTGATACAGCCTATGAGAACATCGCAAAGTTTCACGCTGAGCAGAAACCTCATCACATAAAGCTAGAGACATTTCCTGGAATTGTATGTGAGACTCATACTCATCCAATCGATTCTGTAGGTCTTTATGTACCAGGCGGTTCAGCTCCATTAGTATCAACAGCGCTGATGCTTGCTGTTCCAGCAAAGATTGCTCAGTGCCCTGAGGTAATTCTATGCTCACCTCCTCCAATTTCTGATGCCATTATTTATGCTGCATCAAAAGCTGGTGTAAAGAGAATCTTCAATCTTGGCGGTGCTCAGGCTATAGCAGCCATGGCCTATGGTACAGAAAGCGTGCCAAAGGTTCTTAAGATCTTTGGACCTGGCAACCAGTTTGTAACCATGGCAAAGAGAATCGTATCCAACGATGCACAGGGTGCTTCAATCGATATGCCTGCAGGTCCTTCAGAGGTTCTGGTAATTGCATCAGACAGCGCAAATCCAGAATATATTGCTGCAGATCTGCTCTCTCAGGCTGAACACGGTCCAGACTCACAGGTGATTTTAATTGCCTTAAGCCAGGAATTTGCAAACAAGGTTATGCAGAAGGTTGATGAGCAGCTTGAAGCTCTTCCTCGTAAGGAAATCGCTCTTAAGGCTCTATCCAAGAGTACAGCCTTAGTTGTGGATTCCTTAGATGAGGCTGCAGAGCTATCAAACAGATATGCTCCTGAGCATCTGATTCTGCAGATTGATGATCCTGATTCACTAATCGGCAAACTAAGAAATGCAGGCTCAATCTTCGTTGGAGCATACACTCCAGAGTCTTTAGGCGATTATGCTTCAGGCACCAACCATACTCTTCCAACCTATGGTTATGCAAAGACCTTCAGTGCTCTGGGTACAGATGACTACAGACGACGCTATACCATTCAGAGAGCATCAAAGGAAGGATTAAAAGAGATTTCAAAGACTGTCACCACCATGGCTTCAGCTGAGGGGCTTGATGCCCACAGAAATGCCGTAGTTGTGAGAGTAAAAGATATTTAAACTGAGGATAATTTTATGAACTTTGAAAAACTAATTACCAAACACGTACAGAAGCTTGTCCCTTATTTATCAGCTCGTCGTATTGGTGGTCATGGTCATAACTTCCTCAACGCCAACGAGTCTCCTAAATCAGAGGGCTATTTTTTAAATTCATCAACACTCAACAGATATCCTGACTGTCAGCCAGAGGAACTGATTGAAAGATATGCTGACTTTGCCGGTGTACACAAGTCAATGGTACTTGCAGCCCGTGGCTCAGACGAGGTTATCGGACTTATCATCAGAACCTTCTGCGAGGCAGGCTCTGAGGGTATTCTGATTGCCCCTCCAACCTACGGAATGTATGAGGTTGCAGCAAACACCAACAATGTACTTGTTGCTACAGCTAAAAGAGAGGCTGATTTCTCATTAAAGGCTCAGTCACTGATTGATGCAGTCAACAGCAGCTCATTTAAGATTAAGGCTGTATTTATTGACTCTCCAGCAAATCCACTGGGCAATATCTTCGAGAAAGCTGAGCTTGAAAAACTTCTTAAAGCTCTTCCAGATACTCTGATTGTTATGGATGAGGCTTACGTAGAGTTCGCATCAGAGGCTGATGATTACACCTCAATGGTAAAGGATCACGAGAATCTGATTATCACCAGAACTCTCTCAAAGGCATTTGCCCTTGCAGGTATCCGCTGCGGTTTTGCTATTGCCAACGAAAACATTATCAAGGCAATGCTGAAGGTAATTGATCCATATCCAATCTCCGATCCAGTAGCTCAGATTGCGGTTCAGGCACTGTCAGATCACGGTGTCGAAATGACCCGTGAGCGAGTTGTAAAGTGCAATGAAAGACGAGCAAAGCTGAAGGAGGCTTTAGAGTCTCTGCCTTTTGTTGTTAAAACCTTTGACTCTGTAGGAAACTTCATTTTAGTTGAGTTTAAAGACGGTCCTAAGGTTTTCGATGCCATGGTTCAGAAAGGTGTAATTCTACGTTCCTTTGAAACCAAGCCTGGTCTTAAGAACTGCGTAAGAATAACAATCGGCTCTGATGCTGAATTAGAGGAGCTGATGCGCTACCTCAAGGGCGTGGAGATTTAGTGTGAAAAAATATCTTTTCATCGACAGAGACGGAACTTTAGTAACCGAGCCTGAGGATTATCAGGTTGATGCGCTATCAAAGGTAAAGTTTGAAAAGAATGTTATTCCTGCCCTGTTAAAGCTTCAGGCTGCTGGCTACACCTTTGTTATGGTTTCAAATCAGGATGGACTTGGAACAGAGTCCTTTCCTCTTGATACATTCACACCTGCACACGAGCTTATTCTAAATACCCTGGAGAGTCAGGGTATTGATTTTGAACAGGTGCTGATCTGCCCTCACAAGCCAGAGGATCACTGCAGCTGCAGAAAGCCTGAGCTTGGTCTTGTAATGTCATATCTTAAGGACACCTCATGGGATAGAACAAAATCCTATTTCATCGGTGACAGAGATACTGACGTCAAGATGGGACAGAACATGGGCATCACTCCTATAAAGTACGACCCTGAGAATATGGGATGGGACAGAATTGCAGATGAACTCTGCTCTCTGCCTCGTGTTGCCACTGTTGAGAGAAACACCCGCGAAACCAAGATTAAGATCACTGTAGATTTAGATCATAGCGGTCGCTCTCACTTTGATACCGGTATCGGCTTTTTTGACCACATGCTTGATCAGATTGCAACCCACGGCGGTATCAGCATTGATGCCAAGATTCAAGGCGATCTTGAAGTGGATGATCATCATACCATTGAGGATACCGGCATTGCTTTAGGCGAAGCTCTGCTAAAAGCTTTAGGCGATAAGAGAGGCATCGGCAGATTCGGCTTCGTGCTTCCTATGGATGAGGTTTATGCAAAGGTATTTGCAGACTGTCTTGATGATGACAATGTCACTGTCGCACTAGATATTTCAGGCCGTCCTCACGTCAAGTTTGATTTCTGCGCCGATTTCACCCGTGACAAGGTTGGTCAGATGTCAGCCCAGATGGTTCCTCATTTCTTCCATGCTCTGGCTGTAGCTATGGGATTAAGCCTTCATATGTATGTAAGTGAGGGTAATGCCCACCACCAGATTGAAGCTTTATTCAAAGCATTCGGAAGAGCCCTGAGAGTTGCACTTGCAAGATCAGGAAATGAACTGCCATCTTCAAAAGGAAAGCTTTAATCATGAAGATTTCTATCATTGACACAGGTTCAGCCAATTTAAATTCTGTAGTACAGGCCTTTAAGAGAATCGGCTATGAAGCAGTAGTTTCATCAGAGATTGCTGATTTTGAAAAGGCAGACAGACTGGTGCTGCCAGGCGTAGGTACAGCCAGTGCTGTAATGGATGGAATCAATAAGTATAAGCTTAGAGATTTTATTCTTGAGACTAAAAAGCCTCTTTTAGGTATCTGTCTTGGCATGCAGATTCAGGCTACCGATTCAGAGGAAGTTCCTTTAGGACAGGACAGCGTGATTGACTGTCTTGATATCGTAAAGTCACGAGTTGTAAAGCTAAAGTGCGACGGACTGCGTCTTCCTCACATGGGATGGAATACTGTAAGTCACACCGATCATCCTCTGTTTGCTGATATTAAGCAGGATGCCTATTTCTATTTTGATCACTCATTTGCTATGCAGACCGGAGACTACACCATAGGCAAGACCACCTATGGAACCGAGTTCTCTTCAGCAATTGCCAAAGACAACTTTATGGGAGTTCAGTTCCACCCAGAAAAGTCATCTGCAGCAGGTGAACAGTTACTGACAAACTTTATTAAGAATTTCTAGGAGCAAAAATTGATTATCCCTGCACTTGATTTATCAGGCGGTCACGTCGTTCGTCTTAAGCAAGGTGATTTTGCTCAGAAGACTATTTTCGATGTAGATCCTATCAAGAGAATTTACGATGCAGCCAATCAGGGCGCTGAGCTGATTCATATTGTTGATCTGGATGGAGCAAAGGATCCTGTTCTAAGACAGAGAGCTCTTATCAGCAAGATTGTAAAGGCTTCCCCTGTTCCTATTCAGACCGGCGGCGGTATCAGATCAGAATTTGATATCAGAAATCTTCTTGATCTTGGAGTTGAGAGAGTTGTAGTAGGCTCAGTTGCTGTAAAGCAGCCTCATCTTGTCAGAGGCTGGTTAAAGCTCTTTGGTGCCGAGCACTTCACTCTGGCTCTGGATGTAAGACTTACTGATAATGTTCCTTATGTGGCAACCCACGGCTGGCTGAAGACCTCTGATACCACTTTAGATCAGATTCTGCGTCACTATCTGCCATATCATATCAAGCATGTGCTTGTAACCGATATCAGCAAGGACGGCATGATGAAGGGAGCAAACAACTCTCTTTACGCTTCCTTATATGCTAAATATCCTGATCTGGATATCATTGCCTCAGGCGGTATCTCATCACTAGACGATATCAGAAATGTTGCCAGAGCCAGAGCTAAATCCGTAGTTTTAGGCCGCTCTCTTTTAGAGGGTAAATTCTCAGTTGAGGAGGCTATCAAATGCTGGCAAAACGCATAATTCCATGCCTTGATGTTCGTGATGGTGTTGTTGTAAAAGGCGTTCAGTTCAGAAATCACGAGGTCATGGGCTCAATTATCGATCTTGCAAAAAGATATGCAGATGAAGGTGCCGATGAGCTGGTTTTCTACGATATTACAGCCTCCTCTGACAACCGTCGTGTAGACAAATCATGGGTTGCAAAGGTCGCTGAGGTTATCAATATTCCTTTTGCAGTGGCTGGCGGAATCAAGTCTGTTGAGGATGCAAGAACCATTCTTCAGTACGGAGCCGACAAGATTTCCATCAACTCTCCTGCTCTTGCAGATCCTACTCTTATCACCCGTCTTGCAGATAAGTTTGGTGTTCAGTGTGTGGTAGTCGGAATCGATACCTACTATAATAAGGAACTTAATAACTATCAGGTAAAACAGTATACCGGTGATGTAAGCAAGACCACCACTACCTCCTGGACCACTCTTGAATGGGTAAAAGAAGTTCAGAAACGAGGTGCAGGCGAGATTGTCCTGAACATGATGAATCAGGACGGTATGCGTAATGGTTACGATTTAGAGCAGCTTAAGAAGGTTCGTGAAATCTGCAGCGTACCTCTGATTGCATCAGGCGGTGCAGGCACAATGGAGCATTTCTATGAGGCCTTTGAGCTTGCTAATACTGACGGAGCTCTGGCAGCTTCAGTATTTCATAAGGGAACCATCCATATTCCTGAGCTTAAGAATTATTTAAAAGGAAAAGGAGTTTGTATCCGTGATTAGATATTTCCATGGTTTTGAAAGCATTGACGATTTAGATTTTGAAAAGAATGACGGGCTGATTCCTGCAATTGTTCAGGACTGCCAGACCGGTCAGGTTTTAATGATGGGCTATATGAACAAGGAATCAATCCAGAAAACCATTGATACCCATTATGTAACCTTCTTCTCAAGAGCAAGACAGAAACTGTGGACCAAGGGTGAGGAATCAGGAAACTTCCTGCACATGAGATCAATCACCTGCGACTGTGACAAGGATACCCTGCTGGTACTGGCAAGACCTGACGGTCCAACCTGCCATTTAGGTACCACCAGCTGCTTTGATGCATCTCCACTTGCAGATGCAACCTCAAGATATATTTCAGGCAATCCTTTACAGAACTATAATTTTGTAAAATAAACTTGATTTAAAAAAGCAAATTAAGATAATGGTATGTGAGAAAAACACATACCATTTTTTTTAGGAAAAAAAATAATAAAATGCAAAATTCTGTTCATATTGGTCTTGAACTTGAAACACTAATCATCTTTACCCTTTTAGCTATTTCCGGCCTTGTAATCGATCTTTTTGCCCACAGAGCCGACAAACCAATCTCGATTAAAGCAGCAGCCTTCTGGACTATATTCTGGATCGTCATTGGAGTTTCCTTTGGCCTCTTCCTGTACTTCCATTTCTCAGCAGAAGCTGCATCACTATACTTTGCAGGTTATGCCTTTGAAATGGCGCTGTCGGTTGATAACCTTTTTGCAATTATGGCGATATTCTCCTGGTTCGGTATCAAATCTGGCTATACCCACCGTGTACTTTACTGGGGTGTTATCGGAGCAGTTGTCTTCAGACTTATCTTCGTTTTAATCGGTACCAGCCTGTTTGCTCTTGGACCATATGTTGAAATCGTATTCGCTGTAATGGTTGCAGTTTCAGCTATTCTGATGCTCAAGAAGAAAGAGCATGAGGAAACCTCAGACTTCTCTGCCCATCCAGCATTTAAGTTTGTAAAGATGTTCCTTCCTCTGTATCCAAAGCTCTACGGACACAATTTCTTTATCTCAAGAGAACACGTTGAAGAAGAGCTGAAAAAAGAAGAGAACAAGGATATCGTCCTCAAGAGAAAAGGACTGTTCTTTGCTACCCCATTATTCCTGTGCCTGGCAATTGTTGAGACCTCTGATGTAATGTTCGCCTTTGATTCAGTTCCTGCAGTTATCGCTGTTTCAAAGGATCCATTCATTGTTTACTCATGTATGATCTTTGCAATGCTTGGTCTGCGTTCAATGTTCTTTATTCTGGACGCCTTAAGAAACGCACTGGTACATCTTGAAAAGGCTGTTATCTTCCTGCTGTTCTTTGTTGCATTTAAACTATTTGCAGCAGCTTCTCTGCATCTGTTCGGTGTAGGCCTTGATATTGACGTTTATACCTCTCTGATTGTGATTGCCTCAGCATTGACAGTAGGTATTCTTGCAAGCTTCGTTTTTCCAAAGAAGATTGAAGATTCACAGGCAAAAGAATAGACTTTAGAGCTTAAGATTATGCAAAGGCAGAAGGTTAGTCTTCTGCCTTTTTTATTGAAAAGCATAAAAAAAAAGCGCACCTGCGCTTTTTTTGAGGAATAACGATAATTCCTAACGTGAGACCTTCTCACCGATCTCTCGGTCCTCAAAGGTTCTCTTGCCGTTAACAATAGAAGTTACATAGGTATTGATAAGATTCTTCGCCTCTGCTGAAACCTCTCCAGATAACTCAATGAAATACATATTATTAGGCTCGCCTACAATAACAGCATTTCTTGCTATATTAGGACATGAAATAGTAAAGAAAGCCTTGCCCTGTTCTCTTGGGGCTCCACATTCATTGGTTTTGGCATACTCCTGAGCAAGAGTTGTAGCATCCTTGTCCTGAGTAGTCTTTGTATACTGAAAACGAACCTTGGTCTTAGGCTGAGGCTGAGTTTTCTTATTCACAGGAGATGAGTACTCAATAGATGTACCTTCTACCTTTACATTCCAAGATTCAGGAACTGGTGGAAAATAAGCCATCTGGGTTTCTGCGTATGCAGAAAAGCCTAAAAGAATGGCTGATAACAGAACGAGTTTAGATTTAATTATCATTAGAATTATGCTCCTCACGATTTATCTCGTCATGTAATAATTTTAGTCCATCGTTTACGGTTACGCACTTACAGAAAACTTTAAAAAATGGATTTAATTCTCTTCTGTGAACTCTTGCATAACCTAAAAACTGCTTGGCTCTATCCATTACCATCTTCTCGGTAGGTCTTGATTTGGCAAAGACCTCAATAACCTCAACATCGGTCTTCAGGATATCAACAATTGAAAATGGCTCTGCCCCTTCCTTAATCACATGACCTAAGTTAGGAATAGCAAAAGCACCTCTGCCGCACATAAAGTCGTTACATAAGGTGATTTCCTTACACTTTACGGCATCTTCAAGAGAGTTGATATTTCCGTTGGCAATAAGAGTAGCATTAGGAGCCAGTTCATGAAGATTACGCATTGAAGACCAGTCTAAGGCATCTTCCTTGTATAAATCTTTTCTGGTTCGACAGTGAACAGTAATTTCCTTAACACCATCAACAGCAACAGCCTTAATCACCTCAGGAGCCTCAGCTTTATCAGCAAAGCCAAGTCTTACCTTTGCAGACAGCTCACACTCAGGAGGAAGAGCCTCACGAACTGTACACATAATCTCGTGCATCAGCTCAGGTTCTTTTAAGAGCATAGCTCCTGAATGGTGAACGAATCTTGAAGGGCATCCGAAATTGATATCAATGGATTTTGCACCAAGTTTATGTGCTTTAACGGCAGATAAAGCCAGAGTTTTAGGATTATCTCCTAAAAACTGCACACGCAGATCAGTACCATCTGGAGTCTTGCAGTCATTTAAAAACTCAGGGATCTCGCGGATCAGAGTTTTCTCTGAAACACACAGATCAGTAATACGGATAAATTCTGAGAAACACAGATCATAGCCGCCGTGAGCACATAAAACCTCACGCATAGGGCCATCTGCCAGTCCCTCAAGGGGAGCCAAATAAACTTTGCTATCTTTTAACATAATTCGATACAAATAGTGAACAGTGCGCTCATAATAGCAATTTTTGGCAATTTGTCATCTCTTTTTGTGATAGAATTTTTCGCAGCTAAGGAGACGAAATGATAATAGCTACCCACGACGGAACTTTTCACGCAGACGAAACCACTGCATGTGCCATTCTTACATACCTTTTTGATACGTCTTCAATCATCAGATCACGTGATCCTGCAGAGCTTGAAAAAGCTGATATCATTATTGATGTGTCAAATATCAATGATGACAAACACTTTGATCACCACTCAAAAGATTTCAAACTGTGTCGTGACAACGGAGTCAAATATGCCACAGCAGGTCTGATGTGGAATAAATTCGGACACGAGTACCTAAAAAAGGTTGCACAGAAGGAGCTTGAATTCCGTCCTTCAGCAAAAGTAATCGACAGCGCATTTGTACGTATCGATGAAGATATCATGACCATGATTGATTTAAATGACAATGGTCAGCTGACAGGCTATGTCGATCTGATAACCGATCCAAAGACAGATAGTGAAAGAGCTATAGTCAACAGATTAAATGAGCTTTATCAGGCTACAGCTGATATTCCTTTCATTGTAGCCATGATGAATCTGCCAAATAAGGTAGGTGCAGAGCAGGACAAGTCCTTTAATCAGACAGTTAAAATGCTCAAGACCATCCTTCTTAATGCGGCAATCAATGCACTTCACACTGAAAGCGGTGTAGCCAAGGTAATTGAAGCCTACTCTGGCGGTGAAATTCTGATTATGCATGAGAGACTGCCTTGGACCAGTGCTGTTCTGAACAATCCAGAGATCTTCAAAGACTGTCTTATCGCTGTATACCCAGACAGAAACCAGAGATGGAGAGTACAGTCCCTGCCTCAGTCAAAGGCACAGCGCTTTAAGAACAGACTATCCGCTCCTGCAGCATGGAGAGGACTTAACGATACCGAGCTTGATAAGGCAACCGGACTTAAGAATATGACCTTTATTCATAAATCTGGCTTTACAGGCGGAGCTCAGACCTTTGAGGATAATCTTGAGCTGGCCAAGCTGTGGCTTGAGCTTGGAGAAAAGGATTAGATTAGCAATCACCTTCTTAACAATATACAACCTGGATTTTTCTGTTTATTTAAGGCAGTGAAATCTGAGTTTGTATTGTCTCTATTTTAACGTTCAGTTCTAAAATAATAACCAAAAACAATAACGATTTTACAGCTTGAGATATTTTTAATTGTGACTTTACTTGATTCGGATCAGAGCATGTCCATCGTTGCCTCTGGCGCGCAGGAAGCTTACCTTTCGGTCCACATCATCAGGGATCTGCTTTTGCTTGTAGAAAAATGAGCGGTCCCTAACCTTCAGATCAACCGATCCCTTTCCCCCCTCAAGCTTCTTACCATTAGAAAACTCTGAGTACAGATAATAGATATCGTTCTTGCTGTCCAGCTCGACCTTGGCCTTCTGCTTTGGCATAACGTTATACCATCCATCTACTACCCAGTCATTTTCCTTGTTATCAAGATATGAAAAGGCCATAACCACTGTAGCGTCGGTCTGATTCTCTATCGTAATCTCAAGAGCATTGGCGTAAAAAGCGCATAAAACAGAAGCTAAAGAAAGCACAACCTTTTTCATACGAAATCCTTATGGAGCAAAAAATCCAGGGCCGTCACCAGAGCTGTCCGAAGACTTAGACTGAGTCTTGGTATTGGTAGAACCTTCAGAAGTCTCAGAGGATAACTCTTTGTTTTCTTCTGCTGTATCAGTCTGATTTTCAACAGGATCTTCTACAGGGTTCCTACCTTTATTTGTAGTTGAATCTAAGCCATCTGTAAAGTCGGAAATGTCTCTTCTTGATGGCTGTGAGCTCTCGTTATCATAATTTTTGATTGTTGTCCCCTGAGGGGTATATTTTCTGACAAATTCTTCCACACCATTCTTTTCAAGCTCGAAACGGAAATTTCTCACAAAAAGAATCATGTATACCATAGGCAGAAGCATGACCAGATTGAATGGAAGTTTAACATTTAAAATAAGTTCTACTAATAACAGTAGACCTACTATAGTATTTGCAAATGAGCTAAGTCTTAGCGTATTACCAAAGGATGTCTTGATTTTTCCAACAAAAACAAAGAGAAACTTCGATAAAACAGCCATTACAAGAGCATTAAAGACCAGAATGCAGAAGAACCAGCATAGAAGAAAAATGAAGATGAATGGAACTGCAAGACCGAAAAGAGCATCCACAACATTTGAAACCTCAAGAGGATCAAAGTTAGTACCTGTGGTCACAAGATCAGTGTACTTAACAACAGTCTTCTGGTTTGGAGCCTTTACAGATATTGTCTTTGAATTAAGCTCGACAATAGCCTTCTGAGCATTACCGGATAAAGGCTGATCCTTTACATTGTATACAACTGCAAGAGTTCCGTCTGTTGTAAAGATTTCCTTATAGCTGTTGTCTTCAACTAATGGCTTGAAGGAGCCATCCTGAGCAACATAGCTAGGAGGGATCATGGCTACGATTCTTGGAAGTTCAATACCTCTGAAAATCTCAAGAACGTGATTGATCTTAACACTTGCAGGAATAGAAAGAATTACAGATAAAAATAGCAGATAAAGCAGACCGAATCCTTTCATTCTGAATAGAACATCAAAATAAAACTTTTTAGAGGATAGGGCCTTAATTGGATAGGAGCAGTAGTTTAAAAATTGTTCTTTTGTTATCAAAGCTTATAATCCTAGTGAACATATACCTACTCTAAGAATAACACACAACTGTGAACAAATTTCTTTATATCAGGAACAAAATCAGCCAAAAGTTGAAAATTTAAATCAACGAAACTTCGATTTTTTTCTAAAAAAGCACCAAAATTTACCCAGAAATACACAACCTCTTCCAAAATGGAGCAATTCATACCCCCGATTTGCTCTCTTTTAATGCATTTTTATCAAAAAAAATGGCTTTTATTGATTTTAAAAACCGGCAGATAGAATATGAAATAGTGTTAAACAACACTGTGAAAACGACAAATAACATTAGGAATTAACATGTCACTATTAATAACACTGAGCAGAATACTTGCTAAATATACAGCACTGTTCGTTATCGGCACTGCTGTCTTCGCCTACTTTGTTCCATCATCATGTACCTTCGTAAAAGGAAATACTCAGATTATTATTCTCGGCATTATTATGCTCTCAATGGGTATGACTCTAGGCAGACAGGACTACAGAATCCTGGCCCAGAGACCATTTGACATTCTTATCGGCACAATTGCACAGTTCACCATTATGCCTCTGATTGCAATTGCGCTTGCAACCACCTTCAATCTATCAGACGGCCTAACTTTAGGTCTTGTTCTGGTTGGCTGCTGCCCAGGAGGTGTTTCATCCAACATTATGACTTTCCTTTGCAAGGGAGATGTTGCCTTCTCAGTTGGTATGACCACTGTATCAACCATTATTGCTCCTGTAGCAACTCCTCTGTTAGTAAACTACCTTGTAGGTCAGCGTATTGATATTGACGGCTGGAGCATGTTCCAGTTTATGCTGATGGTTACCATCGTACCAGTTGGCATCGGTTCTCTTTGCAACATTATTTTCGGCAAATTCGATTTCTTCAAGAAGATTCGTCAGATCATGCCTGGTGTTGCAGTAATCGGATTTGCTCTGATTGTTGGTGGCGTTATTGCTTACCACGGACAGAAATTCCTTGAGTCAGGACTTGTAATTTTCCTGTGCATTTTCTGTCACAACGCTTTAGGATACCTATTAGGATTCTTTGCAGGCCGTACCTTCAAGATGAGTACAGCAAAGAAGAGAACCCTTGCAATTGAGGTTGGTGTTCAGAATGCAGGCCTTGCAACAGGTCTTTGCGGCAAGTTCTTCCCAACATCTGCAGAAGCAGCTATCGCATCAGCAGTATCCTGCGTATGGCATTCAATTTCAGGAACCATCCTTGCAAATATCTTTGCAACCTATGACAAGAAAAAGGCTGAAGGATCAAATAATCTTCAGACCTCAACAGAACAGTAGTAAGGAAGAGTAATGGAGCTATCCCGTACCGTTGAGCTGGCACAGAAACTGGTTAGAATAGAATCAGTAACACCTGATGATAACGGGTGTCAGGATCTGATAAAGGAGATCTTAAAGCCGTTGGGCTTCACCTGTTACACGATTGAAGAAAAAGGTGTAACAAATCTTCTGGCAACTCACGGACGGGGCTCCCCTTTCCTTTTATTCTTAGGTCATACAGATGTCGTCCCGGTCGGAGACGAGTCATCATGGGATCATCCTCCATTCTGTGGCGATATCTTCGAGTATGACGGAGAGCCTTATCTGTATGGTCGAGGCAGTTCTGATATGAAGGGCGGTGATGCCGCAATGATCACTGCAATGTGCGAGTACATAAGGCAGAATCAGAATCATATTGGAACCATTGGACTGCTGTTAACCTCAAATGAGGAAGGAGATGCCATAGGTGGTACTCCTTATGTAATCGACTACATGAAAGAGCGTCACATGATCCCTACCTACTGTCTGATTGGAGAATGCTCCTGCGATAAGATCTTTGGAGATTCCATCAAGAACGGTCGTCGTGGAGATATGAATGCCACAATTAACGTTCATGGAATTCAGGGACATGCAGCTTTAGAACAGCACGCTAAGAATGCTGTATTCGAAGCATCTCGCTTTATTCAGGGAATGCTGGATAATCCTATTGATAACGGAACACCGTTCTTCCCTCCAACCTCATTTCAGGTATCCAATATTCATGCAGGAACTGGTGCTGACAATGTAATTCCTGGCTCATGCACACTGCGCTGCAACTTCAGATGGAACGATTCTCAGACTCCATCTCTTATAGAAAAGCACGTAAGAGGCGTGGCAGAGGATCTTAATATTGACTGCGATATGGAGTTCAGAGAAGAGGGAAAGCCATTCCTTACAAAGGACGGAGAGCTTATTGATGCTCTTTATAATTCAATAAGAGCAGTCAGTGGTGTTACCCCTGATCTTGGAACCTCGGGTGGAACCTCTGATGGCAGATTCGTAAGGCCACTTGGAACTCAGACTGTAGAATTTGGTCCTGTTTCAGATTTAATCCATAAGGTTAATGAAAGAGTCAGTGTAAAACAGCTTGATATGCTGCATGAAATCTACCTTAGAGTCATTTATCAGCTGATGATACACAAGCCTATTACTGAAGAATAGACTCTCTTTTAAAAACCAAAATATCTTCATATGACCTCATTTTCTCGTAAAAACGATGGATTGAGGTCTTTCTCTTTATGCGTTCCAATTAGTTACACATACCAGACTCATATGCTTTTCTACAAGAATTGCTCTATAATCGTTGCTGTATTATTTAAGGACGAATATGGAAAAGCTATTTGATATAAATGAATTAGGCTACAGCGTACGCTGCAAATTATTCTACGATAAAGACATACATGCCATCGATAAGGTTGTAATCGCAACCCACGGCTTCGGTGGATTTAAAGACAATAAATCTGTCGAAAAATTCGCAGAAAGAATCGATACAAAATATAAAGGCTTTGGCGTAATTACATTTGACTGGCCTTGTCACGGTCAGGACGCAAGAAAGAAACTTCTTATAAGTGAATGCCAGACCTACCTTAAGCTTGTTATTGATTACGCTCTAAAGCACCTGAAGGCAAAAGCCTTATACAATTATTCTGTAAGCTTTGGCGGCTTTAATCCCCTAAAATACATAGCAGATAATGGTAATCCTTTTGAAAGAATTGCCCTAAGAAGTACTTCAGTAAAGCTCTATGACATCATGTCATCAACTATTTCTGAGGATGATCATAAGAAGCTATCCAGAGGAAAAGAGGTCTTAGCAGGCAGAGACCGCAAGATGAAGATCAGTAAGGAATTTCTGGATTCCCTAAAGACCATAGATGAGGAAATTGCAGGCTTTGACTATATTGATTATGCAGAAAGCATCCTCATGATTCACGGTACCCTTGATGACAGTGTTCCTATTGAGAATGCAAAAGAGTTTTCTGATAAGAATATTATTGAACTTGTAGAAGTTGAAAAGGCAGATCACCGTTTTTCAGATCCAAAGCGAATGGATTTTGCAATTCAGAAAATAATCGACTTCTTTGCACCACAGAACAGTTAACTCAATTCATAATCTCCTCCAGCCACGATTTGGGCGCTGGAGGAATGATCAAATTGATTTCCCGCAGATTATAGTTATGTCCACAGAGAGGTAATGAACATAGGAGAGGCATCCTTGGACTTGACAAAACCGCAGTCAGAATAGAAATGTAGTTCGTCATCATAGGCAATCACAGCAATTCTAAGGTAATCCTTATAGTGTTCCTTCACCTTTGCAACCAGAGTTCTGCCTATAGTCTGTCCGTGATATGCAGGATTTACCAGAAGATAATGCACATAGGCATTCATGATGCCATCATCCATAGCACAGATCATTCCTACAAGCTTATCCCCATCCCATGCAGAATAGACTGTATGGAAATTCTTCATAGCAACCACAAGCTTGTCAGGAAAATGACCAGATGACCATTCTACAGAGAGGAAAAGCTCTTCAAGATCCTCCCTTTTTAAATCGTGTATGTCCTTGTAGAGAATAGCCATTTATAATCCTTAGAAAAAAACATTCCAAAAACAAAAATCACCAGAAACACAATAAAGGCAACTGGTGATTTTCCTTAACTTTAAGCAGCTTACCTTAATTCTCAGCGATAAGATCCTTTACAGCTTTCTCAAGCAGCTCCATGGCTTCATCGACAACCTTGGCTCTGATATTAAGAGCAGGTGCAAGACGCAGCACATCAGAGTGAGCTGTAAGAGTTAACAGCTTATGCTTAAAGCAAAGTTTCTGAAGCTCAGAGGACTTGCCTGCATATTTACCGTCTAAGACAAGACCTAGCAGCAGACCTTTACCTCTAACTTCCTTGAATACATGATACTTTTCATTAAGCTTAGAGACTTTCTCAACAATGTAATCATGGGTTCTGTTAACCTTTCTAAGGAAAGCCTTGTCACTTACCTTGTCGATAACATAAGCGCCAACAGCACAGGCAAGAGGATTACCGCCAAAGGTTGAACCGTGAGTTCCAGGTACAAAATGAGAAGCAAACTTATCGTAGGTTAGAACCGCACCAATTGGAAGTCCTGAAGCCAGGCCTTTTGCTGAAGTAAGAATATCCGGTTTAACTGGAGTCTGCTCATAGGCATAAAGAGAACCGCTTCTGGCAACACCGGTCTGAACCTCGTCGAAGATCAGAGCTGCATGGTATTTATCACAAAGCTCTCTAACCTTAATCAGAAAGTCATTGTCTGCTGTGATAATACCGCCCTCGCCCTGAATTGGCTCTAGGATAACTGCACAGGTCTTATCGGAGATGGTCTCCTCAAAGGTCTTGGTATCATTGTATGGCAGATGGGTAATTGCGGCAGGTTTTGGACCGAAACCGTCAGAATAACTCTCCTGTCCACCTACGGTTACAGAGAAAAAGGTTCTGCCGTGGAAGCTGTTGTTAAAGGAGATAATCTCATTCTTCTCCTCACCATAGAGATCAAAGGCAACTCTACGGGCAAGCTTTAGGGCAGTCTCATTTGACTCGGCACCTGAATTTACAAAGAATACCTTTTCATAACCGGTCTTCTTTACAAGTTTTGATGCAAGAGTCAGAGTGTACTCATTACAGAAAATGTTACTTACATGAATAAGATTAGCGGATGCCCTTTTGATAACCTCAACTACACCTTTAGGAGTATGCCCCAGAAGATTAACTGCAATTCCCGAGGTAAGATCAGTGTATTTATTGCCCCTGTTGTCATAAACATATGCACCGTGAGCCTTCTTGATAACCATATCCATAGGGTTATAGCAAGGGAACATTACCTCATCAAAAGTCTTTCTTGTAATCTTCATTATGCATTCTCCTTATTCACATCGTATATGTATGCAACTTCATCACAGGTGGCGCGTTTAGGGCAGTTTTCACAGTCTTTTAGAATCTTCTCAGGCAGAGCTTCAATTACAGTCTTCTGGAAGCCCACCTTTGAGAAGAATTCAGGAGAGCGTGTCAGGACAAAGACTCTCTTGATAAACATCTTTGCAGCTCTCTTTAAAAGATAATTAACAATAGCTCTGCCCTGTCCCTGTCTCTGAACTACAGGAGAAACACCTAAAGAACGGATTTCAGCAAGACCGGAATCATAAACATATAAACAGGCACAGCCCATTACCTGAGAGTCTTTGACACACACGGCAAAGGTCTGAATACCTCTGATAATATCATTACGCTTACGAGGAAGGTTCTGTCCCTGCTTAGCCCAGTATTCAATCATATCCATCAGAGAGTCAACATCTTCTAAAGTTGCCTGTCTTACAGTAAAACTTGCATGTTCCTGCTTTAGGAAGATCTGATTAAGGTTAACCAGAGAATCCTTAATTGAAACCAGCTCTTCATCAGTGATCTTGTGCTCTGCACGAAGATCGGCGATCTTATCGTAGATCTCTTCTAAGGTATTGTTCTTTAATTCATCCAGTATGTAGAAGGATGATTCCTGAGTGATAGGTGGCATATATAATTCTCCACGAAATAAATTAAACCTGAAAACCAAAACTCTGACTAGAGTTCAATAGCAGTTCCAAGCCGATGCCGTGAAGAGACAATCTCTTTTAATAAAGGATCTTTAAAGGATGCGATATAAACAGGCTTTCCAATAAACTTTGCTGTTTCCACAGCACTCTTTACCTTAACCTGCATACCGCCGCTGATGGTACCATCTTCAATTAAGCTATTAAGCTGTGCCTCGTTTAAAGAAGGAATTAGCTTTCCTTCCTTATCAAGAACACCTGGGACATCAGAAATAAAATAGACGGGAGCGGACAGTAACAGTCCGATTGCTGAGGCTACATCATCTGCATTAACGTTATACATCTGCCCTTCTGAATCAAGAGCAACAGATGCGATTACAGGTGTATAGCCACCATCTAAAAGCATATTGATGTAATCTGCTGATACAGGAGAAACCTTTCCTACCATTCCAAGGTCGGCAGAAAGCTGTTCTACGCCTAAGGAATTGCCGTCAGAGGCAATCATGCCGATTGCCTTAAGACCATTCTTTATGGCTAAAGCCTGCAGCTTCTTATTACACATTCCGCAAAGGGCGGCACTGATATATGGCATCTGTTCTTTAGGGCTGACTCTAAGACCATTCTTCTTTTCTACTTTAAGATTCAGATCTTTAAATAAAGCGTCAACCTCAACACCGCCACCATGGACAACCACAATACGTGAAGAGCGGGCTGCTGAAAACAGCTCTCCCAACTCCCTGTGTCCATCCAGAGCCTTACCGCTTAGCTTTATAACAACAGTATTTTCAGTCATTACACGATACTCTTATGAAGATCTTCTACGATCTGCGAAAATACCACTTAAATCTCTTCGGTTAACCAAAGAGTCCCTTTAGCTCATCAAATCCATAATATAGATTGAATACCTGCACAGCCTGAGCTGAGGCACCTTTGAGCAGATTGTCTATACATGAACATACTACAATATAGCCATCTTTCATGGCATAACCGATATCACAGTATGGAAGATACTGAACATCCATAAGCTTTGGCATTCCGTCCTTTACTCTAACAAGAGGCTTGTTGTCGTATACGGAATATGCCTTCTTAACCTGCTCTACGGTTACATTGTCCTTAAGTTTTGCATTGATTGTTGCGTGTATACCGCGTTTGAAATCGCCAAGATGAGGAGTGAAGATCACTTCGCATCCCAGATGCTCTGCTATTTCAGGCTGATGACGGTGAGTAAACACACCATAGGCATTTAAGCTTACCTCGCAGAATGAATTTGTAAGCTTGGCTTTTCTGCCTGCACCTGAAACACCTGATACAGCGTTGATTGATGGACGATAGTTTCTATCCAGAAGATCCGCATCAATAAGAGGACGCAGTGCCAGCTGTGATGCTGTAGGATAACAGCCTGGCAGAGAAATCATCTTGGTTGCTCTTAACGCATTTAAATCAGTGAACTCAGGCAGAGCGTATACAGCTGAAGCCAATAGTTCAGGATACTTATGCTCAAAGCCATAGGCCTCAGCAAATACCTTAAGATCAGAGATTCTGAAAGCACCGGATAAATCGAATACAGCAATACCAGCTGCAGTAAGAACAGGAGCCACATCGTGACTTACCTTGTGGTCGGTTGCCAGAAATACGGCATCAACCTCTCCAATTAAATTCTTTGGATCACTCATTGGTTCTAAAACAAGATCACAGCGACCTTTTAGTGAACCGTATAAATCTGAGATTTTCTTATTTTTATCAAGTGAGTTTTCCGATACATACAGATGCTTTAGACATACTTCATTATGTGCACAGAAAATGCGGCATAATTCAGCACCTGCATATCCACTCGCGCCTACAACAGCAACACTTAACATCAAAACTCCAAAATACATTTGTAAAATACATTAAAAGTTTACAAGATATTCTAAAGTAAAGAAAAATAATGTTACTTTTGCACAGTTTTAGATCTTTTAACTTAAGACAGAGCCTAGAGAAAGGAGGAAAACAGGAAATATTACGTCTGATATTCCCCAAAAAAGAGAAAAATATTCTTTTTTTTGAATTAGTTTTAAGGCAGCTTCTCTCTTGTCATTATGCCTTACAAAAGCATAATGACAACAGTTACAAAAGAAGCTATTGAAAAGGAAAAGAGTTAATTGTAGTTGTTGTCCTTAAACAGAGCCTGACATCTTGCAGGGGGAATCTTCTTAGGCTTAACCTTAGGCTTGGTAGGCTTTGCTGAAGGTGGAGGAGGAATAAACCATGAGGCAAGCTCTGCGCCACAGCCGTCTCCATTAGGTGCTTTGGCCTGCTTTACACATGAAGGACTGTCTGTAGGACAGCCAAGTCTTACATGCATATGACCTCTGTGACCAAACCAAGGTCTGATTTTCTGAAGCCATGACTTATCATGACCTTCATAAATCTGACATAAAGTTTTCTTAATACCAGGAGCAACAAAGATTCTTTCCACACGAGGGTCCTGTGCTGCCATATAAAGCAGAGCAACTCGATTGTTGTCAAAGAACTTTGTTGGTCTGTTCTTGGTGTCAACAATATAGACATCCTCAGGATGATTCAGCTCATACTCACTCTTGCGTGGAGTCGAGAAATCAAAGGAAATATCTACATCAAGACCTGTCTGATGTGAGCCATGATTAGAGGCTGCACCAAATGAACCGCCCAAAGGTCTGGATAAATCACCGATAAGCAGATCTGGAAGCCCCGCCTTCTTAGCTTTGACAACAAGCTTATTGATATAGTCTATAAGCTGAGGGTGACCAAAATTACGGTAAACACCCCAGTGCTGAACCTGAAAATGCTCTCCGTCCTTAAGCTCAACGGCACCCTTGATACAGCCATTGGAATACTCTCCAATAGACTCAACACCTGATGGTGTCTTGGCATAGGAACAGAAGCTTAATAAAACAGCAAAAAAGGCTGCTATAAATATTCTGATGCTATTCAAAGGAAAATAATCTCTTGATAAAGCCCATCTTTGAAGATGGAACAATCATAACCTCAATTGATATTCCCTGGAAATTAAAACCTTTTGAAGGAATATCAGTGTTCTCCTGACTGATAAGCTCACCGCACTCATTGAGGTTTGCATAAAGCTTCTCAAGATAAGGAGAAGATTCCCTTTCAATAATTTTTCTTAGAGTGATTCTGGCACTGTTTAAAGATTCAGGATCATTCATTTTCTGCGGTCTTACTATATCAGTAAAATTGATTCCGGTAATATACTGAATCCACAGTTTTAAAGCAGGAGTCATCCATATATCAGAAAACGGATTGGATGCCTCTCTAATAATCTCGTTTACATGATGGCGGACGTTTTCGATATGGGCATTACGTTCTTTTCCGCGGCCCTTGATTTCAAAACGTCTGTAAATACTGCGACCGGTTGCATCACGGATCTCCTTATAGCAGTCGGCAGCACTGCCGCGTTCAGGAGAACTTGAAAAATAAAGTCTAGGACCTTCAGGAGCAGTACGATCCTTCTTTCTTAAAAGATCAAAATCATAGTGCTCAAATGGCACAGTATCATTCTCATGTAGAGACTGATTGATAAGAGATGCAATCAGACTGGCCTTCTGATCTGAGGATAAAAACAGATCAAGATTATCAATAATGAAGTTTGTAAAGCTCTCTATACCAGCAGGTCTTAAAACAGAGAAGTCTCCCCTGTTTTTAGCTATAGTCAGAGAGTCCTCTTTTTTATGGAAGAACTGGGAATAGAAGATCAGAATCCAGATCTGCATTCTAAAGGACAGGATCTTCTGGAAAATGAACTCCGCAAGTTCCTTCTGTCCTGCAAGCTCACGTGCTGTAGGCCGCTGCTGACGGTTGAAAAGCCAGTCACAGGCATACATGTTCATCTCAAACCAGTCCAGTCTGTCTGCAAGATTAGAACTGAAAAAATCAGTGATTTCCTTGTCAGACAGATCCTTAAAGGATTTAGGATCATTCTCAAACCAGACATCCTTGGTTTCAGGTAAAGGCCAGATAAAGCTTGGCTGAATTCCACCTGCAGAAATTGACTTTCTGCGTTTTGGATTAAGCAGAAGTTCCTCTAAAAACGACCATAAGGCAGCCATCTGATGAAGGCGCTTTAAAAGAGGAGTGTAATTGGTATTGCGATTATCATCAGGAATCAGACCGACATAATCGCACATTCTGGATAAGGTAGTACAGGACTGAGCCTTTTCATCATCAGAATAAATATCAGCAAACACATCAACTATGGAGAAAACATGTTCACTGTTACGTAATAATGATACAAAAGGCTCCTTTGAGGCATCAAAGCAGACAACATTCTTACGCTTTAAATAATCAGCCTCAATCATGTCTTCAATAGCTGGAAGATCACCCTTGCTTTCTATGAAATCACGGGAGATCTGCATTTTAGATGCAGCCTCGGACCAGTGGATCCGATTATAGTTGTACTGTGGCTGCAGATAGGTATGAACATATACCTCTGGTCTTTCTGATTTATTCTCTGACCATCTTAAAATGCCATACTCTAAAAAAAGGCTACTATCTCCTTCATTAGGAGAGTAGGCATCAACAAAATATAAAGTTGTATTTTTAGAAGACATGATTTAAATACATACTTCCCTAGAACCCCTGTGCAGGTGCACTTGGAGCTAACAGATTCTCATCCTCCTCAAGTACAGCACCGCCATTATCAACATTTCCCTGAACCTCAGCTGCCATAGATGAAGAGCTCTGAGAATACTCATTGGTTGAGTTTAATGATGAAGCTGATGAGGAAGTACCTGGATCACCTACGATAGGAGCACCGCCGTCTGATGAGTTAGGAGTACCTGAAGCATCCATGTAGTCAAAAATAGGATGAATCTTCTTAACACCGTCAACCTTACGTACCTGATTGATAGCTCTTGAAGCCTCTTCACGGGTAACATAACCCATCATATATACAACAGAGTTTTCTGTATAAATCTTAAATCTGCCTGAGCTGATCTTTGAGCCAAACAGAAGCATGCTCTTAACCTTAGAAGTAATGTATGCATCAGATGCAACAGTGCTTGCAGATACAGGAGCTCTGTTTTCAACACAGTTAAAGATTCTTCTTACGTCCTTAACATGCTTGATCTTCTCAAGACACTCTGAAAGGTATTCTCTATCCTGTGTCTCACCAACCAGAAGAACATTACCGTTAAGAACAACGCAGTCAACACGGAATACCTTACCGTTTGATCTGGTATTGTCGTTTCTCAGAATGCTCAGAACATTCTTTGAAATCTTCTGATCATCAACCTGCTTATCAACAGTTCTGCTGTCAGAACCGATATAGGCACCAGCACCGGCAGCTGCACCGCCAACTACTACAGCAGCACAACCATTGAATACGAAAGCAGATGAAACAGCGAAAGCTGCGACAAGAGAAAGCTTCTTTAAGTTAGAAATTTGCATATCCTTATGACTCCATACAGTTTTCCAACATTATACTCGTTGAAAACTTATGCAAAATATATCTACGATATTGAACTAATACAGTAGTTTAGCAAAAGACAGAATATAGTCAAAAGGATAAAAATAAAAGTGAGATTAAAAGGAGAAAATAAATAGAGGGCCTGAAAAGAAAAATCCCCTGAATAAGAATTTATCAGGGGACAACAATCAAACAAACATAAGGAGTACGTGAACTATATCACAAAAAATCAATTGTGATCAATTTCTCAAAAATATTTTTTCAACTTTTTAGCAAATTCAAGAAAAAACAATAAGTTAAACAAAATACTTTTTTGATAATTTTTATCACTTACGATTTTCGGTGACTGTATATTAAATATAGGAAGAATTTGCATAGTAAATTAAGATGTAAATCGCATTTTCATAAATTGGCTATATAAAAATAAAAAAATGTAAAAACGAGCTATTGATTAATTTTTTGATTTTTAATATTTGAACAAATCCGAACAAACGCGATATATATGCTATTTTATTGATTCAAAAGATAAAAATAAGATAAAATCATTAAAAAAAACAGTTGACAGTCAGGAGCGAGATCCCTATAATGTGTCTCAGTCGGTAATTAGCGCAGCCCGGTAGCGCATCTGGTTTGGGACCAGAGGGTCGCAGGTTCGAACCCTGCATTACCGACCATTCAAAAATCCTTTCTTATTCTTCAAAAACAAAATCAGTTAAAAATTAAATTAAATAAATCAACAGGTTATTATCTGTAACTGTTAATACAACTGTCATATTTAATTCAGCAGACAAAAAATATTTCCCCTCCTTAATATATAAAGAGAAAACAGCAGATATTTATTGAAAAAATATCAATCTGAAATTCCAGATTCCTCCACCATTACTACTGTGACAATTACTTATGTTCAGTTTCAAAGGATGGTCATTGAAAAAAATAAGGCCTTTTTATCTGCAAAAAAAAAGGTTCTTCAGAGAATTTGTGGCTAGTTAAAAAATTCTAGTGAATATTATCAAATAAATTAAACAAAAAGGGCATTTTCCTCTTAAGATAAAAATAGAACAACAACACCTAAGAAGGACAACGCCCATGACTTGTATTGTATCTGATTTTTTATCTAAAAACTTCTTTCCTGGCTACAAGATTACAAATATTTCTTTTTCTGAGGTGTCTGACAGGGATATTACTATCGAGCTTGAACCTGCAGAACCACCTGTCTGTCCTCACTGTGGAAGTCATAACGTAGTTGTTCACGAATACCTGCAGAGAGTTATCAAAGATGAAAAGCTGCTAGGATGCTTCGTTACTCTAGTAATCACCTACCGTACCATCAGATGCAATTACTGCGACTGCAAATACGCTACTGAAGACATCCCGTTCCTATCAGATTCCTTCAGAGTTACAAAGAGAGCAGAAGAAGCTGTTATAGAGGATTTGGAGATGAGGCTCAATTAAGGATACCTCAGCAAGGACAGGCTTATCCTGGGATGTATGCAAGAATATTCATAAGCGGTATCTACAGAGTACCATTTCATTCTCCCTTGGAAGTTCTGAGTTTTTAGCTATTGATGAGTTCTCAATCAAGAAGGGACATAAGTACGGTACGGTTGTCGCTGACATTGTAACCAAACGAGTTATCTGGGTCTGTGAAGGCAAATCAAATACAGATGTCAGCAGATTCTTTGAACTGTGTGGAAAGATAGGCTGTCAGCAGATTAAGGCTGTAGCAATGGACCAGAATGCAGGCTTTGCATCGCTTGTAAACAGATACTGCTCTAAAGCCCTTGTTGTGTATGCTCTGTTCCATATGGTCTATAACTTCGGAAGGCTTGTCATTAGTGCCATAAGAATAAGACTTGCCAATTACTACAGAGACCATGGAGATGAGGCTGGATATCAGCTGCTTAAAGGCTCCAGATTCCTTCTGCTTACACGTAATTCACGATTAAGTGAGGAAAAGAAACTAAGACTTGATTCTATACTCAGTTACTACAGTGAACTCAATAAAGCCAATGAACTCAAAGAGCTGTTACCTGAAGTATACGAAGCTAATTCCAAGGCTGAAGCAGAACGATTATGGACTGAATGGGTAAGACTTGCTATGACCTCTGGAGTTGATGAGATTATGAGGTTTGCTAAGAGTCAGAATGACCACTACAGAGATGGCATTACCAATGCCGGTATCTACCATATCAGGACAAGTGTTCTGGAAGGAATAAACAACAAGATAAAGGTTCTAAAGCGTGTAGCCTACGGCTACAGAGATTTAGATTACTTCTTTTTAAGAATAAGAAGTGCATTCAGGGGAAAGTTTACTCCAATCCCGACGATTGGATAGAAGAAAACCCTGATGAATTTTGTTATATTCAAATCAGGGCTTTCCACAGATTCACGGATGAACCCCAAAAAATGGGTACCTTGTCACCTCGGTACCCTATTTATCAGTTTGATAGACTCAGATTAGGCAAAGCTGTCGATTAACATTGGAATTGCATACTTGATGAGCTTTCCAGTGCCAAGATTTTCCACTGCCTGAGAACGCTTATCCGAAAGAACTTCTGCCATGCAGTCGAGGAAGTCGTCGTAGTCTTTTGCACCTTTTGCACTATTTCGGGCTTTTTCTGCAATATCGTCAATGTCCTGTGCAATTACTCCCTTGAACTGCTCGAAGAATCCATCAAAGATATCTTTTGCACTGCGGTTCACAGACTCAAGCTCACGGGTTATCATCTCACGGTAAGCCTGATTTTCAGCCTCCTTTGCAGGATCTACTTCTGTTCCTGGTTCAGGAATTTTCTTTAAAAGAGCTTCAATGTTAGTTCTGCGGTCAACGCACTGCTGATACTGATCAAACATGACCTTGAGATCATCATGTCCATCAAGATGCGACTTTATCGTTTCATCAACCTCAGTGTCTGATTTTTTCTTATCGAAAAGATCAAGAATGTACTGTCTGTATTCTGGACCATTGACCTCCTTCTTGGCAGTAGTACAGAATCTGTTGATCAGTTTAAGTCTGGTCTTTTCATCTCTAGTATTGTCAGCACCAATGTTATACACAAGGATTGATACTGGATCCTGATTCCTTATTTTCACATTTGCGGCTGCAATTCGCATTGCATTGTAGGTATCCTTCAGGGCTTTGTTAAGCTCCTCAATAGCGTTGTTCAGTGCTATCTGACACTTACTGAAGTTATAGATTGGCGCAGGCATTTCCACACCTAGCTTCAGAACTTCCTGCAGTGCAACAAGAATTCTGGCACCGGCATCCTTTCTGCTGCCCTTTGATAGCACTGCACTTAACACAGCCTTCATGCGATCCTTTACCAGAGGCGAGTTAGGATCATTCTTATCTACATGTTCATTTAGTCTGGCCTTACTGGTATCAGAGAGCAGCGCTGTTAGAGATTCAATAAAAGCAGAGCTGTCTGAGTACATGGCAGCTGCCATCATTTTGGTAATATGCAACTGCTGATCTGGAGTAAGCTGCGTACAGTTACCAAAATCAATGATTGTAAGCTGATCAGGAGAGGTCATGATATTTCCAGCATGCAGGTCTCCATGGTAGAAGCCCTTGCCAAAAATACCTTCACTAACCCAGTTTTTGGTGAAGGACATCAGATTCTGCTGCTGTTTCAGAAGGAACTGATACTGCTCAGAAAGCTTATTATATTTATCCAGCGAAACCTTGTAGTCCCGATGCAGGAATTTATCGGTTACCTCTCCACTGTATTTATATATTTCCAGATCCTCAACACCGTTAAACTCGTGGGTAAATGGCTTCAAATGCTGCTTAACGATTTCATTGGCATCACGTATACATTTATCAAGAGTTACACCAGGGGCAAGATCAAGCACCATCACATCAGTGGTAGGACGGACCAGAGGACTTAGAGTCATGCTCTTAACCTTGGTGGAATTGTTACTGTAGATCTGACCTGACTCTACGTTGTTTGCCTCCACGGTAAGATCAAGCTCTTCAAGAATGGTCTTAAGATCACCTGCAAAGGTAACATCCATTCCAGGAACCTTCTTCGCAGCCTCAGTGAAGATCTTCTTTTCTCGCTCAGCTCGATTCTGAACGTCTGGTCTTAGGAACTTAACCACCTTTTCCACACCTTCAGGGTGATCTTTGGTAAAGAATTTACACAGTACAGCCTGGCCGACTGAAGCTGCACCTAAGGACCTGACTACGCTGATCTTTGAGATTTCTCCATTTGAGGAATTCACAATCTCAAGAAGATGAGCCTGAATGATACGATCTGGTATAGGAGCCAGATTACACTTCATATCCGCAAAGGCTGTCTTAAGCTCGTCAGTCAGTGCATCAGGAGGAAGTCTCTGCAGAATCTTCTGCATGATAGGACCTGCACCCTTGAACATTGCGCCAAGTATCTGTGCTGGAGATGAATCAGAATTGGAGTAGCGGACCATGGAAGCAAGCATATTTCGTCTGTCAATGGCACTCATATCCTTGAAATAGGTCTTCATAACCTCTCCAATGAACTGCCCCAGAGCGGTCTTGTTAAAGGAGCTGTTGCCTTCATCCTGCAGCTGTTTTAAGGTTACGTTCTTGTTGGTAGGATCAAGAGGAGCTTTCTCTTCGCCTTCAGGCTTTAGAGCTTCATTGAACCTTTCCGCAATATCATTGCCAATAATCTGAGCCTGATTGTCAATCTCCTGGTTAAGTGAAATTTCTGCATTACCTATGACCTCCCACAGTTCATCGTCAGGATTCTTGAGAAGTTCTTCCAGTTTATTCCTCAGCATTATCTGCTGTAACCCCATCTTATAGGAGCCTGGCTGTGCCAGCATAAATGGCTCCTTAATCTCCACTTTCTCATCGCCATAGGCATTCTCTGCCATTTCAACATAGTGGTTTGGCTTGAATTCATGCAGATAACCTTTATTATCCATGGCAACGATAATCTCTTTTACCAGCTGCAGTGGAAGCAGTTTATTTTTTATAATCTCTTTTAAGTTTTCATCATTTGGAGTATCAACCTTCTTAAACGGCTCCTTTAGAGTAAATTCCTCCTTTTTAAGGTCAGCAGTTATTAGGCTGAATAGTTTATTTGCCTCAGCATTATCTATTTTTTTGCTGCCTGACAGCTCTGACACAAGACTCAAAATGAGATCTAATGGCAGCATCCTGTTATTAAAGATGTGATTAACAAGATCAACATAGTTCTTTTGGGTTACAGGATCCTGAATATTAAGCTGCTGCATCAGAGGTGAGTCGAATACCTGATCAATAATTTCCTGAACATCAGGAAGTCTTTCTCCTCCTAAAGGAGGCTCATTAACCCCTTCCAACTGATCAAGCAGCAGATGTCCACGGAGATCTCCAAGTGCGGATCCTAGCGCTTTTCTTACATTCTCAGGAAGAGTATTGATGGCATCTGGATCTGATACAAGTCTGTTGAAGGTTTCGATATGATCAAGGATAGTGTTCACAATTCTGGTGCCGGGTTTGGCATTAGGATTGTCTATTATCGAGTCATACTTGCTGCCGTCATAATTTAAGATCAGATCAGCAAAGAAATTATGAACCTTCTCATCTTCAAGCTTTTTCTCAAATTTCTGCTGTTTCTCAATTGCAGGTTTTTCATTAGAAGCTGCTCTACTGTAGGTACTGGTACGTTTATAGTATTCATTAGCTTCATAAGAAATATTTTTATATAATTGACTCTGCTTGTCCAGACCTTCTTTCTTCAGGTATAAAGGCTCAAGACCATCTCTGCTTTGAGGAGAAATCTTCAGCATTAAATCTGCTATTCTTTTTATTGCAAGCTCAAATTGAGCTTTAAGCTCAGGAACAACATTACCTTCCTCATTGGATAGAAGTCCCCTGTAGAGCTTTAATCTGTCCTCCTGAGACATAGAAAGCAGATAATCGGTACCAACCTTGTTTTCCGTTCTGAATATACCGGGAATGTTTCCCCTCATAAACAGGAAAACTGCATAGGAGAAGGTATTCTTCATATTACTTTCATATTCAGCCTCTGTTGGCTTACAGAGAATCAATCTGTCAAACATCAGGAGGTTATTAGAGATGATCTCCTTTAGATTTTCAGCTGTAATTGTAGATTCGCCTTTTGCTATGTCCTTTTGCATTACCTCTTCGATCTTGTCGGTAAACTCATGAGCCTGAAGAGCATAGCTTAATGACTTCATATGCTTAAATATATACTTACATCTTTTGAACTCCTTAAGCTCTTCCGGAGTAAGGTTTGCTGTATCCTTATTCGGATCAAAGCCATTTTGAACCTTGTCTAAAACCAGCTTTAATTCCTCGACACTATTAATTTTCTCAACTCTTTTCGGCTCAACTTGATTACATAAGAAATAAGAAAATTTCTGTGCAAACGAGCCAAGATTTGACAGCTTCTCTTTTGCAGAAGAAATCTCCTTCGTTACACTTTCACCATATTCTTTATCTCTGAATCTGAACATGAGCTCTGCATGATTGGATAGAATCTTTACTCCCTGCATCATTGTCTCCTGTCGTTTATTCTCATCAGGGACAATTTTATCAAGTTCATCTGCAACAACCTGAAGCTCTGCCACATCCAGTACCTTCTGAGCCTGCTGCTGAGGTATGGTTAGGGGAACCTTGAAATCAGGATTGGTCTTTGCAATTTCTGATAAGAGTGCATTAACCGATGGTGACAGAGATTCTAGGCAGGCCTTATCAGCATAAATCAGCTTCAGATTTTCACTGTTCTTTTCAAGAATATCTTTAAGATCATTGATAGATGTTTTTCGTTTAGCTGTAAGTTCTGAGAACAGCTGCTTAGAGAAAAGCAGAGTTTTTTTCTGCAGACTGTTATCAAGGCTCTGTTCAATTTCCTTAAAGTCAGTTTCCATCTTCTGAAGGAAGGTTTTATAAAGAGGATTCTCAGCCTCTTTTTTAAAACCGAAAAAGTTAATCTTAAGGGTTTTGTCAGGCATTTTGAATTCATTTCTGATAAGCAGCTCAGTCTTAAGATTGTTGTTCTGACAGTAGTCAATCAGTTTCTTTATCTGACTCATCGCAGGTTCTTTTATTTCATTCAGAAGACCTCGATTGGCTATCAGATGAGCTAGAACGCGAGCTTCTGAATACATGATCTCGGCTAAGGCAGTACCAAGAGCTTTCTGATCAGTATTTAGGGAATAGAGTTTACGGCAGAGGCTGTCAATCTCGTTATAGATGCTTAAATCACGGGCAAGATTATTAGTCTTATCAACCTGATCATGGACGTCTTGAAGAGCTTCTCTAGTCTTATTCTCCGCGTCCGCAATTTCCTGCCTGTTTATCTCACGCTGCTCTTTTATCTGATTCTGTTTCTCAAGATCAAGATTCTTGACATCAACCTTGTTTTCAAGCTGATTCTTGTCTTCCTTATCAAGCTTTGCCAAAAGCTCTGTGGTCATCAGAGAGTTGATTTTATCCTGCTTTTCACCCGGTTGATTCTGCTCTGCAAATCTAGTCAAAAGCTGTTTTACAGCCTCCTGAGCCTTGTTTTTATCTCCAAGATTTTCTAGAACAGCCAGAGCACAGTTACGCACTGTCTCTGTAGGCATCATAGTGAAATCTACATTGGCAAACAGAGTCTGAGCTGAGATAAGTTTGATATACAGTGTTCTGGTACGGCTGTTCTCATCAAGCTGAGGAGCTTCATCAAGTTCTATATCCTCATCCAGAGGTATTTCTGCAGCGTCGATGGTATTCTGGACAGCATCCTTACCATACAGGGAAGGATGGCTTATGATATCGTCCTCTAGCTGAGCTCTAAGCTGAGCTGCTGTCAGAGGCAGCTCGAATGTAACCTTATTATTACCTTCCTCAAAGGTTGCAAAAAGCTTGTTATCTGAGTCCTGTCTTAATTTAACTCTATTACCACCGATGATAAAGGTCTGCTCAAAATCCTCTCGATTAGGGAAGGTCTTAAGACCTGCCTGTAAGTTCTTTACTCCTTTTCTAATCTCGTCTGCTTCTCTCTTGTTTTTCATAGACAGGGCTGCATCATCAATATCATGCTCTCCACTGAACACAAAATAGCCGATACCAAATGTCAGCACGGTAATCAGTTTTTCAAAGAAAGAGAAATGAGATTTCTTTGGAACCAGCTTCTCTTCTATCTGGGCAGATAGCTTTTCAGGATTCTTCAGGATCAGTTCTGCTGTTTTCTTTGGTTCAGCCAGAGACTCCTTGATCATAGGAATTTTTATAATCTCAAAATCATTCCCCCCCTCCTGCTGACCATTCTGATTTTCAGCAGGTATATTGTTTGGGTTATCATTTATATCGTTCTGATTTAAATTTCCGTTAATCAGAGGATTGTTGATATTCTGACCGAAGTTATTTCCGTTGATCTGATGACTCATACCCTACTTCTCCTAATGAGCTATTTGTGAATACATCCGCTAAAAATCTATATCAAACAGTTATTCTTTATAAGCGGTCTGTATTTATTTGATTGCGATTAAATATAGTATGGGGCAAGTTTGTAAAAAAAAATAAGAATAAAATCACATATAAGCAAAAATTGCAACTACAATAAATTATTTTTTATTGTACCCCATTAAACTATAAACAAAAAAATATTATTATTTTTTCTAACTATATATAGTTAGAAATCTTTAGAGAAGAAGGTGAGCCGTTCAGAGACATTGACAGAATCACCTTATCACGATAAAAACATCATTTAAAGAAAAATACAAACAAAAAAAGAACTTCTTCTGAAAGCTTTATTAGTCAATTTAAATTAAAATTAAAAAAAGAGTTGACACCTAAAGGGTACATCCCTATAATGTGCCTCAGTCGGTAATTAGCGCAGCCCGGTAGCGCATCTGGTTTGGGACCAGAGGGTCGCAGGTTCGAACCCTGCATTACCGACCATTTAAAATTCAAATAGAGATTACATCTCATCATAAAAGTCGGTAATTAGCGCAGCCCGGTAGCGCATCTGGTTTGGGACCAGAGGGTCGCAGGTTCGAACCCTGCATTACCGACCACTCTCAGAAACATCCAATACTAAAAAAACACAAAATAAAGATTTAGCATACATATTTGTTGTGTCATTTGCTTTGTGTATATCTGACATCAAAAACACTCATCTTTAAACAACAAAAAAAGATCCAAACAGATTTTTGCCAGAAGCCAGAGAGAAAAAAGACCGGTAGGGGAGAAAGTTTTAAGATAACTGTAATTATCCGTACAAAAAGCTCATCCCTTGGATCAATAAATTATACACAGAAAAGTAATCTAAAAATCCTCCAGGATTAACGCAAAACAATATAACCACCCATTACAAGTAAAATACTAAAAAACTCAATCCTAGAGCATTCTCGTGCAAGATCTATAAAACACATAAAGATTATTTTATTCTTGGAAGTTATTTATTACTTCATAATTAATAACAATTATGTATTTATTACTTTTAAGAACAGAATAAAGCGATAATACATTATTATTTATCTTTAATTACATTTGTAATGTTATTGATTATTTTATATAACAGCAAACTTATCGTCTTTTTTAGACAAAAGCTCCCTTATTTTCATAAAACTGATTTATCATCTTAATTCTGTAATTTAATTTCATTTCAATAATTACATTTTTGTAATTCTAATTACATTGATTTAATTTATGAAAATTCCCATTATTGATCAATAATTATATATTGATATTAAGTTATATATAATAACTCGGTTTATAGATTAAAGATTTTATATTTCAGTATGTTATTAATTATTTACAATATTCATACTCATAAATATATCTTTCATATATACCGTTTTTCAAATCATATTATCACTTACATTTAGATGTAATTTTTCAACTTTATATAACAACTCTTCCCTATCTTTCTTCATATTTTTTACAAAATCAGTCTTAGGCTAAAAATACGCTGGTTTATTTATGTAAAGTTAATCTTAAATACAGAGCTAAAAATTCTCTAAAAATATATAGTTATTCACATTTTTAATCTTCGATATTAAGGAGAAATAATGTATACTGATAATGTGAACAGAGAAAAACGAGGATCGTTTTCTATTAGTTTTAAGATCTTGTTATTTATTACTGAAAAACAGGATCACTTACAGATAATCTCTTGAGATTTGAGTTTTTTTTATTTACAGATTTTATATAAAAAAAGTTCAGTAAATCTGAACTGAGAATGGTAGAAAACTACTACAGCAAAAAAGGATCAGAGGCTACAGTAAAATGTAGCCTCTGATCTTTTATAAGCATGAATGATCTTCTCTACAACAATGCCCTCTCCTTTATTTTTTAATTCTCATACAGTGATACTGAAAGAAAGGACCGGATCATTCGTTATAGACTGTTCTGCACAGGATCAATCCCCTCAGTATCATTTCCAGAGGATCATCTTTCCTATTTTCCAATGATACTTCCCTATTCTCCTGCACATACTGAGGTTTCTTTAATATGGACCTGTAGCCATATTCATACATCTTTTTACGTCTATAGATACATATGCAATCAGGAGCATCTGCATATACTTAAACAGGATCAATTGTAAAAGAGGATCAATCACAGATGCATTTATGCAGGATCAATTAAAGGCAGGATCAAAAAAAATCCCTCAAGGATGGAGCGTCCTCGAGGGAGAGAATGGTCTTAACTAACGTTAAGAACTACAGCAAATTAGGAGAAAAAATTCTTTAAGCGTATCTAACACGACGATCATTTGAGCCAGAATAAATATCGCCAATGCACTCTGGACATACTCTGATCATCATTCCAATCTGATATCCTCTATTCTGTTCCTTATCTAAGACCAGCTCCTCTGATAGAAGCATCAGTCTTACCATACCGTCAGCATCTATTTCTTCAAGAACCAGGCAATAACCTGCTGAACCGGCCTTTGAGTAAACTATTACTACATCTCCCCTTGCAAACTCTACAGCAGGACGATCAAGAGCTAAAAAGTATCTGCTGGTTGGAGCTGCTGGTCTTGTAAACTTCTCGCATGCAACTGCATTAAGTCCAAGATCAAGGGCAAAACTTTCATTCTTTAAAATTTCATATAAACCATCCTGGTAATCAGTCAGAAGATTTGCATCATCTATACAGAACTGACTGTTACTCTCAGGGCGGACAAACAAATCTTCAACGTTGTACCTTGTTTTAAACAGGTAGGACTTACCTTCATCGGTTGTAAGATTGATACTTAACTTTCCGTCATGATAAGTCCATGTACAATCATTCTGAGGGCTAATAACCATCTGTTTTTGCTGTCCTTATTCAGTTTTCTGAAATTTGTAATTCATTTTCATTTTAGCCTATAAACTGAAGAAAATAAACTAAATGAAAAATAAAAAATGTTTTATTTGTCAATAACTGATCTGTCTATCACATTTTCAGTTATTTTTATTTGTAAATGTCAATAGCTTCTAGAGCATTTTTTTCAATGTTTAAATATTACTTAAAAAAAATTATATTAGTCTTATACAGTCATTATTATTATGAGAGTCTGTATTATTATTTATATGATTATTTGTGAATTAGCTTAAACTTATTTGTAAATTAGATTAAATGCAGAATAAAGCAGCAGATAATAATATTTCTATTGGACGTGATTATTAGTTTTAGAAAAAAAGAGAACGTGAAAAACTAAAAAAAGCTTCACTGCCCTCTCAGGTTGTGAAGCTTTCAGAGATTAACATCCGATCAGGATCATCAGATGTTGTTTACGATTGATTTAATGACGTTTGGTCCACGATAAATCAGTGAAGAATAAATCTGAAGTAATGTTGCCCCATCATTCAGTCTTTCACGTGCATTTACTGCATTTGAGATTCCGCCTACACCGATGATAGGGATCTTCTTATCAATAATCTTGGCAGTTCTGCGTAAAGTTTCAGAACTGATACTTCTTAAAGGCTCGCCTGAAAGTCCGCCCCACTCCTGCGCATGCACCATTCCATTGATAATATCTCTTCTGGTGGTGGTATTTGTACAGGTTACGCCGTCAATTCCAAGATCAAGACATACAGCACACAGATTCTCCAAAGCCTCATCTGAAAGATCAGGAGAGAACTTAACAACAAGAGGAACGTATCTGCCTGAGGTTGCACTTATATTCTTCTGCTCTGCCCTGATTGGCTTTAGAAGATTATATAAAGGCTCCTTGGCCTGAAGCTTGGTAAGACCTGGAGTATTTGGGCAGGAAACATTGACGGCAATGTAGTCAGCATAAGGGTAAACCTTACGTAAACAGAACAGATAGTCATCAACAGCGTTTTCCAGAGGTGTGGTTTCGTTTTTACCAATACTTACACCTAAAACGCCGTCATAGGTACGTTTTTTCAGATTCTCTACAAGATAGTCAACGCCCTTATTATTAAATCCCATACGGTTGATGATGCCCTGAGCGCTTGGAATTCTGAACATTCTTGGCTTTGGATTTCCATTCTGAGCCTTTGGAGTTACAGTTCCAACCTCAATATGACCAAAACCTAAGGCACCGAAGAAGTCTACAGCTTCAGCATTTTTATCAAGACCTGCAGCAAGACCTAATGGATTTTTAAACTCCAGTCCCATTGCCTTTACAGGACGATACTCAATATTCTGAGAGAAAATCGGTAACAGTGATTTATTAGAACAGGCTTTAGCGCCTCTTAAAATCAAGTCATGTGCAGTCTCAGGATCAAGCATAAATAAAAATGGACGGATCACTGAAGGATAGAGACTGTAAGGAATGAACTGCATAAGAAATCCTTATATTTAATCAATCTGAATCAGCTTTAAAAACTTGTTTGAGCTTGTTGTCACCAGTTCAAAGGTTCCGTGAATACCATCCTCGGTGGTAAATTTCTTTAAATGATTTGCATCAATATCAATTACCAGACCTTCAAAGGTACGAACACGAACTCTCTGAAAAGCTCCTTTGTAAAGAGACAGTAATGTCTCCTTACTCATTGACAAAGAGAAACGATAGCGATTTTCTCCGTACATATAATCTACTCCTTCAGAGCAGTGCTTACCTTCTCGTAAATTGAACGAGATAATTTAGGCATCTGCATCAGAGAATTCAGGTTATTCAGAATCATTCCCTGACGTTTTTCGTCTAATCTTCTGAAGCTTAAAAGCGGAGTTAGAATTCTGGCAGCAACACTTGGGTTGATGTCATTTAACTCAGTTATCTGCTTGCACAGAAGATCATATCCTTCACCAGAAATATCATTTAAGGCTACAGGGTTTGATAAAGCCAAAGCACCAGTCAGAGCTCTTACTCTGTTTGGATTTCTGCCATCAAAGCTTGGGTGAGACAGAAGCTTCTTAACGTTATCAATTGCACTCTTGTTAGGAACAGTTGCCTGTACTCTGAAGAAATTATCAAAGACTAAAGCGTCTTTTGACCAGTCTTTCTCAAATGACTTCAGAATCTCGCTCTTACAGTCAAGATCAAGATGAACAGCATCAGTCATAGCCTGAAGTTTATCGGTCATGTTCTTAGAACCGTTATAGTGGTTAAAAACAATCTCAGAAGCTTCAGTCTTCTTGTCCATTGCACATTTAGCCACAGCGATCATGTGCAGAGCTAGATTGTTAAGAGCACGTCTTCCCATATCTGTAACACTGTAATTTGAACTTGAAGCCTTAATCTTTCCATAAAGCTGTACAAATTCATTAACCAGAGAAACGGCAACTTTTGTTTCAAGTGCATCATGAGCATATTTGATTGCATCAATGTTGATCTTATCAAATGTCTCCATCAGATTTGCAATACTCTGAATCTTTAGAGTTTCATTTATAAGAATCAGATCACTCTGAGCATCAACACTATCTAAAATTGACTTATATGATGCAATCAGTTCAGCAGGCTCTCTGAGCACGCCCTCTGCAGCGGCAATCTCAAGATTGTCATGAACATAACGGTTCTGCATGGTTGTGGCACAGTCTACCTTGATAAAGGCATCATCACAGAATGACAGCATGTGCTGCAGCTGTTCCATGGTGTATGGAGCATCAAGCTTAACAGGAGCAGAGAAATCACGCAGAATTACAGGGAAGGTGTCCTTATCCAGAGTGAAGCGGTATTCCTGTTCATTCTCATTGAAGATAATAAAGCCGTCAGATGAAAGCTCAGCTGGGTGAACATCATGACCATCCTTATCCAGGAAGCTTAGTCTGATAGGCATGTAGAAAGGCTCTTTCTCTTTCTGATCACGTGTTGGATTGGTATGCTGAGTCAGCTTTAATACCAGATTCTTATTAGCCTCGTCATAGGTCCATGAAGCCTTGACATGAGGGGTTCCTGCCTGTGTATACCAGCGTCTGAACTGAGAAAGATCAACACCAGCACTTTCCTCAAAGCAGCATAGAAAATCTTCAATGGTTACAGCCTGACCGTCAAACTTCCTTAAGTAATCGTTCAGAGCCTTTTTGAACCTGCTCTCGCCGATTAAGGTATGAATCATACGGATAATCTCTGCACCCTTGTCGTAGATTGTTACGGTGTAGAAATTATTCATCTCCATTACTTCCTCTGGTCTTACAGGATGAGCCATTGGAGATGCGTCCTCAGCAAACTGAGGTCCGCGGATCACATTGATTGCATGAAGACGGGTTAATGCCCTGTTGGCAACATCTGATGAGAATTCCTGATCACGGAATACGGTCAGACTTTCCTTTAATGAAAGCTGGAACCAGTCTCGCAGAGTAACTCTGTCACCGGTGTAGTTATGGAAATACTCATGACCGATAACACTTTGAACATTATAGAAGGCTGTATCAGTTGCACATGTTGGATCAACCATTACATATACAGAGTTGAAGACATTCAGTCCCTTGTTCTCCATTGCGCCGAAGTTGAAGAAATCAACAGCAACAACCTTGAAATTATCAAGATCAAACTCAAGTCCCCAGCGGTCTTCATCCCATTTCATTGAATCCTTGATTGACTGCATTGCC
This sequence comes from Succinivibrio dextrinosolvens DSM 3072, assembly GCF_900167015.1. Taxonomy (GTDB): domain Bacteria; phylum Pseudomonadota; class Gammaproteobacteria; order Enterobacterales; family Succinivibrionaceae; genus Succinivibrio; species Succinivibrio dextrinosolvens. The sequence goes on from NZ_FUXX01000013.1 coordinate 39,974, forward strand.
CATAGTCCACGATCATATGAGCCTCTGTCAACGTACAGCTCAAGAGCAACCTTACGTCTGGACATTGTGGTAAAGGTATCAGAAACAATATCAAAGGTACCTGCAACCAGAGCAAACAGATAGCTTGGCTTTGGGAACGGATCTTCCCATACGGCATAAGGTCTGTTCTTTCTGGTACCTCTTTCAATCAGATTACCGTTAGATAACAGAACACCACAGCCATACTCTGGTCCGATAATGGTTACTCTGTATTTAGCTAGAACATCAGATCTATCCAGAGAATATGTGATTCTGCGGAAGCCCTCTGGCTCACACTGAGTACAGAAAGTGCCGTTTGACTTGTAAAGTCCCATTAGAGATGAGTTCTCTGATGGATTGATAACATTTTCAAGCTCAACAGTAAATTCATCAGGAACAGATGAAATCTCAATGCCGTTTTTTACGTCTTTATACTTGGCTTCAATACCGTCAACCTTAACATAGTTTAACTTCAGATCTTCTCCGTTTAATACCAGCGGAGCCTTGGTATCAGAGGTTAAACGCTTAAAGGTTGTTACATTCTTTACAATGGTATGTGTATCATCAAGTGTAAAGGTAAGATCAATATCAACTGCAGTAAAATTTGGTGCTTTGTAATCTGTTCTTTTCTGTGCCTTGTAGGTATTACGCTTTTCTGTCATAAATCACCTTAAAAATTATAGAAAAGCCCAACATTGAGCTGGGCTTTATTGAAATTTATTTTGCAGCTGTCTGCGCCACAACACTGTCGCCGTCAGTCTTTTTCTTAATCATATCAGAATAATCTGAGGCAATATTTACAGTCTCAAGAAGAATAGGATCATCAAATTCAAAGTCAGTAGGAAGATCCTTTACAGACTTAACCGGATTCTTACCCATTGCCTTCAGACGAATATTTGTATTCTTAAGCGCATTCTTCTCATCTTCATCAAACAGTTTCTTGCGCTTGTCGAAGTTAACAGTTATAACCTTTCCTTCCTTGAGCTTCAGATAACGCTCTCGCTCGGACTGGATAACGTTGAATACAGGATCCTTTTCAATACGCTGTCTGTACAGCTCTGATAGTCTGTCGACAAACCTGTCAGGATCAGAGTAGCGTACATAATCGGTCTTTGAAATCTTGTCCCACTTCAGAGCATTTGGTTCGTTCTTCTCACCAAGCTCGGTAACATCAATCAGAGTTGGCAGAACAATGTCTGGAGTTACGCCTCTAAGCTGAGTTGAACCGCCGTTGATTCTATAGAATTTGGCGATGGTGTAGTGAATAGAACCAAGATCTGAACCACTTAGATCATAAAGTCTGGTCAGAGGTCTGCTCTGCTGAACAGTGCCCTTTCCATATGAGGTATCACCAACGATCAGTGCTCTTCCGTAATCCTGAAGTGCAGCAGCCATAATCTCAGAGCTTGAAGCAGACAGACGATTGATTAGCACTACAAGAGGACCATCATAGTCAATATTCTGATCTTCATCCTCATAAGGAACTTCATTGGAGTTTACATCGCGTACAAGAACAACCGGACCTGACTTGATAAACTGACCTGTGGTGTATACTGCCTCAGGAAGCAGACCGCCGCCGTTGTTTCTCAGATCAATAATGATTGAATCAACGTTCTGAGCCTTTAGCTTGTCGATCTCGCGCTTTACGTTCAGATGCAGATCTGTGTAGAAGCTTGAAATGGTAATTACACCAACCTTCTTGCCATTGTATGAGTTATAGACCTTTGACTTGGCTTCCTTGTCCTGAAGTCTGATCTTGTCTCTTACAATATCAACATTGAAAGTCTTGGTAGCAGCACCTTCTCCTCTTTCAATCTCAAGAGTAACCTTGGTGCCCTTTCTGCCTTTAATCTGTTTTACGACCTCGGTAAGTCTCCAGCCGATAATATCCTCGAATTTTCCATTCTTCTGCTTAACACCGATAATCTTATCCTTTGGCTTAAGCTGCTTGGATTTTTCTGCAGGAGAACCTGGAAGCAGAGACTCGATAACTGTGTACTCATCTTCCTGAGAAAGCACAGCTCCGATACCTTCTAATGACAGATTCATATCGTCATTGAAGTTTTCTGATTCTACAGGTCCGAAGTAATTGGTGTGAGGATCAATTGCAGTTGCAAAAGCATTCTCAAATACAGAGAAAACATCCTCAGATGTAATCTGAGACAATCTTCTCATAGATGCTATATAACGGTTCTTAAGACGCTTTGTTGCCTCTTTAGGAGTCTTGCCGTTTAAAAGCTGAATCTCATACTCGTTCTTAAGCTCACGCATCCACAGATTCTTAAGCTCAGCCTCTGTTGCTGCATATGAAGCCTTGGTACGATCAAGCTCGATGCTCTCATCTGCCTTCAGATCCAAAGGAGAATCCAGTAAACCAATTAAATAGCTGTACTTTTCGTAACGCTTTTTAATGTTCTGATTATAAAGGTCATATGGATAGTTCAGATAACACTTATCCAGACTGTTTATAATGCCTTTTGTATTAGCATAGATAAGATCAACTTCGCCCTGTGTATAAAGGGAATGGGTGTAATCCAGATAAGACATAAGTCTGTCAATCACATTGGTTGCAAACTTCTCGTCTACATTGACAATCTTATAGTGAGCTCTGGTAAAGAAATTATATATTCTTGAGCAGGCTGTATCATGTCTAGGTTCTGGAAGTAGAACCGGCATTTGCTCTGCTTTAGGAATTGTAAGCTTTGCTTCACAGACACCCAAACTACCTGCAAACATACAGGCAAGTGCTATTTTTGCTAATTTATTCAATTTAATAGTGCCTTACTTTGCCTTTTTTGGAAGTAATACTCTATCTAATGGAAGATTTACAGTAAGACCTGATTTCAGGGTTACGTATACAGTATCCTTAACAGCATCCTGAGCAACAATGCCCTTAACAAAATGCTGTTCTGAGCTTAGAACAAGAACTTCTGTTCCATTCTTTAATGACTCAACGGTTGCCTTGTCGCCTTCAACCTTGAAAGCTTTCTTTGCAGGCTTTGCACCGTTCTTCTTAAAGAACTTCTTGGTAGGATTCTGTTTCTTAGCAGGCTTTGAAGCTTTACGCTTCTGATTGATTTCTTTAATCTTTTCTGCTGCGTACTGTGCATGTTCAGCATTTACGGTATCACCGCACTCGTTACCGTCAAGATCAATTCTTGCGGCACCTTCTTTTACTGAATACAGATACTTCAGACGGGAGGTATACAGACGAAGTGCTGCACGAACCTTTGATACAGACAGACCTTCAATACCTGAAATTCTCTCTTTCAGTTCATCGAAGATACCAATCTTAAGAGGCTTGCAGTCACCTTCTTTTACAAAAGCTTTAGGGAAAGCCTTGTATAGAAGCTCCATTGACTCTTTTACATGTTCAAAATGAGAACCAGTCTCTGCGGTCTTCTCTGCAGCTGATTCGTTAGCATTTTCTACAGGCTGCTGTAGTGCGTTTTCCTGGGTTTCCACAAGAAACTCCTTTTATAGTTATTAAAATGTAATGCAATACTATATTTTAATTTAGATTAAAGGATTTGTGAATTGAAAAATACATAAAGTAGAGCTAATTCAACAATTTTTTGTACTATCAGTCACTCTAACATAGAAAACTTTGAAAAAAATTTGTTGACTGAAAATTAAACTTTACAAGATTGGTATATCACTTCGAGAATTTGGTAGAATTCTTAGATTACACGATTAATAAGAACTAGGAGATATACAAAAATGTCAATGCCTGAACGTTATCATCCAGAGTGTCCGCCTGATGCACACAAGGTTATCAGACCACCAGAGAAGGAAGTTTTTGCTACTCTTTGCGTTTATGTGCCAGACTCTGAAGAGGTTAACGGCATGGATAACGTTACAGATATTCTGTCCATGATGAATAAGAAGCCTCTTATTCTATGTTCAGAGAAAATGAAGGAGCTGATTCTTAAGAATGCAGAACAGGCTGAGATCAAGCCGGAGTTCATTCGTGTACACGATGATCCTTCCAAGGCTTCAATTGCCTACACTGACGGAGCTGTTGGTCCATCTTTAGATTTCTACAACATTGCACAGAACAGTGAGCTTTCAAAGGATTTCCTGCAGCTGCTACAGAAAAAATGCCTGATCTGTCTGGATACATTGTCAATGTTCATCTTAAGATCAATCTCAACTGTATATCCATGGGATGAGCTTCTGGCAAACCAGTTCCTAGGACAGTACACAGCAGCACTAAAAGATCTTACCGATGCAGACATCAAGCTTCTGACTGATGTAAGATACGGCAGATTCGATGCCCTTAAGGTTGAAGAAGAAAGCAAGACTGCATACAAGTTCCTGCGTCTTGAAAGAAAGCTATTCCTTCAGTACCCAACTGAAGACGATTAGTATTCTAAGACGAGAAAAGCATAGGTTTTGGCCTATGCTTTATCATTTATTTCCACGATATATTCTGATCTCTAAGCATCTCTACTTTTCAGATCAAAACCGTATTTTTTGAAATTATTAATCATGGTCTTGGTTAAGGATATGGTTGACTGAATCTCATCGATATTCTCACGTGTAATCCAGAAAGCTTCTGCAAGCTCCCCCTCATCACGGGTAATCTTAGTATCACCATCAACTCTTGCCATAAAACCAAACAGAATATTACTATCAAGTCCCCATGGCTGTGATCCGCAGTAGGTCAGATCCTTAATTTTAAGACCAACCTCCTCCATAGCCTCTCTGTGAGCTGTCTGTTCAGGAGTCTCACCTATCTCGCAGAAGCCAGCAATTAAAGCAACACCTCTGTAAGGGCGATCCTTGTATCTGGTAACTACAATCTTATCCCCGTCAGTAATTCCTACTATTACCGCAGGAGCGATCTTAGGATAGATGATATTACCGCAGTTCGGACAGCACAGTGCTCGCTCGGACTTGGAGTGAGTTGTGAGAGAGCCGCATTTTCCACAGTAACGGTTACTCATATACCAGTTATATAAATGGTAAGCGGTAAAACCAGCAAAGCATTCAATACGAGGATTGTCAGAACGCAGAACAGTATTTCTCTGCCATTCAAAACCTTCAATATTCAGAGCATTGCACGAATCGTTATATAGAAAGTATGCATTCTCATCTATAGAGAAAAGATACGTCAGCTTCTCTTTTGGGAAAGAGAAAGCTCTTGGAAAGGTTAAAGGAGAGTTTTTACCATCTCCTTTTACGTAGACGTCCCTGTCTTTAAAGGCAAGGACGAAATCTGTATCAAGAGGAGCTCTTTTTAATGAAAACTCATTCTTAAAAAGATGATCCCCGATATCCTGTAGCATAAATTATCCTAAAAGATATTTCTCTGCATCCAAAGCTGCCTTACAGCCTTCACCTGCAGATGTAATTGCCTGTCTGTAAACCATATCTGCACAGTCACCTGCAGCAAAAACTCCCTTTACAGAGGTTGCAGTATCACTGCCGAATCCTGTTTTAATATAGCCATTATCAAGCTCAAGCTGGCCTTCAAAAATTGAGGTTGCAGGAGCATGTCCGATGGCAACAAACACACCATCTAAAGCAAGCTCTTTCTTCTGCCCCTTTACATCAAGCTCAACACCGGACAGTTTATTGCCATCACCTTTAAACTCGGTGATCTGAGCATTAAGTATGAACTCAACCTTACCTGAATCCACCATTGAGCGAAGCTTATCAACCATAACCTTTTCAGATCTGAAGCCTTCTCTTCTGTGGATCAGATAAACCTTCTTACACATGTTGGTCAGATATAAAGCTTCAACAAAGGCTGCAGAGCCTCCACCTACAACAGCAACCTCCTTGTTGCGGAAGAAGAAGCCGTCACAGGTTGCACATGCAGAAATACCTTTTCCCTTATAGATTTCCTCGCTAGGAAGTCCTAAATACCTGGCCTTGGCGCCGGTGGCGATAATCACGGTTTTTGTTTTTAAAACATCACCTGATGATAAGGTTACTTCCTTAATCTCCTGAGAAAAATCGACCTTGGTAACTGTATCTGACAGCATCTTTGTTCCTAAGGATACAGCATGCTCCTGAAGTGTCTTCATTAGAGAGAATCCATCTGGAGCATCCTTTCTTCCTGGCCAGTTGCCGATTTCAGGAGTAGTTGTCAGCTGACCGCCAACCTCAGGACCACTCACAAGGACTGGAGAGAGACCGGAACGGCAGGCATAGATTGCAGCAGTCCATCCGGCTGGACCAGAACCGATAATTACGGTATTTAAAACTTCTTGAGTCATATCAGGCTCCTATTAGATCTTTGTAATGCGTTTTTGCGTATTCGATAGCGTAAGGTACCCAAGGTTCATTAAATGAAGACAGGTACTCAAGAGCATCATCAAGCTTGAATGAAGCTAAAAACTCGCAGGCCTTCTTTTCATATGAAATGTGCCATGGTTCATAGCCCATTGAATTCTTTCCTGTATAAGGTCTTTTAAAACCAAACTTATTTAGGGCATTCTTAAGATAAACATCCAGTTTGTAGAAATAACTGCCCTTCTGATACTCTCTTGCGGTAAGCTCCAGCTGCTTGCCTTCAGGCAGGAGATTTGAGGCATAAATGTCGAAATCTGTTCCAAAGTGATGACGAGAAAAACCAGGAATTGCAGAAAATCTTACAATTTCTAAAACCTTCTGCTCATCTGATAATGAAGAGATATCCATAGGCTCTTCATTTTCATCAAGTACAGGTCTTTTACCATTAAATTTGTCATCAAAAATCTTAAACTGCTTATAAAAGCTTCTGTATGCAGATGCAATCTTAATCTCAAAGCCATTATCATAGGCATCCGCAAATAAAGGGCCTAAAGCCTTAACAGCATCTCTGTCACCAAGAAGAACCAGCATTCGCTTTGGATCATCCTTGAAGTTTACAAGCTTGCTGTCATCAAGACCTAAAACCTGTTCTTTTGTAATCAATTATCAAAGGTTCCTTATCTTATAAACAAAGCTAGCTATTACTATATGCCTAATACAAAAATATTTCAGCGAGATGGAAGCAAATTGAAAAAAATTATTTGAAAATGAAAGGAAAGTAACCAGAGGATCAGAAAATCCTCCGGTTTTTTTAAATTACTTGTTCTGTTCTTTCAGAAGATCTCTGATTTCACGTAGAAGCTGTACATCTGCAGGATCAGCAGGAGCTTCAGCAGGATTCTCTTCCTCTTTGATGATACGGTTCTTAAGGTTAATGATAAGCTTAATGGTCAGGAAGATTGCAAAGGCAATGATCAGAAAATCAAGAACGTTCTGCAGGAAAACACCATAGGTCAGAACGATTTCAGGTGAAGTATCAGTCTTATCCTGAAGTGTTACAGCCAGATCCTTAAGATCAATGTTGCCAACAAATAGACCAACCAGAGGCATGATTACATCAGCAACCAGTGATGAAACAATCTTACCGAATGCAGTACCGATTACCACACCGATTGCCATGTCCATTACATTACCTTTAACAGCGAACTCTCTGAATTCCTTGAAAAAGGACTTGCCTGTTGAAACAATGTCTTTCATATATACTCCTTAAATTACATTTAGTTATTTTCAAATTTATATCGAGTCTTGGCCTTATATTCGATAATCTTGATATCAAAATCGACATAGCCATCCTTATAGGTATCCTCGATAATCTGTTTTACCTTGGATGCCTCATCCTCATCCTGATAGTAACGAGACCAGGTCTTGGCATTACCGCCGTCAAACCTGAAGCCTCTTTCTTTAAGATTATCCTTGAATTTAAAGGTATTGCCTCTGATTACAACTCTATAGCTGCAGCTTAGAGCAGAACCGATAAGTTCACTGAAGGCTACAGGAACCTTATACATGATCCATAAAAGAGCAAGACAGTCCACATATGCTCGGTGAGCATCATAGAAATACCCAAGCACCAGATTTATGAACTCAAGCTTGGCACTTGAATATCCAAGCTTCTTCCATGGGATTTCCTTTAGAGAACAGGCCCATGACAGAGTAGACAGAGATTTGAAGCGTTTTTCAAAGAAAGGACGATCAAATGCAGCGTTATGAGCAACAACAAGAGGTCTTCCTGTCAGGAATCTGGCAACCATCTCATCATCAAAATGATGACCTGCAACCATCTCATCAGTAATATGAGTCAGCTCAGTGATTTCAGGAGGAATTGGTTCATTAGGATCTTCAAACTCGTCGTAGTATCTGTCTACTGTTAACAGAAGCTTTCTGTCTAAAGAAAAGGTTGCCTTAACCATTCCAAGCTCAATGATCTTGTTCTTCATCGGATCCATTCCAGTTGTTTCTGTATCAAGAAAAACCACGGAATATACCTTCTCATTCGGAAGAGGATCATTTAGAACAATTGGAAAATGAGTATCTACACCTGAAATAGTCAGGGGAATTTTCTCAAGTAAACGATAATTTTCAGGATGCGCAGTGATCCTTTCAATCATGTTCAGAGGGAAAGAATTTGTATCTTGCATGAATATCTGTTTCTATCTTTAAATACCGTATTCTTCGCGGATTTTAGAAAAAAATCTACTTAATTATTTGTATTATATCCAATTTAATCTTTATGTTACGTTTTTTTGCAAATAATATGATCAAAAAGCAAACATTTATTTTTATATAAATATGCCCTGTTTTTATACATTATTTTCCTGTTGATTTATAAAGAAAATTATCTACATTTTGCTTATTTTTGGTGCAAACATTAATGTTAAAAATAATTACCTATTTTAATACGTTAATGAATATGTTTACATATAAACAAATCGATAGAATTAACAAGGAATGACAATATGAAATATTACAAGTCTGCAATCGATCTGATTGGCAATACACCTCTGGTTGAGCTGTCAAATCTACAGAAAAAATTTAATCTGAAGGCACGAGTCTTCGCAAAATTTGAAGCTCTCAATCCATCAGGCTCAGTAAAGGACAGAGCTGCTCTTTATATGATCAAAGAAGCTCTTGCCTCAGGAAAGATCAACAAGGATACAAAGATCTATGAGCCAACATCCGGAAATACCGGTATAGGTCTTGCTCTTGTATGTGCAAATCTTGGTCTTGATGTTACCCTGGTTCTGCCAGAAACCATGTCTGTTGAAAGAAGAAACATTCTTAGAGCCTACGGTGCAAAACTGGTACTGACAGAAGGTGCCAAGGGCATGAAGGGTGCAATTGAAAAGGCAACTGAACTTGCAGCAGCATCTGACAATACCTTTATTCCTCAGCAGTTTGAAAATGAAGCTAATGTTAAGGCTCACTATGAGACTACCGGCCCTGAGATCTGGAATGATACCGACGGCAAGGTTGATATTTTCGTAGCCTCTGTCGGTTCAGGCGGAACTGTAAGTGGAACCGGAAAATACCTCAAAGAAAAGAACAGCAGCATCAGAGTATACGGTGTTGAAGCTGCAGCTTCCCCTGTTTTAAACGGAGGTAATGCCGGTCCTCACAAGATTCAGGGTATTTCCGCAGGATTCATTCCTAAGATTTACGACAAATCTGTTGTAGACGAGGTTATCGATATTACTGATGAGGAAGCTTTTGACAACGGCAGAACTCTTGCCCAGTCTGAAGGTCTTTTCATTGGTATTTCATCTGGCGCAGCCATCAGTGCAGCAATCAAGCTTGCTCAGAAGGATGAGAATAAGGACAAGATTATTGTTGTTATTCTTCCAGACAGCGGTGACAGATATCTTTCAACAGCACTATATCATCAGGACTAACTATCATGATTTTTAATACATCACGAATCCATGCGGCAGCTGCGACTGCCCTTGCAAAGGTTAGCGGAAAAGGCAGAGCCCTGACTGCAGTCTTTTATATCGGAGCCCTGATTATAGGTGCTCTAATCGGTTTTGCAGGTAATGCAGATGTAAATGCGGTTATGGACTTTATTGCCACCGTATTCACAAGACTGTTCAGCTTTATTGCAGTTCCAATCATTGCAGTATCACTGATCTCTACTCTTGCAAATCTGTCCCGTAATTCAAAGGGTGGAACCATCTTTATTCATACTATCTTCTACACTCTTCTGACAACTATTCTGGCAGCAGTTTTAGGTGCAGTACTGTTTTCAGTCATCACACCAGCAAACGTTCCTGCTGCAATGACAGAAGGTGCTGCAGATGTTGTCTCAAAATATGAATCTCTATCTTATCTTGAGCATATCCAGAACATTATTCCAAATAATCTTCTACAGCCATTTGTAGCAGGTAATGTGCTTTCAATTCTGATGGTTGCCGCAGCCTTTGGTTTAGGTATTGCCTCAATGAAGGAAAGCAAGAATAAGGATGCGCTTATTTCTGTAATTACAGGATTTCAGGAACTGTTATTCATCCTGATCCACTGGTTAATCAGAATTCTGCCAATCGGTATCATGGCATTCACAGCTCAGCTTGTAACTCAGCTTGAAGCAGGAATTATCCTAGGCGGTCTTGCTACCTATTTTGGTGTAGTAATCAGCTCTAATTTAATTCAGATGTTCGTAATTCTTCCTCTGATTCTGCTGATTAAGGGACTAAATCCTCTGAAGATTGCTCGCGGCATGCTACCTGCTCTTGCAGTTGCATTATTCTCCAAGTCATCAGCAGGTACCCTGCCTGTTACCATGGCGGCAGCTGAGGATAATCTTCATGTAGACAGAAGAGTTTCAAGATTCGTTCTTCCAATCTGCACCACTATCAATATGAACGGCTGCGCTGCATTTATTCTGATCACTTCAGTATATCTGCTGCAGAATGCTGGTATTGAAATCGGCTTTAGCACCCTGACTGCCTGGGTATTTATTGCAACCTTTGCCGCAGTTGGCAACGCTGGTGTTCCTATGGGATGCTACTTCCTAACCCTGTCTCTGGTTTCATCAATGAACATTCCTGTATCACTGATGGGTGTTATTCTGCCTGTATATGCAGTAATTGATATGATTGAGACGTCACTGAACGTATGGTCTGACTCATGTGTTGCAAACATTGTGAATAAGACTATGAAGGACAAGCTTCCAGCAGAAGCTTAGTTTTAGAAGATTTCAACACTAAGGCCAGATCACTATCTGGTCTTTTTTTATCTGAACAAACATTATTCAATTTTTTCTATTCGAAAATATCCAAAGTCTTTGGTTAATTTCGAATAGGAATTAAAAATCACTTATAAATTAAATAGTTAAGAAATATTCAGTGAGCTAGTTTAGAAGCTTGGATTTGATACCATGAGATACATGCTTTCGTCCAAGGATCTCCCCCTTCATGGATGGGAACCACTCTTTTTTAGGCTTTGCCGCAATCAGATCATCAACAGAAATAAACAGTCTTGAATTAACATCATTAGGGGCAACTGTCCCCTTGGTGAAGATAAATTCAATCCCGTCAGGCAGCAATACATAGTTTCTTGGATCAACCTCGATCTGCGCCTTAATTACGTAAAGATTCTTATAGCCGTATTCCTTGAATTTATTGTAGACAAGATTGGAACAGGTCATGGCTGCAAGAGTAGGATCTTCAAAGAGGTCTTCAAAATGGACAAATTTCTTGGTTTCAAGATTAAAGTTGAAAACATCAGTCAGAGTAGCCTTCTGATCTAAAAACTCCTGTTTTACGAGCACAACCGCACACATGAAACCAAGCTCTTTAATCACACGAAAATCAAAGGAAACATCCTGATAGGCAATATCTCTCTGAATAAAAAGATCACTGTTCTCATCTTCAAAATCGAGATTATCAGTAATGTAACCAATATAATCGTGCTCAAACTTACTGACGTAGAAATTCTTGAAGAAACCGCAGGTTCTGGAATAGGCTTCATTCTTACACAGTGCTGGAAGATGAAAGGTTGACTGAGTGTAGGACATTTCAACAACCTCATCATAGGTACTGGTGTCAAAAATAATGTCCTTTGACTCAGGCTTATCCATTTTTTCTGGAAGTGTATTGGCAAATGCGCCTGAAGTTAATAACAGTGTCAGTAATAGTGACTTAACAAATAAACTCATTTAATTGAAGCCTTATCATTCTTTTGAATTTCTACTATCTCTGATTTTACTCTGCCATCAGAAAGCATTGTAGTAATTATGTCTCCCTTTTTTAAGGAATCTATATCTACAGCGTGATCGTTATTATCAAAGGTTATCGAATATCCGCGATTTAAGATATACAGAGGATTTAATGACGACAGTCTGGTAACCTGCTTTATGTATTCCTGATTCAGTCGATTAAGCCTGTCTTCAACATCTGAGGATTGAATGTCATTCACAAGAGCTTTGAGCCTGTCCTTTAACAGATTTATCTTTTTATCAATCAGGCTGTTAAAGGAAAGAACTCTATGCTCATAATTAAGCCTCTCAGATACATCAAACAGCTGACGATCAAGAGCTGAATTCATTCTTATAAGACAGTTCTTAACCTTTGACGATTCCTGCTCAAGATAATAGGAAGGCTCAAAAACAGAAAGCCTTTCCTTTAAGGAATTCAGCCTGTGCTCGTACTCTGAAACGGTATTTGCCGATGCAGAATCCAGTCTGTTTATGAGTAAATCAACCTGCTTTGAAATGTTATCCACATAAAGCTGAGGAGATGAATTCTTCAGTCTGCTGCACAGATGATCAAAATTCATACACTCATAATCATAGATTCTGAAAATGGCATCTGACATTTTTTTTACATACTGCTCAACTGAATTATAAAGATCACTTCTTAATACAGAGGAGACAAATTCAGCAGCTCTGGTTGGAGTTGCAGCACGCATATCTGCGGCAAAATCTGTAAAGGCATAATCAGCCTCATGGCCAACCGCAGAAATAATAGGGATCGGACATTTAGCAACAGCCTTTACCAGCTCCTCATCAAAGAAAGCAAGGAGATCTTCAAAAGAACCGCCACCTCGTCCTATGATGATAACGTCACACTGATTGTGCTCAATAGCAAGATTAAGAGCACTCAAAAGTGACTGTGGAGCACTTGCACCCTGAACAAGTGATGGATAAAGAATAATATTGATAAGAGGATTTCTATGCTCTATTGTTTTAATAATATCCCCGATTGCCCTGCCGTCAGCTGAAGTTACAACACCTACAGTATTAACAAATCTTGGAATACAGCGCTTTTCACGTGAGAAATATCCCTCTGACTCAAGCTTTCTTTTAAGCTCATTGAGTCGTTCCATGATAGACCCCAATCCGAGTTTTCTCATGGAATGAGCAATAAATTTAAACTGTCCGTTTTTGGTAAAGAGACTGATACTACCGTTTAACTCTACTTTATCTCCGGCTTTTGGTTCAAAGGACATTCTCTGTCTGTAACTTTGCCACATTACACAGTCCAGAGTAGAACCGTCATTAGAATCCTTTAGCTTAAAGTAAATGTGATTGTAGCTTTTTATCTCTGAAATTTCGCCATAGATTACGAATGGACCTAGAGTCTTAAAGAAAGAATCAGTCTGATGTAAAAACTCAGATACACTCCATGAGCCTTCTGATGGTCTTTCTTCCAGAGAATCAATCATAGAAATATTTTGAACAGATGAGCTTTGATCCGCACTATCAAGCAAAGACTCATCGAATAATTGTGGCATAAAAATCTCCTTACAGGAGAATTGTATCAAAAGACAAAGAAGTGAACTAGAAAAAGACCAGAAAAGGAAGAATCTTGTCGACTAATAGAGTAAACAGAATTACATAATGCACCAAAAGAAAAGCTTATTATACATCCTTGATTTATATGCTATCCGCAAAGCTCTTTTTTACAAATAATGTTTAATAACAATACGTTAAAAATGTAAAAGACAAAATTTTTTTTAAATATTTTGTTGACATAAAAAAATAATCCCTTATAATGGCACACATCGGATGCGGGAATAGCTCAGTTGGTAGAGCATAACCTTGCCATGGTTAGGGTCGCGAGTTCGAACCTCGTTTCCCGCTCCAATGTTGATGGCGCGTTAGTAAAGCGGTTATACATCGGATTGCAAATCCGCGAAGTCCAGTTCGACTCTGGAACGCGCCTCCACTAAATGCCCAGGTGGTGAAATTGGTAGACACAAGGGACTTAAAATCCCTCGGAACTTATACTTCCGTGTCGGTTCGACTCCGACCCCGGGCACCACTTCCCAAGTGATGCACTTTAGTAAAAATCAACATTCTCTCTTATTGCCCAGGTGGTGAAATTGGTAGACACAAGGGACTTAAAATCCCTCGGAACTTATACTTCCGTGTCGGTTCGACTCCGACCCCGGGCACCACTTTCGATATTCTTATTTCCAACCAACCTCAAAAAAACAATTTTTTCATGAATTGTGTACTATTTGCATGTTCACCAAATTGAAATTTTCTCAAAACAGAATTTAATAAAACTTTCGTGAATGTTCTTTTAGTAGCATTCTATTTTGATCATATGGCAGCACTCTAAAATTATTACTTTTTATACCAATATACTAGATTGTTTAAACAGAATAATAAATTCATACTAGTATACTAGTGAAAAATCACAAAATTAAGAAAGACGAATACGCTTGTTAATAGTCAAAAGCGATGTATTAACAGATAGATCTATCGACAAAACAAATATAAAAAGAATAAGTAAAGATTTGAATCTGGAGAGGGAAACGAGGTTCGAACTCGCGACCCTAACCATGGCAAGGTTATGCTCTACCAACTGAGCTATTCCCGCACTCCGATTTAGAGAAGGAGTCATAAAGTACATTGGAGCGGAAAACGAGGTTCGAACTCGCGACCCTAACCATGGCAAGGTTATGCTCTACCAACTGAGCTATTCCCGCATTCAATATATTCTTTATAACAAATTTTAGATGGAGCGGGAAACGAGGTTCGAACTCGCGACCCTAACCATGGCAAGGTTATGCTCTACCAACTGAGCTATTCCCGCATCCAATGTGTGCCATTATACAGATCTAATAACTCAAATCAAGCGATTTTTTTAATTAAATTCAAAGCAATCCAAAAAAAAAGCAAATATAAGCCATTCCTTTTATACGGCAAATTTTTGCCGTCAAATAAATCTTACAAAATAAAATATATTATTCAGATTTATTTTTTATTTTTATATTTCAATAAGATACTCTAAATTTTTCTCTCTTCTCAACAAGATGGCATACAAATTTCATAAGGAATTACACAAATTAAAAAGGCAATATAAATTGTCAAAATAGGAGAGAAAAAAAATGGCTTTGTATGTTACTACTAATGTATCGTCTTTGAATTCGCAAAGACGACTTTCAAGTGCTACAAAATCACTTGATACTACCTACCAGCGTTTATCTTCAGGTTTAAGAATCAACTCAGCTCGTGATGATGCTGCAGGCTTACAGATCTCAAACCGTTTAACCAACCAGATCAATGGTCTAAAACAGGGTAACCGTAATGCAAACGACGGTATCGCTCTGTGTCAGACTATGGAAGGTGCGCTGGACGAAACAACCTACATGCTGCAGCGTATTCGTACCCTGGCAATTCAGGCAGCTAACGGTACCAATACCCAGATTGATAGAGATTCTATCCAGCAGGAAATCACTCAGCTTTCAGCTGAAATTACAAGAATTGCATGTAAGACCTTCTTCGCTGGAAGACAGTGTCTGGCAGGTGTAGACGGAGCCCACAAGGGTGGTGTTCTGGATCAGTCAGGTAAAGTTACATTCCAGGTAGGTGCTTACGCATTTGATACTCTGTCTGTATCAATGTCAGCAGGTTTCACTCTTTCGGGAATCTACTCCTTATATTTGAAGACAAATGGAGGAGAAGAAATTAGTAAAGAGAAGACTAAAACCGATATCTGCTCCAACGGTCTATACATAAACGCAGCAGGATTCTACGAATTCAACTGTTATACCCAGGATAATGCTGAATATACCATTCAGTCAATTGATAACCTAATCAATATTGTTGATAGTAAGAGAGCTGAGCTTGGTGCTATACAGAACCGTATGGAATCAACCATCCGCAACCAGGAAAACGTCGCCGAAAACGTAAGTGACGCACGTTCACGTATCCGTGATGCCGATTATGCTGAAGAATCAGCAAATCTGGCTGCTCAGAATATTCTGCAGCAGGCATCAACAACTGTTCTAACTCAGGCTAACCAGAGACCATCAATTGCGATGAGTCTGCTATCTGGAGGCTAATAAAAGAATTACAAAACCGTAAAAGGTTTCTCTCCTGAGCATTATGCTCATTGGCCGGGCAGGCATCTTCCCGGCCCTTTTTTTTATTCTAGCGCCCAAAAGATTAGAAATCTCTAATCAGAACCGTCAAAAAATGGCATAACAATCGAAAAGTCAGAGAAAAAACAGATCGGCAAAAAATTGCCGTTTCCGTCCTCTATATTAATGTATTGCTTTGCCGCTTCTGCCCTACTCATTAATTATTCAGTCATTTTTCTTATTAATCAAGATGTTATATATATTGCCATTTTATTAATCAAAAGTTGGCACAGATATTTCATGTATACATGTACCTTTAAGAGTTTTTTCTTTTTGGAGAGAAATAAGAAAAAAACGAGAGCCTCTTAAAGCGAATATCTAACACCAATTTTTGGGTTATTAGGGGAGAAATAAAAATGGCTCTATATGTTCCTACAAATACGTCTTCGATTAATGCTCAAAGACGTTTAAATGCGGCAACTAAATCGCTGGATACAACTTATCAGCATTTAGCTTCTGGTCTTCGAATCAACTCTGCTCGTGATGATGCTGCTGGTTTGCAGATTTCTGACCGACTCACCTCTCAGATTAATGGTCTGAAGCAAGGTAACCGTAACGCCAATGACGGTATCGCTCTGTGCCAGACTATGGAAGGTGCGCTGGATGAAACCACAAACATGCTTCAGCGTATTCGTACCTTAGCTATTCAGGCAGCAAACGGTACCAATACTTCAATTGACAGAAAGTCAATTCAGCAGGAAGTTGAGGCTTTATCACAGG
>NZ_FUXX01000018.1 GCF_900167015.1 Succinivibrio dextrinosolvens DSM 3072
TAAAAATAGAGATAATTGTTCCATGGTTTTCTTGTTTAATTCTTTGATTTTGAACACATTAATTATATTAAACAGAAAACCATAAATCAATTAATTCCTTTCAAATCAACCACATTTCAACCTTTTCACAAAAATCCAATTTTACGGATAAAACAATTGCAAAATATCAGAATAAAGCTCCGTATATTTTATTAACACATTGATCTATATATCAAATTTTTAAAGAACTTTTTATGCTGAACTAATTCAGCAACGGATCGCAACTGGTAACAGTTGCATATCCTTTAATTTATGAGGATCCTAGAATAAATTTCTTAAGATCCTAGGTATGATTAAATTTTTAACCTTTTGACTTTTTGTAAAAAAAATTAATAAAAAATGCACGATAATCACATTATTGGGATTAACTTCTTGATACTACGTGTTTTTGACCTAATCTTCAAATACATGAATATGATTTTGAGTGTATGTGTGGGTGATTATCATGAAAGGCTTGGTTATTTGTGTTGCTGCAGTGATTATGTCTGGCTCTTCCTATGCTGCAACACTGTTCGAAAACAGTGGAATGTCTTTTAGTTCTGATTACCATGTTTATACAGAGATGAATAACGAGAAATATTCTGAAACTGGTTTTGCTCAGAATCAGTCTTTTCTTCAGTTTGATCTGTTTGGCGTAAACAGTATCATTTCAAACTGTGATTCAAATGGTAACTGTCTGGTTCAGAAGAGTGATAAGTCTGAGAATCCGGAGATTAAGTCTATTAACTGATCTCATTATTGTACGAGCTACACATATCTAACTTCATCGACAATAAAGGCCAGGGAAGAGTTTTGGCCTTTTATATTGGTAATCTTTAAATATAGAATATCTTACTAGTTTATAGTCTCGTTCTTTAAGCTTCTATCGATTGCAATCTTCAGGTTAGTAACCCAGGTATTGTATCGATTGTGGATTTCATTTCTAGCTCTGTTTTCAAGTAATCCAAATGACTCAACCAGGCTGATTGTGTAATTTGACTTATCAAAATCAATTCTTACTGTGGCTGCTACGCTGCTTTTAACCATCTTAGCTTCTACAGCAGTACCAGAAACCTGAGTAACATCCCAATCATAGGCTGTACAGCCGTTCTTGATTGCAGACTGAACCTGCTTTGTAGTAAGTCCCGCAGGAATTGCTCCGCCAGGGGTCATAATAGGCTGATGTTTGTAGGCACAACCAACAAGAGTAATAGCACATAAAATGTAGGTGATGATTTTATATAAAGATTTCATAAGAACCTCATTGTGAATTTTATATAACCACTATGGTATGTAGTACTCATGACATTTTAAGGTTAAATAGTTAGATTCATAGTATTGAGTATATTTTTTGTGAAATGTGCGTTAGTTATTTTTCAAAAAGCCGTAGAGGATCTTAGATTGGAGTGAATCTGATTGGGGTAGAACCTTAAAAAGGCCTCACTTGTGAAAGTGAGGCGAACTATCTAAAAGAGAAACTTGAGTTACTTATTATCTAATGCTTAGGATTGAGTCCATTGCAGTATTCTGTGTCTGCAGAGCCTGAGCATTTGCCTGATATGTTCTCTGTGCAATCAGAAGGTCAACCAGTTCTGATGCCAGTTCAACATTTGACAGCTCAAGGTTTGCGCCCTTGATTGCACCTGCCATACCAACGTTTGCTTGAGCAGCAGTAGCTTCACCTGAGTTAATGGACTGTTTCCACTGGGTATCACCAATCTTGATTAAGCCCTGTGGGTTTGAGAATGTGGCCATCGCAACTTTTGAAATTGGCTGTGTTCTACCATTGGTATACGCAGCAAGGATAATACCGTTATCATCTACCTCAACATTTTCCAGAATACCAGTTGCATAACCGTCAGTACTTACACTTGTTACAGAAAACTTGGAGCTTCCGTACTGGGATAGATCCAGCTGAATATTCAGATCCTGTGATGGATCAACACCGCTTCCCATTGCGGAAGATAATGAATATGTTGCTCGATCACCACTCTTATATTTTTCTGATTTGATGTTGGTTATATTAATTGATCCTGGTATTTGTCCTGTTATATCTCCAGTGGTTTCATCTGTAACTAGAGAGCCGTTTGATGCAAAAACTAACTGAATTCCATACAGAGTTGGATCCTTTGGATAAATTGAGGATGATGTATCTGTAATATTGAATTCAGCTCCGCCATGTACATCAACAGGAGAACCATCCACATACAGAACTACATTCCATACAGTTGCATCAGGTGTATCTAAGACTCCTGTGAGAGGATCTGATGTTGTTGATGGATTTGTATGATCCTTTTGGAAATAGTATGTTAATGTATGGGCTCCGCCAAGAGAATCATAAATGGTCTGTGAAGTAGCTGCGGTATAAGTTTCTGAATTATTTGGATCAAAACTCGTCATTGCAGATGTTGTAGATTTGAAATCAGCAGCATATTTTCCATGTGCTTCTGCCTTTGCAGGTAGATTTGCAATCAGCTCTGCTTTAGATGATTGTTTAGGAGCACCTGTATCAGATGGGATCTTAATTGCATGTGTTGACATAATATCCAGATTGGTAACATTACCATCCTTGTCTACATCGTATCCCTGCAGATAATCACCCATAGCTGTCACAATGAAACCATCCTTATTCAGCTCAAATGCTCCGTTACGGGTATATGAACGGTCACCGACCTCACTGGTGGTATCATAGTTTTCATTGTTGGCAAGAACAAAGAAACCGTTGCCGCTGATTGCCATATCAAGGTTGTTACCAGTATCACCGGATAGAGAGCCCTGAGTGAACTGCTGGGCTACGGTAGTTGTGGTAACACCCATACCGGTTGCAGTCTTGGCACTGGTGAAAACGGAATTTGCGTAAATATCGGCAAACTCGGCACGTGACTTCTTAAAGCCGTAAGAGTTTGCGTTAGCAATGTTATTAGAAGTTGTATCAAGATACTTCTGTGAACCTCTAATACCTGAAATTGATGTATTAAACATAACGTTTCTCCATTTAATTTAGATAGATTTTATTTTTTTCTCTCTGAGCTTTTTTATGCTTATGTGGCTTATAGCCTTATTTTTAGTTACTAAATAGCAAAAGCTGTGCCAAATAAAAATATGTAAATATCTATCTGAAAAATAAGATTTTTATTTTATAAAACCATACGTTTTGCCACTTGTGGCAATGCTTTTTAATAAAAATGATTACTGTTTTGCCGGTATTAACTAGTAAAATAATGGGAGGAGATTGATTATGAAAAAAGCTTTAGTTGTATTTTCCGGTGGACAGGATAGCTCAACCTGCCTTTATTATGCGGTTAAGAATTATGATGCGGTTTATACTATTGGTTTCAAGTATGGGCAGCGACATGAGATTGAGCTTAAGTGCAGACAGGAATTTTTAGAAGCATTAAAGAGTTTTGATAAAGAAGCCAAAGACAAGCTTATTGAGGATAAGGTTGTTGATATGATGGCTTTAAAGACTCTCACCAACTCTGCGCTAACAAAAGAGAGTGGGGAATATGTAATGGATGAGAAGAACTCACTTCCTACATCATTTGTGCCTGGCCGTAACCTTATATTTCTCTGTTATGCGGCAAGCTATGCCTACAGTGTAGGCGCTGATACCATTATCTCAGGTGTTGGGCAGGCAGATTATTCAGGATATCCAGACTGCAGAGAGTCTACTCTTAAGGCTATGGAGACAGCTATAAACCTTGGAATGGAGAGTAATATAAAACTTCTATCTCCTCTGATGCATCTTACAAAGGGGGAAACCTTTAAACTTGCATATGATTTAGGCGGGGATGATTTTGTAAGAATGATTGTAGAGAAAACTCATACCTGCTATGAAGGCAGCCATGATGTTTTGCATGCATGGGGGTATGGCTGTGGAGAGTGTCCCTCATGTCTTTTAAGAAAAAGAGGATATGAGGATTATCTGAAACTAAGAGGAAAGCTGTAACTCCTTTTGTCTATACAAATGAGACGTCATATGACGTCTCGATATACCCTTACAAAAACAAATCTAATTATCCAGTTCAAATACTGCTATCAGTTCTGAATTGACTTGATCTTAAAGCTGTTCTCTATCTTGTGACGCTTGAAGTTCTGCATGAAATTCTTAAGTGCAATCATAAAAGCCAGTACAAAGAATCCTCCTGGTGGAAGAATAGCTACCATCAGAGTGTAGTCTGATTGAATAAAGCTGCATTCAAGTGCTTCTCCAAAGCTTCCAAAAAGCTTTGATGCTCCCATAAACAAGGTTCCCTGACCTACAATTTCACGAACCGCACCTAGTACAAATAAAACAAGACCAAAGCCAATACCGGTTCCTACGGCATCAGCTAATGATAGTAATGGTCCGTTACGGCTTGCAAAAGCTTCTGCTCTGCCCATGATGATACAGTTGGTAACAATCAGGGCAAGATAGATTCCAAGCTGTGAATTCAGGTCTGGGAAATATGCCTCTATATAGAATTTTACAACTGTAACTAAGGTTGCAATGAAGAGTACATAGATAGGAATTCTAACCTCTTTGAAAATAAATCTGCGAATAAGTGAAATAATCACTGAGCTGGCACATACAACTATAAGAGTAGCAAGGCCAAGACCGATTGCAGATACAGCAGAGGTTGTAACAGCAAGAAGAGGGCAGAGACCTAACAGCTGACAAAGACCTGGATTATTGGACCAGATTCCTTCAAACAGGATTTTTAATAGTGACGCTTTAGTTGAAATTTTAACTTTCTTTTTTGTACCTTCAACATTATCAATCTTGTTTGTCATTACTTCACCTTACATTTCTTGAGTGAGTAGATATCAATAGACTCTAATTCTTTTAACGCTTTGGAGGTAGCAATTACAGTTGCTCTTGAGGTAACAGTTGAGCCTGTAATAAAGTCAAAGTCGCCACCGTTCTTTTTTACATCCCAGTTTGCATCAGAAAGAGAATGTCCTGACAGCTGATCAAGAAAATCTCCATGATCTCTATCAACCTTATCTCCTAAACCAGGAGTTTCCTGGGAAAAATAGATATCGGTTTTATAGACTTTTTTATCAGCAGTAAATCCACCAATCATAATCAGCGGATCAGAGTAGCCTAATGATGTTGAATAGGTCAGAACATAGCCTTTGATTTCAAGATCCTTTGATGCAACATAAATTTTCTGATTATGTCCGACATTTTTACTTTTGGGAATTGAATAGCAGGTGAGCCTGATGTTGTTTCCCTGAGCCTCATCCGGCAGGAGCATACTGATTTTTGCCTTGAGACCTGAGTTCTTGTTGTTCTCTCGTAATTCCTCTGTGCTCTGTGCTGTATACATGATCAGACCAACACATAATGATGAGACAAATGCAAGGCTTAAGCCTGACAGAATAGCTCTGGCATTTCTTGAAAACTTATGCTGTTTTTCTTTGTTATTAGAGTTCAGAACTGTTTCAATATTCTTATTCATTATTGAAATCCTCCCTTTATATAACCTACGCCATAAGGTCTTCGAGAGGTTAAAACATCAATTAAAGGTGCGCATGCATTGCCAAGAAGTACAGCGAATGCAACTGCATCTGAGTATGAGCCGAAGGCTCTTAGAATTACGATTAAGAATGCAACAAATATAGAGAAGTATATTCTTCCTCTGGATGTACCTGCATTGGTAACCGGATCGGTAATAATAAAGAAGGCTGCCAGCATGGTACCGCCAAAGAGCAGTCCATCTTCAAGCGGCAGGAAGTTTCCTGGGAAGTAATGATTCAGTACCCACTGGAATAAGGCAAATGCAGTAAAGAATGCTACTACCATGCGAAGGATAATAATCTTAAAGGCAAAGAGAATCATACCGCCTATGATATATGCTACAGCCAATGCAACATAGGCTTTGTAGTTTCCTAAGGTAAAGTCGTGACCTGGCAGCAGATCAAGAGTAGAGGTTTTACGTGCTGACTTGATATTCTCAAGGTAGGTAGCACCTGAGAAACTGTCAACAATTGAGCTGATACTTAAATCATTGTCATCTTCATGAGAGTTCTCTGAAAGGTTCAGTCCTTCAACAAGATTTCTAAGATTAACTGGATCTGCCTTTTCAAAAATAACCTTTTCTGTTGCTGACATGGTTGCCTGAGTATAGGCGGCAGGAGCTGGTACAATCCAGGAATTACTCATTGCGGCAGGGCATGAGATAACTATAAAGATAAAGCCTGCCATGGCAGGATTGAAGATGTTATGTCCAAGACCGCCGAATACAGATTTAACCACAATGATTGCAAACACAGTTGCTACAACGGTGTAATAGCACTGCAGCAGTGGAGGAAGTGTAAATGCAAGAATCAGTGCGGTAACTGTAGCTGAGAGATCGCCAACAGCTATTGACAGCTTGCGATGACGCAGCAGGGCAACAATGGTCTCACAGATAAGCGCTGTAATTTCACAGATTAGAAACTGCCAGATAATGCCGTAGCCAAAGTAATAAACCTGAACACATAATGCAGGCAGCAGGGCAAAAATCACACAGCCCATAATCAGCTGAGTGGTCATTTTGCCTTTTAGGTGAGGTGCAGTTTCTGTACCTAGAGTATTTTTTACTACACCCTGTGACTGAGTAATATTCATAATAAAGATCTTCTGTTAATTCTTATATTATCTTTTTGAACGTAATGTTTTTTTTCCTGAAAATATCCGGAAGAATATTAACTTCTTTCTTATCCTCCTGAGCTGACATCAGTACAGAAGGAATAACCTTTTTAGGCTCAGGATTATGTAGTCTGTCATCTGGAGGTAGTCCAACCAGTTTTGGCTCTGCAGTCTCTGTCTTTGCTGCCTCATGGTAGGTTACAGTTAACTCTTCAAGTCTTACGGTAGCACCTTTCTTTAGAGCCTGTGGTAGAATCTTCTTCTCCTCAAGCTGTGCATTTGCTACCTGCTGTTCAATTGTATTTTCAGGTATCTCACTGACTGCTGCAGGTTTTTCAATGTGTCCCTGATGCTTGGCAATAGCAATTGCCTTATCCTGATTATCTTTCAGTCGCTTGATGTTGGAGGCGTCATCCACTCCAGCCTTAGCCTGCTGCTGTTTCTGCGCAAGAATAGCCTCCTTACGCTCACGAGCTTTTGCTTTTGCCTCCTCTAAGGCCTTTGCGCGTGCAACTGCAAGCTCCTCTGGAGTCATATTTGCTTCGGCTTCTTTCTGCGCTTTGATTCTGGCAAGAGCTGCTTCCTTCTTTGCCTGTCTTTCTAATGCTTCAGCCTTTAATCTTTCCTCTTTTTGCTGCATTCTCTGCTTTGCAATCTGATTACGTCTTTCTGCATCACGAATGTGCATTTCAACAGCCTGTTCATATCTGAACTGCGAGGTCAGAGGTATGTAGGATGGACATACATAGGCACAGGCTCCGCACAGAGTGCAGTCTCTGATTCCTGCCTTAAGACATGCTGCGTGATTCTTTGCCTTTGATTGGTTGTACATCTGATATGGAACCAGTCTGCTTGGACATACACGGGCACAGCGACCGCAGCGAATACAGTTTGACTGCTGCCTTAATAAAGGTATCTCATTTACTGTTGGGGCCAGAATACAGTTTGCACTCTTGGTAATAGGTACATCAATAGTTGGCAGGGTAAATCCCATCATTGGTCCGCCAAGAATAATTCTCTGGTGAAACTCGGGGTAAAGATGGCAGTTGCTTAAAACAAAGCGCACGGAGGTTCCAAGACGAACTCTTACGTTGCCAGTCTTCTTCATGCTCTGACCTGCAACTGTAACCACACGTGAGATTACTGGTATTCCGTCAACAACTGCCTCTTTTACAGAAAGTACAGTACCAACATTATTTACAACGATACCGCACTCTGAGGTATGTACTGAATAAGGTATCTCAATACCTGTGATAATCTTGATAAGATTTCTTGCCGCACCTGATGGATACTTGGTTGGAATTACTCTGATATCTGCAATGCCATCACAGGCAGACTGCATGGCTGAGATGGCATGAGGCTTGTTATCCTCAATGGCAACAATAGTAATCTTTGGATTCAGAATCTTTTTGATAATCTTAATACCAAGGGCAATATCAGATGCCTGTTCCTGCATGATGCGATCATCACAGGTAATTACAGGTTCACATTCTGCTCCGTTGATAATAAGAACATTGCAGCCGGTCTTAGAATCTTCCAAAGCTGATTTTATCTTAAAGTCTGTCTGGAACTGAGCTCCTCCAAGACCTTCAACACCGTAGTTATGGATTCTCTCTAAAAGTTCTCTGCTGGATTTAAGCTCCCAGTCTTTCATTGGCTCAAGATCGACACTTTCATCATTGCCGTCCGGCTTGATGGTGATGCAAAGTCCTGTGTATCCGCTTGGATGAGGAAGAACTTCTTTTGAAATTGCGTTAATTGTACCTGATGTAGAGGCGTGTACTGGAACTAATCTTCCTGAAGCTCTGGTTAGTGGCTGTCCTTTTTTGACATGATCTCCAACATTAACTAGGATCTCTCCATCCTTACCCAGGTGACGGTCAATTGGAATACATATAATTGATGGAAGTCCAAGATCTTCAATTTTACAATCTGAAGTATCCTTCATTTCTTTTGGCTTGATGCCGCCAAAGAACTTCCAGATTTTTGCTTTAATTATTTTCTGTAACTGATTTGAGGCCATAATTAACTACCAGTCTTGATTTGAACTGAGTGTATATTCCAGTTGAAATGAGATAAATCATGGTCAAGACGAATCTTTTCAATACATTTCTCTGGGCAGGTATTAATACATTCATCACAGCCGATACATATATCAGGATCGACCATATGAGGCTCTTTTAAAATTCCGGCAATAGCATCGACAGGGCACTTGCGTTTGCATTTTCCACAGCCGGTACAGCTGTTTTCATGAATGTAGGCTACAAGACGAGGTGAGAATAACTGCTCCTCATAGTCCTCATATGATGCATTTGTATTTCCAATCATGGCGCCAAGCTGCTTTGCAACATCAGCACCGGCAGGACGACACAGATTAGGTGCAGCTTTCTTTTCACTTAATGCTTTAGCATAGGCTGAACATCCTGGGAATCCGCACTGACCGCAGTTGATTCCTGGCAAAAGCATCTCAATTCTTTTTTCTGCGCTGTTCTCTTTTTTATCGGCCAGAGTTGACAGATAGGAGAGAATTAAACCTAATAGCAAAAGTACAGCAGCTAAAATCAGAATAAACTTAATTTCAATTATCATGCTGCACTCCCTGCAAAACCTGCAAAGCCCATAAATGCAAGTGACAAGAGACCTGCGGTTATAAGTGCAATAGCTGTATTCTTAAATGGTTCTGGAACATCGGATATAGCTAGTCTTTCTCTTATTGCTGCAAAGAGTGTTAATACCAGTGTAAAACCGGTGCCAGCACCTAAAGCAAACACACAGGCCTCTGAAAATGAAAACTGAAGGGAATTCTGTAAGAGAACAAGTCCTAAAACTACGCAGTTTGTAGTAATGAGCGGCAGGTAGATTCCAAGTGCGTTATACAGATCATAGGATATAAATCTGATTGCAATTTCCACAAGCTGCACGGTAAGAGCAATGATTACAATATCCATAATAAGGTCAAGTGACTGCAGATTGAATGGAATCAGAACCAGTGAATTTACCGCATAGCATCCCATTGATGTCATTAGCAGCACAAAGGTTGTAGCAATTCCCATTCCGAATGCAGCAGAGATTTTGTTGGAGACACCTAAAAAAGGGCACAGTCCTAAAAATCTGACCAGCACAAAGTTATTAACAATTGCTGCACCAAAAAATAAAAACAATAAATGAGTCATGATTTAAAATATAAAGGCAGTACAAATTTGTAATAAAGATATGATACCGCAAAGAGATTGATATTTCATGAAAAAAACTATTAGTTTGTTATCTTCTCACGATAGATGTGAGATTCTGCAGATATTAAGTGAGTGTTTTCCAAATCCTAAATCAGAGCTTGTATTTAATAATCCTTACGAGCTTTTATGTGCGGTGATTCTATCTGCACAGGCAACTGATGAGTCGGTAAACAGAGTTACGCCGTTACTATTTGAAAAGGCTCCAACTCCTGAGAAAATGATCCTGCTAGGCGAGGATGGAATCGCATTGATTGTAAGGACAATTGGTCTGTGGAGGGCAAAATCACACAATATTTATGAGATGTCAAAGATTCTTGTAGAGAAGTTTGAAAGTACTGTTCCCTGTACTTATGAAGAGCTGATTTCTCTACCAGGTGTTGGTTCTAAAACTGCCAAGGTGGTTATGAATGTTGCCTTTGGTCTTCCTACGGTTGCTGTGGATACCCATATCTTCAGAGTATGTAACCGTACGGGATTTTGTCCTGGTAAGAATGCCAAAGAGGTTGAGGATAAGATTGTTCCTCTTATAGATGATAAATATCTTGTAAAATCTCATCATCTGTTGCTGCTTCACGGCAGATATGTATGTAAGGCAAGAAATCCTATGTGTGAGGAGTGCCGGATAAAGGATTTGTGTATAAAGAGGATGTAAGATTAGATGGTGGGGATAGCGCTGGAAAATCATACTAGGAAATAATTTTTTTTAGAATTTTAGTACTCCCCAGTATCATTAGGAGTATATTTTTTTGCATTATCTGACATGTAACCTTGGATAATTTCAAATGTTCCTTTTCGTATGGAATTTCAGAAAGAGTTGATTATTGAAAGTATCTTTGTGGTATCTCTGTTTCCTGGATGATGTCTGTGATATTTAAAATCCGCAGACAATATGGAAAAACTTTTTTTTTGCTGTATGATACGCTAAGTTTTGATTATTTAATTTTACTAAGGTTTCTCTGAAATGTTCTTAACTGCAGATAAGAATTCTTTAAAAGATAAGAAGTATAAAAGTGTTATTAAAATCATTATTCTTATTCTAAGTTCTTTTTTTTGTGCCTGGGTATTTCAGTACATCTGTTTTGGAAGACCTACCTTTATTATTTCTGCTTTCTTTTTCTGTCTGATATTAAGCTTCTATGATGCTTCAAGATTAGGTCTTAATATTTTTACTCTTTTATTATCTCTGGTTTATCCTGCAGCTAAGGTGTTTGGCAGTGGAGTTGTACAGACTGCTGCTCTGGATGTAGTTTTAACCACTAATTTTGAAGAGACAGTCGGTTTTCATGAGGTTCTTCCTTTATACCTGTTGCTGCAGGGCGGAGTAATCTTTGTCGTATATCTGCTGCTGATTATCTTTAATAAAAAGTTATCTATAAATTTATCTGGAATAAAGAAGATTTATCGCTGTCTTCTAACTGCTGCTGCCTGTATCTGTGTTTTTATTTATGGTTATAAGGCTTTTGAACCACGTGTAAGTGAAATGATTGAAGCCTACAGCTTTATTGTGGATGAAGAAGAACCTAAAGCGACCGATTTTAAGATCCTTTCTCAGACTTCAAAATATGACAATTATGTTGTTATCATAGGAGAGTCCATGAGATCAGACTTTATGTCTGCATATGGATTCCCCGTGGATACTACTCCTTTTATTAAAAAGATGAATAAGCACTATATAAGTAATTTCATCTCTCCTGCTCCTAATACTACTATTTCTGTACCAAGATTCCTCTCTTTAACTGTTGAGGGAAAACTTCAGGATAATAACAATGCTGTTACTATGGCAAAGCTGGCAGGCTTTGATACTCACTGGATTTCTTCTCAGGGATATTCTGGTATTTCCTGCTCATCAGCAGGTCGTGTAGCCAGATATGCAGATAGTAAGAGTTTTGTTCCTGTACAGAATGACTTTGTTCTTTTACCTCTTATTGAAAAAACTCTAAAGAATAATCATAAGAAGGTTATCTTTGTGCATATTGTTGGATCTCACGAGAATCCATGTTCAAAACTATTTGGATATCCTAATAGCTATAAGTACAATGTAGGCAAGGTAATGAACTGTTATCTTGCAACATATAACAAGACTGATGAGCTTGTCCAGAAGGTTGCAGAAATGCTTAAGGAATACTCAAAGTCCTATTCACTGGCTTATTTTGCCGACCATGGTTTGAACTTTGTTGAATCTTCCGGCGGTTATAAAATCTTCAGGGATCCAGAGATTAAGCAGAGTTATGACGTGCCATTCTTTGTAGTAGCCTCTGATATCAATGATAATCAGGAATATAAGGTTACAAGATCAGCCTTTAATATGATTGATTTCTATGCATCCTGGTTTGGAGTTAAAACCAATCTTACCCGCGATGATTATGATATTTTCAGATCTGAAAGTGATTCAAATCCTCTTGTTGCTGATTATGAGAATGCCTTGAATCCATATAATGAGAAACATGATGGTATCAGGGCAACAGATGTTTATCAGAAGATGACCGAAGCTAAATAACATTTTTATTTAGTTGTCTGGATTGTGGATTATTTAGATTCAATAACAAATTGGTTTACTCTCTTATTAGGTCTTATAAGAGATTAAACTTTTTTGTCCAATTACTCAATAGTAGGCTATTGGTTAATTAGTTATAACATTGCGATTTGTGATTATTTATTTTGGAGCCTAATATGACTTTTCTTGTGGACTCTCACTGTCATCTTGCAAGCTTATCCCTAGAGGGTAAAGCTTCTAACAATATTGATGAGACTATTGAGAGAGCAAGACGCTGTGGCGTAAGTCATTTCCTTTCAATTGCCTGCACATCAAAAGAGTTTGAAAAGAATCTTGAGATTGCAAAGAATTATGACAATATTTATCTAGGCTGCGGTATTCATCCTTTAAATCTTGAGGATGAGCCTGACTGGACAGATGAAAGATTAAAGTCTAATCTTCTATCCTCTGATAAGGTTATAGCAGTAGGGGAAACTGGTCTTGATTATCATTATGCTGCAGAGACTAAAGATCTTCAGATTGCCTCCTTTGTAAGACATATTGGTATTGCTCTTGATGTAAAAAAGCCTCTGGTTATTCATGCCAGAGAGGCAAAAAATGATACTCTGTCTATCTTAAAAGCTGAAAATGCACGTGATGCAGGTGGCGTAATCCACTGTTTTACTGATACCGTGGATATGGCAAGAGTCTGTCTTGATTTAGGTTTTTATATCTCCTTTACAGGAATTGCTACCTTTAAGCCTAGCGATAATGTCAGAGAGGTTGTTAAATATGTTCCTCTTGATAGAATGATGGTGGAGACAGACTGTCCTTATCTTGCACCTGTGCCTGTAAGAGGAATTGAGAATGAGCCTGCTTTTGTACGCTATACTTTAAAGTATATTGCTGATTTTAAAGGCGTATCAGAAAAGGAACTTGCTAGAATAACTTCTGAGAACTTTGAGAATTTATACAATTTAAAACTATCAGATGTTGAAAAGTTAGGCATTGAGGTGTCGAGCTACAAGATTGAGAAGATTATGGATAGGGAGTTTGAGAAGTAGTGTATTTGAGGAATAT
Source organism: Succinivibrio dextrinosolvens DSM 3072 (assembly GCF_900167015.1). Taxonomy (GTDB): domain Bacteria; phylum Pseudomonadota; class Gammaproteobacteria; order Enterobacterales; family Succinivibrionaceae; genus Succinivibrio; species Succinivibrio dextrinosolvens. The sequence continues at coordinate 13,421 of NZ_FUXX01000018.1, forward strand.
TGTTAGATTATTTTGAAAGCTTGTTTGGTAGAAACGAGGGAGCAATAAAAGAAATATATTATATAAAAGTAAGGTTATTAAAATTTCTTAACTGCTTATGGAAAGTCACTTCAATATACGTTCAAATAAATCTTCATCAATTTCTCTGATAGCATTATGGGGTAGAAAAACACTTGTCCATCTAAAGGATACTCACTTTTTAATTAATTGAAATATAAATAAACTAAGAAATAAACTAAGAAATAAACTAAGAGATTTTTATGAAGATTTTTGAGTCCTTAAGGATTCGATTACTGATAAGTATGTTTATTGTGATTCTGTATTTTGGAATCGCTCTTGATTTTTCATTATCAAAGCTTTTTATAAGTCATGTAGATGAAGCAACATCTTTCTCCTCTGACTTTAAGAGACTCGTAATCTATTTTTTACTGATTTTCTTATCTTTTATATTTCTAAATAAAAAATATCGCTTTTTTGTTTTCCCTTTTTATCTTGTATGGACTATACAGTTTTTAAACTTCTCCAATACAGGTGTATTCCTAAGTCCTTTAACTATTGAGAATCTGGGAGAATACAGTTCCATAGGACTTGGTCTGATTTTAAAATTTGTTTATCTGTTTATATTAAGTCTTGCTCTTTTTGTTTATCTTTTAGTTGTAATGCCAAAAATAAGATTATCATGGAACTGGAAGATTAGTGTTTCTGCATTTTTATTTTTAACTTTATTTATTTTCTTTTCCGTAAGATCAAGTTATCCTGTAGCTCAGTTTGTTAACAGCTTCTACATTGTTTATTTAAATAATTACGCAGAGATTGAACGAAACAATGGAGAGCACTTCTTGAAGAGATTTGTTAATACTTTTAATGCTAAAGGAATTGAAAATCCGATTAATCCTAAAAATGAGAAACTTAATCTTATTATTATTTTCACAGAAGGCTTATCAGATAGAGTAATCTCTGAGGCGTTAACTCCTAATCTGTATAAGTTACGACAGAACAGTCTGTACTTTGAAAACTACTATAATCATACTGCTCCTACATTCAGAGGTCTACGTGGCCAGCTTATTTCAGGCTTTGTTCGTGCAGCAAATTCTGATGTGAATACTATGTCTCAAAGACGTCTTGAACTGACCTTCAAAAACTCAAGTGAATCTTTGCCTTCTATTTTTAATGATAATCATTATGATACTGTATTTTTAGGTCCACATCAGTCGGATGATAAACTGTACTTATACATGAAAGTAACTGGTTTTAGAAATATACGCTCTTCGAATGATTTTCATACTTCTAACGAACACAATTCTGAGTTGACAGACCATGATATCTTTAATTTTCTTGCAGAGATTATCGATGAAGAAATGAGAAATGATAATCATTTCTTTATTTCAATGTATAACGGTGAAACTCATCATGGCATGATAGTTAAAGAGCATATCTATGGTGACGGTGTGAATGATTATTTCAATAAGTTCCATAATTTCGATTTCTGTCTTGGGAAATTCATAGAGAGATTTAACGAAAGTAAAGTCAGTGATAATACAGTTTTGGTTATTACAACTGATCATAGTACCTATGCAGTCCCTTTATTTGAAGATTCATTTCGATTTAAAACCAATACAAGATCATTGTTTGTAGATAAAATTCCTTTTATTGTGTATAAAAAAGGTGTAACTGTTAATCCTCTTATTTTCAATGCTCATGGAAGAAATTCTCTTTGTCTTGCTCCAACCTTACTTGATTTAATGGGGATGGATGGTATTAAGCATCATTTTCTAGGGACTTCTTTGTTTGATGAAAATGACTCCGAGCTTGAACATTTATCTATTATTGGTGCTGACAGTGTGGAAACATCTGAAAATGAGTATCATGATACTAAAATAAGGGAAGACCACGAGAGACTGCTTAAGGATTTTTGGGGCTTTTCTGGCTAGCTTGTATTGATATCATGTATATTAATTACCTGATTTTATTAACTATTTACTGATATGCTAAATCTATTTCTTATGGAATACTTGGAATAATGAAAATCATAAGACAGTTAAAGAATAAGAATTTTGTTTCCCTATAAAACAGTCTATCGTTTTCTTGCGCTGATTATTAACATAATGGTTTTATACTTCTTTTCAAAGAAAATTCTGTTTACGGATAAGTTATTCGTATCAGTTCAAGGAAATTTCCTAAACAATGTTCTGTTGATATTTTGTTTATTAATGATCAGCTAGATATGTACCAAGATATCATTATTTGATAATGAAAAGTTTTTTGAATTTTATCTATACCACCACAAAAATAGAAGCAGAGGTATTCGTTAAATGTATCTTCGAAATTTAGAATTAAAAGATGCAGACTTCATGTTAGAGTGGATGCATGATGAAGATGTTGTGAATCAACTTAAAGGGAATTTTCTTTCTAAAACAAAATCTGATGTTATAAAGTTTATCGAAAGTTCTAAAGATACAAGTAGTAATCTTCACCTAGCAATTTGTTCGGATTCTGATGAATATATGGGAACTGTAAGTTTAAAGAATATTGATCAGAAAAGAAAAATTGCAGAATTTGCTATCGCAGTCAGAAAGAAAGCGATGAACTGTGGTTATTCATGGTTTGGAATGGACTCTATTATAAAGAGAGCTTTTGATCTTCTTGATCTTGAATGTGTTTATTGGTGTGTTTCAAAAAATAATAATAGAGCACTAAGTTTTTATAATAAGCATAATTTTCATGAGGTTTTTGATATTCCTGAAGATGTTATAAACAGATATGATAAGTCTGATGGTTTGAAATGGTATTCTGTTTTAAAAGGGGATGTTTTGACTAATGTAAAGTCAATTGTTGGTTGCAAGATAATAAAAATCAACACTGTTTCTTCCTTAGGTATAGGTGAGCTTTCTTTTTTCGATGACAATAACGATATTAACTTTAATATAAAACGAATCTACTATATTTCTAAGGTTCCAGAAGGTTCTCGTAGAGGGTTCCATGCCCATAAAAATCTAAAGCAATTGTTGTTTTGCCCTTATGGAAGAATACAGTTGATATTGGAAAACGAATTAGGAAGAAAGGAAGTTGAACTTTCTGATCCTTCAGTTGGTGTTATTATAGAAAAAACGACATGGAGAGAAATGATCTGGCTCCAAAAGAATTCTGTTTTATGTGTTGCAGCTTCAGATTATTATGATGAAAAAGATTATATTCGTGATTATGATGAATTTAAAAAATATCTGCATTTATAAAAAAATATAATTTGATTTACAGATGTGTTCTTTTGGTTAACTAATATTAAAAGAGATTGTTTTTTTTGTCTACTTCTATATACTCAGGATTGTTATATTTAATTTTGTGAATTTGTATGATTGATAAGTATTACTTTTCATTTTTTGAAAAATGTGCGAATACCTCTATTGTAATTATGCTTTTTGTGCATATTTTTGAGTGTTCCACCTTTTGTTTAAGCTTTAGTACAGCATCATTTGATTTGTTGCTATTAATTTCTAGAGTCGTAATGGTTTTATCATTTTTGAGCATTGAATATCTCAGTGGTTTTAAAACAAAACGATTAGCTTGTTTTATTATTTTTATTGTTTTGTCTGTTTTATTTCATTTATATGCTGACACATGGAATTTGTTTGATTTCTTTTTCCTGCCATTGTTTTTTTCTAATTATTTTTCATATAATAAATTGATAAATATCATTTTTTATACTTTTGTTGTTTCAATTCTGTGTGTTATTTTTCTCTTCTCTATTAAGTTAATTCCAACCGCTAATTATCATAGAGGTTTTATTTTAAGACGTAGTTTGGGGTTCGGTCATCCTAATACTTTGGGCCTAATGTTAATGCTTGTTTCGATGGTGTTAGTGTTAAAAGCCCGGATGATATCATTTTGCATAAAGTTGCTATTGTTCTTTTTTGCTATTTTTATTTTTGTAATTCCTAATTCATATACGTCAGGAATTCTCGTTTTATTGTTACTTCTTTTAGTGTGTTTTATTGAGAACTTTGAAAAGAGTTTAAGAAAAGTTAACAATGATGCAACTTTTCTGTTATTTGTATTATTCCTGATAGCTTTAATTTCACTTGTTTATCTAGTTGCGTTTACAAATATTTTTAGAGACCTTTTTGTTAGCTTACCTGGTTCATCATGGGCTCGATTTGAATTAGGAAGAGATGCTTTTTATAAATATGGACTCTCTTTATGGGCACAAAACATTCCGATTTCTGACGATCCTGCTCATTATCTTATTATTGATTGTACCTATTTTAATATTCCGATTGTTAAAGGAATAATTCCATTTTTTGTATATATGGGGGTGTATATTTTTTCAGTAAGAGATTGTATTAAATATCAAAATGTTAGATTATTTATTATTCAATGTATTGTACTCATTTATGGAATCTCGGAAAATTTTCTTTATTATCCTATCTTTATGTTCATATTTTTGGTTAATAAAAATAGTAATCAGGAAAAATATTCATAGCGTATAAAATAAAAGATGATTCTGTTAATTAGTGAATTTCTCTTTAATGATAGCTGTTAACAAGCGTTATGTTATTTTATATTTAGTTTTTGTATCAGCAATCAACAATGCGGATATTTCAAACTAACAAAAGAGTTTAACTATTTTTGAGTGGTAATCTATAAGGGCTGTTTTAATTAATTATTTTTATAAGGTCAAATTGAATATATTTATAACTTGAAATTATATTATTTATGCTATCCTTCTCTGATTACAGGCCTCTTAAAGAGGAATAGAAGCTATATTCTTAATCAATAAGTTATTGTACAAAAATCTTTTAAGTTATCCTTTTTCTGCTAATCACTTTTTATTAATGTGTTTTTAGTGAATAATTATTCTTGACAGGAAATGTAATTTTGTTTTAATTACTTTATCTTATTATCTGGTTTAACCTGAATTGTCAGATTTTTTTTCATATTACTCTATTCTTTATTGTGTTACTTTGAATGCGTTACTCAAAAATAACTTTTGTTTGTCCTTGCTATAATCACGAAAAATATGTTTTATTTTTTTTGAAAAGTTTGATTGAACAGACTGAGAATAATTGGGAACTAATTATAATTGATGATTTTTCCTCTGATAAAAGCGTAGAGCTTATTAATTCAATACAGGATAAAAGGATTACTCTATTAAAAAATTCTTTTAATATGGGAATCAATGCTAATGTTTCTCGTGGTATAAGCCTTGCTAAAACAGATATTATTTCATTTGTTGCTTCAGATGATATTCTTCTCCCTAATTATGTAGAGACTGTTTTAGATGTTTTCAATAATACTGATGTTGATGTTTGTTATTCTCCGTTGAAACATATCGATCAGAATGGAAATATGATAAAGTCTGAGAATTCTCTTCCGTATTCTTGTACTGAATTTCAAATTCTTGAAGGTATGTTTTTGCAAGGTAATTTGTTACCCTCTCCTGGTATGGCTTTTAAGAAAAGTGTATTCCTTCCTTATTTACCTTTAGACATAAGTATGCTCCAGTATTCAGACTATCAGATGCATTTGTATGTTTTGATTTTTCATAAAATAAAAATGTTGAGAAATGCTATTGTCTTGTATCGTGTTACCGGAAATAGTACTAGTAGTCGTTCAAAAGCAGTTATTTTAAGAGAAAAAATTGAAACCAAAAAGTTGATGGATACTTTTGTTCGTCTCTTTAGTAATAATTTAGAACTTTTTTATGAAGTTTTTGGAAATAATCCCGTGGTTGTTGGAAATAATGTTACTACGGAAACAATTAATTATTGGCTAGGAAGAATTGCTTTATCATCAAGCAATAAGGAAAGACAGGATTGGGGACTTTCAATTATTATGGATTTTATTGCTCAAGAAGAAAATTTAAAACTTCTGCATTCTCTTTATAACTTTTCTTTTAAAGATTATTTAAAATTATCTGAAAACGTTTTATCTAAGAGCCCCCTTTCTGACGAAGAAAAAAAAATAAAAAAATATAAATCCAAACTTAAAAGGTTACAATTTACTTTCTTTTGTTTTGTGATTATTTTTTTTATTCTATATTTTTTTTATATATTAAATTATGCGTGATTTGTAAAGGAAAAATTCTGAATGATCAAATTTTCAATTATTATGGCAGCCTATAACGCAGAATGTTTTATTGAGAAGGCAATAAAAAGTGTTTTGTCTCAATCATATAGTAATTGGGAACTTGTAATAGTTGATGACGGTTCTACAGATAGAACTGCTGAAATTATTGACTATTATGCAAATCTTGATAATAGAATTGTAGTTAGACATGTTAAGCATAAGGGAACAGCTTCTCATGCAAGAAACTGTGCACTTGATGTTGTTTCTGGAGATTATATTCAGATTTTAGATGCTGATGATTTGTTCCAGAATGATCTTTTAGATAAATATTCTAATAAATTAAATCAGGAGCAGGTTGATATATTGGCTCCTGATTTAATATATTTTTCTGACAACAAAACAGATAATGTCATTTGGAAAATAGTCCCTCCTCAAAATAACTATAAACAGTATATAAGTGGAGGAGAGCTTTCTTTTGATTTATCTTTAGATTGGCAATTACACGGTTTCTTTGCTGTTAAACGTTCTCTTATTGATGAAATAAAATATGACACTAACGCATTAAACGGAGATGAATTTACTACTAGAAAACTATTTTATTATTCTAATAAAGTTGGTTTTGTTGAATCTGTTTATTTTTATAGACAAAACTTAAGTAGCACGACAAAAAATATTAATAATGAATTAAAAATGTACGAATGTCTCATTACTAGTTTTAATTTATATAAATTTACCCTTGAGAATAACATGAGTAAAAAAATTCTGAAAAAGAGTAAGAAAATGCTTGTTACATCTTTTTGGGGCTTTGCAAGAAAACTCTACGAATACAATGGAAACAAATATTCCGATGGTTTTATTCGTGCAGAGTCGATATTAAAAAATACTTTTCAAATAATACCTTTTTCATTTTGGAATTTGTTTCATTTTAAGAAAAGAGTATTTATGTACTTAAGTTTCAATAACTATAATATCTTTAGGTTTGAGTTAATATTTCTTTCTTATTTATCAAAAAAACTAAATAAAAGATTCTTGGAATAGATGTTATTTTGTCAATTTCTGGATGACAGTTCTGATTATTTATTTGTCAAAATAATGTATAAGTATGGAATTTACTGAGAATAATATAGATATATTCTCGGTATATTTTTTAACAGCAGTTGTTCTATTTGTGCCAGATTGATTTTTATCTCTATTTTCATTTTCTATAGCTCTTATTTTATGTTTAAGAATTATATTAGATTCAAAAGTTTTTAATGTTTAATCTGTGTTCAAGTCAAATAATCCTTAGTGAATCTTCAAACTAATGAAAAAACAAATAATTGACTGTAGACTTAAAATAATTCTCCTTTTAATCATTTAATCATGAGCTCTTTTTTATTAGTATATTAGTAAAAGTTTTGTGTTCAATTGGAATATATTGTGAATAAAAAAATTCTATTGGTAAGTCATGAATTGTCTTTAACTGGAGCACCTCTTGTTTTACTTAGAGTTGCAACTATATTAAGAAAAAAAGGTTTTTTGATAGATCTTTTTTCATATAAGTTTGGTGCTTTGAAATCTAATTTCGAAGATTTAGGAATACAGGTTGCAGAGATTAGAGACAGAAGTAGATTTTTAATTCAAATTTCACGAAAACAACTCTCCTCATACGCTTTGATCATTTGTAATACTGTAATGACATACAAGGCTGTAGATGTTTTTCAACGATATAACATTCCTGTTATTTGGTACATTCACGAATCATCAATATTTTTAGAGAAATTGATTGATGAAAAAAGAGAAGTGGAGCCTATTTTAAGAAACTTTTATAACATTTATACGGTTTCTGATTATACGAAAAAATGTCTAAGCAAATACAATAATAATTGTAAGGTTATTAATAATTGTGTTGAAGATTGTTTTTGTGGTTATTCCCCAAAAAATAATAAAATAAGATTTGGATTTATTGGATCGATTATCAAAGAAAAAGGTGTGAATTCTCTTATTGACGCTTTTCTTAGACTTAAAGAATGCTGTGATAATATTTCTTTATCCATTGCAGGCAATTATGAAAATGAATTCGGATTGAAATTAAAGACTGCTATAAGTGATAAAAAAGAAATAAAATGGCTTGGTCCTGTAAAAGATAGAGCAAAGGATGAATTTTTTTCTAGTATAGATATTTTGTGTGTTCCTTCTGATGAAGAGTCGTCTTCCTTAGTTCTATTTGAAGCTGCTTCAAGAGGACTTGCTGTTATTGCTACAGAAAAAAATGGAGCTTGCAGTATAATTAGAAATAGGTTGGACAGTCTTGTAATTCCATCCAATGATTGTGAAAATTTATATAATGCAATGTTATGTCTGGTAAAAAATCCAAATAAGGTTGATTATATGAAAAAAGCAATGAGAGAGAATTATCTATCATGTGCTACTATCGACATATTTCAACAAAATCTTTTAAAAATGGTAAATGATAATATTGATAATCTCCCTGTGGTTAGCAATCCTCTGTATCTAGAAAGATTTAAAATATTCCAACAAATAAGAACATCTTCAGGCTTTAGAGATTATTATTTTTGTGAAAAAAAATTTTTTTCAATTAAATTAAAGTAGTTAAGTCTTGTCTATATTTCAATATAATTTTTATTTATAAAGGGAATACAATTTAGTCTATTAATCGTTAGAGAATGTTTCCTTTGCGTGCTAATGGAGCTTATTTTCAACCTATTTTTTTTGGGTATTTTTGTGGGATGTTGAGTTTATATGTCAGAAAAAGTGTTGGTCGTTGTACATATATTTTACCCTATATTATGGAGGCAAATAAAACACTGTATTTCTAATCTAGATAAACTTTATATAGATTACGATCTGGTTGTATCTATTCCTCAAGAGCTCAATTCTTTTTCAAAAAATATATATACATTTAATAATAGGGCTGTTGTTATAGTATCGGAAAATGTCGGATATGATATCTGGCCATTTATAAAAGTGTTAAATAATGTTGAGCTTGATAATTACGATTATATTATTAAGCTTCACACAAAAAGGGGCAAAGGATTTGAAGTAAGTTCAATTCGAAATAAATATTATTTTATGGGGAGTTCATGGCGAAATTTACTTATTTCTTTCATTAGTAATAAATGTAATCTAAAAAAAACTTTTTTAGCTTTTGAAAATGATCCATTATTGGGTATGGTTAATAATGGAAAGCTCATTGATGTAAACGAGATTTCTTGTAAAGATGAGCATTTTTCGTTTTGTGCCAAAAAGGCGATTGAGTGTGTGAATAGGCTCATAAAATATGATTCTGAGTTTGTCGAGTTTGTTGCTGGCAGTATGTTTATTTGTAGGGCAAAACTTTTTAAACCTTTACAATCTTTTAATTTTCAGTTAAAAGACTTTTCGAGCGCAAATCGTGATGAAATTGACGATTTAGCACATGTATTAGAACGAGTTTTCGGTGGAATAATATCAGCACAAGGATATAAAATTTCTGATCCGTATAGCACTCTTACTGATAATGTCTTGTTTTTCTTTTATTCTCAATTTTGTAGGTTTTTATCATTAAGAGCAGTAAAGAAGATAATTCGCTTCATTTTTAGAGTTGATGGCTGTTATAACGAGGATAAGATTATTAGAATCTTTAAGATTAAGGTTTTTAAAATAAAAAAAAGATTATAATTTATATTAACAAAGTATTGCTTTGAGCTATTATAGGATTGTTTTGGTCTATCTGTGATAACTTTTTTAGGCAAGTACATGTTAAACTAATTGTGTTGCAAGAAAATTTCATATTCTGTATTCGTTTCTCTTTAGCTTTTTTTCTGCAGAATATGATTTAAGTAAAGTATTTGCAGATGAGATTGTAAATGTTACCCAAAATAAGTGTAATTGTTCTTAGCTATAACTATGAGACTTACATTAAAGATAATCTTCAAAGCTTATTGAATCAAACTGATACCGATTTTGAAGTTGTTGTTGTTGACGATGGTTCAAATGATAGTTCTTGTGATGTAATAAATTCTGTAATTTCCCAAAATAAAACTTCAGTAAAGATTAGTTTTTATTGCCATGAAAATCATCAGAATAAGGGCATAATAGAATCTTATAAATTAGCTTTGTCAAAATGTAACTTTGATTATGTTGCTTTTTGCGAATCTGATGATTACTGGCATCCGGATTATATTAGGAATTTAAAATCTACTATCGAAGAATCTAAATCTTCTTTTATTGCCTGTAAAATTAGTTGTGTAAATCAGTCTTCTAATGAAAAATACGATGAGTTTGTAGAGCATTGTAATAAAAGATTGGCAAAAATATCTTCATCTAATCAAAATGTTTTTAGATATCTGCTACGAGGAAATACTATTCCAACTTTTTCAGCTGTTTGTGTAAGAAAAAAAGTGCTTTTAGAATGCGATTTTAATACTTTTTACCCTCCATATTTAGATCTCTGGTTATGGCGACAGATTGGAATAGAGCATAAGATTGCTTTTAGTACAGGTTCAGTTTGTTACTGGAGAAAACATGATTTATCATATGATATGATTAGTCATTTATCCGAACTTCAGGCTTTTTTTATTGCTAACAATGAATTGTTAATGAATAAATATTCAAAATGTAAGTTTACTAATTTCTTATTTAGATTTATTAGAAAGCATTTTTCTCAGAAAATATACCTTAAATGTCAGAACAGAGTTTTAAGTCGCATAAATAAAAGGATTTTAAATAATTAATGAGATGTTATATGTGTGTTGCTGTTGGCGATGATTCTAGTACAACAGAACTATATTCTGACTTACTGACAGTTGCATTAAAGTCTGCTAGGCAGAATACTTCTCTAGACCTAGTCGTTCTATATGACGGACCAAAGGAGCATCGTATTTACGATATTTTGTGCAGATATAACGTTAAAATTATTGAGCATCCTTTTTCTCATTTTGACTGTCTAAAAAAAACATTTACCCCTGATATTCTGTTATCTAAAACAGGCAAAAGTTCAATTGATTTTAAAAAGTTATCTGGCACATTTATGCGTCTAGATATTCCGTTTATTGAAAAAGGCGAAGATTATGTTCTGTATACTGATGTAGATGTTATTTTTAATAGGGATATAAAAGATTTAGATTTATTAAATCCAAAATTAGTTGCTGCAGGGCCAGAGGTATCTCAGGACTATTATATAGGGGATATTTTTAATGCAGGTATTCTCTACATGAATGTTAAGGCAATGAGAAAAAAATGTGAAGAGATCTTTTCGTTGATGGAACAGGGAATTCCTAATAAAACTAATCTCTTTGATCAGGGGTATATCAATGAGGTTTGCGAGAATGAATTTGATTTTCTGCCTCTCGAGTATAACTGGAAGCCTTACTGGGGATTAAATGAAAATGCTTATATAATTCATTTTCATGGTATTAAGCCTGGTGGAACAGCAGATACTTCTGGTTTCGCTGTGAATCCTTCCCTTTACGAATCTATGTTTCGTGGACACAGATATGATTTTGCTGGTTATTTGGTATATTTAAAGAATTATTTTTCTTATCTTGATAAGAATGCTGATGATTGGATTTTTAATCACGGAAAAGAAGTTTTTAAGTATATTTCAGATTCATATAAAAGAAAGATTTTTTGGAAAATAAGAAATAAATATTATAAGTATTTGTTACTGAACTTTTTAACTTTCTCAACTAGCCATAGGTTTAGAATTAGAAAAAATGAACTGCAAAGAGAGTTAAAGAAGTTTTCTTCAGAGAATTAGTTTTCAGTTTTTTTGGTAGTAGTTTTGTATGTTCTCAATTATTATTCCAACTTTACTTAAAGATACAGAAGTTCTAAACAAGTTGTTATATCAACTTAATGAGGATAGTACGGTCGGTGAAATAATTATTATTGATAACTCCTGTTCTTCTTTCAAAACAGACTTCTCTAAAGTTAAGGTTCATGTACCAAAAGAGAACCTTTTTGTAAATCCAGCCTGGAATCTTGGTATTAAATTAAGTTCTCCTGAATTTAAGTATTTTGGAATATTAAATGACGATATTATCTTCCAGAAGAATCTCTTTGAACAGGTTCATGCTTTTCTTGAAGAATCTTCTGAAGATGTTGGCTTAGTTGGTATTGACTGTGTTGCTAATACATCTAAAAATCAGTTTGATTTTTATCCTGAAAATACCGTAGTTAACATTCAGGTAACATCTAAACTTGAAGGTTTTTTTGGCTCAGCATTCTTTGGAAACAAAAAGAATTATTTTGAAATCCCCAATGAAATGAAGGTTTTTTATGGAGATCATTTCTTGTTTACGAGAAATATTCAGTCAGGACATAAGAATTACAAGATCTGTAATATTGGCATTAAACATCTAGAATCTCTGTCATCACATAGTTCGCCTTTTATTGCTAAAATGTTTAAGAAAGACAGAAAGCTCTGCATTAAGCATAATGGAGTAGAGCATCAGCATTTAAGTATACTTCAGAGAATCTTCTCTATAACGACTTATCATAATCATTATGTTTTCTCAATTTTAGGTTTGAAGATGAAATTTAAAATTAACTAGCTTAAGTACCGTACGTTGATTGTATGCTGATTTTACAGAACAGAATAATCTTAAATGTGAATGAGCAATTTTTTACCTCTATAACTTACATTTGTCATTTTGCCGTCTGTTTACTTCGGTGTTAGTTATTTATTGATATATTTATTATTTGGAATGAGTGTAATATGAGTAATTTATTTTATAGAGAAAAGTTGTTGAATGTAATTAGAGGCGTATCTTTATATTCTTTTTCTTTTGTAATTTTAGTTTTTCTTATTTTCTTTTCTCTTGAATATAATACTCCAATGCACTCTGATGATTTTTCTATGTATTTGAGAGGTACGAGCTTTTCGGGATTTTGGGAGTTTTATAATGGATGGGGAGGGGGATTTGTTCCTTACTGGCTTCAAGTATCTTTACTTAAAATCAAAAACCACGTTGTACTTTCCGTATTAGTGTCTTTATTTATTGTATTATTCCTATATGGGATATCAATATTCTCTGCTAAGGTTTTAAATATAAGATTTAACCCTTTTGTATTCATAATAATATCCTCTATCTATTTCATTTTTAATCCAAATTTAGGGCAGACAACTTTTTGGATTGTTGGAATGACATCCTATTTAGTCCCTTTGACTTTGAGTATATTTTCTTTTTTATTTTTTTGGATATATAAAAACACCTCGTCAAATTTAATAGTTGTATTTGTATCTTTTTTTGTTTTTTTTACATCAGAAAGTTCTCCTACTATCTCCGCAGGAGTTCCTTATACTTTATTTGTTTTAATCTTATATTGTAAATATATTAAATGTGATATTAATTGGAAGTTTGCCGGAACTGTTTTTTTATTTTCTTTACTCGGAACAAGTGTTTTATTATTGGCTCCGGGGCACTATCAAAGAATGGCTCAGCCTGCTTTTTCTGATTGGATGTCATTGAATCTATTTGATAAAATTATAGTTAATTTAGAAAGAATAGATGATATTTTTAATTATTTTAAATATTCTCTCTTTATATACTTTGTATCTCTATTTTGTCTTGTGTTTAAAGGCGGAATTAAAGAAAATCGAAATGTTGTTTTACTGTCATTGATTTTTTTCTCTTCTTTTATTGTTATTCATCTTTCAATGACATTTGCTCCATATATGCCTCCTAGAGCTTTAAATAATAACTTTTTCTTTTTACTTGTATCAATTTCTTTGGTTTTATATAAAATTTGCTGTAACGTAATAACTCGCTCTATTTATATTGGGATAACTTCTTTTTTTATAGGATTTTTTATTTTTAAGTGGGGAATTACGTTAGATTCTTATTCTACTATAATGAACCAAAATGCAATTAGAAAAAATATAATTCAGTCTGAAAAGTTATCTAAAGGCCAAGATGCTTCTCCAATCATTCCTAGTTATTATTATATAAAACTTCTATCTTCTCGAGATCAGTTGGATGGTTATTTCTCGGGGAGTATGAAAGATTATTATGGAGTAAAAAGTATTTTAGAAAAATTTGTTTCTTTTGATTATTCGCTTATATTAAAAGCTGACAAAAAATGCGATATCAATTTGTTAAATAATTCTAAGTTTACTGTTCGAAGCTGTCTATATAAGGCTCACTCTCTTTTTAGCTCAAAATCTACTTTTCTTATTTCTATAGAGAATGGTAAGTTAATTGATAGTAAAAATCGTATATATCTTAGATACGTTGATCCACTCTCTAATCAAATAAATAAAATTCAGATGGAAGGTCCTATAAAATATTTTGATGAGAATATTTATGGGATTACTTTGAAAAAACAAGATTACTCTCTTTTTGAGATTACAGATCAAGAGCTCAAATAATTGATAAGTTTTTTATATTATTAATATTTAGATAGCTTATTTTGAAAGGATTTTTATGATTGACTTCAATATTCCTCCATTTGTCGGGACAGAATTTAAATACATCAATGATGCTATTAATAATAAAAAAATATGTGGTGACGGTTTTTTTACTAAAAAATGTAATAACTGGATAGAAAATAAATTTAATGCTAATAAAGCTTTGCTTACAACTAGTGGTTCTAGTGCGTTAGATATTGCTGCTTACTTGTGTGACCTTAATCCAGGGGATGAGATAATTCTTCCTTCATATACTTTTTCATCTACAGCCAATTCTTTTGTTTTAGCTGGTGGAGGACAATGGAGTCCTAATTTAGTTTTTGTTGATATTCGAAAAGACACAATGAATATTGATGAATCAAAGATTGAGTACGCAATTACCAACAAAACGAAAGCTATTGTTGTTGTTCATTACGCTGGTGTTTCATGTAATATGGATAAGATTATGGATATTGCAAAAAAATATAATCTTATTGTTGTTGAAGATGCAGCTCAGGGATTTATGAGTACCTATAATGGAAGAGCTTTGGGAACAATTGGAGATTTTGGTTGCTATTCATTTCATGAAACTAAGAATTATTCAATGGGTGAAGGTGGGGCAATTGTTATTAATAATGATAAATTTGTTGAAAAAGCCGAAATCCTACGTGAAAAGGGCACAAATAGAAATCAATTTTTTAGAGGGGTTGTGGATAAATATACTTGGGTAAATTTTGGTGATAGCTATCTTCCTTCTGATATTAATGCGGCTTATTTATACTCTCAACTGGAATGTGCAGATATAATTAATTCTAATCGTCTAGAAACATGGAATTGTTATTACGATGCTTTTCATGATTATGTGCAAGAGGGAAAATTTGAAATTCCTTTTATTCCTAATGATTGCAAACATAATGCCCATATGTTTTATATTAAATTTGAGAATTTAAGTATTAGACAGAATTTTATTTCGTATATGAAGTCAAATAATATTCAATGTGCTTTTCATTATATCCCATTGCACTCTTCTCCAGCTGGAATTAAATATGGTCGTTTTAGTGGAATTGATGTTAATACAACAATAGAAAGTGAAAGACTAGTCAGACTACCTATGTATTTCAATATGAAAAAAGAAGATGTTCAACAGGTTATAAATAGAACTTTAGATTTCTTAAAAATGACGATTTAGGGAGCCTTATGAAACCAAATTTAGCAATAATTGGTGCATCTTATTTGCAATTACCTCTTATTATAAAAGCTAAGGAAATGGGGTATGTAACTCATGTTTTTGCCTGGAAAGCAGATGATGTGGGCGAATTTGAAGCTGATTTTTTTTACCCAATAAGTATAGTTGAAAAAGAAAGAATTCTTGATGAATGCAAGAAAATAGGAATAGTTGGAATATGTAGTATTGCTTCAGATCTTGCCATTATTACTGTTAATTATGTAGCAAATGCGTTGGGCTTGACAGGAAATTCGATTCGATGTACGAATATTAGTACAAATAAGTACTTGATGAGACAAGCTTTTGAGCAAAACGGAGATCCTATCCCTTGGTATTTAAAAGTAGATTTAAATACCGATTTAACAAAAATAACTTATCCTGCTATTGTTAAACCAACAGATCGAAGCGGTAGTAGAGGCGTTTGTAGAGTTGATGATTATATTTCTTTAAAAAAGGCAATAAACGTAGCATTAAATCAGAGTATTGAAAAAAAAGTTATAGTTGAAGAGTTTATTGAAGGCGAAGAATATAGTGTTGAGTATATTTCTTTCCGTGGATGTCACTATTTTCTAGGTATTACAAAGAAATATACTACAGGAGCTCCCCATTTTATTGAAAAAGGACATTTAGAACCTGCACTTCTTTCTGATTCAACAATTACCAAAATAAAAAAAATAGTTGAACATGCTCTTAATTCTTTGGAAGTTCAAAATGGTGCATCTCATTCAGAGATAAAAATAAGGACAGACGGCAGTATTGTAATTATTGAAATAGGGGCGAGAATGGGGGGAGATTGTATTGGGAGTGATCTGATTATGTATTCAACTGGCTATGACTATGTGAAAATGGTTGTTTCTGTTGCAACTGGTAATTGTCCCGAATTTTCCAAAGTTTGTACGCCTAGACATGTTGAAAGTATTTTTATTTTTAATGAAAAAGATTTGGATGAGCTTAATGAACTTAAATCTAAACATCCAGAGTATTTAATAAAGATTGTTGATCTTCATCCTGAGAAAATTGGTCATACAAGAGACAGTTCCAATAGAGCTGGATGCTATATCAGAATTGCAAGACAAGAATGAACTTTTATTAAAAGAAAAAAAAACATTAGGGCCTAAGATTATGTGAAGATATTAAATATACTTCTCATCATTGAATTGAAACCTTTGATTTGCATTGCACAGTATGTATCTGTTTTTTTGAATGGTCTAATAATGATATTTATCTCTAAATAAAACATCTTATTGCTAATTTTTTATTTTGGAGGATTAGATAATATATTCTCCGTAAAACAATCAGGTTTTATATTTTTTTTATACGATGAATCCTCAGAAAAGCGTCCGATCTCCAATAATGGTACAAGATTAATATGAATCGTTTTAATCTTTTTCTTTCGTTAAATACATTGGTTTTTATCTATTCGTTAAGTGGTTTGTTTTCAAAAATAGCATCTAATTCTATTTTTTTTAGTTTTAATTTTTTTTTATATTATTCGCTTATTATTTTATTACTATTTATATATGCCGTATTTTGGCAATATATTATTAAACATATTCCTCTTTCTACTGCATTTTCATATAAATCTTTAACTGTAGTTTGGGGAATTATTTGGGGCAAATTATTTTTCGATGAAGTGATTTCTTTAGAACAAATTCTTGGTGCCATTTTAGTTATATTTGGCGTTGTAATTTTTTCTTTATCAGACTAAGGTATTTATTGAACAATAATGAAACTTGATTTATTTTCCGTATTGTTGTTTATGTTTGGGGGATTTATAAGTTCGCTTTCCCAAGTACTTTTAAAAAAAGCTGCGTTGAATACGTATAATACAAAAATCAGAGCGTATTTAAATTTATATGTAATTTCTGCTTATACAATATTTTTTGTTGCAACTATTATTACAATTATTGCTTATAAAGGAATTCCTCTTTCTATGGGGCCAATGTTAGGTGCGACTAGTTATTTATATGTAACCGTGTTGGGCAATATTTTTTTTAACGAAAGAATTAATAGAAGAAAAATAATTGGTCTTTTTTTCATTGTGTTAGGTATTGTTATTTTTTATTAAATGGGTTAGTTATTTTATGTTATTTTCAGTTATTGTTCCTGTTTATGGCTGTAGGGAAGCTCTTTGTGAATTATACCGAAGGTTAACTAGTTCTATATTAAGTATCACCGATGATTATGAAATAATTTTAGTAAACGATTGTTGCCCCCAAAATTCGTGGGAGTTGATAGAAGATATTTGTTCAAAAGATCATCATGTTATTGGATTGAATTTATCTAGAAATTTTGGACAAATGAAAGCAATTTTGGCAGGATTGGATTACTCAAAGGGAGATTTCGTTGTTGTAATGGATTGTGATTTACAAGATCGTCCGGAAGAGATCCAAAACCTATATAGCGAAATAATAAAAGGCTATGATATTGTTTTTGCCAGAAGAAAGAAGAGACAAGATGGTATTTTAAAAAAACTATTATCTGGAGCCTTTTATAAGGTATATAAATACGCTACAGATGGCAATTATGATGGTGCTGTATGTAATTTCAGCATAGTACGAAGAAATGTTGTAGAGAATTATTGTAAGATGAGGGAATATCATCGTGGCTATGTTATGTATATGAAGTGGTTAGGCTATAAACAGTCGATTGTTGATGTAGCTCATGATGAAAGATATGAAGGCAAATCATCTTATAATTTAAAAAAACGTTTTGATTTGGCTGTTGATTTGTTAACTTCTCAATCAGATAAAATTTTACGTTTATTTTTAATGGGAGGGTTTATCATAAGCTTTGTCTCTTTTTTCTCCATTATTTTTTTATTACTTCGTAAATTATTATCCGATGTTCCTATAGGTTGGACTAGTTTAATTGCAACCATGATGTTTATTGGTGGTGTTATTATCATGGTTATAGGTGTTGTTGGAATGTATGTTGGTAATATCTTTATGCAAACAAAGAATAGACCTCTATACATAGTTAGAGAAAAAATAAATAGGTAATTTTTATTATTTTTACTTATGTAAAGTTATATTTATTTATAAGTAAGATTTTAGCTTTATTTTTTTTTATCGGTTTTCTTGTTGTTGATTGCTTATAAAGATGAAAAAAATAATTATTTTTGGGGCAACAGGTCATATTGGGGTATACCTTGTTGATTACCTATCACGCGTTTTATCTTATGAATATGAATTAATTGCAGTTGGAAGAAGGTATACTGAATTTTGTCATAATAATTCGGTAAAGTTTATTTGCTGTGATATAACAAAACCTGAGGATTTCGATAAATTACCTTCTAAAGATATATATGCTGTTATAAATCTTTCAGGGGTTCTTCCTGCCTATTCATCGAAAATACAAACATATAAATATGTTGATACAAACATAACAGGAAGTTTAAGAATTCTTGATTTTTCATTAAAAAATAGTGTTAATAGGGTTATTTTTACTCATACGTGGTCTGATTTGGCTGGATATTGGGGAAAGGAAAATGTTTTATATCCAGACATGACTAGAAAACTAATTTATCATGGTGATCATGCTTTTTATGCTATAACAAGAAGTATGGTCGTAGATACACTAGAATATTACAGACAAGAATTTGGTTTAAAATATTTTTTGTTTAGATTGCCTAACGTTTATTTATATCATCCTGACATTTTTTATTATGTTAATGGCGAAAAAAAACTTGTTTCATATAGGTATATGATTGAACGAGTAATCAATGGCGATGACATTGAAATGTGGGGAAATCCTCTTGCGTATAAAGATATTTTATATGTTAAAGATCTTTGTCAACTGATCCATAAATCTCTTTTTGCAAATGTTTCAGGTGGAATGTATAACGCTGGTACTGGTATAAAAACAACTTTACAGGAGCAGTTGGAAGGAATAATTAAGATTTTCTCGTGTGATTCGAAAAAATCTTCTATTATTTCAAAACCAGAAAAAAGCAGTTTCCCTAGCTTTGTGATGGATATTAGCAAAGCTAAAAACGATTTAGGATATTCTCCAAAGTACCTTTATTTAGATTATTTAAGTGATTACAAAAAAGAAAGAGAATTGAGACGTTTTGATTCTGTATGGAATAGTAAAGCAATATTGTGATATTAAGTATCTATATAATAGTATATAGATATAACTAAGTATTTAGATACTAAACTTGATTATATCTTTTATCCATGATAAGTTTGTTGTGCCTAAAATGTTTATTAATTAACCGCAATATATAACAGAAAATAAACGTTAGAATTATTTTGAATAATACGTATATTTTCCAAATCTGTTTTCCTCTTGTTACTGTTTATTCTGACAAGATATGGTTATTCGATATTCCTATTATTACAGTTAAAATTAAGCTTTAATATAGGAGCACTATCTAGTGAAAATATGAACCTTATTAAGAGAGCTATTGATGGCGTAGTAATTGTAGAGCCTAGAGTATTTAATGATGCCAGAGGCTATTTTTATGAAAGCTACAATGAAAACGAGTTCAAGGCAAACGGTATTGACTGCAGATTTGTACAGGATAATCAGTCAAAATCATCATACGGTGTAATCAGAGGTCTACACTGTCAGACCGGAGATTTCTGTCAGTCCAAGCTTGTACGTGTCCTGTCCGGAAAGGTTCTGGATGTAGCCGTAGATGTCAGAGCAGGCTCAAAGACCTTTGGACAGTATGTTGCTGTTGAACTTTCAGATGAAAACCATCGTCAGCTGTTTATTCCTCGCGGCTTTCTTCACGGTTTCAGCGTACTGTCAGAAACTGCTGTATTCTCCTATAAGGTGGATAATTTCTACAATAAGGAATCAGAGTGGAGCATGAGATATGATGCGCCTGAATTCAATATTGACTGGAAGATTCCTGCAGATAGAGTTATCACCTCAGATAAGGACAGAATAGAGCATTCACTTAAGGATGTTCCTTCATTTACCTTATAGTTGTTTATAGTACACAAAAAGAAAATACTGGTTTCTATAATTAAAATCTGGATTTATTCAATATGTCAAAATCAATTCTTGTAACCGGTGGCGCCGGATTCATCGGTTCAAACTTTGTTCCATATTTCTGCAAAAAGTATCCTGAATATCATGTAATCAATCTTGATAAGCTGACCTATGCAGGTGACTTATCCAATGTAAAGGAGTGTGAGAACGACTCCAACTATACCTTTGTTCAGGGCGATATCTGCGATGAGAAGCTGATTGAGGAATTGTTTACAAAGTATGATATCAGAGGCGTAATTCACTTTGCTGCCGAGAGTCATGTTGATAATTCAATCAAAGGTCCTAAGGTATTTATGGAAACCAATCTGATGGGTACCTTTACCCTGATTGAGACTGCAAGACGTCACTGGATGGATGCACCTTCAAAGGTTAAGCCTGGCTATGAGGATGCAAGATTCCATCACATTTCAACCGATGAGGTTTATGGTACTTTAGGTGATACAGGGTATTTCTCTGAGACAACTCCTTATGCACCTAACAGCCCTTATTCATCATCAAAGGCAGGTTCTGACTTTATCGTACGAGCATATCACCATACCTACGGTATGAATGTAACTACCTCAAACTGCTCAAATAACTATGGTCCTAAGCAGAATCACGAGAAGCTTATTCCTCACATTATTGAGAATGCATTAAATCTTAAGGCTTTGCCTGTATACGGAAAAGGTCTGAATGTCCGTGACTGGTTGTATGTTTTAGATCACTGCAAGGCAATTGATTTAATCTTCCAAAACGGTAAGTCTGGAGAGACCTACAACATTGGTGGTCACAACGAGAGAAACAATATCACTATCGTTAACACCATCTGCTCAATCTTAGATGAGAAGTCTCCTCGTAAGGATGGCAAGTCATATTCAGAACTGATTACCTTTGTTCAGGACAGAGCCGGACATGATTTACGCTATGCAATTGATCCAACCAAGATTGTAAATGAGCTGGGCTGGAAGGCTGATGAGACTTTTGATACCGGTATTGTTAAGACCGTTGAGTGGTATCTGAATAAGTTTAAGGCTTAGTTTCTGTGTTAACTTGTGTGGTTGTTGCTCTTAATATAAGCACATCTCTTTATTTACTTTAGGATCATATCTCTATGTTTTCAATTATTATCCCAACCTTACTTAAAGATACTGAAGTATTAGAAAAATTATTATTTCAATTAAACGAAGATAGGACAGTAGGCGAAATTATTATCATAGATAATTCATGTTCCTCATTTAAAACAAAGTATTCTAAAGTTAAGGTTCATGTTCCTAAGGAGAACCTGTTTGTAAATCCTGCCTGGAATTTTGGTATCAGATTAAGTTCTCCTGAATTTAAGTATTTTGGAATTCTAAACGACGATATTATCTTTCAGAAGAATCTTTTTGAACAGGTGCATGCTTTTCTTGAGACAGCATCTGATGATGTAGGTCTCCTTGGAATAGACTGTATTGCCAATACTCCTAAAGCACAGTTTGATACTTATCCTGAGAATTCTACTGTTAATATGGTTGAGACTCCTAAGCTGGAAGGCTTCTTTGGTTCGGCTTTCTTTGGAAATAAGAAGAATTATTTTGAAATTCCTGATGAGATGAAGGTTTTTTACGGTGATCATTTCTTATTTACTAGAAACATTCAGGCAGGGCATAGGAATTATAAGATAACCAACATTGGCGTTAAACATTTGGAATCTCTGTCATCTCACAGTTCTCCTTTTATTGCTAAAATGTTTAAGAAGGACAGAAAGATCTGTATTAAGCATAATGGAGTGGAGCATCAGCATTTAAGTTTTATGCAGAGAATACTTTCTTTAACAATTTATCATAATCATTATGTATTCTGTTTTTTAGGTCTGAAGATGAAGTTTAAGATGAGAAATGCTAGATAGTTTGCTATCTGTAATATTATTACTTGATAAGTATTTTTTGAAATCCATTTTTTCTCTTTGAAAAAAATATTTTTGCTTGGAACATGAAATACAAAGTAGTCAGATTGCACTTTCTTTCCAAACAGAACTTGTAAGATAACGATTTTTTAATGATAATGTTTAAATACTTTTTAAGCCATGCGCATAGTTTCTGAGGTAAATTTATATGGCGATAGACGATGAGATTATTATGAAAGCTGTTCCTAAAGTATATGATGATGGAATTAAATCAACAGTTCAATAATCGGGAAAAGTTTTATCCCTTATTCCGAAGTCTATTAATGCAGTTCTACTTCCTTTAAGAAAATGGATTGAAGAACGTGAATATAAATTTTAGGAAACTCAAATTCTTTTGGAGAGTAAGTTAAAGCAAGTTGACCCAGATAAAATAGTTAGCCCTGAAGCATATGTCGCAATACCAGCTTTAGAATCTCTTTCTTATTCTATGGATAGTGTTGAATTAAGAAATTTATATGCGAATCTTCTGGCAAATGCGATGAATAAGGATGTTAAGGAAAAAGTTCATCCTGCGTTTATTGAAATTATTAGACAATTGACGCCAAATGAGGCAAAGTTATTGGAAATAATTTTTAAAGCTAAGATTGCTCCTGTTCTTGACTTGGAATTAGATAACGAATCTGGTACATTGTTACAGCAATACAACTTCACTTGGATTACTGAGTTTGAATATGAAGAAATAGCAATTGCAATTAATAACTTTGAACGTATCGGTTTAATTGAAATTCCCTTTATAGAAAATTATGTTGATGACAAGCTTTATGAGTGCGTTAGAGTTACACAGACCTATAAAAATCATAAAGAATATTTAGAAAAATTAAATAAAGGTAGAGTTGAAGAAAATAAAAAGATTATCAAGAAGACAGCTCTTGGTGTTTCTTTCTTTAATGTTTGTGTTTCAGATAATTAAATAAATCAGTAATTACTCAGATCGGCAACATATGCTGATTTTTTGAAGAGACAAAATGTGATCTGATACGACAGGCTTTTTTTTAGACAAAATTGTATTAAATACCATGCCCAAGAACCTAAGAAATTAAGTTCTACCCATTTACCAAATCATCTATAGTTTTCACAACTGTAGGGAGATCTTTAAAAGTCTGTTTGTCAAGTAAGCTAGCTTCTTTTCTAGTACACGATTCCAATATCCTGTCTAGTTGCTTGTGGATTGCTCTATATATAGAACTTCGTACTCCATTGGTAAAAGATTTAATGAGTGCATCTGTAGCTTTAAGCACAGTGTGTATTCTTAGGATACTGAAGGAGACCTCTGATTTAGCAATCCTCTTTGCAACAGTAGCAACTAGCTGTTTAAAACTGTACGTCAGTATATTTCCTAGCATAAAGGTAATAATCACATCCAGAAGGCTGGAGTTTATTGTTCTCATGCCGTCTCCTGACTGCAGTGCCTTAAAAGTAAGCTCAGAGCCTTCCCATCTACATCTGTAAAGAAGGTAGACAGCCTTTGCTGGAATTTTATCCATTGGCAGATTGGTTCCGAAGTAGGAGAATTCCCCATCAGGATTTCTAACTCTAACTACTCTTGCAATAACCTCGTTACCACTGTCACTGATACGTTTAACCAGCATGTCGATGTACTCTGATTTGATGTTGTCTGGAATTTCACAGGATTGAGCCTTTCCTATGAGTTCATCAAGGCTTTCTCCTGTTTCCCCATCAACAGCCATTATCACGGTTCCCTGAACATTGGTGCGATAGCGAGTTAGGTGGAACTGACTTCTGTTTGCATAAAGGGACTCACCGTTGTAATCAATATAGCCTCTGTCTTTGATGTTCTGCATTCCCTCTCCATACTCGTCAGCTCTTACCTGTTCACGTTCTGAGCCGGTACCTTCGGTTATGGAAAGATGGGATATGGTTCCGTTTACATTAGAGAATGCCATATGTACTTTGATACCAGCGTTTTCCTTCTGAATTCCTCTCTGAGTGCTTTTTCTACCTGCAGTCTTACTGTTGAAGTTTTTTCTGCATGATAATCTTACAAAGAACCCGCTGCCGTCAACTGGAACAACATCAGTTATACCAACAGAAGAGAGGATTTTTACCAGCTCAAGATGTTCAGAACAAGGATTGTCATTTCCAATGTAAGAGTAAATTCTGAGGATTAACTTTTCCAAAAATTCAACAATCTCTGGCTTCCTAAGCTGATTATGAAAGGCTTTGTCAGAAATATGCTCCTTGGCATATTTACTGTAATAATTCAGTCTGAAGTTGTTAATAGTGTATTTGGCTGAAGATAGCATTCCACGATCGTTAAAATCAACAAGAGCACAAACGAAATCTACAATATCAAAGATTCGAGAACGTTCAATAACACCGCAATGTCTGGCAAGCGCAATAATCTCTTTAATGGAGATCTCGCTTTCGATTTTTTTAACTGACATCGGTTTGTTAAGAGTAGAGTTAAAAAAATTAGCGTTATATAATTCAGACATGAGCTTCTCCTGTTGTTGTTTTTTTTGCAATTTAAATATTAACAGAGAAGCTCTTTTTGTTTTGATCCTGGCGTCTCAAAACCGTGTCTCAAAAATAGGACAAAAACAGACTTTTAAAGAACTCCACACCTGTAAAATGATATGGAAAAACATGCAGAAATTAGTGAATTTAACTACAAAACAAAATAAGAATTTGAAGCAAATCAAACTTCATATTTTTTATGATTAATAATCAATTAGTTACTAAGATCTTGGGCATGATGAAAACGTGTAATTTAGTTACAATTGCTGAACTTTATCAAAATTCACAAGAATTATTTGATAACTATATTCGTTATTTGGGAACCTCTGTTAAAACTCAGGATGTTTCTTCTATTGTTTCATTATTGGATATTCTTCCTCAAGAATATAAAACTGTGAAATCAGAGATTTTTGATGATTTTTATATTGGCTATAAATTACCTCAATTAAATAAAGAGTTTGATCTTTTAAAGATAATCTCCGATTGTGTTTTAAATATTGAATTAAAAACAGAAGAACATATTGAAGACGTAAAGAAGCAGATTTTGCGTCATAAATATTACCTTTGTTTATTGAAAAGAAAAATATGCATTTTTACTTTTATTGAACAGACAAAAACTATCTATAAATTATCGGATAATGACATTGTTGAAACTGATATATATGACTTATTGAAGGTTGTTGAGTCTTTGAATAATCCAATTGATAAGAATATTGATTTTCTTTTTAATCCAGCTTCGTATTTGATTTCTCCTTTTAACAAGACTGATGATTTTGTAAATAACAATTACGTTTTTACAGATCGTCAGGAGCAAATTGAGAAAGAAATTATATCTTCAATCAATAATGGTGAATCTAATTTTTTGATTACAGGTTCAGCCGGGACAGGAAAAACTCTATTAACTTATCATTTTGCTAAAACATTAGTGTTAGCTAACAAAAAAGTAACAATTATTCACTGTGGTATGTTGAATGCTGGTCATTACAGATTAATAAGTGAGTTTAAATGGATTATTATTCCAATAAAAGATTGGATGAAGATATCTGAAGATACAGATGTAATTGTTATTGATGAAATACAAAGGATTAGTTTATTTCAGTTTAACTCGATTAAAGAGAAATATAGTAAGTCAGTTTATATTTTTTGTGGTGATAAAAAACAAACTTTGAATGACGAAGAAATTTTTTTTGATAAATTAGAAGAAAATATTATTGATGTAAAAAAATTCAAGTTATCCACAAAAATTAGAACTAATGAAGCTGCAGCAAGTTTTATACGAGCTTTATTTGATAAAAATCAACAAATAAACAACTCAATTGATATTTCAAGAAAAATCTCTGTAAAGCATTTTTTCAAATTTGAAGATGCTTTTTCGTATATCTTATTAAAAAAAGACTATCAGTTTATAACGTATACTCCAAGTCGATATAATTCTTCAAAAGCTGATTTATATCAAATTGGAAATTGTCTAAATGCTCACAGAGTTATAGGTCAGGAATTTGAAAATGTACTTGTTCTTTTGGATATCAATTTTTATTACGAGAATAATAAACTAAGAGCAAGAAAAATTCCTGGAGTTCCATATCCACCAACCAGAATGTTATTTCAACAGGTATCAAGAACCATTAATTCATTGGAATTTGTAGTTCTTGATAACCCAAAACTTTTTAGTGAGATTTTGGAGATTTTTAATTAGTTCACAATTTTATATTTACTTGATAATAATTGAAAAAATCGATATACCACATATCGATAAACCAATGAGCACTATGATAAATAGTTTTAATCCAAAATGGAGTCATTATTTTGAAAACTGTAATTATGGCTGGTGGCCAAGGTACAAGAATCTCTGAACTATTTCCTGATATTCCGAAGCCTTTAATTCCAATTTGCGGAAAGCCTGTTTTAGAATGGGAAATATGTAATTTACGTGACCAGGGGTTTAAAGATTTTGTTTTTACAGTTTCTCATATGGCAGATAAAATCAAGAATTACTTTGGTGATGGCTCAAAATTTGGAGTACATATTGAGTATTTTGTTGAAGAAACGCCTTTGGGTAATGCAGGTGCTTTATTTAAGATCCATAATCTTGATGACGATTTCCTTTTATTAAATGCAGACTCTGTATTTGATGTTGACTTTAATAGATTTGTTGCATTTCATAAATCTCATCATGGACTGGTAAGTTTGTTTACTCATCCTAATTCTCATCCTTATGATAGTGGCCTTATTATTGCTGATGACAATAAGTCTGTATTGCAGTGGTTAACAAAAGAGGATAAGAGGCCTGAATTTTACAAGAATAGGGTAAATGCTGGTTTACATGTAATAAGTCCTAAAGCATTAGCATTAAGTGGTATAGATGCATCATTAATTGGGAAAGAGATTGATGGGAAAGTCTACAAGGTTGATTTGGATAGACAAATTCTAAAGCCATTATGTGGTAGTGACAATGTGTTCTGTTATGATTCCCCTGAGTATGTAAAGGATATGGGAACTCCTGATAGATTCAATCAGGTAAAAAAAGATTTTGAAGCAGGTTTGATTTCCGCAAAGAACTTGTCTAATAAACAGAAGGCTGTTTTTTTAGATAGAGATGGTACTATCAACAAATATGTTGGTTTCTTAAGAAATATTGATGATTTTGACCTCTTACCTGGCGTAGCAGAGGCTATAAAAAAAATTAACGAAAGCGGTTATCTTGCCATTGTTGTAACTAATCAGCCAGTTGTTGCCAGAGGAGAGGTGAGTGTTGATGAATTAACTCAAATTCACAACAAGATGGAAACTCTTTTAGGTAAGGCAGGAGCATATCTTGACGCAATCTATTATTGTCCTCATCATCCAGACAAAGGCTTTGAAGGTGAAATAAAAGAACTAAAAATAGACTGTTGCTGTAGAAAGCCTAAACCTGGACTGCTATTAAAAGCAGCATTAGACTTTAATATTGATCTAAAAAATAGTTTTATGGTTGGTGACAGTGAGAGTGATATTAAGGCTGGGCATAATGCAGGTTGTAATTCTGTTATGATTGGTAATAACAAGAAATGCGATCAGGATAAAACTTATGGATCCTTATTGGATTTTGTTATTAACTGTCTTGATAAAAATGTAAATAGATCGTAGTTTATCATGACTATTTTATAAGCTATCAACTGTTTTGAGATTATTAGGTTAAATACATGGATCATAGATTACAAAAACATATTGATTCGCTTGTCTCTCGTTACCCTGAACTATCTGTCTGTGAGATGGATATTAAAAAAGCATATGATATCTTAGAAGATTCATATTCTCATGATGGAAAGCTCTTGATCGCTGGAAATGGTGGCTCTGCTGCAGATAGTGAACATATTGCAGGTGAGCTTATGAAAAGATTTAAAATCCCTAGACCTGTACCAGAAAGTTTTAAGGAAAAACTAATCTCTGTTGACCCTGTAAGAGGAGAGTTGCTTTCGATGAATCTTGAAAGAGGGTTAATGGCAATTCCGTTGGTTGCTCATGAAGCTTTATCTACAGCATATATAAATGATGTTGATGGACTTGGTGTATTTGCTCAACAGCTTTATGGCTTTGGAAGAGCTGGTGATGTTTTTTTAGGAATAAGCACTAGTGGAAACAGCAAAAATGTATTATCTGCAACAGTTGTTGCCAGAGCTTTGGGAATAAAAGTAATTGGACTTACAGGTAAAAATGGAGGGGAACTTGCAAATGTAAGTGATGTTGCGATTAAAGTTCCTGCAACAGAAACCTTTATGATTCAGGAAATGCATTTGCCTGTATATCACTGTTTGTGTCTTATGCTGGAAGATAGATTTTTTGGGGAATAATAATGATCATAACTAAGACTCCATTTAGAATGAGTTTTTTTGGTGGAGGTACAGATTTAGAATCTTTTTTCCGTAAACATGGGGGGGCAGTTCTATCAACAACATTTGATAAATATTGTTATGTGACAGTCAGACATCTTCCCCCATTTTTTGAATGGTCTTCCCATTTGACATATTCCTCTCAGGAGTATATTTCAGATATCTGTGATATTAAACATCCTGCTATTCGTAATGCTATGAAGATGCTTGATATGCGAGATATAAGACTTTTGTATGAAGCTGATTTACCAGCCAGATCTGGTCTTGGAACATCGTCTTCCTTTGCCGTTGGAATGCTTAATGCCTTTTATTGTCTGAAAGGAAAGTATGTAGATAAAAAGCAGTTGGCTGATGATGCTATACATCTTGAAAGAGAATTATGTAATGAGTCAGGCGGCTGGCAAGATCAGATAGCGGCTTCTTTTGGTGGATTGAACAGAATTGATTTTAATCAAGATGGAAGTTATTGTGTAAAGCCAATTATTATTCATCCTAAAAGAAAGTGTTTATTAAACGAAAACTTAATGCTATTCTTTACTGGTTTTACTAGGTTCAGCTCTGATGTTCAAAAAGAAAACTCTGATGATTTCAAAAAGAAAGAAGAACAATTGCAAGACATCTATTCTCTTGTAACCGAGGCGGAAAAAATATTGGAAAATGAATCTTCAGATCTAGATGATTTTGGAAAACTTCTTGATAGGACCTGGAATCTAAAAAGACAAACTGGTAAAGCTATCTCTACAAACAGTATAGATGCTCTTTATGAAAAAGGTATGAACGCAGGTGCTTTAGGTGGAAAATTACTGGGAGCTGGTGGCGGAGGGTTCTTGCTTTTTTATGTTCCTTCTGCTCGTAGACAATGTGTAAAAGAAGCTATGAAGGATCTGTTGTATGTTCCTTTTAATTTTGAGGATAACGGCACTCAGGTTATTCACTTTACTCCAGAATCATATGAATAAGGAAGAATTGATAAGTGCGAGTTGCAATTGTTGGTAGTTCTGGATATATATCTAAATATTTGATTAAAAGATTTTCTGAATTAGGAGAAAGTGTTTCTCTAATTAAGATTGGAAGATCAAATGATGCTGATCATTTTCTGGATTTAAATAAGTCTGATGATTTTTGCTTCAGTGTATTAAATGATGTTGACTATATTATATTCACTGCAGCAATTTCTGGTCCGGATCAATGTGCAAAAGAATTTGATTCATGTTGGAATGTCAATGTAACAGGAACATGTTTCTTTATTAGAGAGGCATTAAAAAGAAACTGTAAGGTTCTATTTTTTTCTTCTGATGCCGTTTTTGGAAATAATCCCAAAACTGTTTTTGATGAGTTCTCTGAAACAAAAGCTTCAACTCCTTATGGTAAAATGAAAAAGACTGTTGAGGATGCGTTTTCAGATAATAACAATTTTAAGTGTATCAGATTCTCTTATGTAGTATCAGCAAAAGATAAGTTTACATCGTATTGTCTTTCCTGTATAAAACAGTCAAAACAAGCTGAAATTTTTCACCCCTTCTATAGAAGTTCTATTACAATTTCTGACGTTGTAAGCTCTGTTTTTTATTTGCTGTCAAACTGGTCGGAATATGAGGCTCCTTTTTTGAATGTTGCTGGAGATGAGCTTATAAGTAGGGTAAGAATTGCAGATGAGCTCAATAGAATTTTTAACGGTATTCTAGATTATAAAATATCTATACCAAGTGAGGCATTTTTTAAGAATAGACCTCAAATAACTCAGATGAGAAGTTTATATCTTAAAAAGAACAGAATTTTAGATGATATCTCATTTTCACAAAAGTTTTTTAAAGAATTGGAGAATATTAAGTTATGACAAAAGCCCTTATTACCGGTATAACTGGAATGGTTGGCTCCCATTTAGCTGATTTTTTAATTGAGAACACAGATTGGGATATTTATGGAGTTTGTCGTTGGAGAAGTCCAACTGATAATGTTAGCCATTTACTTGATAGAGCAAACAGAAAAGATAGAATCTTTTTCAGATATGCTAATCTTAATGATCAGGTTAGCCTGATAAGTGTTGTAAATGAAATTAAACCAGATTATATCTTTCATTTAGCTGCTCAGTCCTATCCTCAGACAAGTTTTACTGCACCAATTGATACCTTAAATACAAATATTTTGGGCACATGTAGACTTCTTGAAGCTTTGAGATTAGCAATGCATACAGATACTTCTTATAAGCCTGTAATTCATGTGTGCGCTTCTTCAGAGGTTTTTGGTCGTATTCCAGCAGATAAAAAGCCAGAAACAGGAATTCATGAAGAATGCCCATTTCATCCTGCAAGCCCATATGCTATTAGTAAGACTGGAACAGATTTGCTTGGAAGATATTATGCTGAAGCTTATGGTATGACAGTAATGACAACAAGAATGTTTACTCATACTGGTCCTAGAAGAGGAGACGTTTTCCATGAGTCAACATTTGCAAAACAGATTGCGATGATTGAAGCTGGTATGATTGAACCAAAAGTAATGGTCGGTAATTTAAAGAGTCTTAGAACATACGCTGATGTTCGTGATGCAGTAAGAGCTTATTACATGTTAGTTACCATAAATCCTATTGCAGGTGAATACTACAATATAGGAGGTTCTTATACTTGTGAAGTTGGAGATACTCTAAACACTTTAATTAGTTACAGTACAATGAAAGATAAGATTCAGATTGTTACTGATCCTGAACGATTAAGACCAATTGATGCTGACTTACAGGTTCCTGATTGTAGAAAATTTAAGGCTCATACTGGTTGGGAACCATCAATTCCTTTTGAAAAGACAATGCATGATTTACTCGATTATTGGAGAGCAAGAGTAAATAAAGGTGAAGTATTTTTAACAAGATAGTTTATTTTTATTTAATTGCTTGGAGATTTTTTATGCCTTTAAATCGTATAAGGTTCATGAATACTTTTATCGATAATGTAACTGAGTCTGAAGCTATTGACCATATTGAGAGCTGTATAAAAAACAGAAAAATTGGGCATGTCATAACACCTAATGTAGACCAAATTGTTAGAATCGAAAAAGATCCTTATTTTAAGGAGATTTGTGATAATGCGGAACTTCTTTTGGTTGATGGGCACCCTTTAATGTGGATCGCTAAATGGTATAAAACACCTTTTAAAGAAAAAATTTGTGGCTCAGATCTTGTTCCTCATTTATGTGACGTTGCATCAAAGAAAGGGTATAAAATTTTTTTATTAGGCGCTGCAGAGGGGGTTGCACAGAAAGCTGCATCTAATCTCGAATGTTTGTTTCCTGGAATAAATGTTGTTGGAGTTTATTCTCCACCTTATGGATTTGAACATAATAAAGATGAAATTAACAGAATTAATGTCATGTTGAAAGACTCTAAAGCAGATCTTCTTTTTGTTGGTATGGGGGTTCCTAAACAAGACGTATTCATATATGAGAACAAAGAAAAATATCAAATACCTATGTCATTTTCAATTGGGGCAACAATTGATTTTATTGCAGGAGTTCAAAAAAGAGCTCCACGTTGGATGTCTAATGCAGGATTTGAATGGTTATATCGACTGTTATGTGATCCAAAGAGAATGTTCAAACGTTATATTTTAGATGATGTATCAATATTTAAATTAGCTTGGAATTATAGAAGAAAGTGTAAGAATGGCTGAGTTTGAATTTATTGTGCTAAGTCTTTTTTAATCAAATCTTAAAGTTATTTCTATCTAGATTAACAATAGATATTTTATATCAAGGAAGTATCATTTTACAAGAGGATATTAACAGGATGTGAGCTTCTTTTTATATGGTTTTGATCTCAGTATATATCTTATGATTAACAATGATTGCTAATTATAATCTCTGAAGTGCGTTTCTGAGAATTCTCCGATACTCGTTACTATAGTATTCCCGAAAAAACGCACAAATGAGAATCTTTTGCTTCTACTAGATTACACAGCAAACCTTTATATCTAAAAATCAATTTATTTAGTCTAAAATATGCTTGCTATACTTACGTAATTTATTATGTCTTGTAGAAAAAAATCAACAGAGGTGCTTCTCCCTCATTTCGGTTAGCAAAAAAAAATGGTCTCTTTTTATGGGCTAAACAAATTCAAAAATATTCACAGATACTTACAATAATACTTATAAAATTACTTTAGGAAATTTTTGTTAAAAAAAAGACTAATGATTTAAAGTGATAAAGAACTATAAAATTAACTATAAGATTTTGGAGTTATTTTATGAAATCTAAAGTAGATTTAAACAATAAAACTATATTAGTTACAGGTTCTCCTGGTTTTATTGGTGCCAATCTTGTAATTAGACTGTTAAGAGTAATGAATAATGGAAGAGTAATAAGTTTAGATTCAATGAACGATTATTATGATTCAAGCCTTAAAGAGTATCGACTTTCGTTAATTGAAGAAGAGGCGAAATTATCTCCGGTTGAGCACATTTTTGTTAAGGGCAATATTGCAAATAAAAATCTTATTACTAAAATCTTTAAAGATTATAATCCATCTGTTGTTGTTAATTTGGCCGCACAAGCTGGAGTTCGTTACAGTATTGAGAATCCAGATGTTTATATTGAAAGTAATTTGGTTGGTTTTTTCAATATTTTGGAAGCGTGCAGGCATAATTCTGTTGAGCACTTTATTTTCGCAAGTTCATCTTCTGTATATGGAGGAAATAAAAAAGTCCCTTTCAGCACAGATGATAAGGTTGATAATCCTGTGTCTCTTTATGCTGCTACTAAAAAAAGTAACGAATTATTAGCATATAGTTATTCTAAACTTTATAACATTCCTACTACAGGGTTAAGATTTTTTACAGTATATGGTCCTGCTGGAAGACCTGATATGTTCTATTATTCATCTGCACTAAAATTTGTAAATGGTGAGACTATTAAGATTTTTAACAATGGAAATTGTATGCGCGATTTTACCTATATTGATGATATAGTTGAGGGAGTTTATAGAGTGATGAAGGGGGCACCTGGAAAATCCTTAGGTGAGGATGGATTACCTATTCCTCCTTATTCAATTTATAACATAGGAGGAGGTTCACCTGAGAATTTACTTGTTTATATTGGTGTATTGCAAGAGGAACTTGTTAAATCAGGGATTTTGCCTAATAATTACGATTTTGAAAAACATAAGGAATATGTTGGTATGCAACCAGGAGATGTCCCTATTACATATGCCGATTCAAAAGGACTTGAAGATGATTATGATTTTATACCTAAAATTGGAATAAGAGAAGGTCTTAGAAATTTCTGTATTTGGTACAAGAAATACTATTCGTAGAAACTAATATGTCCAAAAGATTAATAATTCATAGGCTTTGTGCATAGTTGAAGTAGTTTAGCTTTTATTATTCACTCGAGTTTCCCAGACAAAAAATTTAAGTAAATCCAGAGCCACTCTTGGATTGATGCTCTTTAAAAACCTGTATTGATTTATTATCTTGCTTGAGGCAATGGAATTACCTGCTTAAGGAAGTTACAGATTCCGTTAAACCATGAGCCTAAAAGATCGTTTATGATCTGCTCTGCTTTAACTAGACATCCTTTCTTTAGCAGGCCTGCTTCTTCTAAAATCTTTGGAATAGAAATGAAGTATCTCATTAGAGAATCTATTGCTGCCTGATAAGGTATATCCTGTATCTGTTCTTTTGTACATCTGAATAGAGCTCCTAATGAACGTTCATCCTCCTCATACCTTCTCCAGAATTCCATCATGATGAATCTGATTGATGCAACTGATACAAAGGAGATGAGATTATCGTAGTCACGAGCATAAGTTTCAGACCCAAGTTTAAAGTACTGTTTCTGTGCTCTAAAGCAGGTCTCTATAAGCCATCTTCTTG
>NZ_FUXX01000087.1 GCF_900167015.1 Succinivibrio dextrinosolvens DSM 3072
GGAGTATCCATGTCAGACCTTTTAGTAAACAAAATCGACATGGATATTTTGCGACGTTATATAATGGTTGTCAGTTCGGGCTTGGGAAAGATACGGAAAAGGAGAGCACATCATCTTTTTACATGGGGACAGAAATTCGATTTTAAAGGGATTTTTCTATAGTTGAGAACAAAACTCATTTCTCTTTAAATCTAAAAAAAAGACCTTATGTACATATGTGAAAGGAAAATATGAAAGGTTGTTACCTTAAGGAGATTTATTATGAACGCTTTAGCTAGATACGAAAATCGTCATCAGAATATGAATCGTCACAATTTTGGTATGCCAACTATTTTTGATATTTTCTCAAGACCTTTGACCGACTTTGAAAATATGTTCTCTCAGATGCCTGAAGATAACATCAGAATAGACGTACAGGACTGCGGTGATCACTACCAGATTAAGGCTGATATGCCTGGAGTTAAGAAAGAGGATATCAAGCTTGATTTTGATGAAGGCAATCTGATGATTAAGGCTGAACACCATACAGAGAAGGAAAAGAAGGATTCTGAAGGCTACCTAATTAAGGAGCGCAGCTCAGGTGTTTACCAGAGAACACTGCATTTTAACGATGCAGACCCTAAGGAGATCAATGCTGCATTTGCAGGAGGTGAACTTGATATCAGAATTAACAAACAGAAACAGGAGCAGAAGAAAACTGCTATAACTATCCATTAAATCACGATTGATTAAGGAATCTGCAGGTAGTATCTTAGAAGCTATCTGCAGATTTTTTTTTAAGGAGTATGTATGCCATTCGTACAAGCAAGAATTTCAAAGGATCTTTCAGATTCAGAAAAGACAGCACTTCAAAAAGAGCTTACTGCAATAATCAAAGACGAACTGCACAAGCCTGCTGGCTTTATTATGACAGGAATAGAGTCTGGCTACGACCTGTGGCTTGGAGATAACAAACTTGATAACGGAGCCATGATTTCAGTACAGCAGTTTGGAAGCGCCAACAGAGATGCCTACAATGCTATTACACAGCGTATATGTGATTATCTTAAGAGTGCTCTCGGTACACCATCAGACAAGGTATATGTTACTTTCCAGTCCATTAATGAATGGGGATGGAACGGACAGCTTTTCTAGAGAACAGCTGTCTTTTTCCTAGCGATTATCACTCAAAATCCAGGCCATACCCTTAGCACAGCGCTTATCGGGCTCAAAAAAATGATTGCCTGGATTACTCTCAAAAATGCAATCTATCCCCTGCTCTTTTACAGACTCATAAAGCTCAACTGTCTTATCCTTTACGGTTTTAAGATAGCGGTTTCTGACCGAGCTTTCCTTATCTCCAAGTGAAAGATAGATTTTTGAGGGTTTTCTTTTAAGATTTGTCTTAAAAAATTCCACAAAATCAGGAAACCACAAAGAGCCTGACATACTTGCAGCTCTGTCAAAAATATCAGATTTACAGATAGCGTAAAGGGCAAACAGTCCTGCAAGAGAATAGCCACTGATGCCGATATAGGATGGACTGCCGTTTATAAGCTTCAGTGCCTCAGGAATTACAGTCTTTTCTATGAGTGAGAGAAACTCATCTGCGTCGCCGTCAAATGGAGGCTCACTGTGATACAGAGAAGGACAGTTCCATGGAGAGAGATAATGATTCCAGTCATCCACCTTCACATTCAGAAAATTAAAGTCTGGTGTATCCATCTTAGAGAGCATGTCTACAATCTCTGCCCCATCTGAGTTAAAGGAGTTGAAAAGAATCAGTGGAGAATCAGCCTTTTCAGAACAAAAAATGGTTATGGCTGTATTTTCAATCTTAAAATCTTTTCTATCCATACAGACTATCCTTTAAAATTCCTGAACTCAGACAAAAAACAGAGAATAATGATGTCTTTTTGCTAGATTATCTGCAAATTAAGTACAAAAATAGCTTTCTTTTGCAATTATTTAACTCGAGTTTCCCAGATAAAAAATTTAAGTAAATCCAGATCCACTCTAGGATTGATGCTCTTTAAAAACTTGTATTGATTTATTATCTTGCT
>NZ_FUXX01000015.1 GCF_900167015.1 Succinivibrio dextrinosolvens DSM 3072
TTCCCAAAAATAAATCAATACAAGTTTTTAAAGAGCATCAAACCTAGAGTGAATCTAGTTTTGTTTTAAATTTCCATGTGGGAAACTAGAGTAAAGTAATTAATGCTTCTTCGACGCTAAATTTTTTGTTTTTAATTAAGTTAGTTAGATGCCTTACGGTCGTTTCCTCTCTTCCTTCATTTCGGCCCTTTACTTCGCCTTCTTCGAATTTCTGCTGCATCATGCTTTTGTAATCGAGGATTTCCATTTCTCGGTTCAGATAAGCCGCATAATTATCTGGATCTTTCATAAATTCATTCCTTATATTTATTGCCTTGCCCAAAATCTGGTCATGCAACATCGCATCTTCGTCCATTTTTGTAAGTTTTCCAGAGAAGTATGCAAGCCATTTTTCTGCACGACTCATTTCGGAAAGTTTTTTCTTTTTAAACTTCTGAAGCTCCAGAAAGTGAAGTTCCAGCAGTTTTGTTATAGGTTCTCTGTCATCCATATTACAGATTTTCGCAATACTGTGAGGCTTCTGTTTACTCTTATCTGTAAAAATATTGAACTTAAGAAGGTTAATACAAATGACAGGATTCAGCTTACTGTAGCTTTCTCCTTTTACCAGTGAACCTGTAAAAAGTTTTGACCAGTAGAAAAGAGTTCTGCCGATCCAGGCAACATCGTTTGCAACCTGTACCTCAAGATCGATTTGTTCTCCTGATGCTAGTGTACAGCAAATATCGAGTCTTGAGATTTTTTCGTAGGAGTTTTCTGCATGCTGCTCTGTATCAGTATAGGCCAAATCGGTTATTAAATTCTTGCCTTTTCTCTCCAAAATTGAGTTTAAGAAGTCCAGAAAGATATCTTTGTGCGAAAAAAGCTTTTTGGCAAATGCATCGTTTGTAGTGCTGATATGACCGACTGTTTCAATTTCAGAGAGTATAGTCTGGGCTCTTATGTCATCTTTTAGATCATTTTGAAAAATAGCCATTGAATAATGTTCCTTGTGTAATTAGAAATAAAAGTGCAGTGATCATAGATGACTATTTTTTGAGCCTTTTTCTAAGGGGATCCTTTTTTGTGAAAGAATTAAATAACAAATTGATTTATAAGAAATTAGGTGGTTTTTCTGCTATAAGATAAATCTTGTTTTTTTTACAGGTTTCTGCTATGTAAAACTTGCCTGATTTTGTAATTCTTAAATACTGGATTTTTATCTTTTATTTTGGACAAAAATTATTATCAGTTATGTTCGATTTTGTTAAACATAAGTTAATATATTCCCTGAATTTAAAGGAATTTTATTTATGGAAAAGAGCTATCAGATTAAAGGAATGTCATGTGCAGCCTGTGCCTCAAAAGTAGAGAAGGCGGTAGGGAGTATTCATGGTGTTTCAAAGGCAAGTGTAAATCTTATGAAAAACACCTGTCTGGTTGAATTTGATGATGCTCTGGTTACAGATGAGAATGTAATAGCAGCTGTTGATGCTGCTGGATATGAAGCTCTGATTTCAAAGCAGGGTAATCTGTTTTTAGATGATGAAACTGAACTAAAACAGACACGCATAAGACTTTATATTTCACTTGCCTTAACCTTTTTTATTATGCTTCTTTCCATGGGGCATATGTTTTCTCTCAACCTGATACATAATGCCTTTTTCAACGGCTCTCTTCAGGGGGCAATGGCTTTAATTGTTGCCATTCTGCAAAAACAGTATTTTATAAGTGCACTAAAGGCATTAAAGCATGGCGGTTTCAATATGGATTCCTTAGTATCCACAGGTGCTGCCGCCTCATTTATCTATTCAGTATTCTCTCTTTTAAATGTTGACCTGTCTGCCACCCATGAGGTCCTGGGGTCTACCCATCCGGTGTTCTTTGAAGGTGCTGCA
Organism: Succinivibrio dextrinosolvens DSM 3072; assembly: GCF_900167015.1. Classification (GTDB taxonomy): domain Bacteria; phylum Pseudomonadota; class Gammaproteobacteria; order Enterobacterales; family Succinivibrionaceae; genus Succinivibrio; species Succinivibrio dextrinosolvens. Next base: position 1,878 of record NZ_FUXX01000015.1, read on the forward strand.
GGAATTCTTACCTTTGTTGCTATCGGCAAGTATATTGAAAATCGAGCCAAGCACAGAACCTCATCTGCTGTGAGTGCTCTGTACGATCTTGCCCCTAAATCTGTCAGTGTTAAACGTGAAGGCGGTGTTGTACAGATTCTGCTTGATTCAGTAGCCATTGGCGATACAGTGGTTCTTAAGGCCGGCGACAAGATCGGAATTGACGGAATTGTAATAAGCGGTTCAGCTCATGTTGATGAGAGTGCCTTAAGCGGAGAGAGCCGTCCTGTAAAAAAAGAGACAGGAAGCGAAGTTAAATCTGCAACCTTTGTTCTTGATGGCTACATAGAGGTTGAGGTTTTGAAGGTCGGCGAGGAAACCACCTTATCTAAGATTATAAAAATGGTGGAGAATACTGCGCAGACCAAGGTACCGATTGCAAGAATCGCTGATGTTGCCGCTTCATATTTTGTACCAGCCATTTTTGCCTTATCTGCTCTGACATTTATAGTCTGGTACTTTATTATAGGTTCTGAATTCTCATTATCCTTAACCTTTGCCATCAGTGTGCTGGTAGTATCCTGTCCATGTGCCTTGGGTCTGGCAACTCCTGTTGCAATTATGGCTGGTACCGGCAGAGCAGCACGTGAGGGCATTATCTTCAAATCACCTGAGGCGCTGGAGATTCTAGGTCGGGCTGATGTGATTGCCTTTGACAAGACCGGAACCTTAACCACTGGAAGTGTAAGTGTGGTGGCAAAGGAGAGTCTAGATGAAAATGTACCTCTGAATATTGCTTACCTGTACGCCGCATCAATTGAAGGTAAAAGCTCACATCCTATAGCCAGAGCTTTCTATTCACCATCTGCAGCTCTTATCGAGGTTGAGGATTACTGTTTTGAGAAAGGACTTGGGGTATCAGGCTCAATAGGCGGTAAAAAATACTATGTCGGCAACGAAAAGCTTCTTTCTAAACTTGGAATCAGTCTGACTGCTGATGTTGTCTATCAGATTGAATCCTATGTAAATGGAGGCTCAAGTGTTGTCTATCTGGCAGATGAGTCACACGCAGTTGCCTATTTTGTACTATCAGATCCATTAAAGAAAGACAGCTATAGTCTAATCTCAGACTTTAAGAAATCTCAGATAAAAACTATGATGCTGACAGGTGATGCTGAGAATACCGCAGAGCAGATTGCAACAAAGCTTGGTATTTCAGATTACTCCTCTCGTCTTTTGCCTGAGGATAAGCTTAATATTATAAAAGAGCTTCAAAATCAGGGTAAAAAGGTAATTATGGTGGGAGATGGTATCAATGATTCTGCCTCTCTCTCTCAGGCTGACGTGGGGGTGGGTCTTAAAGGCTCAATGGATATTGCCTTATCCTCATGTGATGTCATCCTTTTAAAGGAAAGACTTACTGATATCTACAATGCTTTTCTGATTTCTCGTGCAACAATGAGAAACATCAGGCAGAATTTATTCTGGGCGATTATATATAATGTTCTGACTATTCCTGTAGCCTGCGGTGTGTTTTATCCAGCGTTTAAGATAACACTGCCTCCTATGCTGTGCTCTATACTCATGGGAATAAGTTCAGTCTGTGTTGTAACCAATGCCTTAAGACTGACTGTTTTAAAAATCGACAGTCAGAAGATTCAAAAGGAGAGTATTTTAATGAAAAAGACCATCTGTATTGAGGGTATGATGTGCAATCACTGCACCTCCTCTGTTAAGAAAAGCCTCGAAGCTCTGCCTAATGTAAGTGATGTTGAGGTAAGTTTAGAGGATAAATGTGCTACCCTTAATACCAACGATGAGACTTCAGATGCTTTACTGAAGGCTGCTGTTGAAAGTGCTGGCTTTAAGGTTACCGATATAAAATGATTGATTTAGATACTTCTGATTTACAGCTTTTATGTGCGCTAAGAGATGACTGCCGTCTTTCCCTGAGAGATCTGGGCGAGAAATGTTCACTCTCAGCTCCAGCTGTATCTGCCAGAATCAGAAGACTTGAACAGGCTGGTGTCATAAGAGGCTATACTGTTACATTAAGTGACAGTGCCTTTGCTCTTGAGGTCGAAGCTCTGATATATACCAAGGTAAGATTCAACAGTATTCCTGACTATCTTGAGTATATGAGAAGCTCCCTTGCCGTAAGCTCCTGTCTTAAGATTGCGGATGAATACTCATATATGGCGATAGCCTCATTCAAGAGTATCTCCCAGCTTAATAATTTTGCCATGTATCTTGAGCAGAATTTCGGTCAGAGCAGAATCAGTATTATTCTGAAAAAAGAATTTATAAACAGAGTTCCATTGAACTTTGAAAATAATTGTAATTAATAATTTTTATGTACGTCTTATATTAGAAGGAAAGTCCTATGTGGGATTATACAGATAAAGTTAAAGATCACTTCCTGCATCCACGCAATGCACGTGTTATTGAAGATGCCAATGCAGTTGGAGATGTAGGTTCTATCATCTGCGGTGATGCATTAAGACTTATGCTTAAGATCGATCCTGTAACCGAGGTTATTGAGGACGCATCATTCCAGACCTACGGCTGCGGAAGTGCCATTGCATCATCATCAGCTTTAACTGAGATGCTAAAGGGCAAGACCCTAAAGGAAGCAGAAAAGATCACCAATCAGGAGATCGTTGATTATCTTGGCGGTCTTCCTCCAGAGAAGATGCACTGCTCTGTAATGGGCCGTGAGGCTTTAGATGCTGCTATTGCCAACTATCACGGTCAGTCATATGAAAACTCTCATGATGACGGAGAGCTTGTATGTCACTGTTTCGGTGTCGGTATCAACAAGATTAAGAAGGCAGTATGGGAAAACCATCTGACTACCGTTGAGGAAGTTACCAACTATACCAAGGCTGGCGGTGGCTGCGGCAGCTGCAAGATGAGAATCGAAGAGATTATCGATGAGGTCTGGGTTGATCTTGAGAAGTGCGGCGTACCTCGTCCAGGTCATGCTCCAACCCCAATTCCATCAATTACTGTTTCAACCTCAACAACTTCATCACCTGCATTCAGCTCAATCGGTACTGTTACCTCTGCCAAGGGGGCAACTGCAGCTGTAGAGGCTCAGATTGACGAGAAGACCAAGTCATCACCAATCTATGATGATGTAGTCAAGATCATAAAGGAAGTAAGTGACGGTTTAACAGACGGCTCAAAGGTTGAGCTTGATGCAATCTCAGGCGCAGATGTTATTGTTAAGCTTGAAGGTCCTGTTTCATCAGGCATGATGAAGGATATGACCTTAGGTTTCCTAAAGCAGAAGCTTACAGATGGTACCGGTCGTCAGATCAACGTTGCAACCAGATAAGAGAATTTTAAGACAATGAATACAATGGATTTAGGCGCTGGTCTGGGCGGAATCTACCTGGATAACAACGCTACTACTCAGATTGACCCTAAGGTTGTAGAAGCAATGCTTCCATACCTTAATGTTTACTTTGGTAATGCCTCATCTCAGCATGGCTACGGTGTTCCTGTAGAAAAAGCAATTCAAAGAGCCCGTGAGCAGGTTGCTGATTTCTTAGGTGCAGAGCATCCTGATGAGATTATCTTTACCTCATGTGCTACCGAGTCTGACAATACCGCTTTATGGTCAGCCCTATGGTCACAGAAGGGTAAGACAGAAATCGTTACCACTCCTGTAGAGCATCCTGCAATTATGCAGACCTGTGATTTCCTTGCATCTCACGGTGCTACCATCAAGTATCTGAAGGTTTCAGGAAAGGGTGATATCGATCTGGATGAGTTTGAAAGTCTTCTGACTCCTCAGACTGCTCTGGCCTCTGTAATGTGGGCTAATAATGAGACTGGTAATATCTATCCTGTACCAGAGCTTGCCGAGATTGCCTACAGACATGGTGTAATGTTCCACACCGATGCAGTTCAGGCAGTATCAAAGATTCCTGTTGATCTTAAGAGTACCAAGATCAATATGCTTTCATTCTCTGGCCATAAGATTCACGCTCCAAAGGGAATCGGTGTTCTGTATGTACGCAGAGGAACCCGTTTCATTCCATTTATGAAGGGCGGTCATCAGGAGCGCGGTCGTCGTGCCGGTACAGAGAATGTTCCTTATATTGTTGGCTTAGGTGTAGCCTGTGAGCTTGCCAAGAAACATCTTGAGGAAGTAAGTTCAAGAGTAAAAGCCCTGCGTGACAAGCTGCAGCAGGGAATTCTGTCATCTATTCCTGAGTGCTTTGTTACCGGTGATGAGTCAAAACGTACTGACAACACTCTGAATGTAGCCTTCAAGTTCGTTGAAGGTGAGGCAATTCTTCTGATGCTGAACGAGTACGGTATTGCCGCATCCTCAGGTTCAGCCTGCTCATCAGACTCACTTGAGCCATCTCATGTGATGAGAGCAATGAATGTTCCTTTCTCAGCAGCTCACGGAACCATTCGCTTCTCACTGTCAAGATTCACAACTGAAGAGGAAATCAACAAGACTCTAGAGGTTCTTCCTCAGATTATCTCTACACTTCGCAGCATGTCTCCATACTGGAAGGAGGGCAAGCCTCAGATTCAGGGGCTTGACCATGAGTTCGATGCTGACAGCAAGGAAGTAAGAGCTTAATTTCTGTTATAAGTATGCGATCTGAACTGACTCAGATCACATACTTTCATCCTTTCTTTGTTTCCTATATATTGTTTTTCTTGCATTTTTTTACATTCATAATTGTAATTTCTGTCAATTTAGAATGCATAAGAACATCCTTACTTAGCCTTTTTACACAATTTTTTTTAATCTATTCCAATGAGTTTCAATAAGTTAGACCTATATTTTCATTTTTGAAATATAGTGATATGAGTTAGATATTAAATTTCTGGCAATTGTATTTATATATCAATCGCCTTAAAATTGTGGCGTAGAGCCGAAAAAGGGGATTTTCGGCCTTAACAGGATATTATTGTGGGAATTTTAGCTGGAAAACTTTGGCTTCTGCTGTTTTCGACACTGATGCTGATGCCAATGTTATATAACAACATAAAAACTGAAGGCAGAACTCTCGGTGTTCATGCAATTGCGATTATTTCTGTATTTTTTACAATGCTCATGCGAGTCATTGTAGTATCAGTGTCCTGTTTCAATTTCGATTACTTAAATCCGTATATTTTCGTTCTGATCTGGCAGCTGAGCATTCTTGTTGCCATGGTGGCCGTTTTCTATCTGGTTTTAAACGAGCTCAAAGAGAAGTTTTTAAGATACTCCAATACCAATGACTGGCGCTATATTGTTCCTGGGCTTTTTGAAGCAGCACTTCTGGTTCTGTTTAATTTCCACTCCATGCTCATGGATGACAAACGCGAAGTCATTGATGCGGCAACCTCTGTAAGTCTTTATTTTATTGTTAACTTCTATGTAATTGTCGGTGCCTGGCTGTGCTACAAGTCCTATCTTTACAATCTTGATTTTGACATCAAGTATATTGCCAGAAAACACTTTTTCTATTATCTGGTTTTAGGTATTGCTCTGTTTGTACAGCAGATTGTATTTGATGACGTAGAGGTTGGCTTTTCTCTTGCAGCCTTCCTGTTCTTCAACTATATGACCAGATCACGTACTCTGATTTCACAGGATCCTCTTTCAGGGGTTAACAACCGTGTAAGCTTCAGCAAATACATCAATAATGTATTCATTAACAGAGATCATTCCGGTGCATATATTGTTTTCATTGATATTGACCATTTCAAGCAGATCAATGATACCTACGGCCATATTGAGGGTGATGAGGCTATCTCCCTTGTTGGCAAGACCTTAAAGAGTATCGCCGGTGAGCATAATGCCTTTGTGGCCAGAATGGGCGGTGATGAGTTTGTGCTGATTACTCAGACTCAGAATGAGGAGGATGTTCAGAGAATCATTCAGAGCATCTCCTTTGAGCTTGAGGAGCGACTCATTTTCTCTGATAAGAAGTATGATGTTTCTGTAAGCTGCGGCTATGTCTATGCCAAACCAAACTCAAAGAATATCAAGGAGCTGGTTTCAAAGGCAGACAAGCAGATGTACAAGGAAAAACTGAAGAAAAAGGGGAACCCGTCAGATGCTGTCGTTTAGCTTCGTGACCGATAATTCACTCCTGTACTTCGTAGTGATCTGTATGCTGATTCTTTTCAGCGTAATTCATCATGACAAGGATCAGCTTAATTCCTCTACAAAAATCAGTATTAACGTTTCTTATCTGCTGTTGCTGCACTCGATTGCCTATGCCGCTTTCTGTGTGCTTTTCTATGTGAATGAAAGATACTCTTTAGGAAACATCAAGGCTATTCGTTTTGCTCTGGTGCTGCTTGGTCTTTTAACCAACTACATCTCCTTTGTATATCCGTATCTGTTTCTGTTTTTAATCAGACAGTTCCATAACCGCTGTACCTTTGTCCGCGGCAGAAATTTTGTAATCTTCACCGGATTCTTTGTGCTGTGTACTCTGATGTTCTTTGCTGCAATAGGCTATACAACCTGTCTTGTATACCTGGAGGCTCCGCTGAGTACCTTATTCCTTCACAATCTGGATGATGCGATTGTATTTGCAGGTATCATTTCCTTTGTTGTGGCTCTGCCGGATTTCAACAGATTCATCTACAATCTTCTGCAGGGAACCTTCTATTCAAAGAAGGCCATCATAGTTGCACTGTTTGCAATTTTATACCTGCAGCTCATTCTGCTGCCTTTAAACTTCATGTTTTACGCTCCTGTAATGTACATGTTCTCAATGATTCTGGTGTATGTAATTCATGTGACCTCTCAGCAGAAACAGATTTCAGTGGATTTTCTGACCGGTATGAATAACCGCAATTCTCTGATGAAATATCTTGAGAGACTGTTCGTAAAACGTTCAGAACTAGACGGAAGTTTCAAACTTCTGGTTATTACCATTGATAATTTCAAGAATCTAAACAATAATTATGGACATGACGAAGGCGATAAAATGCTGATAAAGGTGGCTGATATTTTAAAACAGTCAGCACCTACAACCGGACTGTTCCTCTGCAGATTCATGAGGGATCAGTTTGTAGCAGTAATGCATGAAACTCCTGAATTTGGAGTTACAGATTATATTGACAGACTGAATAAGAACGCTGAAGGCTTTAATAACGTTCGTGATGTTAATTTTGAACTGTCTCTGTCTGTCGGGTATGTGGCATATAGCCATGATTTAAAGGATATTGATTCTTTTATCAGTGAGGCTGAGGAAAATCTGTACAGACAGCAGGAACTGAAGAGAATCAACAGACTCAAAGAACAGACTTTGAGTTTCTGAAGAAGAGCTTAATATGCAGTTTGGATTGGATTTTCTGTCTTTAGACAGGTCGTATCATTTTTTCTATGGTCACTCGATCATATACCTTGTGCTGGCTGCTTTCTTTGTTATCAGCAGAATCAAGTACAACGAGAGATCCAACCGTACCTCAAATACCTACGTTATATCAAAAGTCTCAAATCTCCTGCTTTTGCAGTGTCTGGCATTAGGTCTGTACTCTGTTCTTAATGTCCTTATCTATGATTTCGGTTTTCTGTCCTATTCCATATTAGATAGAATCTATCTGATTCTCACTTTCTGTATTCTGTTTATAAACAGTATCTGTCCGTACTATCTGTTTATTGTAATTCGTAAGCAGATACGCAGTATCGGTACCTTTCAGGGAATAATGAACAGAGCGGCCTTTATGCTTGTTAGTCTGTTCTGTATTGTATATCTTGTATTTGTCCTAAAATTTATCTTTAATTCAGATGAAATAATGACAAACTCAACTGGCAGTGTTTTATTTAAGATTGTCATCTTCCTGTCTCTATCTCAGTTTCTGTGTTTCCTTCTGACTATAAAGGATGTTCATCTCTTTGTATCTGAGCTTCTGCACGGTGCTTTCCTATCAAAGAGAGCTGCTCTGTTCGGTCTTGTTCTTTTTGTATACGGTCCAATGCTGCTTTGGCCTCTGTCCATCATATATCTTCTTCCGATCTTCTTTATTTCATTGGTATCCTTTTTATTTGTAGTTCATATGGTGTCACAGTCACGTGCTGTTTCAAGAGATTTTCTAACCGGCATGAACAACCGAAATGAGCTTTATCGATACCTATCAAGACTATTTGAGAAGGATGACGATTTAACTCCGGCACTTAATATCATTTTCATCGATATCAACAAGTTTAAGAGTATCAATGATACCTTTGGTCATTCACAGGGCGATAAGGCTTTAATCTGCATGGCAAACTGTCTGCGTCAGTCAGCCTTCTCCAAAGACTGTTTCTTAAGCCGCTATGCCGGTGATGAATTCATTATTGTCCTAAGAGAGAGTGGCGAGAATACTGTTCAGAAGTTTATCGATACTTTAAATCAGAAGATTAAGCAGGCCAATGATACCAATACAGATCCTTACCGTCTGTCCGTTGCAATCGGTTCTGTAAGCTACTCTGAGGAATACGATTCTGTTGAAAAGTTTATTGAAGCTGCCGACAGAAAGATGTATGACAGAAAGGCAGATTCCTCAAGATCTGCTCCATCTGTCATGTAGTAAGTTTTTCTTTGCAAAGCATACTCTGTGACTGGCTTTGCTCTGATTTATAACTCTATTTATTTTCATTTTTTTTCCTCATTAACTCTCTTGTTTTTCTCATTTTTTGATAAAAACAAGAGGAAAGACATCTTTTTTCTTACAAATCTGGGCTTCCGAAAGTTTTTTTGCACACAAACGGACACCTTTTTTATTTGTGATACCGGTATTTGAGCTTTACAGTGTTTGTCTTTACAATGGTTCTAATAAAATAAGGATGTAAAAAATGACACAGTACAGTTCATTTGCTAATGGTGGCATAACTCTAATAAAACCATATCAGGCCGGAAAGCCAATTGAAGAAGTTCAGCGTGAGCTGGGGCTTTCTGATGTAATCAAACTAGCTTCAAACGAGAATCCATTTGGCATGAGTCAGATGGCTAAAAAGGCTGCTTTTGAGGCGATTGAGCAGGGCAATCTTTATCCTGATTCAAACGGTTATTATTTAAAGCAGAAACTGAAGTCAAAATTTGGCTACGATCCTGAGCGCATAACTCTGGGCGCAGGTTCAAATGAACTAATCAATCTTCTGTTTGAGGCATTTGTAAACAGAGATGTTAATGTAATCTTCCCTGAATACTCATTTGTTGTATATCCAATGGAGACAACAGTGAACGGAGCAGAGGCCAGAGCAATTCCTCTGAAGAATTACTGTGCCGACCTTGATGCTATTTTAGCTGCTGTAGACAGTAAAACCAGAATCATTGCCTTTGCAAATCCATCCAACCCAATCGGTACAGCTATCTCCTCAAAGGATATGTACAATTTCCTAAAGAAGGTTCCAAAGGAGACCCTTGTTGTAATCGATGAGGCCTACAATGAGTTCAACAGTGGTGATGATTCATTTGAGGATACAGCAAAGTGGCTTGATGAGTTTGAGAATCTGATTGTTTCACGTACCTTCTCAAAGGCCTATGGTCTTGCTGGCTTAAGAGTCGGCTATATGCTGGCAAATCCTGAGATTACCTCAATCCTTAACCGTCTGAGAGCTCCATTCAATGTTAATATTGCTGCTTTAGCCGCAGCCTGTGCAGCTTTGGATGATAAGGAATTCCTGGATAAGACTGTAAAGAACAATACCGCTGAGCGCGTAAGATACGCAGAGTTCTGCAAAAAGAATAATCTTTTCATGATCCCATCCTTTGCAAACTTCGTGGCAATTGATTTTAAGGATTATGATGCCCAGCAAATTGCAGACAGACTACTGCACATGGGCGTTATCGTAAGACCTTTATTAGGTTACAAGCTTAAGACAATCCTCAGAATCTCAATCGGCACTCCAAAAGAGAATGACAGATTCTTTGAGTGCGTTGAAACAATACTTAAGGACATGAAGAATTGAAAACAGCTTCACTAAAACTAAAAAAGATTCAGTCTGTAAGCGGACTGGTGATTATGCCAGGCTCAAAGAGCCTGTCTAACCGCGCGCTTCTGGTTTCTGCCTTAGCCAGGGGCAAAACCAAGCTTTTAAATGTTTTAAAGTCAGATGATACCTCCCGTATGATTGAAGCCTTAAAGCAGCTTGGGGTAAATCTTAATGCTGTAACCGGCTCAATTGATGTTACCGGAATTGACGGTGTCTTTGACAAGGGCTTAAACAATCTGACACTTGATCTTGGAAATGCAGGTACTGCCATGAGACCGTTATGTGCAGCTCTGTCTGTATCCTCAGGTGTATTCACTCTGACCGGTGAGCCTCGTATGATGGAGCGTCCTATAGGACCTCTGACCGAAGCTCTAAAGGAGATAGGCTGTAATATTGAGTATCTGAACAATGACGGTTTTCCTCCACTTCAGATCCGCGGTACTACTCCAAAGAAACATTCAATCAGAGTAAGCGGTGATACCTCAAGCCAGTTTATTTCAGCTCTGTTAATGACTGCTCCTGTTTGCGGCGGTCTTGATATTTCTGTAAGCGGTGATCTGATTTCAAAGCCATACGTTGATTTAACTGTTAAGCTGATTGAAAAGTTTGGCGCCAAGGTACACCGTAACGGCTATTCATCTTTTAAGGTTGAAGGCAGCGGTTATACCTCACCAGGCTCATACCTGATTGAAGGTGATGCAACCGGTGCAACCTATTTTGCAGCAGCTGCCGCCATCAAAGGTCAGCTTGAGATCTACGGCCTTCCAGATGACAGTGTTCAAGGCGATATCAGATTCTTTGATGTTCTAAAGAAGATGGGCGCCAAGGTTACCCGTCAGGAAAACTCCATTCTGGTTAAATCAGGTAAGCTTCACGGTATTGAGATTGATATGAATGCAATGCCTGATGCTGCCATGACCTTAGTTCCTCTTGCCATGTACACTGATTCTCCTGTTGTCATCAAGAACATCGCAAGCTGGAGAGTAAAGGAGACTGACCGTATCGATGCTATGGTCAAGGAGATGACTAAGCTTGGGGTTAAGGTTGAATCTGGCGATGACTGGATCAGTATCGATGCTTCAAAGCGAAATGATGCAACTCCTGTCTTTGATACCTATAACGATCATCGAATGGCAATGTGCATGTCACTGATTGCCTTTGACAGAGAAGTTGTTATCAATGATCCAGATTGCATCAGAAAAACTTTCCCAACCTACTTTACTCTTCTAAACTCAGTAGCAAAGAACTAATAAAAATCTAACGTTAAGGTGAGAAGATTCTCACCTTAATAAGTTATGAGGTTTTTATGAGAAAATTTCTATCAGTACTGCTTGGTATCTTTTTACTCTCATCATTTTCCTGTGCATATGCTCAGACAGAAACTGTTGCTTTTATGCACAAGACTTTTGATGTAAAACTTCCTGACAACTACTGTAGAGTACCAGCAGATGACCGCCTGTTCAGACTTCATCAGCGTGCGTACGGAAAAAGCGTCAAGCTAGGATTTATTGCTGCAAAGTGTGATGCGGTAAGAGATCTTGTGGAAGGTCGCAGTAAATCTCTTTCTCATTTCATTGCTGTAGAGCAGATTGGAATTGACAGAAAATTTGTGAAATTCGGTTTTGGCAGCTGGGCTTATGTAACCTTAATCACCGCCTTTAAACCAAATTTTGCCAAGCTTGAAAAACGTCTTAAGGATAAACTTGAAGACGAGTATCAGACCACCATAACCAACATCAATTATGCTCCTGTATCAAAGAACAACAAGAGTGTTCTTTTTGAGGCAACAGGAACCATCAATGATTCTGAACGTTCAGTGAATGTACACGTATTTGCATTTACCAAGCTTGCCTATTCAATTCCTCTGGCAATTCACGTATATGATGAGAACCTCTCAGAGGGACAGCTTAGAGACTCTCTAAAGGAGCTCGCAGAGGCAATCAAAGCCATAATGTAATGGACTTTAGGAAAGTCTGTCCTTTGGAGCTTTAAGATTATAATCCCGGCGCAGTCTTTCGATGGTGTTTATCACCTGTTTGCCTGTGATTGCTCTTGAGCATTCAAACTGCCGGTCTGTTCCCTTGTGTCGAGGACACCAGAAATAGTCGTGATGATCAAAATTCACATCGGTGGCATCCCAGCAGCCATGACATACATGTGTATTGTGGACACGGTAGGGAGTTTTAAATTCACAGATAGGCAGACTGAATCCACTGATAAGAACAACCGGAATTCCTGATGCCCAGGCAAGCCATGAAAGACCACTGCTAAGACCTATGAAAAATTCAGCATGATGCAGAAGAGCAGCTCTTTCCTTTAATGGTCTATCACCTGTGAAATCCTCACAGCCATGAGGAAGCTGATTCCACACATAGCCGTAGCCTACAGTCTTTTCCTTATCAATACATAAGACTCTGTACCCCAGCTCCTTTAGATAATCTATAACCATATCCCAGCCGTAGCCGTTATTCCACATCTTAGCTATATTTGTGGATTTAACCGCTATACAGACATAAGGCTCGCTGATTGTTCGTGGAGGATTCTCAGGTAGGCGGGGAGGTGTTTCCTCAGGATCAACTCCCAGAATATAACCCACGGTTCTGGCAAGTCCGACCTGTCTGAAATCATAAGGCTGATAGTCTTCATTTCCGCAGAAGAATAAGCCAAGACAGTAGGATGCATAAGGCTCTTTCTGTTTTACGTTCTCAGGTGTGCTTAAGGTTAAATCTGGATACTGATCTTTTAGAAGCTCAATAATATTCTCTGCTAAAGTACATTCAACCTTGCATTGGTGTTTTTTCTGGAATTTTTCAGCATAGGAGAACCATCCAAGAATGTCTCCCAGAGTCCCTACCGGAAATTTTAAAAGTACCTCTCTGTCTTTAAGCTCAAGAATATGATCAAGTAAAGGTTCATTAAGGTTATTTCTATCCCAGATTCGAATTCTGAATGGAACATAATACTTTTTGGTTGATACTACCCAGCCTTCATCTGCATCGCAGGCAAAAAGAATATTTCCTGACTCCTCATCCTCAAGCTGAACATGCCAGGTTCCCTTTGGTAGCAGTACACGAGCCCCATCGTTAAAGTCGTAGCGGATACCCTTTGGCCCCATCTGAGTTGGGATGGAAGGAGCCTGAATAAAAGAGCCTTTTGACTTTGATTTTGCTCCTGCAGCCTGACCGGCATCCTTCGGTGTTTTATTCTCGTATTCTCTCTGTGCAAGTGATAATGAAAGATTCTCATCATCTAATGATTGGTCTTTGTGATTCTTTTTAGCCTCACTCTTATCTTTTGAGCTGTTTTCTGTAATATAGGATGTGGCGAAACCATAGGCATCTGGCTGTAGAGTTACATTGTATTTCTCTACCTTATTTCGTCTTTCTTCGCTGGTATTACTGTTATTAGAACTATCCATTTATCTTCCTTAACTAGAACTTATAGTTCAGGTAGCCAATAACTGTGTGCTGATAAGTGTGAGTGCTCTTATCAAAGTTGTAATTAAAGTTGAGCTTAAGTCTGTCTTTTCCAAGCTCTATACCTGTACCAAAGCCGTAATACACTCTATCCACCGTCTTTGATGAGACTGAGCCATAACCATCAGTTCCTGTGAAGCGTATGTTGTTCTGGTAGCTTAAATCTCCAGCATTATAGGTTAGGTGGGCATCGAAGAAAGGTTTATAGTACCAGCTGCTTTTAGACTGATATTTCTTGGATAAGGTTGTTCCCAGAGGGAAAGACCAGATATTCTGATGTCCTTTCTGTCCTTCTAATACAGAGTAGCTTCCACTCTTGATGGTGTAGTTATTCACATTTACATGGGTGAATCTGAATCCTGCATGAGGGGTGATATCAAATTCTCTCTGATGGAATGTATATGCGGCATTTGCTCCGTAGGATAAAGACCATGAGCTTATTTTACCTGTAAGCTTTTCCATCATCATTGAGGCCGGCATATCCTGTTTAATGTCGTTTAATGTATGGGCATAGCTAAGATCTGTAGTAAGATTCAGCTCGTCCGCCATCCAGCCTCCGTATAAGGTTATTCCCCAGAAATCCATGTCATTGGAGGTTCTGTTCAGATCTCCCTTACTTTTTGATTCACCAAGACCAATATTAAAGGAAATACCGGTTCTGATGGCATTTTCAAAGGTTTTATCTATGCCAAGTGCAAGTCCAGTGATTGTGCTGTGCTGCTTTAATTCCTGTCCTCCACAGTCAAGCCCCTTTGCACTGTATCGTTGAAACAGCGGCATTGCCCAGATGGCATAACCAAGCTCCTTATCCGGTATTGCCTTATAGTCATTATCGCTGACAGTGTAATTTAGCGCAGCATAGAGCTGTCCGTTGCCGGTGCTGGTACTGCCAAGTCTCTGTGCGACTGCATTGGTACTTGCATTGACAGTTGAGATTGTCATTGAAGGAACGGCTGCAGCAGCAGGAGCTCTTGCGACACTTTCTATAGTTCTTGCTGCCTCTGCCGGATCTGCTCCTCCGTAACTGGTACTTAATATTCTTGACAGGAATCGAATGCCTCCGCTTTCTGAATTAATCTGATATTTACCTGTTCCTATCTGAGCGTTTGCCACAGAATTATTTAGAAGACGAACAAGGGAAGGGGACAGTCCTGGTAAGTATTCTGAAGCACTTCTCCACTCAAGATCGACAGAACCATCTGTATTTAAGCTGCCACTGAATGCAATATTATCGGTGCTGACTTTTGAGAATGAACCAGAGATATTAGCCGTTTCAAATACATTTATTGTTTGGGATTTTGAAATACCATTTAAGGATAGGATTGAGCCAGTAGAAAGTTTCAGACTATTTGTCTTTACAGCAGGTGTATTTAAAGCAGAGAGGTCCTCAAGATTTATATTAAGAGCTGCTTTTGTGCCAATTGATAATCCGCCATCATCAGGAGCATCAGCATTTGCTCCAATCTTTATACCTGTTCCGCCTGTAATTTCAATTGGTTTTGCAAGATTAAGTACAGCAGATGCTCCAGTTGCCTTCATGGCATCTTGGGCTGCTGATGCGTCAGTTGAGCCTACTGTAAGAGTTCCTGAGTTGATGCTAAAGGTTCCGCCACTGATATTATTACCAACTGTGACATGACCATTTTGATTTATGGAAAGGCCTCCGCTTATAAGGTCACTTACACTAAGCTTTGAAGCGTTTATGGTTGCTCCGTTTGATGTTGAAA
This sequence comes from Succinivibrio dextrinosolvens DSM 3072, assembly GCF_900167015.1. Classification (GTDB taxonomy): domain Bacteria; phylum Pseudomonadota; class Gammaproteobacteria; order Enterobacterales; family Succinivibrionaceae; genus Succinivibrio; species Succinivibrio dextrinosolvens. The sequence continues at coordinate 17,009 of NZ_FUXX01000015.1, forward strand.
TACTTCCTGCACTGATGATACTTCCTGTAAGTTTTGCTTCTTTTCCTGTTAGCTTGCCGATAAAACCTGAGACATTATTGGTGGTAAAAACTCCTTCTGATGGAGCCGAGTTGCCTAATAAAGTTGCCTGGTCTCCGATATATATAGAGCCATTATCAACTTTGATGGATCTTGCTTCTACAGAACTCCCTGCATATAGATTTTTTGCAATAATGCCTTGGTTACCTGCACTTATATTACCCCGTGCCCGTACGTTTGTTGCAGAAATCTCACCAGTAGTTGTAATATCTTGACCTGCTGATAGATTAATTGGTTGAGAGGCTTCTGTTGCTCCTGTAAGGCTTAAATTTCCACCGGCAATAACATTTCCGTAAGCTCCTGTAAGTGAATGTCCTATGGATATATCTTCTGTTGCAGAAAGAGTTCCTCCGCTTAAAGAAACACTTCCGTTTGTTGTTGAACTTATATTCTTTGCTACTAATAATCCTCCGCTAAGAACTAATGTTCCTCCGTTATCAATATTGATATTTCCATCTGTATATAAGGCACCTCCTTTGTTAACTGTGAGGCCTCCACTTATATTACTTGCTTGTGAAATATTGATTCCGTTATAGAATCTTAGAGCCCCGCTTGAGACGATAATTGAATTAAACATCGTCCCCGCTCCAATCTGTATGTAACCACTTATGAGATTGGTAAAAGTATCGTCGTATATTCCAACTTCACCATGTCCAAGTAGGTCTCCACTGTAATGACCTCCACTAGTAAATTTTAAACTTCCGCCTTCAAGTCTAACGTAATTGGCTAGACCTCCATTTTTTACTAATTGAGTTCCTCCTGAATATACTGTTGTTCTTGTTGCTGTACCTCCGTTCTCTATGTAGATATTTCCTCCTCTCAGGACGGTTGTATTACTTGTTGTTCCTCCTGTAAATACGTAAGCCTTTCCTCCGTTAAAAATGGTAGAACTAATCGCAATACCACCAGATATATCCTGAGTTCCTCCCTGTTTTATAGAAGTGCTTGTTGCTGTATATCCTCCACTTGATACAGGACATGATGTACAGTGATTGACGACCATCCTTTGATATTGATAATCCCTTCCAAGTGTTACATTTGCTGATATAGACTGATGGCCTTCATCAATAATGAGCACATTCTCCTGTGCTACGGCTGTCTCTGGAATGGTCTGTAGAGCACATGCAACCATCATGGTTGATGCCAGATAACCACCATTCTGGAGAATGACTCCTCCACGGGAAATGACATTAGAGAGGAGATGCCATTTATCAGGACTTACACCTGATGAGACCAGAAGTACCGTATCTAGGCCATAGCCACTTGAAAGATTGACTGATTTTGGATCGTAAAAAGAAGGTATGTGTCTGCTATTAGAATAAATGGAGTATCCGGAATTATTTATATCACAAGCACAGGATAGGTTGTCATATGCAGAAGTTTCAGATACGCATTCTGAATTGTAAATGCAGTTAATTTTGTTTAACTGTGTTTGTCTGTCTTCTGTTTTCATTTCTCTATCCTTGTCCAAAATCTGGACTGTGTTGTATAGAGGAACCTTTGTTTAAAATTTTTACATTTGTATTTTTTTTGATGACAAAATTCGTATTAAAACTGGACCTATATGAAGTATAGTACTTGGATTTATACCAGTTGTAATGATGCTTGATATTATTTTGAGAGGTTTGCTGATAAAAATGGTCAATGTTATATAAAAGGCTTATAAAACACTTTTGTTTGAATAAAACTATTCAGTTTTTTATTGCCTAATATTTCTTTTTTATAGAGTTAAAGAACTTTATCAGAATTAAGAAAAAATAAAGAAAAAACTCTTAATAGAGAGTGCGTTTCAGAATAATATTCTGCTATTCAAAAAAAATCCAGTGTCGAAAATAACACTGGATAAAAGGTAAGATAAAACTTAACAAATTTTAAGCACCAAAAGATTTTGGTAAAAGACAGTTAACTGCTTATGCCAGAATAGCTATTTAACTGCCACTATTGCAGTATATAAGAATAAGAAAAGCAGGGGAAATACTTATTTTCAATAGCTGGTTATAGAGTCTGACTATATGTGAAGTCCTGAAAATCCAGCATGATGAGAGTTTATTAGGGGAAAAAAAGAGTGCCTCTGCACTCTTCCTAAATTAAATCTGTAGCTAGCCAATCCAGCGTTTTTTTAGATTGTGTCCCAAGAAGATTAAGCTCATAACCATCAAAATTGTAAATACAACTGCGGTTACATCACTCCATGATTCAAAACTGTTGGTATTGATTAAAGAGAAGACCATAACAGCACAGAAACCAAAAGCAAAAACCTTTAGAAGTCTGCAAACAATATCTATAAAATCTCTCCCAAAAATATCATCACTTCTCATTTGTACACCTCCAAAAAAATTCGGGTAGCGTCAAACTACAATTTCATTCTATCATTTTTGAGATTGAATAAAATGTATAAAATATTAACTTTGAGAGTAATCCCAAAAACTTTAATATTATTTGTTAACTAACTGAATATTCAATGAATTATATTATCTAAGCAATGCCTTATTATGGTGAAAAACTTGCTTAATCCTAGTGCAATGCACTTTTATAAGGATGAAGTTAAATTGGAAAAATTTCAGAATTTATAATGATTTTTTTTATTCTAAAATGTCTGTTTCCTGTTTCTTGAAAATGTATTTTTTAACAATAAAACACGAAAATTATATTTAAATGAGGATACCTTGAGACAAGGTGGCTTTGTCGGGAGATTTGTGTTTTGTGAAATATGGCAGAGAATTAGAAGTTCAGGAAAAGTGATATTCCTGAACTGTTTGTGCTTAATGATTCTCTGAGGCTGAAGCAGGAATCTTTGGAATAATAAGAGTTGTTATTGCAGCGGTACTTATAAATGCAGCCACAGCGTACATAACGTACTCGATTCCAAAGGCATCGCCAAGCTTACCTACAAGTGGAGCAACCAGACCGCCAAAGCTCATGGATAAGCCGATGGTAAAGCCTGTTGCCATTCCCACATGGTGACACAGGAATTTCTGACCGATTACCACTGTTGGAGACATACCGGTAAAGAACAGCACTGAGAATGGAACTAAAAGCAGTGTTGCCAGCATTGGACTTGTGGTAAAGGTAAAGCTTACGATAAATGGTACAGACAGCAGTGAACTTACAGTTACCATCTTATTAAAGCCGATGCGATCGGAGATGGTTCCTCCAAAGTAGGTTGCGATGGCTCCGCAAAGACATACCATGCCGTTTAAAAGAGTTGCAAGCTCATCTGAGATATTCAGATTGTGCATGTAGTAAAGAGACAGGAATGCCATAAAGGAGAACCAGCCTGCTGATCTTAAAAAGAGCACACATACAAGAATGATAAAGCCTTTAATGTTCTCCTTTTCATTGGATTCTGCCTTGGCTTTGGCTACCTTTTTCTGCTCCTGTCTGCAGGCTACAACATAGTAGCGGTTTTTCAGTGTGTAGATAATGATCATGATAAGACCAGGTACACACATTGCCAGGGTAGCATTCAGTCCAAAGAGGATATAAAGACCTGTAAAGTAGAAAGGCCCTGCAGCCATACCTGCATTTCCTCCTACTGAGAAGATAGACATGCTCTTGCCTAGCTTAGCCTTACCAAAGGTATTTGCCATTTTTCCTCCTGCAGGATGGAAGATGGCACTGCCAAGACCGTTCAGACAGACTAAAGAGTAGAGCAGGATCTGATTCTCAACAAGACCGATGAACATAACTCCGCTGAAGGACAGGGCAATACCAAGACTCATCAGATATGGTCTTGGTTTGGAATCGGCAAGGTTGCCTGCAAAAGGCTGAACCACTGCATTTAGTATGGTGTTTGCCATCATCAGCATGGCTACAGCGGAATAGGAGTCAAGCTTTCCTGCCTGATACATGTATGCAAGGATAATTGGCAGCGAACCGTGGGAAATGTCGGTTGCAAAATGTCCCAGCATGAAAAGAAAATTTTCTTTTGGTGAATTCAGATTCAAAATACTTTCTGCCTAGGGCAGACCTCAGATTATGGATATTTAAAAATGAGGTTAATTATAGTCTTATTAGTGGTAATTAGGTGCAGGAATGAGAAAAAACATCATGAATCTTTCTGTTATTTTTCATTCATCCAGAAAGATTTCTGAAGTGTTTTAGAATTACTGAATATGATGGAAATGAGATTGTATTCTAAAGGAGGATACACACGAATATCTATCCAAAGCTCGGAGGATAATCATGAGCTTTGGCGATGATATTCACTTAGACACTAAGATTTGTATTAGATCTTCTGTTTCTTACTCTCTGAGTTCTTTGCTGAAAGAATTGTCTCTGAGCCTTTTGCAAGAATAGTCTTCTCAGGTGATTTCTTGGCAAGAATTGCATCACATGCTGACAGAAAAAAGTTTGGTCCTAAACCGCATGCTGTTGTAACTAATTTATCCATATTCATTCTCTTCTTATTGTTATTATTTTTACTTGTTATTTAGTGTATTACTTAGCATATACAGCTCTTTGTCATATTCATATCTTTTACTATTAACAATGTGGTTTAAATCTCATTTTTTGGCTGTTTCAATGGTAATTTTGGGCTTTGAAAGAGGTAGAACTGCACTAAATTACGGTTTCAAACCTGGTAAAACAGCATTTTGTTCAGGAGGATCTTAAATAGACAATGTAGAAATTAAGATCAGATATCTTATCAAAATGATAAAATAACCCTCACATTTGCGGTCTGCTCTGACCGCATTTTCACAAAAAAATAAAAAAATGTTAGGAAATATACGATGAGTTCGTTATCAGCTTTCTTAGAGAGAAAGAATATTGAAATCTCTCTGCATCGTTACGGTATCGATGCCTTAGGCGCTATGGCTCAGGGCCTTTTCTGTTCACTTCTTATTGGTACCATCATGTCTACTCTTGGTAGACAGCTTGGTATTGAAATTCTTGTAACCATTGGCGGCTATGCCTTTTCAATGTCTGGTCCGGCTATGGCGATTGCTATCGGTTACGCTATTAAATGTCCAAGAATGGTTCTGTTCTCACTTACTGTTGTCGGTGCTGCTGCCAATGGTTTAGGCGGAGCAGGCGGTCCTCTTGCAGTTTTAATAATTGCAATTGTTGCTGCTGAATGCGGTAAGGCTGTATCCAAAGAGACTAAGGTTGATCTGCTGGTTACTCCATTTGTGACTATTTTTGTCGGTGTTGCTCTGGCAATTGCTATTGCTCCTCCAATTGGTAAAGCTGCAATCTCATTAGGTCAGCTGATTATGATGTCTACAGAACTTCAGCCATTCCTAATGGGTATTCTGGTAAGTGTGCTGGTGGGTATCGCTTTAACTCTTCCTATTTCCTCAGCTGCTATCTGTGCCGCATTAGGTCTGACAGGCCTCGCCGGAGGTGCTGCAGTTGCAGGCTGCTGTGCTCAGATGGTTGGCTTTGCAGTGATTTCATACAGGGAGAATGGAGTAGGCGGTCTGGTTTCCCAGGGTATCGGTACCTCAATGCTTCAGCTTAGCAACATTGTAAAGAATCCAAAGATCTGGATTGCTCCTATTCTGACCTCTGCTATTACAGGTCCTATTGCTACCTGCTTCTTTGGTCTGCAGATGAATGGAACAGCGGTTTCCTCAGGTATGGGAACCTGTGGCTTTGTAGGTCAGCTTGGCGTATACAGCGGCTGGGTAAATGATGTTGCTTCAGGCTCAAAGGAAGCCATTACTTCCTTTGACTGGCTGGGACTAATCATGGTTTCTTTTGTAATGCCAGCTGTTATCTGTCCACTAATCAATATGGTCTTAAAGAAGATAGGCTGGGTTCGTGATGGCGATATGAAGCTATCAAGAGCTTAAGCACAGAAAAAAAGCAGTAGTCACATCAGGCTACTGCTTGTTCAAATCTGATATTCTGTCTGATTCTACTTCTGAAGAGTTACATCCTCTCCGTATACTGTAGCAAAATCATTCTTCATGGAAATTGTATAGAAGCCGTGGTCTTCACAGTATTTCTTCAGCTTCTGAACCTTGTCTTCGCTGCCGTGCTCTCTTAGTGAATCATCACCTAAAAGAATATAGGCACGTGATTCGTACTTCTTGTTGTTGGTGATGTACTGAGACATAGACAGATCACCTGAACTGTTACCAAAGGATAGAACAGGAACCTTGCCGATTTCTCTTGCAATAATAGGTACCTTGTTCATCTTTACGTTCTTGGTGATTAACTCTCCAGTGTAAATAAGCTTGTCATCTGGCTGATATACATAATCAAGTCCATCCTTGTTTCCCTGACCTGTAGCTTTGATTACACCATCAGAGCCGATAATTCTGTCTGAAGGAACATCAAGTACATTCTCCAGAAGAACTCTTACAATATTTCTTTCAGTACCGCTGACGATATATACGGTGAAGTCCTTCTTCTCAAGGAATTTAACCAGTGAAATCATTGGACGGAAATAAGCATCGCCGCGCTTGAGGTTGTTAAAGCCCTGGGCATCTGTCTTCATGAATTAACGTGCATATGCCTGTACTTCATCAATAGTCATACCCTTAAAGGACTCAAAGGAGTATTTAGCATGAATCTTCTCGGCATCCTTTGGAAGCTTTCCGCTCTTCCAGCCTTCCTCCAGCTGATTTGCAAATTTCTTCATATAGGCTGGAGCCTTGTAGTTAGGATCACGCAGAACCTTATGTGTAAACATCACCCAGTCAAAGTAGGATGGGTAGGTTTCTCCAACCAGAGTTCCATCCATATCGAAGACTGCGATACGATCTTCCTTTGGAATGAATTTTTCTGATTTAGGATCGGTTACTTCATTTACATAGCTGACAAAGTCCTTTGCTACCTGTGACTGAGGTGTCCAGTAGCTAAGATTCTGATCCGGTGTGGTACTTTGACATCCTGCTAAGGCCAGAGAAAGAGAAACTCCAACTATACAGGTTACCTGTTTTAAAGAGCCAAACATATAAAATCTCCAATCAAATAAAATGACAGTCCGATTTGATTGTAGATTCTGAGATTGAAACAGCTAGCAGAAAATTACTAACTTAAAATAAAGGTCACAAAGAAATTGTCAAAGGAGTGAGTTAACACAGAATAAAAGAGGTCAGAGCTATAGGAAAGTTCGCTCTGACCTGTTTTTTTCTTAACTTCTCAGAGTTGCAGCCTTCATGCTTCTTACATACTCTTCAAGCTTTGAGAACATAAGTGGCAGACCATGAAGATTCTCCTCAATGATCTTCACACAGGCAGAACCCGCAATCGCGCCTTCAGCTCCGATTTCAATTGCCTTTTTAACATGCTCAGGTGTGGAGATTCCAAAGCCCAGTACAGGAGCAGCACCGCCAAGTTCCTTAATCTTCTCAATCACTCTTACAGGTTTTCCGAAGGTGTTCTCTGTACCGGTAATACCATAACGTGATAATACATAGGTATAGCCCTTAGAATGTCTTGAGATGGTCTCAAGAATTTCATCTGATGCATTTGGAGGGGCAATCAGGACTGTATTGATACCAGCATCCTTTGCTGCCTGTTCAAAGTCACCTGAGGTATGAAGCATGTTGCTTGGAATATCCGGAATCAGTACGGCATCAATACCTGCTGCGGCAGCATCCTCAAAGAACTTTCTGATACCGCGGGCAACTACAACATTTGCGTAGACAAGAATGCTGATAGGAATTTCATCATCCACACGGCGGAAGTCTTTTATAACTTCAAAGAAATCGTCTGTGGTTGCTCCTGAGTTTAAGGCACGCTTGTCAGCATTCTGGATAATAGGACCATCAGCACAAGGGTCAGAGAAAGGAAAACCAAGCTCCAGTGCATCTGCACCGCCTTTTAAAAGGCTCTTTAAAATCTCAAGTGAGGTTGCCTTGTCAGGATCACACAGGGTAACAAAAGGCATGAAGGCGCCTTCATTACGTTCCTTAAGCTTTGCAAATCTCTTTTCAAAACGGTTGTTCATAGTTTCTCCTTATTTTGTAACCTTCAGTGGGGCAGTAGAGATTCCGCTTGAGGATATACAGCCTTTCTGTTCCAGAATGTTTGATACGTTGAAGATGTCCTTATCACCGCGACCTGAGATATTAACCACCAGAGTCTGCTCCTTATCAGGATTCTGTCTCATAAGTCTTAAGGCAAAAGCCAGTGCATGAGATGACTCTAAGGCAGGAATAATACCTTCCTTCTGTGAAAGCTCTACGAATGCATCCAGTGCGTCATCGTCGGTGGCACCAACGTAGGTAACACGACCGGTTTCACTGAGATATGCATGCTGAGGTCCTACAGATGGGAAATCAAGACCGGCTGAGATTGAATAGGACTCGTTAATCTGACCATCCTTTGTCTGAAGATTCTTTGAGTAGGCTCCAAAGAAGATTCCATCATCACCGCGGGCCAGGGTACCGCCGTGCTTTGGTGTTTCAATACCAAGACCATAAGGCTCAACACCGTATAGAGGAACATCGGTATCTAAAAAGTCGGTAAAGACACCGATAGCGTTTGAGCCGCCGCCTACACAGGCAATACAGGCATCAGGAAGTTTGCCGGTTTCCTCGATAATCTGCTTGTGGATCTCCTCGCCGATAATCTTCTGGAACTCACGGACGATGGTTGGGAATGGATGTGGACCTGCTGCTGTACCAATCATATAGTGGGTGTTTTCAAAGTTTGCCGCATAGTCTCGAAGAGCCTCGTTGCAGGCCTCCTTCAAAGTTGCAGCTCCTACAGATACAGGTACAACCTCAGCTCCCATAAGCTTCATACGAAATACGTTAGGCTTCTGTCTTTCTGTATCTACAGCGCCCATATAGATTCGGCACTTGAAACCTAAAAGAGCACAGATAAGAGCGGTTGCCACACCGTGCTGTCCCGCACCGGTCTCAGCGATGATTCTTGTTTTGCCCATACGCTTTGCTAAAAGAGCCTGTCCTAATACCTGATTGGTCTTATGGGCACCGCCGTGAAGCAGATCCTCACGCTTTAGAAAGATTTTTGTCTTGGTGCCTTTGGTAAGGTTTCTGCACAGAGTAAGTGGGGTAGGACGACCTGCATATTTTTTCAGAAGATCAGATAATTCCTGACGAAACTCAGGATCCTCTCTGCATTCTACAAAGGTCTTCTCAAGCTCGTCTAAAGCTGGGATTAAAACCTCTGGAACATACTGTCCACCGTATTTTCCAAAAAATGGATTTAAAATAGTCATTTATTACTCCGTATTTATTCTTCTATATTTTTAGTATTCGTTGATGGTCTTAAAGATTTCGTTAATAAGCTCTGTATCCTTAATACCTTTAACCTTTTCCAGCTTAGAATTCAAATCCAGACCTAAAAAGCCTTGTTTTAGGGCAATCTCTACATTGTCAGGACCAATACCGCCGGATAAGAGAATCTTTTCATGATTTACTGATTTTGGAATTGAGTTCCAGTCAAAGCTTGAACCAGAACCAGGGGAGGCTGAATCAAGAATGAAGAGATCGCTTAGTTCATCGTACTTCTCAATATTGGCAAAATCCTCTGCACTCTTTACATTGATGGCTTTGATAATCTTGATATCAGGAAGTGCCTTATGCAGCTTTTCAATTAACTCTGTGCTTTCATGTCCGTGCAGCTGAATGTAGGAGAGGCCGACCTCCTTTGCTGTCTTTACCATTACCTCAAGCTCTTCATCCACAAAGACACCTGCAAACTTTAAGGCGCCTTTATAGTCGGCTGTTATCTCCTTTGCCTTATCAAGGGTTACATAGCGAGGAGATTTTTTAGCAAAGATAAGACCGCCGATGCTTACATTGTTCTTTGCACAGCTCTCAACCGCTTCCTTTGTGGTAAGACCGCAGACCTTGTTTAAACCGTAGAGCATGGATTTTGCCTTGAACTCTACATCTGAATCTCCTGTTAGAGCTGAGCCGATAAGAAAATTGCTGATTGGCTTTAGGGAGGTTAAATCACTGTGCTTATTGATCCCTGACTCAGATACCACTCTTACATCCTTATCAAACAGGGTAGAAAGCTCTCTTGCGTTGCTGAGATCGATTTTTAGTGTTCTTAAATCGCGGTTATTGATACCTACAATCTCAATTTTATGTTCTCTGCAGTAAAGTGCATCTGCTCTGCTGTCAACCTCGGTTAAAACATCAAGTCCAAGCTTATGGGCATACTCGTATAGGTCCTCATAGGTCTCCTTTGAAAGCACACTCAGCATTAAAAGTACTGCATCGGCGCCTGCAATGTAGGCCTCATCAAGCTGTTCACGGCAGATGATAAAGTCTTTGCACAGAACAGGAAGAGAAGTTCTCTCCTTTACAAACTTAAGATATTCTAAAGAGCCTTTGAAGAAATGCTTTTCACACAGAACAGAAATCGCACTGGCATGTTTCTCATAGCAGTTTATAAGCTTATCAAGATCAAAATCCCTGCAGAAATCACCTAAGGTAGGGGATGACTGCTTGCATTCTAGGATAAAGTTTCTGCCATCAGCGCTTAAGGCTTCCTTAAATGATACCCGTGGTAGAGTACGCTCTCCTGTAACTTTTATCTCCTTGACATCCTCAACCTTGCGGTTAATGATGGTTGCAAGTACGGTACCCTCAATTTCACTGTAGTTAAGACCAGGATATGCTTTAGCCTGACTTGTCAGTGGTTCTGTGTGTAGCATCTTTTATCCTTAATTATGAGTTTGACAGTCTGGTGATGGTATTTAGTTTCTCAATGGCACGACCTGAACGGATTGTGTCATATGCCATTTCATAGCCGTCTTTGAAGTTGTTTACCTTCTCGGCAAGATAAAGCATTGCTGATACGTTGGCTGCAACTACTGCGTTGTGAGCATCAGTGCCTTTGCCTTCTAGAACTGCACGGGCTGAGCGCGCATTTTCCTCTGGTGTGCCACCTACAAGGTCTTCCTGTCTGAAGTTACCCTTGATACCGAAATCGTCATTGGTCAGAACATAGTTCTTAATAGAGCCGTCCTTTTTAAGCTCTGATACATGAGTCTCACCGAAGATTGAAATCTCATCCATGCCGTTGCCGTTGATTACCATAGCTCTCTGCACACCGGTAAGCTTCAGACTTCTGGCAAGAGTTTCCAGAAGATTTACGTCATAGCAGCCTAAAAGCTCATAGTTGACACGTGCAGGATTGGTCAGAGGTCCTAGGATATTGAAGATGGTTGAGGTGCCTAATGCCTTGCGGACTGGAGCTGCATACTTCATTCCAGTGTGGTATTTCTGTGCAAAGAAGAATGCAAAGCCTTCCTCTTCAAGACATTTTCTGGTGATATCTGCTTCGGCACGGATGTTATAGCCAAGCTCAGTTAGAACATCTGAAGCACCTGATTTTGATGAAACTGCTGTATTACCATGCTTTGCCACATGCAGTCCTAAGGTTGCACATACAAAGGCGGAAATGGTTGAAATGTTGATTGTCTTTAAGCGGTCTCCACCGGTTCCGACGATTTCGCCGGTATCAATACTGCGTTCACGCTCGAATGGAAGAGCAGAATCAATCATTGCAGTTGCAGCACCGCCGATTTCGTCTGCTGTATAGCCGTTCATCTTCAGAGAGGTTAGTAGAGAACCGAATACAATCGGATCAAGCTTACCTGCAAAGATATCTTTAAAGATTAAGTTAGTCTCAGTAAAAGAAAGATCTTCTTTTGCATATAACTTTTCTAGTAATGAGTTCATAATCAGACTCCTAATGTGAATTTCAAACTGTATATACGAAAAAACCCGCAATTTTACTTGCGGGTTTTTCATCTAAATCTTTTGTAAGTACAAACACAAAATCCCCGCTATGTTGCGAGGTGCCACCATGATGCCTTAAATGTAATCTGTACTGAATGTGTCATTTTTATCTCTTCCAAAAAAACTCTATGTTTTTATATTAAACAATTTTCTGTAAAAGTAAATGTGAATTTTATAATAACCATAAAATTTTTTGATTTGCACTAAAAAATTGCAGATATTCTCTTTTTTAGTGCGAAGAAATTGAAAAGGTCTGTATGTTTTATATCTGTGAAGGATTATCTTTTGAAAGAATTATAATGGGTTAAAGCTTATGAATAGGGAGATACGGAATGAAACTGACGGTTCTTTGTGACAACAATACCTACATCGATCAGTACTATCTGGGAGAGCCGGCTCTTTGTTTTTACATTGAGGATGATAACAGAAGAATTCTGCTTGATACCGGTTATTCGGATGTATTTATGAATAATGCCTCTCTGATGAATATCGATCTCAATCAGTTAACCGATATTGTCATATCCCATGGTCATAATGATCATACAAGAGGACTTAAGTTTCTTTTACCAGTCTTAAAAAAGGAAATGCTCTTTACATGCCATCCTCAATGCTTTAATCAAAAATATGATGGCAATGAATATATCGGAGCTCCATTTTCAAAAGAACAGCTCTCATCCTTTGTAAATTACAGAGAAACTGCAAATCCTGTTTGTATAACCTCAAGACTTGTATATCTTGGTCAGATCCCAAGAAAGACCGATTTTGAGGCAAAAAATCCTATAGGCTGTGAAGTTGTTGATGGGGAGCTCCAACCAGATTATCTTCTGGATGACTCTGCTCTGGTTTATAAATCAGAGAAAGGTTTATTTGTTATTACTGGCTGCTCTCACAGTGGTATCTGCAACATCATAGAATATGCCAAAAGCGTCTGTGATGACGACAGAATTATAGGCTGTATAGGCGGTTTTCATATCTTTGATGATGAGGTGCAGATTCAGAAGACTCTTGATTATTTCTGCCGCAATAACATTCAGAAGCTGTATCCATGTCATTGTGTATCACTCAAAGCAAAATGTGAGTTTATGAAGAGTCTGAATGTTGAAGAGGTTGGTGTAGGCTTGAAGATAGAGGTTCTTTAGCTGTGTTCATCTAATATGGTAGTGAACTAGCGCAGCTCACTACCTTGTAGCTTAAGTCTTAATCTACTATTCTCCATTGTGCAACAGCTTTGTCTTCGGCATTGATAACTACAGCCATTCTGTTAAGTTCTTTTAGAGGAAGAATTTCTCCGTAGCGTTTATCTTTTGCCTGTTCGATTGCTTTATCAAGAAGCTCTTTTTCCGTATCTCTTGATTTTGCAAGCTTGAATTCAAAGACAAATCTTTTTGCAGAAAGTTCTACAACAATGTCTGCTCTGCCGTCAGAACTTATAGCTTCTCTTTGCGCGTTGATACCTGATAGGCTTAGTGTGTAGTAAATAATGTCTCTGCAGTAATGCTCTGTTTTAAATGCTTCCTTGTCATCATAACCAAAAGTGTTTAATGCTGCACTGAAGGTTTTGATTAAAGACTCAAAGTCTGATTTCTTAAAATTAGTTATTAAAGCTGATGAGAAGTCATGGAAGATATCATCATCCAAAGGATTGTCTCTAACTTCTCTGTAATATAGCTGTATTAGAGAAGACTGTACTTCCAGATTAGGAGGAACCAGAAAGAGACTCTCTCCTCCTAATTCATTCTTCTCAGATCTTACTGATAGATATCCAGTCTGATAAAGAAGACTTATTGGTGTGACATCAAAGTAATCATAGAATTCACTCAGTGTTTGAGGCCCACATTTTGTCTTCTGAAGTGTTTGTAATGGGGTATTCTGAATATTCTTTACGTATTTTGCTATCAGTGTAGGATAGGAACCGCCTGTTTCATACCAGAAGTTTTTGAATCCCTGTTCTGGGGTGTAAAGAAAGTTCAGAACTGACCATGGATTATGCAGCATAGTGTCATTATCAACATGGAATCTGTATCCGTCATAATGAGCCTTAATCTGGGCATAACACTCATCTTTATCGATATTAAGTGTATTGGCTGCATTCTCAACATATTCATCAAAGTACTGGTGCATGTCATCGTCTGTATAGCCAAGTAATGGGGCAAACTTGCTTTCAAGACTTAGGTCTCTTAGGTTATTCATCTGTGAAAATACAGAGGTCTTTGCAAATCGGCCAACTCCGGTAATAAAGATAAATCTCATATCACCGGTCAGACCTTTGATGGCTCCAAATAAGCCCTGTAGATACAGTCTGTATGATTCAAATAATTCCTTGTTACCCAAAGAGTGTGTTAGTGGGTAGTCATATTCGTCAATTAAAAGAACATATTCTGATGGAGCTGATTCAACTAGAGTCTTTAAATTTAAACCTGCACTACGTTCTTTATAATCATCTGGCAGATTAACCCCATCACGTTTTGCACTGTCTGCAAGGACGTAAGTAATCTGGTTATTTAGTTCATTTTTATTCTCAAAAGAAAGTGCGGAAAAATCCAGGTGAATAACTTTATATGTTTTTCCTTGTTCTGCTTCATCCCATAGTTTTTCAATCTTTAGACCTTTGAAAAACTCGGTACCGTGAGAAAAAAGTGATTCTAGCGTAGATACAAGCAGAGATTTACCGAAGCGACGTGGTCTTGATAGAAAATTAGGTCCATCCAGATAAGCAAACTCAAAAATCAGATCAGTGTGGTCAACGTAAATCTGATTCTTTCTTCGAATATCTTCAAAACTGTTTTTAGCTCGAGGAAGTCTTCTAATATCTACCATTTCTATATTCTCTTTGAGATTCTATATGCTTACCTTACATTCTACTATATATGTTCAGTCTTGTTGTACTGTGTTTGTCAATTATGTAGGTAAGATTGTTTATTCTTCAACGAGCGATGGAAAATACCGAGTTTTGTTTCCTGCTTTTTTAACTGTCAGCATTCCTTTATGACACATTTCAGTTAATAAGCCATACGCTTTATTAAGGCTTAGAGAGGTTTCATATTTTTCTTTATTGGACATTGGGAGGATACCTTATTTGTTTATTCTTTTATTATTATAAAGAGAAAGAGAGAGAAAGAAATAAAGGAAACCACCAGCACCACAGAGAAACTGTAGCAACTGGTGTTTTGTGATAATTTACTCTGTTAGCGTTGAAATCGCATTCCTCAGAAGATTTCTTCCAAAGGTTGTCATGATGGATTCAGGATGGAACTGGAATCCAAGCACGTTGTACTTCTCTGAGTACAGTGACATGCACATGCCGTCATATTGAGCGAGTATCTCAACATCAGTAGGCAAATCCTCAACCACTAAAGAGTGGTATCTTGCAATTTTCAGTGGATTTGGTAGATCTTTAAAGCACAGCTTATCAGTATGCTGCATCATTGAGCTCTTGCCATGTACAATCACAGGTGCCTTAACAACCTTTCCGCCAAGAACCTCTCCTAGTGCCTGATGACCAAGACAGATTCCAAGCATAGGGTATTTACCCAGACTTTCTTTAATAATAGGCAGAAGATTATTTGCATCCTTTGGTGCTGAAGGACCAGGGGAAAGCATAATGATGACCTTGCCGGTCTCGCTCTGTTTCTTTGCCTGTTCCATAATGGTTGCAACACTTACATCATTACGGAATACCATGACATTGTTACCAAGAACCTTTAGCTCATCTACTAGGTTGTATGAAAAGGAATCAAAATTATCGATGAATATAATGTTTGCCATGATGCTACTCCTTATCAGCAAGAGCTAAGGCACATAAAACTGATTTAGCCTTGTTTACTGTTTCCTGGCATTCTGCTTTGATGTCTGAATCGAATACTACACCGCAGCCGGCCTGTACATATGCGGTATTCCCCTTAACAAAGGCACTTCTGATTGCAATACAGGTATCCATAGAGCCATCCTCTGAGAGAATACCTATAACACCGCCGTATGAACCTCGTTTCTTTCCCTCGTATTTATAGATAAGCTCATGTGCCTTGATTTTAGGTGCACCAGAAAGTGTTCCCATATTCATACAGGCACAGTAGGCGTGAAGAGCATCTAGATCGTCTCTTAACACCGCATGAACATCTGAAACAAGGTGCATTACAGACTGATATTTATCAATATGCAGCATGTTATCAACATAACGTGAGCCGCATTTGCTGATTCTAGCAAGATCGTTTCGTGCTAAATCAACCAGCATCAGATGCTCTGCAACCTCTTTGGTATCGGTTCTAAGCTCAAGTTCAATACGGCTGTCCAGTTCCTTGTTGATAGTACCGTCTTCGTTAAGACCGCGAGCGCGGGTTCCTGCGATAGGACTTATTGAAACTCGTCTTTGTTCAGCCTCAAATCTTACGGCATACTCAGGACTTGCTCCGAAGATTATGTATTCAGGATCTTTGATGTAGTACATGTAAGGGGATGGGTTGAGTTTCTTTAAATAAGAGTAGGCAAGTAGAGGATCGTTACATCTGTGTTTAAATGTTCTGGATGGAACCACCTGGAAGGCATCACCATCGATAATATGCTGTTTTACCTTGGCAACAATCTCACCGAATTTCTCATCATCAAGATCAGGTTCAATCTTAGGTGTTACTTTTTTGATTACCAGAGCATCTTCCTGATTGAAGTCGTCGATTTTATCTCTCAGATCAAGTGTCTCAAAAGCGATTTCCTTGTATGAATCCTCATCAAATACATAGGCATCAATCTGAGTCTGCTGCTTTTGGTGATTTGATCTGATAGCGATATCAAATACGTAGAATCCGTAATCTGGGCAAGGATTTTCTCCTTTCTTAAGATCACCTATGTATTCAAAGTTGTTGATATAGTCAAAGGAAATCAGACCGCCTATAAAGATATTCTTGCAGCCTTTGATACTTACAATTGTCTTTCTTAAGACTTCGAAGGGATTTGGTGCTTTTAAACGGCTCTCCTCGTCCATCTCGTGATCTGGTCTTGAGTAGGCAACTGTTAAAGAATCCTCTGAAGCGGTAAGATTAAGCTCATTTGCAATTAGCTTTAAAAGAGCCTTGCCATTCCTGTTTAAGGCCTGAGCCTTGACCTTGAGATCCTCACAGGTAATCTTAAGCGCAGCTGAAACACCAATCAGAGACTGTACTCCGCTTTTATCAATAATCTCAGCACTTTCATAAAGAATGGTGTTGTCCCTGTGACAGTATTCCTTATAAAACAGGTGAGCTTCCTTAAGATATTTTGTATCAAACGCTATCGACTTCATTTTCACACCTTATATTTTGAAAATTCGCTCTGAAATTTATGACCCTTATATACGAAAAAACCCGCTATTACGCGGGTCCTCTATAAGCACAACAGTTCTACCCGCATTTAAGCAGGGCACCACCATGAACCGTTGAAACTTCTAATCATCATAAAATCCTCAGATATCTTGTAACTTTTCTTTATCATATCCTAATCTATTAGAAAAAATAGTGTTTTGTGTAAAATAAATTAAATTGCACCATAAAGGAAAGAATCCTGAACTTTGAATAAGAGAACAGTGCTACTTCCTGTATAGTGCTAGAATTTCTCTTACGCGTTTGGTACCTGGTGCGGATTCAGGCCGATTTTTCTTACTAAGGAGTTTTCTATGGTTGCTTATATCTGGCCGATTGCACTGATTGTTTTGTCCAACCTCTTTTATAACATCTGCGCTAAGTCTTTTCCTTCTGCATTAAATCCTTTTGCTGCTCTGACAATAACTTATGTTGTTGCAGCTCTGGCTGCTCTGATTATGTATTTTCTGACCAAAGATGAGAAGTCAGGTTTATTGCTTGAGTATGCTAAAGCCAACTGGGTACCTTTTGTTTTCGGCCTGTGTCTTTTAGGTCTTGAGGCTGGATTTATCTATACCTATAAGTCAGGCTGGCCTATAAGTTCTGCTTATATTGTTACGAGCGCGTTCTTATCGATTCTGCTGATTGTAGTTGGTTTTCTTTTATATAAGGAGCCAATAAGCTGGAATAAGATAGTAGGTGTTGCCGTCTGTCTGCTGGGGCTGTGGATAATCAATAAGTAGAATGGTTATCTAATTCTCTGTTTTCTTAACAGGAATAAGTCACAAAGTCTGCTAAAATACTCAGACTAGCTGAGGAGTAAAGCATGGGCTCATATTTGAATACAGGATTTAGAGCCTTCGAATTCTCGTTGAATTCTGAAATCTATATTGATAAAAGTGAAATCATTTCATTACTGAATAGATTTCTAAATACAAGACAACGATATATATGTATCAGTCGACCTAGACGTTTTGGTAAATCTTTTACTGCTGAGATGCTTAGTGCTTATTACTCCAAAGGTGTGGACAGTTCTTTTCTGTTTGATAATCTGAGAATTTCAAAATCTGATTCCTATAAAAAACATCTAAACAAATACAATACTATCTTTATTGATATGCAGCAGTTTTTGACCAATGCTGATAAAGATGTTTCTAAGATGCTGTCTAATCTGGAGTCTGAAATAAAAAATGAATTAAAGACTCTTTACCCTGAACAGGATATTTCTGAGGAAAGAAAGCTTAATCAGATCTTATCTGATATATATAGCAAGGAAACAGAAAAACTTGGTAAAAGTAACGGTTTTGTCTTCATCATAGATGAATGGGACTGCATCATGAGAGAAAAGCAGACTGATGCAGACGGAATAAAGCTATATCTTGATTATTTACGAGCTTTATTTAAAGACCGCTCCTATGTATCTCTTGCCTATATGACAGGTATTCTTCCTATCAAGAAATACGGAACTCACAGTGCTCTTAATATGTTTAGAGAATTCTCTATGACAGAGCCTGGTGAATATGCTCCTTTTGTTGGATTTACAGAGGAGGATGTTAAGGAGTTATGCAGTCAATTCAAAGCAGACTTTTCTTCAATGAAAAAATGGTATGACGGTTATATTTTTGATAACGATCTGCACCTTTACAATCCTAATTCCGTAGTCGAGTCTCTTTTAAGAAAGAAGTTTTTAAGTTACTGGTCTCAGACTGAAACCTTTGAGAGCCTAAGCCGATATATGGATCTGAACGTGGAAGGTTTGCGTGACGGTATAGTTTCTCTTATTGCGGGTAATGAAATATTAGTAAATTCAGAAACATTTCAAAATGATATGACAACCTTTAACAATAGGGATGATGTTTTTACACTTCTGATTCATTTAGGTTATCTGGCCATAAATCCTGATTCTAAGATTAGGGCTTTTGATAATGACAAATCATTATTAGTAGTCCATATTCCGAATAATGAAATAAGAAAGGAATTTAATAACATCATGAAGAACTGGAGTTAATTAGCAGATATGTTTTTTTGATTATTTGCTTTATCAGAATTAAATTGGTTCTTCAGTAAAACTGTGGCTTATGAAAAACTTCTAGTGAATATTATCAAATAAATTAAACAAAAAAGGGCGTTTTCTCTTAAGATAAAAAAGCACAACAACACTTAAGAAGGAAACGCCCATGTCTTGTATTGTATCTGATTTTTTATCTAAAAACTTCTTTCCTGGCTTCATGATTACAAATATTTCTTTTTCTGAAGTGTCTGACAGGGATATTACCATCCAGCTGGAACCTAAAGAACCTCCAGTATGTCCACACTGTGGGAGCCATAACGTGGTTGTCCATGAATATAGACAGAGAGTCATCAAAGAAGAAAAGCTGCTAGGCTGCTTCGTTACTCTTGTGATCACCTACCGTACAATCAAATGCAATTACTGTGAGTGTAAATACGCTACAGAAGACATACCGTTCCTTTCCGATTCATTTAGAGTAACCAAAAGAGCAGAAGAATCTGTCATAGAGGATTTAGAGATGGCTGGCTCAATCAAGGATACCTCCAGGAGAACAGGATTGTCTTGGGATGTATGCAAGAATATTCATAAGAGATATCTACAGAGTACCATTTCATTCTCTCTGGGAAGTTCTGAGTTTTTAGCCATTGACGAGTTTTCAATCAAGAAAGGACACAAGTACGGTACGGTTGTCGCAGACATAGTAACCAAACGTGTTATCTGGGTCTGTGAAGGCAAATCAAATACAGATGTCAGCCGATTCTTTGAACTGTGTGGAAAGATAGGCTGCCAGCAGATAAAGGCTGTAGCTATGGACCAGAACGCTGGCTTTGCATCGCTTGTAAGCAGATACTGCTCTAAGGCTCTTGTTGTATATGACTTGTTCCATATGGTCTACAACTTCGGCAGACTTGTCATCAGTGCCATAAGAATAAGACTTGCCAACTACTACAGAGACCATGGCGATGAGGCAGGATATCAGCTGCTTAAAGGTTCAAGATTCCTTCTGCTTACACGTAATTCTCGATTATCTGAAGAAAAGAAACTAAGACTTGATTCTATCCTCAGCTATTACAGTGAACTGAACAAGGCAAATGAACTAAAGGAACTGTTACCAGAAGTATATGAAGCTAACTCTAAGGATGAAGCAGAACGATTATGGACTGAATGGGTAAGGCTGGCAATGTCCTCTGGTGTTGACGAGATTATGAAATTTGCTAAGAGTCAGAATGACCACTACAGAGATGGCATTACCAATGCGGGTATCTACCATATTAGGACAAGTGTACTGGAAGGTATAAACAATAAGATAAAGGTTCTAAAGCGTGTAGCCTATGGGTACAGAGATTTAGATTATTTCTTTTTAAGAATAAGAAGTGCATTCAGAGGAAAGTTTACTCCAATCGCGACGATTGGATAGAAGAAAGCCCTGATGAATTTTATTATATTCAAATCAGGGCTTTCCACAGATTCACGGATGAACCATTAAATTTACTAAGAAATTAAAGGGGGAGCAAAGCTCCCCCGAATCTTGATTCAATCTGATGATTGAATTAGAACTCAGCTGAACGTGGAGTACGTGGGAAAGGAATTACGTCACGTACGTTACCAACACCAGTGATGTACACAATCAGACGCTCGAAGCCTAAGCCGAAGCCTGAGTGTGGAGCTGAACCGTAGCGGCGCAGATCTCTGTACCACCAGTAGTCTTTCTTGTTTAGACCAAGCTCATCCATACGTCTGTCCAGCTTCTCAAGATTGTCCTCACGCTGAGAACCACCGATGATCTCACCGATACCTGGAGCTAAAACGTCCATAGCTGCAACAGTCTTGCCGTCGTCATTCTGCTTCATGTAGAAAGCCTTGATATCCTTTGGATAGTTCTTAACAACTACAGGAGCCTTGAAGTGCTCTTCAGCAAGGTATCTCTCGTGCTCTGACTGAAGATCGATACCCCACTCAACAGGGTACTCAAACTTCTTGGTAGCCTTCTTTAGAATCTCGATTGCGTCAGTGTAATCAACCTGAGCAAAGTCTGATTTTACGAAGTTCTCAAGACGGGTAATTGCATCCTTATCAACACGCTGAGCGATAAAGTTCATGTCATCTGAACGAAGCTCTAGAACTGTCTTGAATACATGCTTTAGAAGGCCTTCTGCGGTCTTTGCACAGCCATTTAAATCTGTAAATGCCATCTCTGGCTCAACCATCCAGAACTCAGCTAAGTGACGGGTGGTGTTTGAGTTTTCAGCTCTGAAGGTAGGACCGAAGGTGTATACCTTTGAGAAGGCACTTGCATAGGTCTCAACATTCAGCTGACCTGATACAGTCATGTAAGCGTGCTTGCCAAAGAAGTCCTTTGAGAAGTCAGCCTCGCCCTTGTCGTTCTTTGGAACGTTGTTTAAATCGAAGTTGGTAACAGTGAACATCTCACCAGCACCTTCACAGTCTGATGCAGTGATAAGAGGTGTTGCTACCCACATGAAACCGTTCTGCTGGAAGTAGCTGTGAATTGCATAGGCAACGGTGTTGCGGATACGCATTACAGCACCCATCAGATTTGTACGAGGACGCAGGTGAGCATACTCACGCAGGTACTCTACAGTGTGACGCTTTGCTGACATAGGATAGGTATCAGGATCTTCAACGAAACCTGTTACGATAATCTTGTCGGCTAATACCTCGTAAGCCTGACCTTTACCTTCAGAAGCCTTTAAGGTACCTTCAACAACAACGGCACAGCCGGTGGTCAGTCTTAAAATATCTGACTCATAATTATCTAAAGTATTCTGAGCAATAACCTGAACGTTATCAAAACCAGAACCATCGTTAACAGCAAGGAATGAAAAACCTGCCTTTGAATCACGACGGGTACGAATCCAGCCTGCAAGAGTTACTTTTTCTCCGATAGCAACTTTTCCTGCAAGGATTTCTTTTGTACTTAAAAGACTCATAATATGAAAATCCTAATTATTATTTACTTGTTTTTAATGAATTCATGTATTCAGGATCTAAGTGTCCTGCACGTGTCTTAACCAGGAACTGACCTCTTGGATGTTTGGTATCCTTGTTAACCAGTAAAGCAGGAAGCTTCTTGGTTTTGTTCTCATCCAGGAATCTCTTCAGTTCGTGAGCAACAGTTTCACCTGCAAAGCGGCTCTCGATTGGAAGAGTGGTCTCATCTGGCATAATCAGCATACCTTCAACGATGGTGATACCGTGTGTAGGAACAATATTGTCAACCTTTGCTACCACCTGTATACCTGTATTC
This sequence comes from Succinivibrio dextrinosolvens DSM 3072, assembly GCF_900167015.1. Lineage (GTDB taxonomy): Bacteria > Pseudomonadota > Gammaproteobacteria > Enterobacterales > Succinivibrionaceae > Succinivibrio > Succinivibrio dextrinosolvens. The sequence goes on from NZ_FUXX01000015.1 coordinate 39,377, forward strand.
TGTGCAATACGTGTTTTTGCATAGATATAGAAGCTCTTGCCGGCAAGAATACCAAACAGCACAACAAAGAAATACTGAAGCCAAGGCTGCTGACCTGTAGCCTCCAGCACTCTGAAAGCAAGAATGATACCGATACCGGTTACGAATCCATAGATGATACCGAAGATTAACTGTACAACAGCAATTCTTGGTTCGAAAGAATTCTTTCTGTAGTCTGCGTTAGTTAGCTGTGCCATGGATTATACCTTTATAGTTTTTCTTGACGTTGAAAGCTGACTCAGCATGCTTGCTGTTCTCATCAACGATAATTTCAACAGTTGCATCAACCTGCAGCTGAAGCATTGGATTTGAAATCAGACTCTTCTTTGCAACAGCATAGGTCTTGTTTGCTGGAACAAAGGTCTGAAACTGCTTATCCTCAAGATGCTGAATGAGGAACTCATTGTCATTTACATAATTAGCAGCTTCTCTGCCATTTAGTTTGATATTGATTTTTACCTTGTCAATTGGCATTGGTTCGGCAGATGAGTGATGAACAGTGTAATCAACTAAAAAGCCTTCAACATTGTTTTTATTCTGAAACTCAACTGAGTTGATATTCAGAGTCATCTTACGAGCGCCCTCTGGAAGTGATGTACAGCCAGCTGCAAGCAGGGCAAGTGAACCTGCAACTGCGATAAGCATTTTTTTCATAATCAATAATCAAAATAAACAAAAACTGATTGAACATTATACGCTTTGAGATGGGATTTTTTCAATTTTATTGAGGCTGGATATGATAAAAAAAGTTACAAATTTTCGTTTAATTATTAAGAGGATGAAGAAAAAAGACTGTTTTTAGAGCACTCAGCAGAGTAGAGAATTGAAGAAGGTAATTAAAAGCCTCAGGTAATTAGAGCCCGAGGCTTAATTGAAAAGATGATTACTGAAGGTTTCTGAACTTTTCTAAAGCAAGATTGTAGATGTTTGCCAAAGACTGTTCAGTTGTTGTCTTGTAAAGAGTTCTGGTATCAGTCAGCACTTTTCTGGTCTGTCTGTTCTTAAGATTAAAGTGTTTCTGATTTCCCTGATTCTGGGTATATACATCAAGCTCGATATCGCTGTTGATGTTATCGTTGATTTTCTGAAGTCCGGCCCAGGTCCAGAACTGTTTGATGCTTACCGCCATAATGATGGTGTCGGTATCCTCAGCAGCGCTGTCGTGTACAACGGTATAGCCATCATCGCTTAAAGCTCTCTCTAAAACCTCTCTTACAACCATGGTTACGGTCTTGTCACGTGGCAGCAGCATTGCTCCAGTCTGAGAACCAAAGCTGTTCTTTAATCTTGCATAGGCACGTGATTTGTAATCAGGACTTAAAATCTCACCTGATGGCAGATTTGGCTGATTCTCATTGCCTACAAACAGACGGTTGTCGGTAACATCTGCAATGCATACCTTTGGACCAGTACCATCTGAAACAACTTCAATAGGGGATTTTAAATCAGCAACATGCTCACCGTTAGAGCATGCGGTTACGAACATCACAGCAAAAAGCTGCAGAAGAATTACTAGTTTTTTCATATCAATACCTTGAGACTAATAATGAGGTGGCGGAACTTCATCCTTTTGAGAACGGGTCGCATAAGGATCTCCAACCTTAGAATAAAGAACCTTAAACTGTCGCTCTAGTTTATCCATCTTGTCATATAAATCACTTAGTTCTTTTGACTGTCTTTCGATGATATCCTCAAGCCAGGCAATCTTTTCCTCAAGTGAAATAATGTCGTTTCTGTTTTCTCTTACCATAAAAAAAATCCGTCACTTTTTTGATTTTTGAAATTATAATCTTTTTAACAATTTTTTGGAGAATAAAAATGTCAGCAACTGAATTAGTAGATATTGTTGATGAGGACAATAACATCATTAAAACTGTTACCCGTAAGGAAATGAGAAAAGATCAGCTGCCACACAGAGCCTCCTATATTGCGGTAATGGATCACAGTGGCAAGTTCCTGATTGAAATCAGAACTCTCTGCAAGGATTATTCTCCTGGTACCTTTGATGCTGTTGTAGGTGGTGTCATGCAGCATGGTGAGGATGAAATTCTAAGTGCTAAAAGAGAACTTTTAGAAGAGATTGGTGTGGATGCGGATTTACCATCCTGTGAATTCCACAGTTTCGGTCCTCAAAAGATTATCTCTAAAAGCGGTATGCGCTATTTCTACGGTTATCTTTATCTTGCAATTACTGACAGTATCACTGTAAGACAGAAGAGTGAGGTTTCAGGAATTCTGTATCTGTCTGAAGAAGATGTTCTAAGACTTGCTGACTCAACTGCCTATGATTCTGTTGTTGCCTTTAAGGAGATTGTAAAAAGGGCAAAAGAGCAGGGAATTATTAAGTAGAATCTAAAAATTCTTTTATCGGATATGTAAAAAGGCTGAGATTTTATCCCAGCCTTTTTCGTAGCTATATTATTAAAAGTACGTAAAAGCTACAGCCATCCTTTCTTTCTGAAGAAGAAATAGGTTATAGCAGCAGACATGATCATAAGACCGATAGATAGTGGGTAACCCCAGTACCATTCAAGCTCAGGCATGAACTTGAAGTTCATTCCGTACACAGATGCAATCCAGGTAGGAGGCATGAAAACTACAGCCGCCACTGAGAAGATCTTGATGATGCTGTTCTGTTTCTGATTGGTATAGCCCATGGAAGCTTCCAGCTGGAAGTTAATCTTGTTAGAAATAAATGAGGTGTGAGGCAAAATAGACTCAATATCGGTTAAAACCTCATCAAGAATTCTAATCTGTCGATCTTCAAGTGAACTTCCGAAGGTCTTTCTGATGAATCTTAGAGCTCTTCTGGTATCGTGAAGCGCCTGCAGAATCTGGGAGTTCAACTCCTCCTGATTTACAAGCTCCTCCAGGGTTTCATCCACGTGGAGTTCATCAGTTATCTGATCAGAAGTTTCTTCCAGAGTGCTGTATGCATCCTCGATCAAATCAGATAACTGATCTACCTTAAGCTCCTGAAGTTTAACCAGGATATCTAAAGCAGAACGTATATCAACCTTATTATGTCTTATGTAGTAGCGAAGTAGTCTGACAATGGAAATATCATCTTCACGGAAAGAGATCAGAAGATTCTTTCTCATTGTGAAAGACATGTTCACACCATGAGTTTCGTTAGAAATTCTCTGTGGGAATAAGGAAAGAATATGTACACCGTCAGGACCGACACGGAAACGTGATGATGACTCAATGTCATCCATCTCGTCCTCTTCAGGGACATCTTCCACGAGTAAGGCTTCAAGCCAGCTACGCTCTTCCTCATCAGGCTGGTTAACATCCAGCCAGATAACATCTGAAGGCAGAGGCTCGGTTGTTTTAATTGGGACAATAGCTAGGGTATCGTCTTCTTCATTTAAAAGGCATGCTGAGATCATCTGGATTCTCCGAAAAACAGCAGATGCTGTTTGGTTATTCGCACTAGCAGCATGGCATAAGGCTGTTTCTTTCAGCCCAAAGCTACCAATTGTTTTCCGTGTGTATTTTTTCACAAAAGAAAAAATTTTGCCACACAAAAAAACATAATATTTGAAATTTCTTTGTGTGGAATGATGACAGGCTTTTAAAGACTAAGGATCCAGACTTTAGAAATAATCAGTCTGCATCTGAGAGATTGAAGTTTTTCCAGTAAGCACCAAACTCCGGAAGAATATGTTCGCGCAGAAGTTCTACAACACGACCGATGTTCTTTTCACGAATAGCATTTGCAATATTCTGATGTTCAACAATTGATTTCTGCATATGCTCCAGATTGTTGCCCAGAAAGTTTCTTGCAGTATCCATGATTGCAGAGATTCTTTCAAAAGAGGTAATAAAGTAGTTGTTCTCACACAGAGAAACCAGAGTCTCGTGGAACAGAGAGTCCTGCTGAAGATAGACATCCCCCTGATTCAGGGCCAGGGCAGATTTCATCTTCATAATAATGTTTTCTGTTCTCTCAATGAGTTTTTCCTGATTCTGTCCAAAGGAGAGGATCATTCCCTGAGATTCGATGACAAAACGGAAATTTAATAGATTCAGAAGCTCTTTCTGAGATAAAGAGAATACATAGGTTCCGCTTTTTGGCTTACGCACGACCAGACCTTCGGCCTGAAGTCTTTTTAAGGCATCTCTGATAGGGGCCTTGTTTGCCTTTAGAGACTGCTCAAGAGTTCTTTCAGAGATTTTTTCACCCATGGCAAAAGTGCCGTTGACTATCATTTCTTTGATTCGGGTGTAGATAATGTCTTTTTGTAAGTCGTGTTCCATATTTTTTTACGTTTATTTGACGTTAAAAATTTTTTTTTCATTATATAATCTGCAATCTCAAAATCTCAAATTATCTAAAAAAAATGGTGCTTTGAACCAAAATAACGAGATATTTGTCACAATTAGCGAAATGTTAATAATTTTAATTTTTTGCTTTGAAATTTCTTAATTTTTCAGTGTATGAAAGTTGTCTAATACATTGAACAGCAAGGCTACCCAAAACCGAGGTAACTTATGCTAAAATTCAAAAAAAATGTTAGAGCACAATTAGGAAAAATATGTTTGAAGCAATTGTCTTTATATTAGTAGTAATGCTAATGCTTCTTGCCACCTTGGATCTTTTTGTAGGTGTAAGTAATGACGCGGCCAACTTCCTTAATTCAGCAGTTGGCACAAGAATCGCTCCTTTATTTGTTATTATGCTGGTTGCATCAGTGGGCGTTCTTTGCGGAGCAACCTTTTCATCAGGAATGATGGAAGTGGCCAGAAAGGGAATGCTGTTCCCGGAGCTGTTCTCCTTTGAGGAAATAATGCTGATTTTTGCAGCAGTAATGATTTCTGATGTTCTACTTTTAAACCTTTTCAATTCCTTTGGTCTTCCTACCTCTACCACCGTATCAATCGTCTTTGAGCTTTTAGGTGCAGCAACATTTGCATCTTTCTATAAGGTGTACGGTACAGACCTTCCGCTTTCAGATATTTTCAGCTATATCAAGCTGGATAGAACCGCAACTATCGTCTCTGCGATTCTGCTCTCTGTTGTACTGGCATTTATAACCGGTATGATTGTTCAGTTTATCTGCAGACTGCTCTTTACATTCAGATTTGACAGAACCGTAAATTATCTTGGCGGTGTATTCTGCGGTCTTTCTCTGACAGCTATTTCATACTTCCTGGTTATCAAGGGTGCCAAGGGCGCATCCTTTATGAAACCTGAGTATCTTGATTTTATTGATACCCACTTCAATACCATCATGTGGTGTATCTTTATCGGCTTCACCATATTAGGTCAGCTGATAATCCTTTTAAAGGGCAATGTGTTCAGACTTATTATTCTTGCCGGAACCTTTGCTCTTGCATTCTCATTTGCAGGAAACGACCTTGTAAACTTCGTGGGTGTTCCTCTGGCTGCTTTAGACAGCTTCGAGTTCTGGTCTGAAAATGCCTTTGGCAACCCAATGTTCCTGATGAATCATTTAAATGAGAACAATGTTACAAGTACCATCTGGCTGTTCCTTGCAGGCTCTGTAATGTGCATAACCCTGTGGGTTAGTAAGAAGGCTAGACAGGTAGTTCAGACCTCAATCAATCTGTCATCATCAACCTCTGGTTCACGTGAGCAGTTCGGTGCTTCAACCCTAGGACGAATCATTACCAGAATGGGCCTGGGGGTTTCACGCGCTGTTTATAAGACAGTTCCAAACAACTCAGCAAGATTCATTCGTCACAGATACAGACAGCCTGCAGTTGTAAAAGGTCAGGAAAGACTTCCTTTTGACTATGTAAGAGCCTCTGTAAATCTTGTGGTGGCTGCAACCTTAATTTCTGTTGCCACCTCTCTGAAATTACCTTTATCAACAACCTATGTATGTTTCATGGTTGCTATGGGCTCATCCTTTGCTGATGGTGCCTGGGATAGAGAAAGTGCTGTTTACAGAATTTCAGGTGTAGTTACTGTAATTGCAGGCTGGTTCTTAACCGGTATCTCTGCATTCAGCTTTGCTGCATTTATCAACTTTATTCTATGTAATCTTGGTTTCTATGCTGCTTTATTCCTGATCCCTTGTGTATTTGCTCTGATTATCTACACTAATTTCATCAGAAAGACTCAGACTGCAGCAGTAAGCTCAATTCTATCTGCCAAGAGCGACAGAGAGATTCTAAACAGTGTAGCTTCAACTGTTCCTAGCTACTACGAGAAGGAAATAACCTGTATCAAGACTGCTTTGGATGCTTTCTTTGAGGATAACGAGTTTGGTCTTCGCAAGGTAAGAAACAAAGCCTCAAATATCGCCGATGCTATTTCTATTGAAAGAAGTGCATACTACTCACTGGCTGTAGGTTCTGAGCAGAAGCTCTATCCTATAAAGAATCAGTCAACTACCAGCACCAATGATGCAAAGTTCTTCTTCTACCTGGTATTCTCAAATCTAAGAGAGGCTTCAAAGTCTGTTCATTATGCACTTGATCAGGCTGTAAACCATGTTGCCAACCGTCATACAATCTTCGGTGGTGCCATGAAGGAAAGCCTGTTTGACCTTGTTAAGAGAATTGATAGGCTGGTTGAAGATCTGCGTGCGATTGAAGAAAAGCAGTCTGCTGCCAATGTAGAGTCTGTAGTTAAGCACGCCAAGAAACTTAACCGTGATATTGATAAGTGTCAGATGGAGCTTGTATCAATCATTGGTAGAGAACATGTTTCAATGCATTCCTCTGAAATGTATCTGACATTCCTGCAATGTATGCGTGATTTAGCAAACCGTTATGTTGCTGTAAGTATGCAGGAACGAGCTCTGGCTGAGATTGTTCTTGGCAAGTCTCATTTTGATGAAGCTGACAGTCAGGTTCAGAGTTCATCACTGGCAACCGCCTTCCGTGAGGATCGTGAGGATATCAGTATCTCATCTTCAGACAAGGTGGATGCTGAGATTGTTGCTCCAGCATATGAGGATGACGGCGAGATGATTATTCTTCCAAAATCACCTGCAGCTATGGAGCAGGAAAAGAACAGCTAGACTGTTCTATAACCAAATACAATTAAGGCTCATTGGTTTTACCTCTGAGCCTTTTTTTGTAACTGAATACTTCTATTTTCTGTCTTATCTTTTGGTTCTAAAAAACTCCGTGTTCATGAAGAATATTAACACCAATTAAAAACAGGGTAATCGCACCCAAAAGATTTAATACTCTGTCGAGTTTTCTGAATTTTGAAAGCTGCTGTCCAGCCATAAAGCTTACGAAAGATATGGTAAAGCAGACGAGGCCAATTACTAAGGATGAGTAGAGAATTCTTGGATTTGAGGTAAGTCCCAGTGAAAATCCAACTGCAAGGGCATCAATTGAAGTTGCAATTCCAAGGCTTAGAAGAATAAAAAAGTTGATGTGGCGTGCTTCCTGAGATTCTCCCTGAATAGCTTCCTTTATCATATTAAAACTTACGCAGGCTAAAAGAATAAATGCCAGCCAGTGATCGTATTCGTCGATTAGGCCAATGATTGATTCTCCGCATTTAAATCCAATCATAGGCATCAAAAACTGAAAGAATCCGAAGGTAAAGGCCATACTTAAAGCATGACGCAATCTTGATTCTGAAGAGATCTGTTTCTTACCATAGATTACAGAACAGACTGATGCATCAATAGAAAGTGCAACAGCGGTAATAAATATTTCTAAAGTTGTCATGAAATTACCTTTTTTTTAGGCAATTATAAAAGATCTTAAGGGAGAGCTTCAAACAATAAAAAAGCTAATATTCACTTAAGGTGAATATTAGCTTTTATCTAAAGTAGACTGTAATTAACCGAATGAAAGAACTAAGCCTACCATGAATGCGTTAAACAGATTCAGGGCAAATGCACCTAATAAAGCTCTTACAATAATCTGAGCTAGAACCTGCTTTTTTGGAGGGAATAATGAACCGATAGATGCAACGCATACAGCCATACTTCCAATGTTTGAGAAGCCTGAGATTGCAATACATAGAACAGCCTGTGTTCTGTAGTCCATGCTCTGTAATGCTGGAGCTAATTCGGAGAATGCTACAAACTCGTTTAAAACAAGCTTTGAGCCTAAAAGCTGTGCACCAAAATCAGTATACTCTCCACTTAAGCCCATGAAGTATGAAACAGGGTAGAAGATCCATCCAAAGATTTTCTCGATGGTAAGACCGGTAGGTGACAGGATGCCATTAACCAGTGCAACCATTGCCACAATTGCAACTAGAGATGCAGCAATAGCAGAAACAATCTTAATACCATCCATTGCTCCATTTCCCAGAGCATCAATTACATTACATCCAGCCTGCTTTCTGTCAATCTCAAGCTTTGATGTAATTGCAACCTCTTCCTGTTCTGGATAAAGGATTTTTGACATGATGATTGAACCAAAAGGAATCAGAGTACATGCAAGGATTAGGAACTGCATTGGAATACCTAATGCGTTGTATCCGCCAAGAATGGATACAGACATACTTCCCATACCGGCAACTACTACAACGAAGATTTCACTCTTGGTCATGTTGCTCAGGTACTTGGAAATCAGAAGTGGTGATTCGGTCTGACCAAGGAACATATTGGCAACTGAGATGAAGCTTTCAACACGGGTGGTACCGATTAGCTTACCTACAGCAGATCCGATTACTTTAATAACGAAGCCAAGAATTCCAAGATAAGAAAGAACGTTTACAAGAGCACCGAAGAAAATAAGGTTGGTCAGAACCTGGAAGAGGAAGATGAAACCAGACTTTTCAATATCGATTAAAGGTCCGAATACGAAAGCAAGACCGTTTCTTCCATATCCAAGTACAAGAAGAAATGCATCTGAAATCTTCTCAATAACCCAGATACCTGTAGGAAGCTTGATAAAGATAAGGCAAAGGACGAACTGGGCAATCAGTGCCTTTATGATCATCTTCCATTTGATATGCTTTTTGCCGTTAGAAAATAGGAACATAACTCCCAGGATAAGAGTCATGCCTATAAGGTTAAGTATTGCAGACATATGTATACCTTTAATTTCGGTGAAGTAAAATTTAATCTTGATTTGAAACTATAATGCTTTCGATTTTAGTTTTGACGATGTCAAAAGCAGCCTCGTTCAGTGCACTGTTGATAATAATATCTGCAACTGATTTTGTTGGTTCAACAAACAGGTTGTGCATTGGTTTAACAGTGGACAGGTACTGAGCGATGATATCAGGAAGCTCTCTTCCTCTCATTTTGATATCTCTTGCTGCGCGTCTTAGAATTCTTTCATCAGCGTCAGCGTCAAGGTAGATCTTGTAGTCAAAAAGCTCACTTAGCTGAGTTTCGTGAAGAACAAGAATGCCTTCAACGATGATGACTTTACATGGTTTGATGAGAACGGTTTTATCTGATCTGTTGTGCTGTGTGAAATCGTATAGAGGACCTTCAACTTCGTGTCCGTTTTTTAGCTGTTTGATATGTTCAATCAGAAGGGAGGTTTCTAGTGAATCAGGGTGATCATAGTTGATTAGTTTTCTGTGTTCAAAGTCAATATCATCACGTCTTCTGTAGTAGTTATCATGGTAGATGACTGTCAGGTTGTCGCCGAAATATTCTTTAAGTCTTTTCGTAAAGGTTGACTTACCTGAACCGGTACCGCCTGCAATTCCAATAAATACTGTTTTCACTATCTTACTCTCTTCAACTTATCTATAGATCTGGCAATCTAACGTAAATTGTGTTTTTTATAAAGTTATTAGGTATTTCAGTACGTTTTAAAAGATCTGTACACAAACGGTGGCTATTATACATGATTTGAGTCACATTTATAGCCTTTTTTTGTTGAAGAAATCTGGAATATGAAACTCAGAAAGAACAAAGAGGGTGACTAAAAAGGTCGCCCTCTATTTTTACCTAAATTTTGTGGTTTTATTAACATTATTGATAATATTTTTATATTAAAACTTTATCTATTTCCTTGATATACAAAGTTAATATACTATACTTAATAATATAAAGAGTTATATTATTGGTAATATCGTTATGGATAAAGAAGATCTTTTCAAACCCTATATTCAAGATGATTTAGCCTTACTTCCTCCTTGTATTGGTGATTTTATCTCCCCTTCAGATCCCGTCAGACTCGTAAGTACAATTGTTGATAAACTTGATATCT
>NZ_FUXX01000048.1 GCF_900167015.1 Succinivibrio dextrinosolvens DSM 3072
AACACACCTGATTAGAAAATATCCATTTTCTAATCGGCACGCTTTATCCCCGCAGTAAACTGCGTGGTTTTAGCGTGCCTATTACTTGATAAATAAAGAGTGTTGCTTTTACATCTGTAAGAGAATTATGCATAGATTCATTTTCCTCTGGAACAAATCCTAAAAATGAAGAAACTGAACCCAGATCATGTTTTTCAAGATGCGGCATGATTTTTTCGGTTTCATATTTTCTGTAGAGATTGTGGACATCACCCCAGTTTAATTCTAACTCGTTGAATTTCTTGATGTTATTGGAAAGCATACGCAGATCAAACTTGGTGTTGTAGCCCAGAATAAGCTCATATCCTCTAAAGAGCGAGATTATCTCTTCTGAATCTTCTGCAATATTCGGTTTGTCCGCTACAAATTCTGGGGAAATGTGATTAACCTTTTGGGCGTAATACCATGAAGTATGATTAAGAGGGCGATAATATCTGTTCCAAAGCACGTTACCAAGACCGTCAATTACAGATAACTGTAATATTTCGTCTGTGTTTCCAAGTCCTGTTGTTTCAGTATCAACGATTAAAATTTTGGATAGATCTGTATGAATCAAAATTCACCTCAAAATATAATGTAAGAATAAATATTATATCTAAGGAGAAATAATTATTCAAAGTAAATTTGATGAGTTATCTGATAGACGCAGGCAAATCTCTCGTACTTTCAGTGTAAGGTGAGCAGATTAAACCACGGCAGGAGTTTCGTTTTCAGAGTTGTCGATTTCGCCCTGAGGCAGAGTTTTACAGTATTCCTCAACTAAAGCTACTCGCTTTAGGAACATCTGCTCTCCGATATCCTTACCCTTAAACCCTTGGGCTATAAATTCCTGAGCTTTGACCTCATTACAGATTTCAAACATCTTCATAAAGTAGCCAAGTCTTGGGAAAGGTCTGTTTTCAAAGCCCTTACGACCGATAAAGTCACACTTGCAGCACAGAGCAAATGGAAGTACTCTTTGAGGCTTTCTCCATGCATCAATGGCATTTAAAAGCTCAACAATACCCTCTGCACCACGACGGTAAAGGTTATGCATTACTGAGTGATTTAAAACCACAACCATAGCAAACTGCTCATAGTCTGATGGAACTCTCAGGCATTCACATAACACCTTCAGCGGTTTCTCGCCAAGTTTATCGTGAAGCTTGTGACAAGGCCAGACTACGACAGGAGTCTCTCCTTTGCCGATGTCATGGCAGAGCATTGCAAATCTGACCACAGGATCTTCGGTTTCAAGACTGATTTTTTCAAGGGTCATACAGGTATGAATTCCGGAGTCGATTTCAGGATGCCATCTTTTGGGACCTGGAATCCCAAAGAGCTTATCAATCTCAGGCAGAACTTCCTTGAGAGCTTCAACTTCTCTTAGTGCCAGAATGAATTTATGTGGTGATTTTGTTTTCAGTGCCTTTTCCAGCTCCAGAAATATTCTCTCTGCGGTAAGTTCTGAGAGTTCTCCGCTACGGGAGATTTTTCTCATCAGAGCCTTGGTTTCATCTGCGATAGTAAAACCAAGATGACTGAATTTTGCATAGAATCTTGCAACTCGCAGGACTCTTAGAGGATCTTCAACAAAGGCATCAGATACGTGTCTTAGAATTCTGTTTTTTAGATCATCAAGACCATGATAAGGATCAATGATATTTCCTTCCTCATCCATAGCCATGGCATTGATGGTAAGGTCACGACGCAGCAGATCCTCTTCTAGGGTAATATTTTCATTGAAATCACAATTAAACCCCAGATAGCCGGTTCCGTTCTTGGACTCAGTTCTGGCCAGAGCATATTCCTCATGAGTTTTGGGATGTAAGAAGACAGGAAAATCATGTCCAACCTGGCTGTATCCTAAAGACAGCATCTTTTCAGGATTTGATCCTACAACGACATAATCTCTGTCTGACTGCTCCAATCCCAGGAGTTTATCTCTTACAGCTCCGCCTACTAAATAAATCTGCATACCTTACCTAATCTATTATTCTTTTGAAATTCTACCAAAAAAGCAGATCCTATTCACGCTTATTAACGGTCAAAAAGTACATTTCTTGTTATATTTTTAGGCAAAAGATAGTTCCTTAAAATTTTTGAATAACCATCAAGGAAAATCTGCAATATTTAAGTTTGCGCTAAGTGTTTAGTCCAAACAATTGGTATAATCTGACACAGATTTAAAATAACAATAAATGTAGCTATGTACGAAAAATTTTTTGGTCTTGACGAACTACCATTTGACGGTCTTCCTGATAACCGTTTTTATTTTGTTGGAAACTGCCAGCATGAGGCTCTGGATCTGCTGACAACCAATCTTTCCAGAAACGGCTCAATCTGTATTCTGTCTGGTCCATCCGGTTCAGGAAAAACTACACTTGTCAGAATGCTTATTCGTTCTCTTCCAAAGAGAATGCGAATTATCGCTATTGATGATCCAAGATTGGATGAGCACATGCTTCTGGCTACCATCCTGCGTGCCAGCGGTGTGGTTGCAACCTCATTTGAGTCAATTGCAGAGCTGACCTTAAAATTAAGAAAATTTCTTGAGCGTTCCGTTGAAAGCGGAATTGTCACCACAGTAATTTTAGATGAGGCTCAGGGCCTTGCGGATGAAGTTATTGAACAGATCCGTCTTATCAGTAACATTGAAGGCGAACTGGGAAAGATGATCAATTTCCTTCTGGTAGGTCAGGAGGATTTAATTGAAAATATCCAGAAGCCAATGCACAAAATGTTCTGGGGTAGAGTAAAGGCTTTTGCTACTCTGCATGCTTTAAAGCGTGATGAGGTTCAGGCCTATATTAACTTCAGAATGCAGAATGCAGGCTGTCATGATCCGGTATTTACCTCAAGAGCTGTCAATACTATCTTCAGAGGAACAAAAGGTCTTCCAAGAATCATTAATTCCGTTGCCGACAGATCATTGTGCATAGCCTGTGATTACAACAGAAAAACTGTTTCAAGCCGTATTGTAAAGAAGGCTATTGAGATTGTCCGTCACAAGAGAAGTCTATTCTCTTTAGGCTACAAGAATTTTGCTAAACATGTTCTTATGAATATGTTTGTTAAGCTTCCTATTATCCTAAGCGGTATTTTCATCAGTATTCTGGCTTTTGTTTTTGCTTATATCTATCTTTACAACAATATCAGTTCTGTTGCCATAAGTAGTCTGATGCACAAAGATCAGACCGTTATGACAGAGTATCATAAGCTTTTAAACAATATGCTGCCAGGCAGAAATGCGAATACCAGAGAAATCGCGCTTTTCAATAACTCAATAAAGGAAAGCGTATTTGAGTCTGATTCAATAGATACTTTGATAAAAATATGGGGATACACAAAACAGGATGGCTCTAAGGCTACCTGCGCAGATCTTTCTTCACATAGCATGCAGTGTGAGGTTCTGACAAAGGAGCTGTCTTACCTTTCCATTGTAAATCGTCCGGCTGTTCTTTCATTAAGATCTGATGATCTGACTCCTTTCTTCGCTGTGGTAAAAAGCTTTGGTCCAGAGGAGTCTTCCATCATTATGGGTGACAGACTCTATCGTGTAAAGACCGAATTTCTAGAGCACGCCTATGACGGTAAGCTTTTGTTTATCGGAAAGAAGCTAAAGAGTGATGATAAGTTTGAGGATAAGGTAAAGCCTGAGAATTTCTCTAATGCACTAAAGCGTATCTCCGCACTTGTTCCTGAGCTGAAGCTTGATTTGCCTACAGAGAAAAAGGAGCTTAAAAAGGCATATGACAGACTGAAAGGATTCTCTGATGAGAATGTAGTTTTTTCTGTCATTGATAATGCGTTAGCGGAGGGGCCTTACCTTGAGTAAAAAACGTAAGGTTGAAGATCCTGCAGAGCTTTTGAAGGATTATGGCTTTACTCCTAAAAAGGCTTTAAAGCTGTTTATTTTCTCGCTGTTCTTTTCGTCTTTAGGCGTTCTGATCCTTGCTTTGTGGATGCATTTATCCTTTTATTCTGTTGCAAGAGATGTCTTTTCAAGTCTGGGAAATACACTTGGGCTTTTAAATTCAATTTATGTGAATGATACTCAGTACAGGGATGCTCTTGTTTCTTCAGAGAGGTTCCCTTTTGAGATTAAAAAGAAGATAGGACCTAAGGATCTTACTTTAAGTTCTCACCAGCCTCTGGTAAATGTGAAAGGGCAGAAAAGAAAGATTTCAGAGAATATCTATGAAGTCAGATTTGTTAAATCAAAAGCTGTAACTGATCAGCTTTGATTCTGCTCTTCCTGTAATTATAAAAAATAGGATCTGCTGTATTACTACTGCAGATCCAAAGGGGAAGTTTCAAATCTGTTTTATTGAGGCCATTTGAAATCTTTTACTTCAACCTTGTCTGAATCCTGGAATGGGCCAAGAGTTGAAATCATTACAATCTTCTTATCTGAATTGTTCTTAACGTAATGAATTTCACCTGGTTCAATATGGATGAAATCTCCTTTCTTCATGTGATTTACCTTGTCATCGACCACGATATCAATTTCACCTTCCATGATGTAGAAGTTTTCTTCCATAATATTGTGATAATGGGCAGGGAAATCCTGACCTGGCTGGAACTGCACCACAGCAAAATTCAGACGAGGTCCCTTCATCAGGTATTTTGGACCGGAATCACCAAAGCGATATTCCTTTTCGTTCTCATTTAGTTTAAACATTTGTTTCTCCTTTAAATTCCTGGTGCGGCCCACATGTAGTTAGTAACTTTTCTGTCAGCCAGCGAAAGCTGTGTATTGTAGAAATCTCTCCACTTCTCATACATTGCCATGTATGTTTCATGATTCTTCTGATCCGGGGTGAATGTTCTTTCAATCTTTACAAGTTTTAAAGCTGTTTCTTTAATATCCTTATATTCACCGATTCCATATCCAGCCAGCATTGCGGCTCCCAGAGCAGTTGCTTCTTTTACAACTGGAACATTTACTTTCTTTCCGATTACATCTGAAAGGATCTGACACCATAGAGGGGATTTTGATGCTCCTCCTCCAAAGACTACACTTGATGGCTCATGTCCGGTTGACTCCTTAACAAGATCAATATGACCTCTGGTAACCAGTGCTGTATTTTCCAGAATAGCTCTGTAGAATGTATAGCGGTTGAATTTCTCCGGCTCGAAATTGAAATTTGCAAATGTTGGAGAAGCATGTTTCCAGCAGGTAAAATTCATAACATCCGAGAAGGCACACATCATACCATAACAGCCGGCAGGGATCTTCTGAGCTTCTTTGTTCATAAGATCATATGCATCGACACCAAGCTTTTTAGCCTCTTCCTTTTCATGAGTACAGAAGGCATCGCGGTACCATCTCATGGCAAGACCTGGTTTAAATGCCAGTGCTTCAAACTGCCACATCCCTGGAACACTGTGACAGTTAACTCTGACTCGTCCCTTACTATCAGTTAAAGGCTTGTCAGTATTGTATTCATACTGCCAGAAGCTTCCTCCGAAGATAGCTGCCTCCCCGTTAGCAACTGCACCTACTCCCATGGTACCCAGCTGACAGTCGCCACCGCCTGCTATAACCTCGGTTCCGGCGCATAGTCCAGAATCATCAGCACCTTTCTGTGTAACTACTCCAACCTTGTCTCCGCATTCAACTGTTGCTGGTAGAATATCATCTCGAAGGTTACAGCTTTTCAGAATGCTCTTATCAAATTTACGGGTCTTGAGATCCATAAGTCCTGAGGTTGAGCCGTTAGAAGGTTCAACAGCCAGAACTCCTGTAAGCTTATAGTTTAGCCAGTCGTTAAACATGCCGACATATTTGATCTTCTCGTAGATATCCGGCATTTTGTTCTTAACCCATAGAAGTCTTGGCAGGGCATCTAAGGCAAATGACTGTCCTGTAATATGGTAGAGCTTGAGCTCAAGTGAAGGATCGCCTTTTGACAGGGTAACAACCTCATCTGTTGAGCGCGCATCGACGTTTGCGCAGGCCCAGATTTCATTGAGGTTCTCGTCATATAGAACGATGCCTTCTCGCATGCATGTAGTTGAGACTGCAATAATTTCCTTATTGGAAATTTTGGCTTTGGTTATTGCTTCTTGTATACAGTCACAGGCTAGTTTCCAGTTGAAGTTCCAGTCAAAATCCATACTGCCAGGATATCTTGGATCCTCTTTATGAAACCACTCTCTCTGTCCTTCGCTTATCTGTTCTCCCTGCAGGTTGAAAAGGACAGCTCTAACCGATCCCGTACCGGCATCGATCGCCATAAGATATTTGCCCATGTGTACTCCCTATGTTTTTATCCTTTACACGGTCTTTCCGTGTATTAAGCTTTTTTAGGATCAGCGCTTATATGTGCTCTGTATCCATAATCCTTACATGCAAATATATATGTTTGTCTGTTATTTATTTTTTGCTTAAAATTCAGTTAACTAATTCTGAATTTATAAAAGGTTCTGTGCTGTTTTTTCTGTTGTAATAAGTACCTTACATAAACCTTTTGTTAAAGCTGCTGTTATAATCTGAAGCTTCTCTGAACCTCCAGCCACCATGATGGTCTGAGACATGCTCTTGAGTGTATCAAGAGAGGTTGAAATCAGTCGTGAATCAATATCAGCATCAACGATTTCACCATTCTTGTTGATAAAGTGTCCTAAGATATCTCCAACAGCGCCAAGTCTCTTTAAATATATGAAGTCAGAACGGTCAAACAACCCCTGTTCAATCACAGTTGCATGCTCATCAAGACCACCGGCACTGAACAGTGTCATTGATGAGGTTGATGCCATTCTCTTGATCCAGGTCAGGTCAGGATGCTCAACCAGAGTGTCTCTGATTTCTTTTGATTTCATTAAAAGAGGAGCAGGGTACAGATACATCTTTGCTTTGAATATATCTGAACGCGCATTTGGCAGGTAGTTGTTAACTCCTCCGGTTAGGGACACTGCAGTCCAGTTGCACTGACTTTCGGATGCCAGATAGTTAAATGCCAGTGACAGAGTTTTGCCATAACCAATATTGATTACAGAGTCATTGGTGAGTCTGAGATTCACGTATGAGCAGGCTGCTCTGGCTAGACTTTCGGTAATGTTATGGCTGTTTTCCGGTTCAGGAACTACATAAGCATTTTCAAGAGCATATTTTTCAATAAGCTTCTTTTCAAGGTCAAGTTTATTGTTATCAAGTCTTGTTATATAAAAACTGACAATGCCTTTCTGTCTTCCTTCTTCAAGAAGTTTAATAACTTTTAATCTGCTTAAACCCAATAATTTAGCTATGTTCTGCTGAGTCATTCCGTCACAGTAGTAGTACCAGCAAATTTTTTCAATTAAACGAAGATCGGCTGTATCAGACATAGTGTTTACCCATGTTTTGGTTAAATATAGTTGTCAGAATCGGATTCTATGACAATTTACTACACATAAGTTTATATCTATAACATTTGTAAATCAAAAGCAAATTTGAAAAAAATACATCTTTTTTAGAAAGTGCGACAAACCGCTTATTTTTGCAAAAAAGCAGTATTTTTTTTTATAAAACAGTTTAAATTAACAATAGTCTCAAAAAAATTTTTTTGTCTGATTGGTAATACTTTTGTAAAAGGATTTGATAAATGTCAGAATCCCAATTCCTACTTGAAGCTCGTGATGTTTATAAGAGTTTTGGCCTGAATCAGGTGTTAAAGGGTATTACTTTGACGTTGAAGAGTTCAGAAGTTGTTGCCCTGATTGGCGGTAACGGTGCTGGAAAATCTACACTGATGAAAATCCTGATGGGTATATATAAGCCAGATCAGGGTGTTTTTAAAATCAACGGCCAGAGCCTTGAGAACCTTAGTCCAAAGAAATCCATGAAGGCTGGAATATATATGGTTCCACAGGAGCCAATGATATTCCCTCATATGACAGTGCTGGACAATATTCTTATCGGATTTAGTGGAAAGAAAGCAGATCTCGAAAAGAAGCTTGAACATTTCTACAGACAGATTAACTGCAAGATTGATTTAAAACGTCTTGGTATGACACTGTCAATCGCAGAGCAGCAGATGGTCGAGCTTTTACGTGGACTAATGCGTGAGAGTAAGATTCTTATCCTGGATGAGCCAACCTCATCATTAACCTTCGATGAGGTTCAGACTCTTTTTGAAATAGTAAGAGACCTCAAAAAGAAAGGCATCGGAATCATCTATATCACCCACCGATTAGCTGAGGTTTTTGAGCTTGCTGACAGTATCTGCATTATGGCTGACGGCAAGATAACTTTAAGAGGCGAGACCTCCAAGTTTACCCGAGAAATGCTTGTACAGGCTCTGCTGCCTCCAAGCTTTACTCCTGCATCGAAGACCCGCAGCGAGCTTGAAAACAAGATTAGAAACGCCATGCCGATTCTTCAGCTTAGAAACTTCTCCGGCTATGGCTTTAAGGATATCTCCTTTAACGTACTTGAAGGTGAGATTGTCGGTATTGCTGGTGTTGTTGGAGCTGGTCGTACTGAGCTTGCTAATACAATCTTCGGTAAGGAAATTCCTTTAGGTGGAAACGTAATTTTAGATGGAGAGGATATTACCGGTCGCAGTACCGCTGATGTAATCAGAATGGGTATTAACTATGTTCCAGAGGACAGAAGGAGCAACGGTCTTTTCGGCATCTCTCCTGTCTGTGCGAACATTACCTCCGCTTTACTGGATTCAAAGATCACCGGAAATATAGCGCTTAACAACGCTGAGGAAATCCGTATCAGTGAAAAATACATCAAGGATTTCAGAATTAAGGTTACCTCTCCTTATCAGGAGGCAGGCTCTCTTTCAGGCGGTAATCAGCAGAAGGTTGTCATTGCAAGATCTTTATCAACAATGCCTAAGCTTGTAATTCTGGATGAACCAACCCGTGGTATTGATGCCGGTGCTCGCGGTGATGTCTATAAGATTATTCGTGAGCTTTCCCATACCGGTGTTGCTGTGATTGTTATTTCATCAGATACCGAGGAGATTATCGAGCTTGCAGACAGAGCGATTGTTTTCTGTCGGGGCAGGGTAAGTGCAGTTTTAGAAAAGGATGATATTAACCAGCAGAACATTACATCCGCATCATTTGGAATCTATAAGGAGGAGGCTAATGCTTAAACAGATTATCAACCGTTATGAGTCTAAGGCTTTTGCCTTTCTGATTCTGATGTTTGTGCTGGTGTCAGTTGTCAATTCGGACTTTCTGACAGGTGAATCCGTTGTTAACTGCTTTAATGATTCTGTTGTTTTCACTTTACTGGCTGTTGGTTCTGCTTTTGTAATCCTAACCGGTGAAATTGATGTTTCCGTAGGATCTGTCCTGGGTATCAGTGCTGCAGTGGCCGCCACCATTCTGCGTGATGGAGGATCTCTGTTCTGGGCAATTACGATGGCTATCTGCGTAGGTGCCTTCTTCGGACTTGTCAATGGTATCGGTGTTGCGGTTCTGAAGATTCCTTCTCTGATCTTTACTCTTGGAACATACGGTGTTGCAAGAGGAATGGTGTACGTATATACCGGGGGTGCCTGGGTTGAGAATCTGCCTGCATGGTTTACCTCTGCATCACATTCATATCTGTGCGGATATCTGACCTGGTACTATGCTTTGGTTCTGGTATTTGTAATCTTTGTGCAGTTCCTGCTTTCTCATACCAAGAAAGGCCATAACTTCATTGCAGTAGGTGATAACTATCAGGGTGCTGAACTGGTCGGTATCAATCCAACTCAGACCAAGATCTATGCCTATGTGATTTCAGGTGTATTCGCCTCAGTTGCAGGTCTTCTGTTTACAAGCCGAATCGGATTTATTACTCCAATGTCAGGCAATTCCTATGAGATGAAAGCTATTGCTGCCTGCGTTCTAGGCGGAATTTCACTCTCAGGAGGTTTAGGAACCCTTATAGGTGCAGCCATCGGTGCTGTAATCATGACCTCTATCACCAGAATTCTGGTATTCCTGGGGTTATCATCAAATTATGATAACACGATTACAGGTATCATTCTGATTGTTATCGTGGTTGTTAATACCATTATTCAGAATCGTGAAATAGTAAAAAGCCGTCGAGAGATTTCTCTAAAGCGTATCGCCCAGAAAGCTTTTATTGATAATCAGGAGGTATCAAAATGAAACGTTGGGACCTGACCTTACTTGTAATTTTGATTCTGGAAATATGCATATTTGCTTATGCAAATCCTAAGTTCCTGATGCCAAGAGTTATCTTTGGATCGATCAACGATATTATTCCAATCTGCATTATTTCACTTTTTGTAACAATGGTAATGATTACTGCCGGAATTGATATTCAGGCAGGTGCTGTTGTCGGTTTGTCATCAATTATCGTTGGTGTGACCTGGCAGGATCTTGGACTTAATATCTGGGTAGCCTCTCTTGTCGCTATTATAATTGCAGCTCTGGTTGGTCTTCTGACAGGCTACATAGTTGCCTATTATCAGGTTCAGCCAATGGTTGTTACCTTAGGCGGAAGCTTCCTTTATGCAGGTCTTGCTCTTTTAATCTCAACCCTCTCCTCAACAGAAAGTTATAAGGGAATCAGCGGTTTTCCTGAGTCCTTTGTCAATTTTGCATCCTATCGAATTGGAGGAGTTCTCCCTGTTCAGGTGGTGGTCTTCCTTGTAATGGCGGCTTTTGCCTGGTTCCTTCTTCATAAGACCAAATACGGACGCAAGATCTTTTTAATCGGTATTAACCAGAACGCAGCAGAATATTCAGGCATAAATACCAGATTCATCATTATGTCTACCTATGTTCTGTCAGGTATTGCAGCTGCGGTTTCAGGAATTCTTTTAACCTCTTATCTGGGTACGGCAAAAAGTGACCTTGGCGCAACCATTACACTGCCAATCATTACTGCAGTGGTTCTTGGAGGCACTCTTATGACCGGAGGTAAGGGCAGTATTATCGGCACAGCACTCGCTGCCGTGATTATCGGTGTGCTTAAGTTCGGTCTGCCTTTATGCTTCAGAGTCAATATGCAGTATCTGGATATTCCGGTTGGTCTGCTATTGCTGATTGTTATCAGTGCAAGGGCACTAAGCAATCGTCCTGAAGTCATTGTGTTCATCAGCAATTTAAAAAAAAAACTAGATTCTAAACAAGATTTACCTTTGATAAAGACTACATAAGGAGTTTTATATGAAAAAAACTTGGTTGAAATCAGCTGTTATTTCAGCAGCAATTGCAGCTTGTCTTTCTGTATCAAATGCATATGCAGGTGATCTTAAGGACAAGACCGTTGCTTTCATTCCAAAGCTGACAGGTAACGCATTCTTTGAGTCTGCAAACGTTGGTGCGCAGAAGTATTCAAAGAAGGTAGGCTATACCGTAGAATATATGGGCTCTCCAAATGCATCTGTAGCAGATGAGGTTAATGTCATTAACCAGGCTGTAGCAAGAGGTGTTGATGCAATCTGTATTTCTTCAGTTGATGCTACCGGTCTGAACAAGGCTCTTGCTGATGCCATGAAGGACGGTGTTACTGTTGTAACCTGGGACTCTGATGTTGGCGAAGACTGCCGTACTCTGATGGTTTCACAGGGAACTCCTGATATCTTAGGTAAGATGCTTGTTGATATGTCTGTAGATGCACTGCAGAAGCGTGGAGTTGATCCTAAGAAGAAGGCTGTTAAGTACTGCTGGCACTATTCACAGGCTACTGTTGCAGATCAGAACTCCTGGCAGAAGGAAGGTGAGAAGTTTATTAAGGCAAATTATCCAAACTGGGTAAATGTTGCTCCTGATAACTACTATTCAGAGCAGGATGCAGAGAAGGCTGTTTCAATCGGTGCTTCTGTACTTGAGGCAAATCCAGATATCGACCTTATCATCTGCAATGACTCAACTGCTCTTCCTGGTCAGCTGACCGCTGCTCAGAACAAGGGACTGAACAAGTCAAAGGTTACCATTACCGGTTTTGCTTCTCCAATGTCTATCAAGAACTTTGCCAAGTCTGACATTATTGAGGAGTGGGGCCTGTGGGACTGTGGTGTTCAGGGCGCAATCGGTACCTATCTGGGTGCTTACCTTGCTGCTGGCAACGAGGTTAAGGTTGGCGATGAGATTGATTTACCAGAGATCGGCAAGATTAAGGTAATGCCAAATGATTCACTGGTTCCTGGTTCTAAGACCGGTGCTAAGAACAATGGTGTTGTTCTGCTGCCAGAGCGTCTGGTATTCACCAAGGATAATGTTGATAATTACAACTTCTAATAAGTAATCATACTAATTTTAAATTATGTGACCGCCGGTTAATCCGGCGGTTCAAGGAGTATAAATGGCAGATTTAGACGGCTTAAAGGTTGCTCATGATTATCATATCGATGAGCCTTTTGCTAATAATAAAGGTTTCTATGTAAAAGGTGCCAACGCCTTAGACTGGGGAATGAAGAAGCATCTTGCTAATATTTTCAATCCAGTAAGCGGCAATACTGTAATGTTTGCCTTTGACCATGGTTATTTCATGGGATCAGTATCAGGCCTTGAAAGACTTGATTTACTTCTTCCTAAGCTGATGCCTTACATTGATGTTCTGATGTGTACCCGTGGTGCCTTAAGAACCTGTATTGACCCATCATGCCGTAAGGCTGTTGCTTTAAGAGCAACCTCAGGTTCATCCATGGTACAGGAAGATCTTTCTCACGAGATTTTAGCTGTTGATGCTGAAGAGGCTGTAAGACTAAACGCAGACTGTCTTGCAATTCAGACCTTCATCGGCGGTGACGGTCAGCTAAGCTCTCTTAAAAACCTAGAAGATGCAGTTAACATGGGCTGCAGATACTCAATTCCTATTTTAGGTGTTGTTGCGGTTGGTAAGCAGATGGAAAGAACCACCAAGTTCTTTAAGCTTGCAACCCGTATGCTTGCAGAGTTAGGTGCAAATATGGTTAAGACCTATTACTGTGACGATTTTGAAGAGGTTGTAGCCGCATGTCCTGTTCCTATCGTTGTTGCAGGCGGAAAGAAGCTACCTGAGAATGAGGCATTAACTCTGGCATACAATGCTATCAAGGGCGGTGCCCGCGGTGTTGATATGGGAAGAAATATCTTCCAGAGTCTGCACAGTGTTGAGATGCTTCAGGCTGTAAATAAGATTGTCCATGAAGGATTTACTGATAAGGAAGCTTACGAGTTCTATCAGGATTTAGTCAAATAATACTTTTTCCTTTTTGTCATAAGCCTGGATCCTGAAAATGGTTTCAGGCTTTTTTTCACAATTATCAATTTGTTCTGTTTTATTTAAGCCTTAATAATTTCAGTGTTTATCACGTTTTTTGCTGAAAATTTGCGACATACTCCTCGCCTTCTCACATAAACCACAAAAATATCGGTAAAAAAAGGAAATTTTTCATACATAACCTAAAATAGATTATGTAGAAGTTCATTATTACTAGAAAACGGATCTGCAAATGGCTGGTTTAATTGAAAATATTGAAAGACGTACAGGTATGGTTGGTCAGAACCGCATGGAAATGCTGCTGTTCCGCCTGCCTAACAGAAAACAACTTTATGGTATGAATGTGTTTAAGATTCTGGAGATTCTTCCTTGTCCTCATCTTACAATCATGCCGAAGTTGCATAAATCAGTGATTGGAGTGCTGAATCATCGTGGCACCACCTCTTCTGTTATTGACTTAAGTCTGGCAATGGAAGGTCCAAAAACCGATGATTACCGTAAGTATCTGCTTGTTATGAGTGAATACAACAATTCCGTTCAGGGATTCATTGTATCCAAGGTTGAGCGTATTGTTGACTATAGTTGGGATAAGATCATGATCCCACCTAGCGGTCTGGGCAACAAGGCTTATCTGACAGCAGTTACCGAGTATCAGAATGAGCTTGTTGAAATTGTTGACGTTGAGAAGATCTTCTCTGAGATTTCTCCATACGAGGAAATTGTCGACAACAATTCAGAAGAGTTCAAGGCGCATATTCGCTCTATGCTGAAGCATCCTGAGGCTAAGATCATTGTTGCAGATGACTCTAAGGTTGCAATCAAGCAGACTGGAGATACTGTAAGAACTCTGGGTATTGAGGTTATAGAAGCTAATAACGGTCTTGAGGCTCTCAATATCATTAAAGATTACGCAGCAAAGGGTAAGCTCGATGAAATTGAGCTTCTGATTTCAGACGTGGAAATGCCTCAGCTTGACGGCTATTCATTGAGCGCGGCTTTGCGTAAAGATCCTCTTTTAAAGGATATCTACGTAATTCTGCATACCTCTCTGTCAGGTGTGTTCAATGAAAGTATGCTTCATCGTTCAGGTGCTAATTCCTGTGTTGCTAAGTTCGATACAGAGAAACTGGCTAAGACGGTGGTCAAGGCAATTGAGGAACTTCATGGAGGTCTGAAGCCTTCAGAGTCAGTAACTAAGCTTGTTAACTGATTCAGAATAAAGTTTCGTTTTCTACAATAACCTTAAATACGGTGTTCTGTATTTAAGGTTTTTTTTTGCCTGTATGTTTTTATGTCACATTAAGTTGTAAGTCTAAATATACATTATTGGTTTAATATTGTGGATTTATTCTGAAGATTTTATTTTCTGTGTTTTGTGTCACAATTCAAAATGTAGTAAACATAACGTTTTGTTTCTATCTTTTTGAGGACTAAAACATGTATATTATCGAACTAACAACTTTTACCAATCCGGCTGAGGTTAGCTACGAATTTGGTTCTATTGATGATGTAAAGACTTTTCTTGAGAAGAACAAGCAATTACTTAAGTCTTACGTTGTTGTCCACAAGAACGGAAATATTGTTAAGTTTTAATCTTGAAGTCTTGAAAGAAAGCTCCAGTGAAAACACTGGAGCGAATAATGGAAATAACTCTGCCTTACTGCAGATTCTCTTTGTATTTATTCTTTAAAACTCTGTTCAGTCTTATTGGGCAGAATCTAGGTCCGCACATTGAACAGAATGATGCTTCATGAGAGCAGTTATCAGGCATCTGTGATTTCCAGACATTGTATGCGTGCTCTGGATTTAAGCTCAGTGCAAACTGATCGAACCATCTGAAATCAGCTCGTGCTCTTGCCATAGCATCATCTCGAATCTTTGCTCCTGGAAGTCCTTTTGCAAGATCAGCCGCATGTGCAGCAAGCTTGTATGTGATAAGACCTGTCTTTACATCCTCTGCATCAGGAAGTGCCAGATGCTCTGATGGGGTAACATAGCAGAGCATTGCTGTTCCAAAGCCTGCAATCTGAGATCCTCCGATTGCAGATGTTATATGATCATAGCCTGGAGCAATATCTGTAACCAGAGGTCCTAAGGTATAGAACGGAGCGTAATTGCAGTATTTCTCCTGCAGTCTCTGATTTTCCTCGATCTTATCCATGGCAACATGACCAGGCCCCTCGATAAAGCACTGAACACCTGCCTTATAACATCTTGCTGCAAGCTCTCCTATAGTCTTAAGTTCACCGTACTGAGCCTTATCGCAGGCATCATTGATACAGCCTGGACGCAGACCGTCACCAAGAGATAAGGCAACATCATAGTCATGACAGATTTCCAAAAGCTCATCAAAATGCTCATAAGCCATATTTTCTGCGCCCTGACTCATCATGCACTCTGCCATGATTGAGCCGCCTCTGGAGACTATTCCCAGAATTCTCTGGGCCGCATAAGGAAGATACTCATGAAGAAGACCTGCGTGAATAGTGAAGTAATCCACACCCTGTCTAGCCTGAGCTATGACTGTATCGCGGAAGAGATCCCAGGTAAGTTTTTTGATATTGCCTTCGGCTCTATCTAATGCTTCATATGCAGGTACGGTTCCCAGTGGTACTGGAGATGCTCTTAAAATAGCATTTCTAAGCTCTGGAATTCCATCGATACCCACACTCAGATCCATTACGGTATCAGCACCAAACTGTAAGGAGAATCTTAGCTTTTCAAGCTCCTTTGAATAGTCTGAGCCAATGGCAGAAGCTCCGATGTTTGCATTGACCTTTACACTGTATTTTGCACCGATAATCATGCTTTCTGCTTCAGGGTGATTGATGTTTGCAGGTATTACTGCTCGGCCCTGAGCTATGGTGTTGCAGACATCCTCAGGTGTAAAGGCCATTTTCCCCTCATCTGCAGTACAGAAAGATTCTCTTACTGCGACGTATTCCATCTGAGGAGTAATCACACCTTCCTTTGCATAATCAAGCTGAGTCTTTTTTACTTTTCTGGCATCTCCGTCCTGATAGGACTCAGTCCAGCCGGATGTTATCTTAGGCTGATTAGGAAAGTTCTCTGGACAGCCTTCAACTGTCTGAAGAAGTATTTTTTCGCCGTTTGACAGGGTAAGTTCTTTGAATGGAACATTCAGAGAGCCTTTAGTGATTCTTTTGGCATTAACAGAGAAGGTATTGTTGATATTATTAGACATCGGCATTTCCATTATGTTTATATACATGCATGCCGAAGTCTTGTTTCCTACGCAGGTATTATCCTGATCAGGTATACGGATTCTGCAGAAGCAGTCTCAGCCCAAGGGCACTCCGACAAGCAATACAATGTTGTATGTTTGTTATACGGGAGTATCTATGAAGGATACTCTTCGCATTTGAATTCTTTGCCTTTAATTTGTTAAAGGTTCTATCTGAGTTGATATTATCTTTAATAGTCATCATAACGTCAAGAAGAACAAAGCAGTGCACTTAATTAATAATGGCTGTCATTTTCTTTTGAAAAATAAAGATGTTAGGTTTAATATTTCTTTTCAGAGTATCTAAAGAAGATTCTTTACAATGCTAAGGAGCAGAAAAATGGCAAATATTCTAACGATTCAGATGCAGTCAAAACTAGGTCAGATTGAAGAGAATCTCAAGAAGGTAAAGTCCTTTCTGGCTTCCCACAAGAATCTGTCTCTGGATCTGGTGGTTGTGCCGGAGTTCTTTGCTACAAGTATCGATTATTTAAAGCCTGAGATTGATGAAAACGGTGGCTATGTCATTGATGAGATAAGAGAACTTGCCAGAGAATACAATACCAATTTTATTGCTGGCTCTGTTGTAAGACAGAAAACTGATGGCAGATACTACAACTCCTCCTTTGCAATCGACCGACGTGGCAATATTCTGAAAGTCTACGACAAGATTCATCTTTTCAATTATTTTGGCGGAGCTGAAGGCTGCAGAATTACAGCCGGAAATGAAATCTGTACTGTTGATTTTGACTTTGCAAAAACCGGTATGGGGATCTGCTTTGATATTAGATATCCAATGCTCTTTAATGAGTTTCTTAAACAGCAGGTTCAGCTGATTGTTCTTCCTACAGCCTGGATTTTTCCTTCAATAATGATATCTGATCCTGAACAGAGAAATTCTCTTGAAGATATCTGGCAGTCTATGGCTAAGACCAGAGCGTATGATAATGAGGCATTCTTTGTGGTCTGCAATCAGACCGGAGATGTTGGTCATGACATGGAAGGACTTGGTAACTCCATGGTGATTTCTCCATATGGAAAAATCATTTCATTATCAGACACCAAAGAGCAGGCAATGCTGACAAGTATAGATATCAGCGAAGCCAGAAAATGTAAGCAGGAGTTCCCTAAGGCTAACCTTCTGTAGTTGATTTCTATCTGATTTAGCGGCTCGTTATTTTGGGGAACCGCTGTGAGATTCAATTTCAAACGAACTAATACTGTACTCTAGTATGCATCAATATTCCATGCAAGTTGACATCCTCCTATTGCTGAAGCAAGAGGATTCCTACTGCTGACATTACTGCTCAGCTTCAGAGGGTTCACAGTGCTGACTCCTTTTGGAGTTCACTTTCTGTGCTAGCCGGGCGAGCCCCGCCCTTAGGATATTTCCCGCTGCATTTTCATCTGCATTAGCTGTATATCCACAGTTCGTACAGCAGAAATGAGCCTGAGTGCTGCGATTGTCTTTTGAGACATGACCGCATTTAGGACAGGTTCTGCTGGTATTCTTTGGGTTAATCTGTAAAAAGATATGACCTCTCTTTTTCTGCTTGTATTCAAGCATCTTAAAGAATTGTCCCCAGCCTTCAGAC
>NZ_FUXX01000025.1 GCF_900167015.1 Succinivibrio dextrinosolvens DSM 3072
ATAGTTATCTTTTGAATAGTCAACACTGTCCTCTAGGGCATAGATTTTATTGATAGCGTTGAATGCCGAGTAAATCAGATACTTGTCTGATGCTTCTTCTATATCCTTCATAACAAAGGCTCTGCATTCCTCATCATCAAGGACATCCAGCTTTTCACAGTAATTCTTAAAATCAAAGGCAACTATCAGATAGCGTCGCAAATGGACCAGACAGTGCTGCAGTTTTGCTCCCGGATGCTCATCCAGCAGTTGCTCATATCCACTGAAGCCGTCAGTAACCGACCAGGGTATTAAATTTAGTAATAGGTAAGAATCAGGTTAAATAGTTCTGATTTTTACCTAACCACTTACCATCCTTGCGGTGGAAATGTTCATTAAAAATTTAGTGTGACTATGTTCACGTTACCAGTTATAAATGCTTTTTTTATTGCTTTGAAAAAACACCTGTTAAACGCAATATAACGCTTTTTTAAAGAGGTCTTTTTTGAGGTGTCGAATTTTGTCATTTAGAATGCTGTCGATCTCTACAGATCTGGAAATAGCCTTTACAGATCTTTTAAAGATGGTCAGACACTTAGAAATAAACCTTAAAAAAAATCAATAAAATCACTTTGTTATAATACAGGTACAGGTATTGTAATAAAGGGAAAAAGAGTGGATATCAAAGAACTTAAAACTAGTTTTGATGAGATATCAAAGCAGGTAAAAAAGGAGACTAAAGGTCAGCCTGTACTTGCCACTCTTTTTAATACATTATTAAGTCTTTTTAAAATTCTATTTGAGCTGTTCGCTGAACAATCAAAGAGATTTGAAGAACAGAATAGGCTTATTGAGAAACTGACAGGACAATACGCCAATAAAGAATTCGACAGTCGAAAAGCCAATGATGAGAATATCAACGGGCGTCTCTCTGAAAAGAAGAAATGCGTCAATTCAGCTGACAAGAACCACGATAGAGATATTCCTAAAGAAGAAAAAGCCATGCCTCAGAAAGCTTTCAAGACCGAACAGCAGGTAAAAGTAATCGGCTATAACGGTGAAGAGCTTACAAAAGAAGAGGCAACTGATGAGGTCGGTTTATTGGGAATTGACTGTGTTTCCAATACTCCAAAAGCTCAGTTTGATACCTATTCGGAGAATAGGAATGTAGAGATTGTTGAAACTTCAAAGTTGGAAGGGGGCTTTGGATCGGTATTCTTTGGTAATAAAAAGAATTATTTTGAAATACCTGACGAGATGAAGGTATTCTACGGTGCTCATTTCTTATTTACCAGAAATATTCAGGCAGGGCACAAAAATTACAAGATTTCTAATATTGGTGTTAAACATTTGAAATTTCTGTCATCTCACAGTTCTCCATTTATTGCTAAAATGTTTAAAAAAAACAGAAAGATGTGTTTTAAGTATAATGGAGTTGAACATCAGCATTTAAGCCTGCTACAGAGAATATTCTCAATAACAACTTATCATAATCATTATGTACTTTGTTTTTTAGGCTTGTAGATGAAGTTTAAGATGAGGAATGCAGAGTAGATTGATAATTGTTGTATCTGAAATCTGAATTAACATTCTATAAGTGCTATTGTATGGTCATGTTTGCTTTACTACATAAGAATAGATAATTGGTTTATTAACAATGAGACAATTCTACAATTACGATTTAAATTCAGTATCTGAAGAAGATGATGGCTTTTTTATTTCTTCCAAGGTGAAAATAAATCCTGAATCCATATTGGCTAGATTAGATTCTATAATCAGGCACTATGGTGAGGCCACTGAAGAGAATGAATTTGAATTTAGCTCTGATGTATCTGAGCTGGTTAGTCAGATTGAAATCTATGATCAGGCAATCATCAATAAATATAAAGCTTCAGAACCTAGAGAATTATCATCTTATTTAGGAAAGAATGATCATAGCAAAGATGCAATTGGACTCGTAGAAGAGTTTGTGGATGTTTTACAAGATATACCAGATGGATGTGCAGAGCTATTTCCGTTTGATATGATTGATGAGCTTACCGAAGAGTTTCTGTGAGTTAATTAGTTATGTGAAGTAGAGTGTAACGCTGTTTTAGTTAATAATTTTTGGAAAAGTTTTTTACGATAACAAAATCTAGACGATCATAATCTCAGATTTAAAATCCTTATTTATTATGGAGAGCTGGTGATTTGAGTCTGACAAAAAATATTTGTGAATTTAAAGATTTTTATTTTGAGTAGATTCCTTTCTGTTGCATTTTGGGAGGCTCCAATATGAAAAAAAAAACTTGGATTATAGATAAATATAATGAACTATCAAATTGCTCTTCTCAAAAAAAGCTTATGTACACTCAAAGAGTGATAGATAGTTATTCTTCAGCAATTAATAATAAAATTTCATATTTGCTATTTTGTCTTCCTTATTTGTTTTCTTTGCTTTTTATTAAGTCTTCTTCGGGTGGAGAAATTTCTTTTTTACAAGGATTGCTTCTTTTTATAAACTTCGTTTTATGTGTGACAAGTGCAGTTATTATCTTATCAATCACAAGTAGAATTTTTGTTTTTTATGTATGGGGGATCTCGGGAATATTACTTGTAATTCTTTTGGTTGATTCTTATCTTCATGATTCTATATTGTATTTTTCTATCAATTTATCTCTTGTTACCATTGCAAGTATTTTTCTTATTGTAAAGATTTTTTGTGGAAAGAATAAGTTTAAATTTTTGAAAGGAGAAGATTTTTATATTTCTATTTATCACGATATCTTGATTTCATCTGATAATTCTCAAAATAAAGAATGCTTTGATAAACTACTTGAAAGAGCAAATGAACTATATACTGTTGACAAGACCTCAAAAATAATCTTGATCGTTTCTTTAAACTTGTGGTTTCTTGTATTTATTCTTTATCTCCTTCAAAAAATCCAATGTGTTTAGGGATGGTGTAATAAATAACTAACTTCTCAAACTATTTTTTTGATCTAATACTTTTAGAATTATAGAAAGTTATTGTATTCTTCTTGGTTTTAAGGGCTTTTTTATCATGAATATAGAGGAAACACCTCTAGATAAATTTATATTGTTAATCATGTCAATTACGATAAGAGGAAAAACAATTTGTTATTTTAATGAGCTTTGCCACTAATGATAGCCGTGCCTTAAGAGATTTTGGGTTTATGCTACCGTTCTGAGTAGTTACAAATTAGAATCCTATAAAAGGGAGCTAGAGTTTGCTAATAAGGAATTGCAATGTAAGAATGAGCAACAGAAAAAGACTATACGCAGAAAATAGTTTTTACCGAAACTCATTGAACCGCCTGATGACGTTTTGGGTTATTCGACGGAAGGAAATCTTTCCCTCTTTCTTTATCACTGTCAAATCAATCAATTATTTTCATGTTTTGAAAATCCTCTTTTATGGTCAAAACGCAGTTATACTATAAGGAACAGATATATTTGCTGTATAGTTTATTAACAGATAGTTTTACGAATTAAATTTTTGATGACTTTATCTAAAGATTGACTGCTTGGTTGTAATTATATAGATACCTTCGATTTTCAATTGCATATCAAGATCATTGGAATGAAATTAATATAATAAGCTATTTTTTATATGGAAGTTATAAAAGCTTTAGAACTGTTGTTAGATAGAATACGCCAATTTCTAAGAAAAGACTCTGACATATATGGTCAATACGAGGTTCTACCTTCTTATTGTATGTATTCTAATGATAAGTTTTTTTATAAAGAAATACAAAGTTGTATTGATTTTATTAAAAACAATATAACTAATAAAGATTTGCTTGATTACATAAGAAAAAGTTATTTTTATAGTAAAAAAGACTGTCCTGAAAGTTGTTTTTCTATTTCTTCATCCAGAATAGACTGTTATAAGAAATTTCGTACCTTTAACTTTCATGAAGAGCAGTTTGATGATTATTATTTCTTCTCATTATTTGTTATTTCTTTTGACTATTACAAAGCAAACAATGATCATATTGTGCATAATAACGTACTTAGTAAAGATGATATTATCAAGCTATATGAAGAAAAAGGAGTTAAGATTTTAAACGATGAAGAATTTTATAAAAATGGCTTAGTTACATTTAATCCGGATTTTCATTTGTTAGATGTGGATAATTATAACCGGATATTGACTGATCAAAGATTAGATAAATCCTTCAATCTAGAGATTGATTGGATTATTGCTAGAGAATTAAAAAAACTTTTAATACAAAAAAAAATTAAAAAATTATCATTTCGTCCTATAAGTATTTCTGAATGCATATTTGGTTTAGAGGAGTTTCAAACAGGACAACCATTTAATTTAACTTATGATAATTTAAAAAGTCGTATAAATGTTTTATTTCTTGCGAATGATTACGAAGTATCCTTCAAAGATAAACTATTTGTTAAAACTGAAGCAAATTCGATAACTTTTGAAGAAATATACGATGAAGAACATGTTGAAACTATAGACAATTTCTATTTGACAAGGCTTGTTCATTTTCAGCTTGAAAAAAAAGATAATACTTATTATATAACTCACTTTGACTATGAAAAAATATACTATAGTAAGCGGAACTACTCTTTAAAATTAAATAAAATTAGTTTAAAGGGGGAGAAAAAGGTTAAGTATTTTAAAGTTGATTTTGCAAGGATTCCTCTTGATTATGAGATTACTGTTCCTTTATATAATGAACATAATAAAAAGGGGTTGTTTATTTACCTAATTGTTCATAACACATTTATTTATAAAGATCTTGTTAATGAATACTTTTCTAAATACTTTAATACTGGAATAGGACGCAGATAGCGGAACAAATTATCCCAAGAAAAATTTCCTAAAACGGAAATCTTCTTTCGATATTGATAAGGAGACTGCATCCCTAAAGCGGAATGTGGTCTAAAGTCATTATAGGGGAGTTCTATAAATTAAGGAAAAGAAAAAGATCCTGCGAAGCAGGTCGTGTCAAATTTGCGTAAATATAAAGCTTCAGAACATACAGAATATTTGTAACTACTCATAACGGTAGCATTCACCTAAATTCGAAAATTTTACCGATCAATGCGAGTGAGATCTATTCCTATGAATGATAAAAATTCAAAAGATTTTTTACTTGATTGTTATTTTGACCTTAGAAGTTGTTTTGACAACGTAAAGCAAGAATTTGTTTCATACAAAGGAATGCTTGTTCCTTTTACTCAAAATAAAATTCTTTATCATTACTGTACAATAGATGCTTTTTATAACATTATAAAATCAAATTGCTTTTGGCTATCTTGTCCAACATATCTTAATGACTTAACAGAATTTAAATACTCTCAAAAAATTTTTTTTGAGAATATTGCCAAATATAAGGAAAGTTTAGTTAAAACTAAAGTGTCAAAAGATGAATCCTGTTTCTCCAATATGTTGAATGACATGCTTTCAAGGTTTTCTAATTACTTTGAAAATAGAGAGAAAGAACTGGATTATAACAATCAATCCTTTTTAATATGTTTTTCCTCTGAAGGGGACTCTTTGGCAATGTGGAATAGCTATATAAGCAATAATACCGGAGTTTCTATCGGGCTTGATTTTTCCAAAGAGGACTACTTTATAGAGTTAAATTCCGCAGACTTTAGGGAAAAGGTTTCTCCCTTTAACCAGTTACCAAAGGGGGCATTTTATGATATCAAGTATTTTGACAAGCCAGTGCTAGAAAATAAAATAGGTGAGCTTTTAGAAAATATCCGTGAGGTTTATCTCTTAGATTTGATGAAGTTAAAAAAAGCGGATAAATATAGCATAGACAATTTTAATGAATATTTTTCCTCGAACTGTTACTTAAATTTTCTTGATTTATCAATTTATATTAAAGATTCTAATTTTCAATTTGAAAAGGAAACAAGGTTTATATCCTCTAATTTTGAGAAGGATGATATAAAGTTCAGAGTCAAGAATAATTTTATTGTGCCATATATTGAATTTCCAAAATTACCAAGTAATTACATGGAAGATAAGTCTGAAACTGAGCGTCGATGTTCATATAAAATTCCAATTGTTTCTTTGACACTATCTCCAGGCTGTTCAGAAGCTAATTTAGTTATACATAGTTTAAAATCATATCTGTTTTCAAAAGGTTATGATGTTAATAAAATTCAGTTTAAAGAATCTGAAATACCTTTTGTTTCTAGATGTTAAAGTTCTTTTTTAATACCTTGAATTATGACATCTCTATGATATAAGCCTATGGGGATGGGAGTAAAGGCTTTCATCTTGGGCAAATAAGTCCAAGAATCTTATTCATATCTTTATAAATAACGGTGCTCATGAAACCGTCAGTGGTATGCCTACAGTTGCAGCAGATATTGATTGAGAGAAATTAAAAAAGAGCCTCACGGATCTTGTAACTGGTCCGCAGCGATCTTGTATGAGGTCATCAATAATCTTGTAGTCCTCACTGGCCGGAGGTAAGTCCGACCGTATAAATGAACTACAGTAGAATTTCTCTCCTTAATAAATCGCATTCTAACTCTTTTATCCTATATTCAAGCTCCTGGATTTGAGATTTTGCTCCCATATTCAACCTTAGTTGCTCATCTAAAGACTCTTTACTTTAAAGAAGCGCAGTACTGTTTCATTATAATTCTTGTTCAGAATTGCGTCCTTTTCCAAAAGTATCTTTTTCTCCTGCTTGAGTTTACATAGAATCGAACCTCTTTTTTACGCTCAACACTCTGAATGGAGTTGAGGTAATCACACATCAGATCTAGAAGTTGATATGAGGATGTATTAGTAAGCAACAGCTCTGCAGATAATGGGATCTGCTTACTGATTACTTTGCTTAATACAGCATTGATACTTAATGTATTTATCATTTGATTTTCTCTCCTGACACTTCGTCAGCAGAACCTCTCCAGGAGTTGCCTTTTAATGAAATTTCCCAGTCGCAGTCTCTAAAGAGGCGATCTGCAGGGGCATCTCTGATTGGAGATTAATCAATAACGCTTTTCAGTGCTTTCTTCTTCAGCTGTGATGTAATAATGGTTGAACCAATCCCGTACCTGGCATCTGCAATCTCATTAAGACCTGCCACTACGCTGTCTGATATTTTTGTAAGTATGTAATCGTCGATAATTACCAGGCGGATGCGTCCAAGTTTATCAGTAAATCTTGCCAGAGCAGACTTGTCCTTTGTTTCAATCAGAACCATCAGTTCATTCATTCTGAAAAACATGGCAGAATATCCTTTACTCATGGCCTCTATAGCTGTAGCACTGGCAAGCGCTGTCTTACCTTAATGTAAAGCCTAACATTATGCAAAAACATACATCTCAAGCACTCTTGCAAATGCAGCAATGGAGCAGTTTTTAAATACAAATGTATCAGGTTGCCTGATTTAATTTAGGACTTTGAAGAAAGTCCAATTCAGAAATGCACTTTAAAAGTTACTATTTTATATCTAGATAAGAATTCAAAATTAGAGGAATGATATAGTAAAATTCCTTTGAAATAATCCATCCTGCTGTAAATGAATGGTAATGACAAATAAAGTGTTTTGTTGTGGATAGATGAAAGTATTATGAATGATATTTTGATTGTAGGAAATGGATACGATTTAGCAAAAGGTCTTAATACTCGCTTTAGTGATTTTTTTCTTCCAATTGTTCGTCAGTATGTAATTTGGTTAGAAAATGAGTTTAATAATCAGAATCTAGCACCAGATATTCAGAAATATTGCTACGTCCTAAAACAAAAAATTCCTCATTTACCTGATTTTGTAGTAAAAAATGAAGATGAATTTTTTAATAACATTTTTATTCAAATTGTTCTTAATAAATTTTTTCCAATTGTAAATTTATTGAATTCAGTTTTGAGCATAAATGACCAATTATTTGATGCGACTGTTTCTACTGTTTTGTCAGAAGGTATTGCATATTCTCCTTATTATGACAATAAGGATATAAATTTTATCGTTACAAACATAAGAGAAGTTTGTTCTCTGTTACAAGATAATATTATAAGCTCTGATATTTTTTGGTTGGATATTGAGAGTCTGATAAAAGATATTGTTACTGACAACCTCACTAAATATCCTGTAAATTCAGATATCAATATAAATTGGAATTTATTGTATGAAACAGTTAATCGTATTGAGAGTAAAACAAATTTAACGAAGAATAAGACTGAAGACTTAAAAAAATATAAACATGTTTCACTGAGCGAATGTTTGCTTGGACTAGATATGTTCAAGGAATTGTTTTGCGAATATCTCGAGATAGAAGAAAATAAATATAAATCAGGAAAGTCAAAAGAGATTTATTTAAAAGATAAGTTTTCTCATGTTATCTCTTTAAACTATACCTCGACATTTATGAATTCTTTAAAAAGCTCCGTTCCGTATAAGAGACAAGAAGACAGAATTTGTTATGTTCATGGAGATCGTGTCTCCAAAAATATTGTCATTGGAACAGAATCTTTTTATTTTGAAGAGAATTCAAGAAGTGAAACAAATATTGAAAAGATACCTTTCTTTAAGTTTTTTCAAAAAGTCCTAAATAAGACCGATGATAAATATCTGCAGTGGTTAGTTGAGGATGAATTTTCTCTGACTTTCTTTGGTTTCTCTTTTTCTCAAAATGATTTTGATTTTATCCGTGAGCTAATTATTTACGACGACGGAAATTCTTCTTCAACAAATCATGGTCAGGTTAGAAAAGAGCTGAAGTCTATTATTATCTACTGTAAAACCGAAAAGGATAAATTCCATTATCTTGTTAATTTAGCAGCATGCCTTGGAAAGAAGCATTTGAGTTCCATTAAAGGTATTCTTCATTTTGAGCCTATTAAATAAAAATAATGAAGCGTAAATGTTGATTATCTTGTTCCTTGGTATTGTAGCCTGCTTTATTGGTATTTAATGTTGGCAATAAGCCATACTATGTAATCGTATCCAGGTAATCCCTTGATCAGGCAGCAGCACAGATAAACGCTCTTTCCGTTCCACAAAAGAAAGAGTCTCCAAAGAAAAATCAAAAGGAAGAATTGCTAAGAACAGAAATCCAGACAAGACTGTTCACGCCTCACTTAAAAATCATAACTGTAAAGACTGCGGCGGTAAAACTGTTTCATATGACACAGGCAAGCTGGTTGATAACGTAATCGGAGCAAACCACAAACTTAATGAACTCCTTAGTGTGGTTAAGACTATCCATGATGTTGAAGTCTGTGAGAATTGCGGTAATGTATCTATAGCAATCGCGGATAATAAGAATGTACCTGTAATACCAAACAGAGAAATCGGTATTGATTATATGCTGGCTGTGCAGATTTCATCTGTCGAGGCATTGCTCTAAACAACTATATTCTACCTATGAAGGACATGTTTGAGCCTGGCAATAATACTATAAGCCATAACCTTTATGATTTTACCAGATTTACATTAAGCCTTTATATGAAGGCATCATCAAGGCTGCAAAAGAAGCTCCAGTATTATTACTCGATGGAACTCCATTTGACTGTCTGGACTCTCAGGGAGTAAGAAAGAGTAAAGACAGAAATCCAGAAGATGTTGCTATCTGCAGATCTAATTACATTCTGTGCATGGCTTCACCTGCTCATTCAAAAGTGCTGTTTACGGTTTAAGGATATCTTTAGAAACACAATTTCGCGTCAATCAGAAAAATCATAACCACAGACTTCAAGTTCAAAACATTAGTTACTGATGGCTTTAGTGGTTATGAACAACTGATGGAAGAACATCCTGGAGCAAAACTGCAGCATTGTGGATGGACACTGCATAGCAAAAAAAAATTCACTGCGATTCCAAGGGTAATCTGCTGATAACAAGAAATCTTCATCACAATAAATTCCAGCTATTACTTGCAAGAGCAAATGGTCCTGCAGCAGAACCTCTTACTGCTAAAGAATTAGAATCCTATATGTATGGAGAACCTCTGGAGATAGCACGTACTTCTGTGCTTAAAGGATAAAATATTTGTTGAGATAACTCACGGTGAACGCATTTTAGATCGATCCACTCTCTTAAGGCACTTTTAAGAGCGCTGAGGATCTTTCACAAGATTCATGAGGAATTATTATATTTCTCTCAAATTATTACTCTATTGTTTTCAAAACAATTGTGATCTCATATGTAAAAAGGTGTATTTCTTCTTCTTAGTTCTGTATGCCTTTATATACAATCCTTACATAGAGTGTTTTATAAAGGTTTGTTTATGGATTTGGAATCTGATTTAAAAAAGAAGTATGCAGAATCAAAGAGAATCATTAATGAAGCTCGTTTAAATAAACAACTGGTTATCTTTGTTGGGTCTGGTACTTCTATCTCCTCTGGAATGCCGTCTTGGCGTAAAGCAATTTCACAGATTTCTGAACGTCTTGAGCTTGATTCTGATTCTTTATCTTTGAACGAGTTTCTGCGCCTTCCTCAGTATTATTTCAATGCCCGTGGTAAAAAAGAATACACTCAGCTGATGCAGGATGTTTTTCTTTATAAAAAAAATCTTGAACCATCTCTTGTTCATGATCTTATTGTTCAATTCGGTACTCAAACTATTATCACAACTAACTATGATCATCTAATTGAACTTGCTGCTGAAAAAAACAGTGAAATGCTCAGAGTTATCAGCAAAGATTCAGATTTACCTTATCGAAAATCGGATCGTGAATTGATAAAAATTCATGGAGATTTCGAAAATGATAACTTTGTTCTTAAAGAAGACGATTATCTAAACTATTCACGAAATTTTAAGTTAATAGAGAATTATGTTAAATCTTTTATTGGTACCAAGGTGATTTTGTTTGTTGGATATTCTTTCAGTGATCCAGACGTTAAGCAAATTTTTTCTTGGGCAAAAAATATATTACACGGCGATTTTCAGCCAGCATATCTTATTGATTCGAATTCTGAATATGACAAAAATGTTGATGATTACTATAGAAACTTTGGAATAAACATATTGTATTCATCCGTTCAACTAGGTATTGAATATAAGAAAGATGAACCTAGTCATAATACAGAAGAAATGCTCAAATGGCTTCAAGCCCAAAACTCAGTACGAAAAATAGATGAACTGTATGATAATTTGAAAATATTTAAGGAATTCAATTATTCCTATGAGTTTTTTATCAGGAATGTTTTTCAGAAAGCCGGCGTTATATACAGAAATGGTTATTTATATGTAGAAAAAAGAGATAGCATCAATGATGATCAGTCAGATGATTTAGAAAAAATACTTGCTTGCATTGCATATGAAAGATACAAGCAATCTCCTGAATCTGTTTATTATCAGTGTGACGGTAAGAAATGTTCAATTGAAATTAGTCCTGTTGAGATAAATGGCGTTGAAAGTATAAAAATACTGGATATTTTGTCTATATTAAATAAGTCATCAGTGTCAGGGATAGTTTTATTTAGAATTTTTGACAGTAAGACTCCTCGTTTACCTGGTGAGTTTTCCTATAAAGTAAACGCCCGTACTATTTTTGTTGATTTTGAAAGAGTTAAGATTCCAAAATGGATTGATTTAATTACTAGATTTAATGACAAAGAATTAAAAAAATTACTTAAATCAAACTCATCTCGTTTAAATGAAACAACCCCTGATCTGTATATGGTGCAAGCTTGTATCTATGTGTATTTTAAGGATTTTCTGTTTGCCTATAACAGCTTAAAAATCGCAGCAAGTATTTATTACAAAAAGAGTGAAAGTGTTAAATATTTTATTGCTGAAGTTGATAGATATTATGTTGGAAAATTATTAATAAATTATCCGTTATCCAATGTTGATAAAAAAGATATAGAGCTTGTTAGAAAGGAATTAGATTTACTGAATCTAGAAAAGACATTAATGAGTTTGCCAAATTTGGGAAAAGGAATTGAAATTCTCAAAGATTTATCATCGTTTGATATATCGTATAAACTGTTTCAGAGAGCATATTCTACTTCAAACAAAGTTAAGGAGGAATCTTGTACAAATTATAACCTTTTTACTGGAGTTCCAGCCTTTTCAATTATGAATAGAAGAATCCGTGACTTCTTCCTTTTTGAGCACATAAATTGCGTAACTGTTGATAGCTATGCTGAGAATATTCAAATATATACTCTTTATTTTCAAAGTATTCTAAATTCTGTTGTATCTTCCGAATTAAAAAACAAATCGGATAATTTTTTTAATATACATGCTGACTGTATTAGTGATTTTGATTTGACTGTCGCTCTTAAGTTTATTCCATACAAAGACCTAGAAAAGTTTTTCTATGGTTTGTCTAATGTTCCTCTTAGTGATGATGCGCTTTCTTATTTAAAAGAGGTATTGTCCTGTATTGATAATTCAGTTGATTATTCCTCTGATTATTCTTTATTATCCGAGCCTGTGATATGGAAAATACTTGTTATCCTCAGTCATATAAATATATCAGAAGATGTGTTTGGTATAGCAATTAGTAAGCTTAATCTTTTTCTTAATGTTTTTAATTTTATTTCAAAAAAAGAGTTAATTATTATTTTTCTTAATAATGCTGATAGGTGTGGTTGCATTAATAACGATTTGATTGGAAATGTAAAAAGCTTGTTTGATCGGTATGTTGATATTACATTACAAAATGATAACTTTTCTCTTGGATTAAATTTTATAATAGGATTTCTTGCTTTTATATGTTCAAAGTTTGGTCTTAATTTTGATGATAAGGAAAAATGTGAAAAATTCATACAAGGAAATTTAAAAATACATTGTGCAACAATTTTTCCTTTTATGAGTGAGCCTTTGAAAAGACTTGTTGTTAATAGGTTTAAGACTTATAAGATTCAAAATAGTTTTGATGACTTTAATTTTTATTGTGTTGCAGTTAAAAACAAGATAATACAGCCAGATTCATCTGTAGAAGAGATGATTTTAAGTAAATGTGAAAAAGAATGTGGTAAGAAAAAAAGTGTTGAAGTAATGGTTAGAAGTTCTTCGACAATTGTTAATCCAATTTTTCATGATAACGAATATATATACTTTGTTCGAAAGTTATGCATGTTAAAGGTTATAGGTTTAGTTAAAAATAAAAAAAGACTTTCTGAAGCTGTGTCTTGTATCAAAGATGATTGTTCTGAATGGTTGTTAAATCCTAACTCCTATGAATATAAGAATTTTGATGTTTCATGGCTTAATGAGTGTGCTGATGATGACGAATATTTGCAGAAAATTTTAAGGTTAAAAAAATGTAAAGAAAATATAAAAAATAGTCTGTTGGCTTACCTCGGATCCATAAAAATAGATAATTACGGAATAGTAAGAATATTAAAATACTTTAATAATTGAATCATCGTATGATAGGAATATTCTGAAATATTCTTTATATTTAAAACTAGAGAATGAAGTTATTTTTTGTACTTTTATATGTCTGAGCTAAGATAAAAAAAAGATGAGCGCATTTTTTTTTCTATAAATCGTTAAATAGCGTTCAATAAGGTTTATTCTCATGGAAAAAAATAAGAATACCCTCTACATTTTAGATAAAAATGCTATTATTCATATTTCCGCTTATAACAAGGACCACTCTGATAAAAGGTTTATTCAAGAAATTGATTTTCTAAAAAATATTGATGATTCAACCAATTATATTGGTTCTTTTTCATCTATAATTGAAGGTAATAATCTGTATTTTTTAAATAAACATATAACTTCTGAAGAACAGAGTGAAAATGATTTGAAATCAATCGGAGCTTTCTTTTGTAATGCTCGTACCGATTCACTTGATTTTTATAAAGAAAAACTAAAAGTTCTGAGTAATGCTATTTTTTTTAATTCTTTACAGGGGAAGAATTCTTACGATTTTTTATTTTTTGTGCATAAGGAATTTCATGATAAGAAAAATAACAAGGAGTTTACTATAAAAAATATAATAGAATATTATAAAAAAAATAATGTTTCCCCCTATTTATTCCTAATCGTTTTATCGTGTATCTTTGGTAATACTAATGCAGTAAATTTACTAAAAATTAATAAGTCAAAATATGACGAAAAAATAATTTATAACTCTTTAGCGGATCTTGTCCATATTCTTTTCACAATAACTGTTAGAGGAATATTTGTTAATAAGGAAAGTCGTTCTTATAAGAGAGTAGAATTTGTATCTTTTGACAAGGGGCTAAAAGAAATTGAGAAAATAGCAAAAAGAATTATTGCCTTTAGAGATGAAATGGTTACTAATCAAGGAATAAGTACAAGATTTGGTATATGTGGTGCTATTCCAAAAGCATTAATTCCAGGTGCGAATAAAAGAGACATTGAATATTTAAATAATAGCTTAAGAGGAAAATTTATTTTTAGTACTGTTTGAATAAAAAAAACTATTTGGTTAATTTGTATTTAATATTTATTTGTGTTTTTGGTGTATATAAATTTTTTATAGAATATTATGAATCTTCAATCATTCAAAGCAATAGACTTTTTTTGTGGTGGAGGTGGCATGACATGCGGACTACGTCAAGCTGGAGTAAATGTCATTGCTGGAGTTGATGTTGATAAAGATGCAAAAGAAACTTATGAATATAATAATAAGGGGGCTGTTTTTATAGAGAAAGATATAAGAAAGCTCAGAAGTAAT
Source organism: Succinivibrio dextrinosolvens DSM 3072 (assembly GCF_900167015.1). Taxonomy (GTDB): domain Bacteria; phylum Pseudomonadota; class Gammaproteobacteria; order Enterobacterales; family Succinivibrionaceae; genus Succinivibrio; species Succinivibrio dextrinosolvens. The sequence continues at coordinate 14,582 of NZ_FUXX01000025.1, forward strand.
TTTTTTGAAAAAAATTTTAATATAAATCCTAACGATGATAAGTTAATACTTGTTGGATGTAGTCCTTGCCAGTTTTATAGCATTATCAACACCGCTAAAGAAAATTCACTAAAAACTAAAGATCTTCTCAGAAATTTTGCCCGTTTTGTTGAATACTATAAACCAGGTTATGTTTTAGTAGAAAATGTTCCTGGCATTTTGACGAATAAGCAAAGTATTTGGCCTTATTTTAAAGCTAAGCTTGAGAAACTTGGTTATAAAAAAATGTTATATAAGATTGTGGATATGAGCTACTATGGTGTTCCTCAATCAAGACGCCGCTTCTCTCTAATTGCAACTCGCTTAAACGTTGATATAACTTTACCAAAACCAGATAAACATCAAGCTTTGTTATCTGATTTCATTGGAGAATCCAACGGGTTTAAAAAGGTTAATGCTGGGCATAAGGACCATTCTGATTTTAATCATACAGTCGCAGGTCTTAGTGATGTTTGTTTACGTCGTTTAAAAAAAACAAGACATGATGGTGGAAGTCGTTTAGATTGGAAGAATGATCCTGACCTTCAACTTAAGTGTTTTATTGGTAAGGATAATAGTTTTATAGATAGTTATGGTCGTATGTGGTGGAATAAACCTGCGCCAACAATTACAACCAAGTTTTTTAGTATATCCAATGGTCGTTTTGGTCATCCTGATGAGGATAGAGCAATTTCAATAAGAGAAGGCGCAACTCTTCAAACATTTCCGAAGGATTATGTATTTAAAACAAATAATATTGCAGTTTCTGCTAGATTAATTGGAAACGCTGTCCCATGTGAATATGCAAGAAGGTTAGGTGAAGTAATTATTTCTAATTTATGACAACTATGACTGAGACTAATAATAAACAGAAAAAGTTACAGATGAGTTTTGACCCCCAGACAATTGAGCATTTGGGGGTCAAGATGTATTCTCAATTGCCTAATGCAATTGCGGAGTTAATCGCTAATAGTTATGATGCTGAGTCTCCAGAAGTTCATATTATTCTTACTGATAATGAAAAGGGTAAGAGTATTACAGTTTCTGATAAAGGAATTGGGATGTCTTTTGCTGAGATAAATGATAATTTCTTGAGAATTGGTCGTAAAAGGCGAGAATCTGATAATGGTTTAAGTCCTAATGGACTTAGGAAAGTAACAGGACGTAAAGGATTAGGTAAATTAGCATTCTTTGGTATAGGTGACTCGATACGAATAATTACTAAAAAGAATGGTTATTGTGTTAACTTTACTTTGAATTGGAATGATATTATTCATTCCAAAACGCCAAATTATGAACCTCAATATACAATAGACGACTGCGCTCCTCAAGAGCATGGAACAACCATAGTATTAACTAACCTTAAGCGTAAAACTGCATTTGATGCAGAAGGATTAGCATGCAGTCTTGCCAGTCTTTTTGATTTCTTTGATGATGCGTTCAAAGCAGATATAAAACTAAACGATAATGCACCAATATCAATAGATAAGACTCTAAGATATAGAAATATTGATTCACAATTTACTTGGTCTGTACCTGGTTTCATTGAGAATAGAGAACACTTTTTTTATAAAAAGAAAATTTCAGGAGAGCTATTAGCAACCGAAAAACCATTGAAGCCTGGTTTAAGAGGAATAACCTTATATGCTCATGGTCGTATGGTGAATGCTCCTGAGTTTTTTGGTGTAGGTGAATCAAGCCATTTCTATTCTTATCTAACAGGTTGGCTTGATGTCGATTTTATAGATGAGCAAGAAGAAGATATAATTTCAACAGATCGTCAGTCGTTAAGTTGGGATTTGCCTATAACTTCTGAACTTAGATATAATTTGAAACAATTATTGTCATCTGTTGAACGTAATTGGCGAGATAAAAGAAAAACAGATCGACAGCGCAATCTCGCTGAGAAAACAAAAATTGACGTTGAAAAATGGTATCCAACATTAACGAGTGACATAAAACAAGGGGTTGAAAAAATTGTTGACTCTGTTGTTGAAAGTTCAGAATTTGATAGTGACAAGCAAAAAGAGGTTGTTGAAGTATTGCATTCTCCTATTCCTGAATACGCACAATATCATTGGCGCCATTTACACCAAATAGTGAAAGGTGCTTCTTATTTATATTATAAAAATGCTGATTTTTACTGGGCTGTTTATGAGGCAATAAAGCGTTTTCAAGCAATTGTTCAGGAAAAATCTAATAGTAATCAAGATGGGCAACGTCTTATGTTAGATGTCTTCGGAAGTAATGGCTGCTTATCGGTGTCTTCTAATTATAAGAAAAAGAATGGAGCAGATTTTTCTGAATCAACAAAAAAGAATATAGAAGAAGGTCAAAAGTTCATGTCTGCTGGTATGATGAGTGGTGTGCGAAATCCTATCGCTCATGAAGAAGTTGCAGAGTTACAGAATAGCGGCTTATTTACTGAGAATGATTGTTTAGATATGCTTAGTTTATTGTCACACTTGTGCAGACGATTAGATGATGCAATAAAGAAAAAATGATTATGTTTAGTAATATGTAACAGACATTGATCATTAAAAATTATAATTTTTCCTTTTCTCCTCTCAGGAAAGGCGTTTTTTAAAAATTTATCCTAAGTACGTTCGATGGTAAAGTCCTATCGTGTAGTACTGGTACCTTTTGTCTCCAAGTGCTGAAAAGACTGCTGCTAGAGATGATCTCATATTTAAGAGCTTAACTATTCCTGAATCAGGACATATGTAAAGGCATATGTTGCTGTTGGAGATGTACTGGTACAGTCTCATCAGTGTTGGTCTCTCTTGTTGTTCCTTATGATCAGGAGAAGGAATAGACAGCTTCTCTTCATCCATGCGTTTCCTTAAGAGATATTCTGTTGCAGTATAAATCAGCATCGCAAGGGAGAATATCCACATCAATGCGGAAATGCGGTGAGGTGTTTTCAGTTACAGAGAGCAAACCATAATCTTTCTGTCATTAAAGCATTTCCAGTTGTGTTCAACAACACTCTGTCTTTTGTAAATGCCTAATAAATCCTTTTTAGTCCATTTACGCTCGACATCATTGGTACAGACTACATAATAAGAACCTTCCTGAACAGCCTGTTCCAGTTTATTTTCGGAAATCTCAATCTTTTTGCAGTAACGGCTACGGCTATAACTTCTCTTGCTGCATTCTTATTTGGACGACCTTTTCCTTTAAAGCCAAGAATGTCTTCATAGTTTATGTCGCTCACGCTACAGAATTTCTGTTTGTTTTATTACTATCTAACAAAGCAAAGCCTCATTTATAATATTCTTTACTCAATTATGTACAGAAAAAAAATGGAGCTCAGACCTACCTAACGATAACATCATATCTCAGTACCGCCAAGAAGCATGGCTTAAATGCATTTGAAGCATTATCTCTCGCTTTCAAAGGCGAAACTGAGAAAGTTTTAATTTAGTGTAGGTCCTGAATAGTTACAAAGAGTCATTAAAAAAGCTAATGACTCTGATTTAAGAATCCTAATGAAAAATTGGATATCAAACAGATATCGATGAAATTATATAAAAGCAGAACCTAATTTAGAAATTCTCTCGAAATTAGTTTTCAACTTTCTTGTACAAGGTAATCTGACGTTTGTCCTTATCGCCATTAAAAACGCACGCGATCTGGATTAACTCTCTGTCTCCAAGATTTTCAAAACCATAGCGTTTTTCAATAATCTGATGCTCCGCATCCTCAAGCTTTTTCTGTTCTTCACTATTTATATCCGTGTATTTCAGTTCAAGTACAACTCTGCGCTTTGGGAAGTTTACAAGAATATCACTTCTGCCTCTGCTGTTATGCTGTTCGACTCGAACATCATGATTCTTGCCAATCAGATAGACCTGCAGCAGTGCTCTTAGAACAGACTCATTATCAACAGGATATTTATCATAAGATAGGGCAGCTAATACTTCATTGAAAAGCGAGATAATATCTTCAACAGAGCCTTGTTCAAGAACATAATTTTTACCGGTGGAATATGGAGAAATATTCTTCTGAAAGACTTTTAAACTTAAAAGTCTGAATAGAGCAGATTTAACTTCTAAATTTGCCGCACCAAGAATCACGTTATCATTTGGATCAAGGTCTGATTTTAAAGTTAAGTATCCGGTCTGACACATCAGAACATTTTCATTAATATCAATCAGAGAAGTTGGGTTCGCAAAATCGTTATAAGGAATTTCAATCTCTGAGGTCAGAAGATTCTCTATATTCAGATTGTGTGATTCCATATAGTTCATAAGAATAGATGGAAGTCCGCCAACTTCGTACCAGTAATCTCCGAAATATACTTCTTTATCGGAAACAATACTATGAAGAAAATTATTGACAGAATAGGTAGAAAATACCTTGTTCCGATATTTTCTATCAAAGCAGTAACTATCATAATGCGCTGCCATTCTATCGATGAATTCTTCGCAATCTGCATCTGTTACCTTATCGGTTGATTTATTCTTCTCGTAAGATACGCCGAGTCTTAGGTAATCAATATAGAATTTTTTTATTTCATCTCTAGTGAAACCTATCATGTTAGAAAAGGCGTATTCATAGCTTAAATCCATAATATCTGAGCCAACAGAAAAGATAGAAACATCTTTGAGGCGAGTTACACCAGTAACGGCCATGAATTTAATCTGCTTTTTGCCTTTAATAGCGCCATAGAAATCTCTGATACAGATTCTGAACTTCTCATAAAGTTCTGGATTGTTAATATTGGCTGTTAGCTGACGATCATATTCATCAATTAGCAGAACCAGCTGCTCACCATCATTCATAGCATCAAAAAGATTTGATATGTAAACATTTGGTTCTTTATCATCAAGAACATCTTGTATTTTTTGAGCTCTGGCGAATTTATAGATAGATAAACATAGCTGTCTTTTAAATTCAGATAAATCTGTTGCAGAGTATTCAAGAAAACTTAAATGAAGAACGGGATACTTCATTTGATCCCAATTGTCATAAATCCATGTTCCCTTGAAATAAGGATCAACTCCTTTTTCAAAAAGAGTTCCGATGGTGTTTAGAGTCAGAGACTTACCGAAACGGCGAGGACGTGAAAAGAAAACTCTTTTATAATTTCTTGTAAGATTATAGATATATTCGGTCTTATCTACATAGATATAATCACTATCTAAAAAATCTTCAATGTTTTCTGACTGAGCAATATTTTTCATTTACACGACCTATCAACTGATTTCAATATGATAATTATATCATTGATGACTAAACAATCAGATTAGCTCTTACTCATTTTATGAGTTGATGCGACTAATAGTAAAGCCAATATTCCTCTAATTTAGGATTTCTAAATCCTAAATTAGAAAATAGAAATGAAAGTAATTACCCTTTATCAGCCTATACAAAGTGGATCTGATAGTTTGCTTATTTTGTTAAGGATAGGAGTTATTCCTTAATTAACTTTTCCTGCCAACATAAAGGATTTGCCATAATAAGGAGAGTAGAGAAAATAAAATCCTTGTCCCCCTGAATTCACTTGTTCATTCAAAAGTGCAGTTCAATGCTTATAGATGTCTATAGAAACGTAATATCTAGTCAATCAAAAAAATCATAACCACAGACTTCAAGTTCAAAACATTAGTTACTGATGCCTTTAGTGGTTATGAACAACTGATGTAATAACATCCTGGGGCAAAACTGCAGCACTGTCTAGTTCATTTAAGACGATAACTGCTACAGGCATTTGATTTTGAAAATTACTGTAAGCAGATGGATGTGCTTGATGAAAAGGAATGCAGAGAGTTTGTCATGAAGGATATAAAAGTCGCTTCTTACATGTATCTGATTTACTCTGCCTTTAATGCAATCAATAAAATTTATGCGCTTGAGTATAGCGTTAATTACAGCAGAGATAACTATCTGAAGCAAACTGCGATAGTCAGAACAAAATGTCGAGAACTTCTGGAAAATGCAGACATAGTCATGGATTAGATGATTAAGCGACACATGAGCCCGAATAAGACTAACACCGGACTGGTAGGAAAAAAGGAGAAGCTTATTCACGAGTCTGCGTCTATTGGTATCAGCAACGACCTTTTATACGACAGTTTTTAAATGATCCGGCGGTTCCGCCAGATACGAATATCGTGTAACTGGCTATAAGACCGATTACGGTATTCAGAAAAAATTCTAACTGGAATGCAACAATATCTTACATGGAAGATCTATGTATGCTGTACAGTGTTTATATGACAGCTAAGAAAAACGGCATCAGCGATGTTTATGTCTGGCTTTGAACTTATTGTAGAGATTTATATGAATTCTGTCTGGAAAAGCAGAGGACAGCTTGTATAAAGGAAGGCAAGTCCTTCACAAAGAAAATCCTTGTCTGGGATATGGTCTCATTATCAACAGGTTTGATTTCAGTAAATATCAGCTAATGAAAAGATAAACATATCAATTCAACAAACGCGTTTGTTGAAAATCCCGAAAAACTAAACCGAGTCCAGGAAACGCGTTCGTTGGTATGGAGTATCTGTTCACTTCTGTTTAACTTTAAAGTTAAACAAAACAGTAATTGGAACTTACGATATAATTGATATAAAAATGAAATAGAGAATAAATGTATAGGTGTTGAAATATTTTTATGTCTCAAACTCAAGTAAAGGCATTCGGGAATAACAAAACTCCAACCAAAACGATACTACACACGGCTATAGCGTCATGGAACGGATTTATTTATCAGGGAATGTGCGCTTTATATGTAGCATTGGATATTCTTTATCACGGGGATGATAGCCATAAAGAATGGATGCTGGGGCTTGAAAGTTATGAGGATTTTGCAATATTGGACAATACTGGTCAAATTCAGTCTTTTCACCAGTGCAAGTGCTACAGAAATTCAAAGGACTTCACAGATGAGTTTGAGAAGATGGAAAGTAAGAGGAAATACTGGAATAGTGAAGGAAAGTGCGCGAATGATGCTCATCTATATTTTCATTGTAATTTAAACTTGAATTATTCCAACGGTGTAAGTGCATATAAATATCACAATGGAATGTTTTTAGCTTCGCCGAAAGACATTTATCTTTTGGTAAATGAGATGGTTCAATCAATTATGAACGCACAGAATATACCTGGGTCTCATGAGGCGAAAACAGAGCGTTTGATATCTTTGATTTGTACTCACGTGTCAAGTTTACATCAGTTGTTAATTGAATCTCCTGCAGAAACTAATAGTTTTAATAGTGTGTGTGCTCATCCTGTTAAATTACAAAAACTGATGGATCTAATTACAAATACAACGGTCCCATTGAATAAAAAAGAAAAAGCGTTTTGTTATCTCTACTATTTTGAACTATATCTTAACGAATGTATGACATTTACTCAGCATGTTAACGATGGTAGGTTAAATAGTTTTATAGATGTGTTGCAGACAATGGATTCGGATAACATTTTGAACTTAATACAGCGCATAAATCCTGACGTAAATGTAAATGACAGTAATGCAGAACGAGAACTTGAAGCAAGCGCTAGACCTAATAATTTTTATCAGGTTATGACAGACACTTTGGAGGAAATCAATTTACAAAAGATGATGTGGCAGCGTAAAGGTGTGCTTTATTCTCCAACAACTCTTGGTCAGGATATGGGAACAGCCCGACAGTGTGCAAAAATAGTTAGCAATGATAATATCTCGTCTCTACTTTGGGACTGTAACTGGCTTGTAGGTAATGTGAAAGAGTCTGTGGAAGATGTGCGAGAGGAATCAAATAAGATAACGACAATGTCCATTGACTATAGCAAGTTTACAAAGCCAGAAAAACTTGGATTGATTACTATTAAAGACTTTAACGATGGAAAGTATTAAAAAAATTATTTTTACAGAGTTCCTTAACTACGATTATGAAATCATCCTTAACCAGGGAACTATATTTGTTTTTAAACACAAGGTATTTGATGATTTTTGGGCTGTGTGTTATGAAAAATTTGATCTTAGTCTACAACATGATATGTATGAAACAGTGATTAAGGTCATTGCTGATCTTTACCCATGTGCAAAGAAAAACACCTCATTATTAGTTTTATCAGACTTAAATAAGGAGTACCTCTCCACTGACGAGATAGTTGAGTTGGAGAAAGATCCTTTTTTCTTTAAGAAATATGTACTGCCATATAGTGAAGAACTGAGCCAAAAATTGCAGTATTTGTTAATAAGTCATAATGCAAAATCTATATCCGATCTGATAATGTTGCAGGAATCTTTTAATGCACTTATCGAAGAGATTGACTATGGTATGTATCATTTGCTTTATTGCATTGCTCATAAGTTGCCTTTTATTCCTATTAAGGCTGAACAAAAGACTATGCAACAAAGAGATCTGTTTTTATCAGACAGTGATGAAATATCGGCATTGAATGAAGTATTGTCAATAAATGGTAATGTTCAGTCAGTATATGAGCAGCTGAAATTAAAGATAGAGCAAGAGTGTTATGAGCAACATAAAGATTAATTGGATATACTTGCAGAACTTTAAAGGATTCATTCACTTGAATCTTCAGTTTGACTGCAGTCATTCTGTTATCCTAGGAGGACCTAACGGATATGGTAAGACGACGGTTTTTGATGCTCTAGAAATTCTGTTTACAGGCAAGATTCGAAGAATGGATAGTTATGTATCGTTACATAATAACTCCACAAGGATGGATCAAGATGAGCAGAAACCTCTTGTTTATAGCTCTAAGTCGAACCTAGCCGTTATTGTGAGAGCAGGTATTCAGTCTGGAGATCGGGAAATTATTCTGGAACGTCATGCTGATGTTTACGAGATGCGAAATCCGGTCGATTTCACTCCTTTTAATCGGCTGTATCTAAGTGAGAACGGTCCTGATGCAATTCATGAGATTTCACCTGATACCTTGCGTAAATTTGGTATAGAAGATTTAGCGAAGAATTATGATTTTCTTTACTATCTGAGTCAGGAGGAAACTGTTTCATTCCTTAAAATGAAAGAGTCTGAACGTTCTCGTCTAGTACAGCAACTATTTGATACATCTCGCTATGAAGATTCGATACAAAGACTTGGTGACGCCATAACTCAGTGTTCAAAACTGTCTTCTGAGCATATACAAAAGAAGAATTCTGTCGATGAAGAAATAAAAAAACTGACTTCTTCAGTAGTAGGAGTACAGAATACTCATAGTCAGTATATCTCTCTTTCTCCTGATAAGTCTTTGCTGTGGGATTGTGAGACTCCTAACTTTAGCCATGAGGACTTTAATCTGTGGCTGTCTGATGATGGTGTATAGATGGAATGTTGTATTTCTGTCAAAACAAGGTTGCTTTTAAACAGAATAATCTGAACAAATTCTTGAGAAGATTGTTGCAAGGAGATTTTATTAAGCAGATAGTCGTGTATTTCCAATACAAAGGCTCCACAATTCTGAGTGAATATAAGCAGTATCTGAGGATTAGAACTCTGTTTGAACAACTTCGTTTAGAGAATATCGGAACTTTTACTGTAAATCTACCTCAAAATCTGATTGCTGATAATGTTATTGACGCTAACGTTTTGAAAGTCTTAGAGGCTGAGCGAGTTAGTCTGATTAGTGTCTATAATGCGACAACTGAACTGGAAAATTTAAAGCGTGAGATAGTTCAACGGCGTGAAGAATTGGCAATAATTGTTGCGCATAATCAGGATAAGTTACAAACAGAACATTGTCCGCTCTGCGGAGCCAGATATGATGACTGTTCAGAGCTAGTTAAGCATATAGAGTCATACGGTACACAACTGTCTTAAAGCCTTGATAACATTACTCATAACCTTTTGAATCAGTTTGAAAAATACAGACATGAGTTTGTTTTGCAAGTGATAGATCCTTGCGAAGTATTTTATGCCTCAAAAGGAATGAATGATGAATTGGTGTCATTCTTCGACAGTATTAATATTAATCAGGTATTGAAAGATGCTGAATTAGTAGAGCGCATTTTAGGAAGGCCTATTGTGTATGCTCGACCTACGGAAGAATTGTTGACAGAATTAGTTAGAGAACTGTCTGCGAAAATAATACCTATTGACGCAAGAGTGAATGTGGGATGGCTTGAACAAATATATAACAGCTATCTGAAAGATCTTAACTGGACTAGTCTGACTGAAGAGCAAGTTAAAGCTAAACGAGACTATCTGAGAATGATCTGGAACAAGAAGGTATCAGAACTATTGAAGACAAAACTTGATGCAAGTGCTAGATTACAAGACTGCATTAAGCACTGCAGTCAGCGTTATAATTTGTATAAGAAAACTAAAAAAGCTCTGCAGAGCCAGCGTGACAAATATATTGATGAAATTATTTCAGACATGAAGATATTATTCTATATTTATTCTGGTCGAATTATGCAGGACTGCCATTATGGTCGAGGCTTACTGATTAAACCTAATTTTCCAAAGAAGCGAATACTGTTCGTATCTGGTAGCTATAAGAGCGATGTGGATGCTCTTTACAACATGAGTAGTGGTCAGTTAGTGTCGCTTTCGATAGCTTTTCTTCTTACTCTGAATAAGTTGTATGCTCGTAGTCCAATGATTGCCATTGATGACCCTGTACAGACTATTGATGATATCAATCTATGGGGACTAATTGAGACACTTCGTCACGATTTTAATCAACACTTCTTGTTGCTCTCTACCCATGAACAGGACTACAGTCAATTGCTGAGGGATAAGTTCCTTAAGTGAGGAATAAATTCAAGACTGATAGATATGAGATCCATTAGAAGGAATAGCGATGAACAATAATATTAAAATAAGCCATAATAAGATGGCAATATTTGGTATATGGTGCCAACACGATCGGTTCATTATCTCAAATCTGTTGAATCCTGATTTTTACAAATATGGCAGATGATTCCGCTCACTACAGTTATGAGATAAGAACAGCTTAATTAACCAGAAGTTTCATGCTTCAGTAAAACAGTTTGTTTATTTTTTGAAGCTGTGAATGTCATTACTTCTGTAAAGCCGCGAATGTCTTGGCTTCAGTGACTCAGCGAATGTATTTGCTTCTTGAAGCTGTGAATGACATTGATTTGAATGCACAAGACCATATTTAAAGGAGACTTTTTTATCTCTGCAAAAGAGAAAGTCTCCTTATCTCAAAACTAAATCAATCAGCCGAATCTTATAAAACTCTTTATAAAACTCTCAACAAACTCTCAGCTATAAAATTAAATGACTGTGTCGCAAACAGCAGATCAAGCATCAGAAGAATCATCGTAATCAGCTGCACACTGCATACAACCTCAATACTTGCATTGATTCCCTTTGCATAAATGTACTGACCTAAAACCAGTCTTGTAAATGCACAGATACCAATCATGGACAGGGCAATCTGCCATTCAACAATCATGAATGTTACAGCAACACAGAATACCAGTGACATTAATAGTCCTGTAAGTCCTAATGAACCATATGAGCTTACAGGATCGTCATTCTCGCCATAATTGATTGAGGTTGCACATAAGGCAGAGAGCATCACTACAACACCGAATCCAAAGCAGAAGGATAAATCTGGCTTTAGAACTGAAATGTAGTACTCAAAGCATGCAGTAAAGATTGCTGCTGTAATAATAACAATTACAGCCTTTACATAAGTATCTGACTTTCTCTGTGAGAATTCACTTAAAAGTTTACCTATGCCTCTGAATCCATCACATCCAACCAGCAGCAGATATACAACCAGTACCAGCTGAGCACATAGTAAAGGATTTGTATAATCCTCAAGAATCAGAGCAAACAGACTGCAGATAAAGCCAATTCCAAAATATGGTATTGGCATAAAGCCTGGTTTTGAAGGACCTATCCACTGCAGTGCTGAGCGGGCAAAAACCACTCCAAGATTGGTGTAGTTAAAGAAGGATGCAAACAGCTGTCTTATGAACAGGAAGAAATATACTCCACCTGAGATATTTCTGTTATCAGCACCATTTAAAAGAGCTGCATCTTCTGTTTTATTAAAGGTAAATCCATTAGCAGTTTCTGTATTTACACTGGTATCCTTTACATTGGCAAAGATAGATTTATTCAGTGTCTTCTGGATGTTTTTCTGCTCATAATCAGCTGTCTCTTTAAAGCGAGGCAGATCGTCAATAGAGTTAAGTTTCTCCTGAAGGTTACTCTCAGCGATTTTCTGTGCAGCACTTTCATTTAAAGTAGCTTTGTTTTCCTGTGCCAGCTCCTGCTGCTTTTTTCTCTGAGCATTCAGTCTGTCGCCTTCAGCGCCAGGGGTGATATAGATTGGCCCCTCATCATCCTTCTTATCAAATACCTTTGGTCTGGCACCTGGGGTTATGTATATGGAATCAGAATCGTCACTTACCTGAGCTTTCTTTGTATCCTTACGACTTAGAACAGTATTCAAAGAATCCTGATTTGAATCTGTAGTACTGTCTGCAACATCACGTTTATTTGCCTTTCTGTTTAAAGGTGCACCAGGGGCAATATAAGGAGAATCCTCTTCAGTCTCTGCACTCTTATCAGTATTTTCAAGTGCTGATAGAACTTCACTTTCATCCTTATCATCAGAGGTTCTGATAATTGTATTCTGAGTTGCAAACAGGGGGGCCTTATTCAGATCACGATTGTCATCACCGGTTGCCTTATTGTCAAAGAGCTTGGCATTCTCCTCGGCCTTGATTTCTTCAGGAGTCTTTTTCTTTTTAACCAGAGGCTCACCTGGGGCTATATATAGATGATCCTTATTTCTGCCTTCCTCATTCAGATAGGATTCATCAGATTTGTATTTGTAGTAGTTGTTTGAAATATCATCATAATTATCAACCTTATTCTGCTTTGAATCAGCCTGATTATATGATGAGCCGTTAACTGAATCTAATCCCTGATTATTACTTCCATTCATAAATCCTGTCAGGGGATTATCTGAATTAAACTGTCCGTTATTTAAACTGTTATTTAGATTGTTTATAGAACCATCAGGAGAATTTACAGGAGTGTTATTCTGATATGCTGAAAAGGAACTGGTACCAAAACTTGGTTCATTATTTCTGAAATTATGGCTGACGCTCTTGTTCTGTCTGCCGTTTCCTCTGTTTGTTTTGATATTGCTTCTAATCTTTGTAAAAAGCGAAGCCTTTGCTTTTGCTTCTGAACTGTCACTTGATTTATCACGAGTAAACAAGCTAAATCCCATTTTTTTTATCCGTATGTCTAATATATTAAGAATGAATTTATAATGTCATATCGTATAATAACACCACAATTGTGGTTATAAAAAGGTCTTTTTAATACAAAATTCCGAATTTTTATTAAATAAAAGAGAATGTTGTAATAAAATAACAAACCTTATACACGTTTTTTAGCTAAAAACTTTTCAATAATGATTAAATTAGAAAATATACATAAAATCTATGAGTTAGATCATGGAAAAACTCTTCACGCCTTAAAAGGTATTGATCTTCAGATCAACAAGGGCGAGATTTTCGGTGTGATTGGTCTTTCTGGAGCTGGCAAATCTACTCTTATCCGTATCATCAATATGCTTGAGCTTCCTACTGATGGCAAGGTAATCATTGATGGTGAGGATATCACTTCCTATCGCGAAGCAAAATTAAGAAAAGTCCGTCAGTCAATCGGCATGATTTTCCAGCAGTTCAATCTTTTATCATCAAAGACTGTTTTTGAGAATGTCGCTTTCCCTTTAGAACTTGATCAGACTCTATCTAAAGATGAGATTAAAAATAGAGTTCATGAGCTTTTAAAGATGGTTGAGCTTGATGATAAGGCTGATGTATATCCTGCTCAGTTATCCGGTGGTCAGAAGCAGCGTGTGGGTATTGCCCGTGCTCTTGCAACCAATCCTAAGATTCTTCTGTGTGATGAGGCTACATCAGCTTTAGATCCTAAGACTACAAGTTCAATCCTAAAGCTTCTGACAACCTTACGTGACAAGCTGAATCTTACCATTGTGATTATTACCCATCAGCTTGAGGTGATTAAAGAGTGCTGTGACCGAGTTGCCGTAATTGACGGTGGTCTTATCAGTGAGATGGGAAATACCATTGATCTCTTTGCAAATCCTCAGAAGGATTTAACCAAACGTCTTGTAAGTGCTGTAGTAAGAAAGGATCTTAATGATCTGCTTGAATACACTAAGCTTGATGACACTTATTCAGAAGGCTCAAGAGCCTGGTTTGAGCTTCTGTTCCTAGGTGACAAGGCGGAAGATCCTGTTATCGTTGAGGTTGCAAAAGAGCTTAATGTTAACATCAGTATTCTGGCTGGACAGATTAACCATATTCAGAATAAGCCATTAGGCATTCTTATTGTTGCTGTCAAAGGCGATGAAGCACTAATCCAGAAGGCAAAGGAAGAGCTTGAGAAACGGGTATATCACGTACAGCTTTTAGGTTATGAGGTAGAGAATAATGAATAGCTTTTTACTTTCTTTAGGTTTATCTACCTATAATGCCAAGATCATTCAGCTGCTTTTTGATGGCTCTGTTGATACCATCTACATGGTACTTTTATCTACAGCAGTTTCTATTATTTTCGGTGTTCCTCTTGGAGTTATCCTGCTTGTAACCTCAAAAGGCTATTTCTGGGAGAACCGTCCATTCTATTCAGTATTGGGAACCGTAGTTAACGCTCTGCGTTCTGTTCCTTTTATTATTCTGATGGTGGCAATTATCCCTATTACCAAGCTGATTGTTGGAACAAGTATCGGTACAACTGCAGCGATTGTTCCTCTGACCATATCAACTATTCCTTTTTTAGGAAGACTTGTTGAAACTTCACTTAGAACTGTTCCTTACGGTCTTATTGAAGCCGCTCAGTCCATGGGAGCAAGTCCATTCAGAATCATAAGAAAGGTTTTACTGCCAGAGGCTCTACCTGAACTGATTCAGAACTTTACCTTAACTGTAATTGTAATTATCGGCTGTTCTGCTATGGCTGGAACCATTGGCGGCGGTGGTCTTGGTGATATTGCTATCCGCTATGGCTATCAGCGCTTCCAGCTTCCAATTATGATTATGACTGTAATCATCCTGGTGCTGATGGTTCAGTTAACTCAGTTCATTGGTGATTACCTGACTAAGAAGGTTGATCACAGATAGCTCTGTTCTATTAAGTCTTACTAAGATAGAGCCCAGAATATCATGTTTTAAGACATGGTTATCTGGGCTTTTTTATTGTTTAATATTTTTTCTGAGAGCAAGTAATCCTCCTTCATTAATGTTTGTCACGATTGTTATATAAGTATCGTGACAATTTAATAATTGTGAGAACATACTTTGCGCTTTGCCGGCAATTTCTTTATTAAGTACTTTGCTCTTTATCTAGACAGAAGAACCAAATTTTGTTCATAAAAGGCATAAGTATGCAGTTTTAGAAAGAGTGTCCACTTTTGAAAAAGAAATGCAATAAAAAGTTTTTTTCATGTCTACTTTTCTTAACTACTACAAAGTATTTAGAATTTTGTGAAAATTTTGTTTAAAAATATAAGAATTATGTGAAAATTAAGTTTAAATGTTTAAGAATTATGTGAAAAAATAAATTTAAAACTTAAGAATTTTGTGAAAAATTAATCTTAATAATTAAGAATTATGTGAATATATAATTAAAATTATTCTATAATATAAATAGATAATTTATATTTGTTGGTCTTGATTAAAATGTATCGCAAAATAATAGATAAACTTGTAAAGTGGCATGAGCAATCTGACAAAAAAGCACTTCTTGTAACTGGTGCTAGGCAGATTGGAAAAACGTACATCATTAGAGAATTTGCCAAAAAATACTACAGTAAGTTTGTTGAGATCAATTTTCTAACCCAGCATTCTGCTAAAGATATCTTTTCAGGAGATCTTGATTTCAATACTCTTCAGCTGACTCTATCTTCTTATCTGAAAACCACTCTTGTAAAAGGAAAGACTCTGATTTTTCTTGATGAAATCCAGGAATGTCCTAATGCCAGAACTGCTATAAAATTTCTTGTTGAAAACGGCTCATATGACATTATCGAATCCGGATCCTTACTAGGTGTTCAGTATAAGAATGTTCCTTCATATCCGGTGGGCTTTGAGCAGGTTCTTCATATGTATCCAATGGATTTTGAGGAGTTCTGTATTGCAAATGGAGTATTGCAGGATACCTTTGATTATCTTCATGACTGCTACTCCAATAAAAGAGAAGTATCCTTGGCAATCCATCAGAAAATGCTTAATCTGTTTAAGTATTACACTATTGTCGGTGGTATGCCTCTGGTTGTGAAAAGGTTTGTTGAAACAAATGACCTTTATAAAGTAATTGATACTCAAAAGGATATTGTCAGTCTATACCGTCAGGATGTTAATAAATATTCTAAGGATGGTCAGGCTAAGATTAAGAATATCTTTGATACGATTCCATCTCGTCTTGAAGATAAGAATCGCCGATTTACAGTTAATTCCATAAATTCAAATGCCAGATTGCGTGATTATATGGATTCTTTTCTATGGCTTAAGGATGCAGGTGTAGCTCTCCCTTCATTTAATCTATCTGAGCCTGTAATTCCTTTACAGCTTAATGAAAAGAATAATCTGTTTAAACTGTATTTAAGTGATACCGGGCTTTTATGTTCAATGTCACTTGAGAATATTCAGTTTGCAATATTAACAGATAATTTAAAGATTAATGCCGGAGGTATTTTTGAGAATGTTTTTGCTCAGAGTCTTAAATCAAATGGTTTTGAGCTTAGATATTTGAATCGTAAAAATATTGGTGAAGTTGATTTTATCGTCCAGAATTACGATAAGGTTATACCTTTGGAGATTAAATCAGGGAATGACTATAAGAAACATTCTGCGTTAAATAATCTTTTAAACAATGAAGCCTGGCATTTAGCTCACGGATATGTATTCTGCAGAGGTAATCTTGAGGAAGAGGGGAAGGTTACATATCTTCCATGGTATATGATTATGTTTTTTAAACAGGAAAAGCCTGATTTAAATTCAGTTCCAAAACTTGATCTGTCTGGATTATAGAATCAATATCAGCTTACTTTTTAATTTAAAACATCGGAAAACAAAAGTTATAGCTTTTTCTTATATCTCACTATTCTTAAATAGTATTACGAATTTCTTGTAATTAAAGGAAAAAAATCGCATATTATAACCAACAGCTCTTAATGAGCATAAGGTAAGAATAATTTTTTTGGAGTTATAACAAAATGAATAAATTAAATAAATTATTAGGAGCAACCGCTGCATTAGCTTTTGCTGTTTCTTCTTTCTCTGCTAATGCAAATGAGACCGTCAGTGTTGGCGCAACTCCAGTACCTCATGTAGAGATTTTAGAGGTTGTTAAGCCAATTCTTGCTAAACAGGGCGTTGATTTAAAGATTGTTGAATTCAACGATTACGTTCAGCCAAATCTATCTGTTTCTGATGGTCAGCTAGATACCAATTATTTCCAGCACCGTCCATATCTTGAGTCTTTCATCAAGGATAGAGGTTCAGACTTAGTTGAGGTTGGTGGTGTTCACATTGAGCCTATGGGCTTATATTCTCACAAGATTAAGAAACTTGATGAATTAAAGGAAGGCTCAACTGTTGCTATTCCAAACGATCCAACCAACGGTGCACGTGCTCTGCTTCTTTTACAGTCAGCAGGTTTAATTGAGCTTGAAGATCCTTCAAATATCACTGCAACCGTACTTGATATCAAGACAAATTCAAAGAATCTTAACTTCAAGGAGCTTGAGGCTGCTCAGTTACCTCGCTCACTAGATGATGTTGATGCAGCAGTAATCAATACCAACTTTGCTATCAGCGCAAATTTAAATCCTCTAAAGGATTCAATTATCATTGAGAAGTCAGACTCTCCATATGTAAATGTTCTGGTTGCAAACTCCAAGTCAGCTCAGAAGGAAGGTGTTAAGGCTCTGGTTAAGGCTCTTCAGAGCAAGGAAGTTAAGGACTTCATCGAGAAAAAGTACAACGGTGCTGTTGTAGCTGCTTTCTAAGGATAGACAGTTAAAATAAACTTTAATCAATAACGATTGTCGTTCGATAAAATTACTCAAAAGCCTTTCAGATCATAGATTTGAAAGGTTTTTTAATTTAAAATTAGGAAAAGTCTTTATTCTGAACAGTAGTTTATGCCTGATATTATTTTTGATTATAAAAGTTTTTTAAAGACAGTTCCTAACCGTCCTGGTTCCTACCGTATGTATTCTGATGAGAATACTGTTATTTATGTAGGAAAGGCAAAAGACCTTAAAAAAAGACTGTCGTCATATTTTCTGAAGGAAATCAATCTTAAAACCAGAGCTCTTATTGAGCATATTCATCATATTGAATTTACGGTTACCTTTTCTGAGGCAGAAGCTTTTATTCTTGAAAACAACCTCATTAAAAAGTATCAGCCTCACTACAACATTCTTCTGAGAGATGACAAATCCTATCCATATCTGGTGCTCTCAAAAGGTAAGCATCCCGGACTCTACTATTATCGAGGCAGAAAGAAGATTGACTGTGAGTACTTCGGTCCATATCCGGATGTTTCTGCTGCCAAGGATAGTTTAAAGCTTTTACAGAAGCTCTTTCCTATAAGACAGTGTGCCGATACTGTTTATTCTCACCGCTCAAGACCCTGTCTTATGGCTCAGATAGGAAAGTGTCTTGCTCCATGTGTTCCTATGAGCGAGGCTGCTTATAAGAACTACATGCAGCAGGTTGATTATGTCCGTATGTTTCTAAAAGGACAGAATCAGGATGTTCTAAATGATATTTCTTCAAAAATGGAACAGCATGCTGCTAATCTTGAGTTTGAAGATGCAGCAAAGCTTCGTGATCAGCTTTTATCATTAAGACGTGTTCAGGAGTCTCAGTCAGTATCAGGTGATCTGATGTTTGATATGGATGTGATAGGACATGATGAGGAGCAGGATTTATGCTGCAATCATGTTTTATTCATCAGAAAGGGCAGAATTATTGGAACACGTTCCTATTATTCTCAGTGTAATCTTACCGACGATAACGATGCTCTTAGTGCCTTTGTAAGTCAGTTCTATTTATCTGATATGCGAGCAGGCATGTATCCTAAAGAGATTATTACAGATACACCTGTTGCAGATGATAAATCTCTTTGTGAGGCAATAAAAAAGATATCAGGTAAAGATGTTGTTTTTCTGTCTAATGTCCGTTCAGAGAGGGCAAAGTATTTAAAGCTGGCCAGAGAGAATGCCAGGGCCTCACTTACAGCTAAGCTTGCAGATAAGTCTACGGCAAAACGTCGAATTGATGATCTTGAGAAACTGATTGGTCTTCAGGGAATCGAGCATATGGAGTGCTACGATATTTCGCACACCATGGGCGAGAATACAGTTGCAAGCTGTGTATCCTTTAACCGTGAAGGACCTGACAGCGCCAATTACAGGCGATTCAATATTGAATGTATCACTCCTGGTGATGATTTTGCCGCCATGCATCAGGTTTTAACCAGACGCTTTAAAGATCCTACTGAAGGTATTATTCCTGATGTTGTCTTTATTGATGGTGGTCGAGGTCAGTTAAAACAGGCTGAAGAGGTTATAGGAGATATCTTCTCAAAGGTCAAAGTTAAGCCCCCTTTAATTGTAGCTGTAGCAAAAGGCGAGGGCAGAAAGGAAGGTCTGGAGACTCTGATTCGCGGCTATACCAGAGAAGAGATTCATTTATCCCTATCTGATCCGGCCCTGCAGATTGTGCTGCACATTCGAGATGAGTCTCACCGTTTTGCTATAACAGGACACAGACACAAACGACAGAAAGCCAGAAGTCATAGTGTACTTGAGAATATACAGGGAATAGGACCTAAGCGCAGACAGGCATTACTAAAAAATCTTGGAGGAATTCGAGAGGTTATGAATGCCAGTGTTGAGGAGTTAAAGAAAGTTCCTGGAATCTCTGAGAGTATGGCTCAGATGATATATGATGAACTGCACTCTTTATAATCGGTAAACAAATCATTATGTAGCTAATTACTCATCTTCCGTTTATGAAATGACTTCTTTTTTGTTTCTGACTGTTGCTTCCATCTGAGTGATAGATTTTCTTAAGCTATCCAAGTTCTCTTTTGAATAAAAAGGATCTAATGAGAGCTCAAATGGGATTTTCTTTTCTCGACAGACCTTCCTTGCAAAAATAGTGAATGCTATTGATAGCAACTTTCCTATTTCTTCCATATGCTTTATATATACATTTACATTTTGTTTATGTTCGCTATAATTTATAATAAAACAAAAAATCTGTTTTAATCTACAGCGTAATGATACAAGGATAGAGATGAAAATATTCAATATAAGATTTGGAAAGAATTATTTATTTCCAAATGGATTTTTTATTGATTTTTGTACGGATGATGGAGTCAGAAGCAATGCTGGTAAACCAGAATTCTATATGCCTGCATTCAAAATAATACCTGCTTTATACTCTCAGGTTATCATCGGAGTTGTAGGATTAAATGCCACAGGAAAGACTACAATTCTGGATGCTATTAGTCTTATCATGAGTATATTAATAGGTGATCAGAAGTTAAATGAAAGCAATGTAAGAACAAGACTGGATAAGTTTTTCTTATTCGATAGTTCCTCTACATTGGATTTTTGTGTTGAATTTCAGAATAACTCAAAAGTTTATAGATTAGAATCAACTGTCGAATATACTTCAGATTTATATTCTTATAAGCAGGAAAAGCTAAGCATAACAACAACTTCACAATATAAAAAGAATAAATATTTTTCAGAAGTTAGAACAAGAGATATTGAGAAAGCAGGTAATCATTATCTGAAGGATGACGTAAGTATTGTCTCTGCAGTTAATAAATGCAATGAAACATATAGTTCAAATCTTCCTTTTGTTAATTCAAATGTTCCTGCATGGTTGGGAACAGCCCCAAATGAATTGGTTAAGTGTTTTGATTCGAGCATCAAGACTATCACTATGTTTAAGAATAGCGTATCTAATGCTTTAGAGGTTTCTGTAACATTTAACAGAAAGGCCGGAAACAAACGTCATTCGAATGAGTCAACGAATCAGAATAAAAAAATACCAATTGACAGCATACTATCTTCAGGAACTATAAAAGGAATAACAATGCTGCCTTCTATTATTGAGGTTCTTAAAAATGGAGGCTATTTCATTGCAGATGAATTAGAGAATCATTTTAATAAAAAAATAATAGAGTTTATTCTTGGGTTATTTAACGATAAAAGAACTAATCCTAAAGGGGCCTGTTTAATTTTTTCAACTCATTATCCTGAGCTTTTAGATTTTCTTTCTAGAAAAGACAATATCTATATAACTACAAGGAATAATGACGATCTTCAGCTCACAAGATTATCAGACTGCAAAGAAGTTCCTAGAAATGATATTTCAAAGAGCAGGATTATTCTGTCAAATATAATAAAAGGAACTGCTCCAAAGAAAATTGATTTGGATAATGCAAAAAGACATATTTCATCTTTAGTTGGTGGTATGTAATGACTGTTTTATCTGAATATTCCTATATGTATATTGTTTGCGAAGGTACTAATGAGGAAGAAGTAATAAACTGGATATTAGAAAATAACTATTTTGTTATTGATTCTCTTAAGGTTAATACTGACTATTCCAGAGCCAGATCGAAAAAAAGTAGTGAAGAGATGGTTCATGAAATTACACAGTACGACTATGACGGCAAGGTTGCTGTTTTATATGTTCATGACAGCGCAAAAGAAAAATGGCATGGATTAATAAATAGAGCCTGTAATAATGAACTGCTTAATAGTCATATTGATGTTATTGATATCATTACAGCTCCTGAAATAGAGGTTCTATATATTTATTCAAATGATGAGCTACTAAAAAAATGGAACAAAGGTTCTAAAGTCAAACCTTCAATTTTCTGTAAGCAGTATTTGAAATGTAACGATATAAAAAACAAAGGCAAGTTTTTAGAAAAATTTCCGGTTCTTCAGTAAAACTGTGGCTTATGAAAAACTTCTAGTGAATATTATCAAATAAATTAAACAAAAAAGGGCGTTTTCTCTTAAGATAAAAAAGCACAACAACACTTAAGAAGGAAACGCCCATGTCTTGTATTGTATCTGATTTTTTATCTAAAAACTTCTTTCCTGGCTTCAAGATTACAAATATTTCTTTTTCTGAAGTGTCTGACAGGGATATTACTATTGAGCTTGAACCAGCAGAACCTCCAGTCTGTCCACACTGTGGAAGCCATAACGTTGTTGTTCACGAATACAGAGAGAGAGTCATCAAAGATGAAAAGCTGCTAGGCTGTT
>NZ_FUXX01000016.1 GCF_900167015.1 Succinivibrio dextrinosolvens DSM 3072
CAGGATATACCTTATCAGGCAGCAATAGATTCTCTAATGAGATGCTTCATTTATATTCCAAAGATTTTAGAAGAAGCAAGCCTGCTAAAGAAAGGTTGTCTTGTTAAAGCAGAGCAGATCATAAATGATCTGTTAGGCTCATGGTTTAACGGGATCTGTAACTTCCTTAAGCAGGTAATTCCATTGCCTCTAGCAAGATAATAAATCAATACAAGTTTTTAAAGAGCATCAATCCTAGAGTGGATCTGGATTTACTTAAATTTTTTATCTGGGAAACTCGAGTTATTCATTATATTTTCACAATTTTTTTTATCAGATTTCCCAAAATTGTCTTTTAAACAGGGCTTGTTGCAGACAATCAGAACTTTTTTCTTAACAAAAATCTTATTGACATAAATAAAATTAGATATATTATGTATTTCAATACAAACATGTAATTAATTACATGTATTAAATTACATAAGAAGGAAGAGAGGTAAGAATAATGCTAAGAAAAGTTAATGGAAGCGAAATAAAAGATCTGAAGGATTTTATCGGTAAGCATTTCATTTATACCTACGATAATGGCTGGGAATATGAGTGGTACTGCAAGAATAACCACACCTGCTGCTATCGTATTCACGGAGGAATGGTAAAAGGCAGATGGGTAACTGATCAGAAAATAAACCTTTTTAAAATTGCGGATGGAATATTTAAAATTACCTGGACTGAACCAACAGGAACAGATGTTGCTTTAGACTTTATGCCTGCTCAGGGAAAAATCAATGGAGTAATCTTCTTTCCGAAATGGGTTCATGACCATCCTGAAATCACAGTCTGCTATCAGAACAAACACCTTGACAGAATGTACGAAGCTCGTGAGAAATATGAAACCTATCCAAAGTATCTGGTACCAGAGTTTGCAACAATTACTTACATTGGGGATGCAGGTGCAGACAATAACGATGTAATTAATGAAACACCATATGAGGGAATGACTGACGATATCAGAAATGGAAAGTTCTACGATGACAATTATCATCACGTTTCCAAAAGACAGGATTAACTTCTGCCGATAGCCACTCAAAAATCAGGCTTATATTAAGATGGGAGGCAAGGCCTCCCATAGACAGAAGGATCTTTTTATGGGAGAGCTATTTATTGGCGGTTTCTGAACCACATTTCAGGTAAGGTTCAAACTGCTTTGTATGACGCATAACAGGCTTACCGTCTTTATATTCAATTGTAGCTAATGGGTAGTTATTCTTCTCGCCCCACTCTAAGGTCTTATCTGCACCTAAAACTAGAAGTCCAGTATCAAGAGCATCTGCTTCAAAGGCACTGTCAGAGATTACGGTAACAGATAATGTCTTGTGTGATACAGGATAGCCTGTTTTAGGATCAATAGCGTGAGAATAAACTGTTCCGCTTTTTTCATCCTTAAAGAAATTTCTATAGGATCCGGCAGTTGTAACAGCTTTATCCAAAGCACATATAGGAGCAAAAAGCTTAGGAGTAGGAGAGGTTGGATCTTCGATTCCAAGCTTCCATTTTCGGCCTTCAGCATTAACACCATAGGATCTGGATGCACCGGCAACATTAACCATAAAATTCTTATAGCCCTGTTTTATAAGTTCCTCCGCTACAGCATCTGCCCCCAAACCTTCTCCAACAGTTGAAAGGTCAAGTCTTACATCAGGATCCTTTTTTAAAAGGTAATTCTTATGATTTTCAAAGCGTAATTCAAATTTGTCAAAACCAACTAATTTTTTTACTTCTTCAATCTGCTCTGGAGATGGGGCACTATCGTTTCTTTTGTTTATACCAAAGCCCCAAAGATTTACCAGAGGACCAACGGTAATATCTGTGGCATCATCAATTCTTCTGCCCTGATAAACTGTATCCTGAATAATCTTGGATAAATCAGAAGATATTTCAAAAGGTTCTGTTGATTTAAACTCATTGAATTTTGCCAGTTCAGCATTCTTATCAAAGGTTGAGATTTCATCACAGATTTTTTTAAAGCAGTTTTCAGCAAGTTCGGTAAGAGCCTGTTCTCCTCCTTTATATCCTCCAACTACGTTTACAGCATAAAAGGTCCCCATTGTTTTACCCTGAACTTTTGTCGAAACCTGCTCTGTAGTTTTCTCAGACTTAGTGTCATCACATCCATAAAGAAAAGTACATAAAGATAAGCAGAGCACTGCAGTAAACATTAGTCGATTTTTTTTCATAAAAGTTCCTTAGGATTTAAATCCGTTATCAATCATTCTTGTTCTGAACTAGACTTCTTTATGTGGAATCTCAACCTCATTTAATTCGTTTACATTACATTTGATTTTACTTTTTACTTTTTTTGAAACCTTCGATCTGCCAGCCATAGCACACATCTGCTGACAGGTTGAACATGCACTATCGCCCATGATGGAAGCTGTTGCTTCATCCTCAGTCATTAAAGTCTTTTTTCTAAAAATTAGGCTTAGAGAGAGACCTAAAACAAATAGCAGAAAAACAACAAAACTTGCGACAAATACCATCATAAAAGACATCCCGTTTAGAAGATTTGATACATTTTCAAAATTAGAACTGCATAGCTGACTATCATCAGATTATTTGGCTATAACAAAGATATCTATACGATGACAGCACGAAAAATTATAACATTACTCAAACAATATCATCTGAGAAAAAATATTATCCGAAAACCATTAAATATCGATTTCTAAGAACAATGATATAAATAATAAAAAATGATATACTGCTCACCATTAAATTCAGTTCAATTTACGGAAATTACAAAATTTCTATAATTTCTCGCCATATAAGACCATAAAATGAGGTCTGCGAAGTAAATTAGTCTTAAAATCAGATAAAAGTAACTATCTGAGATTTTGGAAATTTTCTTGTCAAAACAAGATATTGAATAACAACGAATTGTTGCGATTTCGATTATTCCCTAATTGAAAAAGATTTTGTTGAAATTAATCAGGAGACGAATCAAATCTCTAAATATCAATGTTGAGATTCATTCGCTATAAAATATGAGAACTAGTCAATTTCTAATTTCTACTTTAAAAGAAGATCCAAAAGAAGCAGCTGTTGAAAGCCATCGTTTAATGCTTCGCGCTGGAATGATCAGACAGATTGCTTCAGGAATTTATACCTGGCTGCCAACTGGAATGAGAGTTTTATCAAAGGTTCAGAACATCGTTCGTGAAGAAATGGATAAAACCGGCGCATTAGAAATTGCAATGCCAATGGTTCAGCCTGCAGAGCTGTGGAAAGAGTCTGGAAGATATACAAAGTACGGTCCGGAGCTTTGCCGCTTTACAGACAGAAAAGAAAACGAATTCGCTTTAGGTCCTACTCATGAGGAAGTAGTTACTGATATTGCAAGAAGAGAAATCAAATCAGCAAGACAGTTACCAATCTGCTTATATCAGATGCAGAACAAATTCAGAGACGAAATCAGACCTCGTTTCGGTGTAATGAGAGGAAGAGAGTTCCTGATGAAGGATGCTTACTCATTCCACATGGATAAGGAATCTCTGAATAAGACCTATCAGGATATGTATGATGCCTATTCACGTGTATTTACAAGAATGGGACTTGAGTTCAGACCTGTAGAGGCTGACACAGGCTCTATCGGAGGAAATCACTCTCATGAGTTCCAGGCTCTTGCAGAGGCTGGTGAAGATACTATTGCATGGTCAGATGGTTCCTCATACGCAGCGAATATCGAAATGGCGGAGGCTCTTGCTCCAACTTATGACAGAGCGGCTCCTGGTGCAGAATACTCTGAGGTTGCAACTCCTGGCTGTCACACTGTTGATGAAGCAGCTAAGGCTTTAGGAATTGAGTCTAATCAGGTTCTAAAGAGTCTGATTGTACACGGAGAGAAGAAGGAAGACGGTTCAAACGAACTAGTTATGATCTGTCTTCGTGGTAACCACGAATTAAATGAAGTTAAAGCGATCAAGATCCCTGGTATTGCAGATCCTCTTGAGATGGCAACCGAGGAAGAAATCAATAACTTCACAAATGCTCACACCGGTTCATTAGGACCTGTAGGCTTTAAAGGCAGAATTCTTGTAGACAGAACTGCTGATAAGATGGCAAATTTTGCTTGTGGAGCAAACAAGACAGGATTCCATTTAATCAACGTAAACTGGGATAGAGATGTCCCTTCATACGAAGTATTTGATCTTCGCAACGTTGAGGATGGAGATCCAAGCCCAGATGGCAAGGGAACCTTACATTTACGCAAGGGTATTGAGGTTGGTCAGGTATTCATGCTTGGCACAAAATATTCAGAGGCAATGAAGGCAACTGTTAAAGATGAAACCGGTAAAGATGTTCCTATGATCATGGGGTGCTATGGTATCGGTGTTACTCGTGCCATTGCTGCTGTAATTGAACAGCATCATGATGAAAGAGGTATTATCTGGCCTGAATCAATTGCCCCATTCAAGGTAGCAATTATTGCTATTAAGCCATCTAAATCTCAGGAAGTAAAGGACGTAGCCGAGAATCTGTATGCAGAACTTCAGAAAGCTGGCGTAGACGTTATTTACGACGATAGAGATGAGCGTCCTGGTGTTATGTTTGCAGACATCGAACTTATGGGTATTCCTCACATCATAACTATCGGTGAGAAGAGCCTGAAAGACGGTGTTATAGAATATAAGCTAAGAAAGACAGGCGAAAAGGAAACTATTCCTGTAAACGATGCTTTAAAGACAATCATGTCAAAGTTTGAAAACTAGCATCAGCTCTACAGCTCAAAAAGCCCGAGTTTTAGGCTCGGGCTTTTATCTTTGTAGATTATATTAAATTACTTCAAGCTTTCCGTCTATCGCACCGGCTTTATCCAAAGCCTCCAGTACTGACATCAGATCACCTGGAGCCAGTCCAACCTGATTCACCGCACGTACGAGATCATCTAAGGTTGCACCAGTATCAAACTTAAACATCTTACCCTTTTTCTCTTCAACATTTATCTGAGAATCAGGAACTACTGTAGTCTGGCCCTGAGAGAAGCTGTTTGGCTGAGATACTCTAGGATCTTCAGAAACAGTTACGGTGAGCCCACCATGGGTAACAGCAACAGGCTTTAATCTTACATTGCTACCGATAACGATTGTTCCAGTTCTTGAATTTACAACAATTCGGGCTGAATCATCACCCTGCTGTATATCCAGATTTTCCAGACTTGCAAGATAAGCTACTCTCTGAGCAGGATTTCTTGGAGCACTGACTCTGATTGAGGTTGAATCTTCAGCAACAGCACTGCCGTCACCATACATATCATTTATGGCATCCACGACATTTTTCGCGGTTGTAAAATCAGATCGGTTCAGATTAAACACAAATGAATCTGTATTAGAAAAGCTGTCAGGAACCTCGCGCTCTATAATTGCACCATTTGAAATTCTGCCGACAGTTGGAGTATTTACAGTTACTTTAGAACCATCTGCACCTTCTACACCTAAACCGCCGACAACAAGTGAGCCCTGAGCAATTGCATAGACGTTTCCATCTACACCTCTAAGCATTGACTGCAGAAGAGTACCTCCTCTTAAAGAGGCAGCTTCACCAATTGCAGAAACAGTCACATCAATAGTCTGGCCTACCTTGGCAAAAGGAGGCATGGTAGCATGAATAGCTACAGGAGCCACATCCTTAATCTTAAGACTTGAACCCTCACTGATCTTTATTCCAAAGGTATTCAGCATTGAACGAAAACTCTGTTCAGTGAATTTTGAGTTTTTCTCACCTGTACCTGACAGACCAACAACCAGACCATAGCCTAACAGCTGATTTTCACGGATTCCCTGTATCGAGGCAATATCCTTCAAACGGGTGGCCTGAGCAGGTAGAGACGCAGCTGTCATAAAAATGACAGCTCCAGTCACTATGAATTTAAGAAATCCTTTTAAAAGTTTCATAGCCGCTCTCCTGCATACTAGAAGAATATATTAAATGCGCTGTTAAACAGTCTTGAGATAAAACCTCTTTCCTGAGTATCAGCAAAATCTCCGGTTCCACCATATTGTATTCTAGCATTTGCAATTCTCTGTGATGAAACAGTGTTATCAGAACTGATATCAGAAGGTCTTATTAGACCTGTTACACGAACATATTCATTGCCATTGTTAAGCATCAGCCACTTTTCACCCTGTACCTGCAGATTTCCGTTTGCATAAACCTTAACCACACTAACAGAGATTTGACCTTTCAGACTGTTAGACTGGCTTCCCTTGCCTGTTCCGCTGAATGTATTTGAATTATTGGAAGTTAATGTTGGGCTATACCTGTTTATGTATTTGTTTGCGTATTTGTTTACAGTATTGTCATCAGTACCAAATGCCAAATTCATTCCACCGTAATTATTCTGGTTATTCTTGGTTAGAGAAGTATTTGCATTCTTACTTGCTGAAGTTGCTTCCTCAAGTGTTACAGATATAATATCGCCAACCTTATGAGCAGAGGTATCTGAATACATTCCATTATTCAGAGTGTATGGATTATAAATACCTCCTGTAGGAACAACATTTGAGTAATCCTCTTCAGGTAGAGCAGGTGCAAATTTCGGATCATCTGGTTTTGGCGAGAATGTATCCAAAGCACAGCCCTGAAGAAGCAAAGCATTCACTACAGCTGTAATCAGTACAATCTTATTCATTTTCCTCTCCTCCTCTAATTAAACGTTATACTGATTGAATTAAAGATCCCATCATTGAATCAACAGTTGTCAGAACCTTTGAATTCATTTCATATACACGCTGAGCCTGAATAAGATTTACAAGCTCTTCAGTAACCTTAACATTTGATGTTTCAAGCATATTCTGACGAATAATGCCCATTCCATCTTCACCGCCAATACCCTGCTGAGGAGCTCCTGACGCGGTGGTCTCAAGGAAAAGATTGTCACCGATTGATTCAAGTCCGGTAGGATTGATGAAATCTGTTACAGTAATCTGACCTAGATCCTGGCTGGCGTTTTCATTTGCGACAACAACTGAAACCTGACCATCACGACCAACAGTAAGAGATACAGCATTCTCTGGAACCTGAATCTGAGGAAGCAATGGATAACCTTCACCAGAGGTTACAATTGTTCCTTCTTCATTTTTTGTAAACTGACCATTTCTGGTATAAGCAGTAGTTCCGTCAGGCAGCTCAATTTCAAAGAATCCTCTACCCTGAATCATCAGGTCGAAAGAATTGTCTGTGGTTTCAACGTCACCCTGACCAAACTGACGCTGTGTAGCAACTACCTTTGCACCAGCACCTATCATTAAACCTTCAGGTAAATAGCCATCTGCAGAAGATCTGCCTCCAGGCTGATTAATCTTCTGATAGAGAAGATCTTCAAAAATAGCTCTACCACGTTTAAAACCAACGGTTGATGCATTGGCAAGGTTATTTGATGTCACAGAGATATTTGTCTGTTGAGCATCTAAACCTGTCTTACTAATCCATAATGCCGGAATCATAATCTTCTCCTCGCTATTCGTATGTCAAAATCATATTTTGACGTTCATCCATCTGATTAGCTGTTTCCATTAGCTTAACTGTTGCATCATACTGTCTTTGGATTCTAATCAGGTTTGTTAGTTCCTCTACTGGATTAACATTAGACTGTTCTAACATTCCGTTTCTAACTCTAACTGTATTTTCCTGTGCAAGAGTTGTGCCATCAACTCTTCTGAATAGACCGTCATAGCCCTTTTCAATATCCTTGTAATTTTCAGGTTTAACCAGCTTTATTCGGGCATATTCCTCAATTACATTAGAATCACCGCCCTGAGGTCTACCTGAAATTACACCATCCTTACTTATGGTGATGTCTGCCAGCATGGCAGGCAGAACAATTGGTTCACCATCTTCGTTTAGAACATTTAAACCGTTAGAGGTAACCAGATTACCTTCTACGTCTATATCTAAACTTCCGTAACGTGTATAAGCCTCGCTTCCAGACTTATCGTTTACTGCTATAAAACCGTCACCATCGATAGCGATATCCAGTTCTCTGTCTGTTGTTTCAATTGCGCCGCCATCCATGTTGTAACCAGGACGTTCCGTCATGGCAAATGCACGAGTAGGATAAGCATCTGCAAATACAGACATAGCTCTGCTGTTTTCAAAATCCGCTTTGAAACCAGTAGTTCCTGAATTCGCTAAATTATTGCTTCGTACAGCAAGACTATGGAAATTTTCCTTAGCTCCTGACATTGCGACCCACAATAACTTATCCATCTGTACCTCCGGATAATTTCCTTCATTGCAGATGAAGTAGCAAATTACATGCCATTAAATTTTTTAGTTAAAAATTAGATAGTTAACAGAAGAAAGGTATTTTATCTGACAGGAAATTGACAAGAGTTCCCTCGAAGGAGAACTCTTGTAATGACTTGAAAATTTACAGAGAAATTGAGCCGACATTATCCAGTGATACTTCACCATAACCTAGAATATTAAGTTTTGTATCACTTACTGTATTGCCAAGAACAACTGAACCGACTGTACCATATGTCTTAACCGGCAAATTAACTTCCTTGCCGCCCTGCATTGCGGAAACGACAACTGTATACTTTCCTGCAGGATACATTTCGCCAGTTTCGGCATCCTTAACACCATCCCAGGAGAAATCTGTAACGCCATCAATGTTTGATGCAGAGAAACTTGAGATAATGGAACCAACATTATCGGTAATGGTAACCTTAACATCAGATGCTCCTGAGCCGGCATCTATCTGAGCCATAAGAGGAGAATTACCATCAAAGAAGGCTGTGCTTGAATCGACAAGAACACTTCTTCCAACCAGACTTGATGCTGATAACGCAGAGCTTGATGAAATCGAATTTACAATATTATCCATGCCATTGGTAATAGTTGTTAGGTTATCAACTATTGAAAGCTGAGACATGGTGCTTACCATCTGATTATTATCAACAGGAGAAGATGGATCCTGATTGGTCAACTGTGTGGTTAACAACTTCAGGAAGTCTGCCTGATCTAGAGCATTATTATTCTTTTTGGCCGAAGCGGCAGCTTCTTGCTGATTTATATAACTGGATGTTTTACCAATTGAACTGAAATCCACTGACATAAAACTATCCCCCAAACCTTTTTACCACACCGGCAAACTTTGCCGGTTAACTAAATCTTACCATATATGATTCAATTAACGTGCCAATTATTATGGCAATAAGATCTTTTATTTTTCTGAATAATTATTCAGAGAAAAATTATTCAGAAACTATTCTATCAATAAAAAAAATCTGACCAGTTATAGAACAAACGGATCAGATTCTTTCTGTTAAAAATAATTAAGTTAAGCTGACTGATGACTACATATTAGGATTTGTTCCCATCTGCAGTGTTGCCTGCATCATTTTCTTTGCACTTGTAGCCATCTGAACCGCAGTCTGATAAGAACGGTTGGCACTGATCATATCAGCCATTTCTTCAACAGTATTTACATTTGGTCTGTAAATGTATCCCTCATCATCGGCCAGAGGATGATTTGGATTGTATTCCTTGATTGTTGGAGCATCAGACTCGATAACACCTTTTAAAGCAACGCCAACACCATAAGGTTCACCTGTTACAGGATCTGTTACACCGCCTTCGGAAACCTCAAACTGCATAGCTTCATCAAATGCGGCAGAAAACAGAGGACGTCTTGCCTTATAGGTTGTTTCTACAGATAAACTGACTGATTCAGCATTAGCAAGGTTAGATGCTGTCGCATTCAATCTAACAGACTGGGCATTCATTGCTGTACCAGCAATATCAAGTATTCTGAATATTCCCATTTTACACCTCTACTACATTGATGCTCTTAATGCACTCTTAAGTTTAGAAATACGTCCGTTTAGGAATCTAAGAGTTGCCTGATACTCAAGATTGTTATTCATATACTTCATTCTTTCAGTTGATACTTCGACCGTGTTACCATTTCCTGTATCTGCCTGATATGGCATTCTGTATTTCATGGTTAATTCAGGCTCATCTTCAATAGCACTGTGCTTCATATGTTTAGAATTTGTAACAATCATATTTGAAGGTTCTTCCATCTGAACATGTGCGGCATTTTTAAAAGCAATATCAAAATCTAGATCGCGGGCTTTAAAGCCAGGAGTATCTGCATTTGCAAGATTACCTGCAAGAACTTCAGCTCTCTGATTTCGAATTCCCATCGTGTACTGGAAAACGCCAAAAGCTTTATCAAAACTGATACTCATACCTTTCACCATTGCGTCAAAAAAATATTATTATTTTGCGTTTAAACGTATAAGCATATTTTGTGCCATAAAAAAAGCGTTATCAAACAATATGATAACGCTTCATTTTAGGATTAAAGAAAAGAATTAGAAGGCATATTTCTGAGGTTTTAATCGATAAAGAATACCAGGACTATGCCTTACCATTTCATATTTATCAGCAACACCAACCAGAGTTTCTGTAGATCCTAAAATCAGGTAACCTTCAGGATTCAAAC
Source organism: Succinivibrio dextrinosolvens DSM 3072 (assembly GCF_900167015.1). GTDB lineage: Bacteria > Pseudomonadota > Gammaproteobacteria > Enterobacterales > Succinivibrionaceae > Succinivibrio > Succinivibrio dextrinosolvens. Next base: position 10,490 of record NZ_FUXX01000016.1, read on the forward strand.
ACATGGTCAGTTTACGAAGAATATCGGCCTTAACATCATTGGAGAAGTAAATCAGAACGTTTCTGCAGAAAATAACGTCAAATTTACCCATAAGCGCATAAGAACCTAAAAGATTCATAGGACGGAACTCAACCATTGACTTAACCCTAGGATCAATCTGCATGATATTAGGGTTTCTGGTAGGTTTGAAGAATTTAGCCTTGCGTTCTGCAGACAGACCTCTTGATAATGCGTGAACATCATACTGTCCGAGCTTACATGTATTTAACATCTCTGGAGACAGATCTGTTCCGATGATCTGAGTCTGTTTAGGATCAACATGAATCATCTTAGCCATCTGTTCCTGAACAATAATACCGATAGAATATGGCTCCTGTCCTGATGAACATGCAGCAGACCAGATTCTGACAGGATATTTACCCTTCTTAGCAAGTTCAGGAAGAATAAACTGTTCCAATGCTGTATAAGGATACGTATCACGGAACCATAAAGTTTCGTTGGTGGTCATTGCATCAATTACAGCATCCTGAATCTTATTATTAGGAGTGTTCTCCATAGCCTTATTAATAAGCTCATCAACGTTTGAGATGCGGAACTTAGACAGAAGAGTTGATAAACGGCTGTTAACAAGATACTGTTTACCAACACCTAGAACAATACCGCATTTTTCTTCAATAAATGCAGCAAAGCGTCTGTACTGCACATCTGTTACTTCCTGACCAGGAGCAACAGGAGGTACATTACCACTATCTGTTGAACCTGATGATAAAGGTGCTTTTTTAACTGTTGACAAAGCTGCTTTGGTTTCGGCAAACTTTTTCGCAAACTCATCGCTGCTAACAGGTGCAGATGTTTTGGTTCCTAGTGTACTACCTGCTGATGCTGTTGTTGATGCAGTAAATGAGGATGGTCTTGCAGCAGTTGCGGTTGTACCAGCTGATGCTGCTGTTGAAGTAAAAGCAGATGGTCTTGCCGCTGCCGTAGTTGCACCTGCTGTAGAAGCAGGAGTTGTAGCAAATGCTGAAGGTCTTGGAGCGGTTGTTGCAGCAGTACCTGCAGCTGAAGTTGAAGCAAAAGCAGATGGTCTTGCTGCTGTAGCAGTTGAGGAAGCTGCTGTTGCCGTTGTCTGTGCAGTTGCGGCTGAGAATGTAGTAGCTCTTGGAACAGCCGCAGCAGCTGTACTCTGTGGGGCAGCAGCTCCAAAAGCAGAAGGTCTGGCAGCAGTTGCAGTAGCACTTGCACCTGCAGGAGCTGCAGTTGTAGTAAATGCAGATGGTCTTGGTGCTGAAGCAACTGTATTAGCTGTAGCAGGAGTAGATGATAAAGAAGCAGGACGAGCTGCAGTTGCACTGCTTACCGATGTCAAAGGAACAGTTTTTGACATGGAAGATGATCCAAATGCAGAAGTTGTTCCTGGAGCTGAGCCTGTACTACCTGCTGCAGAAGAACTACCTACACCTAAACCTGCAGGTCTTGCCGCATTAGATGACAATGAAGAAGAAACTCCAGCAGATGGCGTCTTATTTAGAGTAGATCCTGCATTAGATGACAGTGTACTGCCACCAGTTGCAGGGGCTGAGGCTGGTGAACCGGTTGATGAAGAAAATGTTTGATTAAACTTACCTTCATTATTGTTATTATTTGAATTTGTAAATGTCATCTCATCCATGCCTTTACATACAATTTATTAACAAAAACGTTGAAATTCTTAACGTTCGGCTATTTTTATATTTCTAAAAATATATTATTCTGCTTTAACCACTATATATACAGAGCCTCTTGTATCAAACAGATCAATTGAATTTAATTACTCTATCTTCTTGAATTTTAAGCATAAAGTATACATATCCAGTGATTATTTTTCAATAAGAAACGATTACATAAAATTAACTATCTAATAATAATCCCAACACAAATACACTATAGTAAATCTTTTAAGATCAATACATTAAATATAAAAAAAACAATAACAGATTTTTCTTAGTAAATACGGATAAAAAAGGCAATACTCCCCTAGTGGCAATTTACCCACCGTATACAATAAAGAATAATTAGCAAATCCGGGTAAACAAAAGAAATCTCAAAATTTTGCGGATTAAATCACACCGGAAAAACGATTTATTCAAAATAAGTGCGACAAATCCAACTTTGTTGGTATGGCCCGAATCTTGCTACATTCTCCACCATTAATTATAGAAACTGTGGCTGTTTGTACGGATGTATATGTCATTATGTGCTATTATCATAATGAGACTCAGATTCTGTTCAAGGAAAATCCAGTGTTATTTTTTATAAAAAAAATTTCAACAATTTTTTTGTTATTCCTTTCCATATTACCTGCTGCAACTAATGCAACACAGGCAGAGGCAGAATTTCTATCTAATGTTGCAAAGCAATACATGCTTGCACAATTCACAAATAAGGATGTCGATAAAAAGTATGTAGTCAAGGTTGCAAAGCTCGATCCTAATCGTGACTATGGAGGAAAATGTTCAGGTTACCTGACAGCAGAATTACAGAATTCAGAGATCAAAAAAAGTAATGTTGTAAGAATTACATGCTCAAGAAAAGAGAATCCGTATGTAATCAACATTCCTGTTACAGTTTCTGTTTTAAGAGCATCCGTAGTGGCAGCATCTAATATACAGAGAGGAAATGTAATCACCTCAAGTATGGTTGAAGATGCATTCGTTAATGAAAATACAACAGCAGCTTCAATTATTAACGACAAGAACCAGATCATTGGAAGTAAGGCAAAAAAAGATATCAGAGCCGGAGAACAATTTAAAATCAGCGATATAACTCTGATTGCTAAAGGTGATATCGTAACTATCGAGGCAAGCTCAAAGAATCTGTATATAAAAACACAGGGAATTGCACTTGAAGAAGGAAAATTAAACGACACAATTCAGGTCAGAAACAGTAAAACAAACAAAATAGTAACCGGCATAGTCGAAGGCCCAGGAATTGTGCGAGTAATTTTTTAGAAAATTCAATAAGAAAAGTTTTTTTTCATTTTTTTTTATTTTTTTTGAAATTTTTATTTAAGTTTTTTTTATTAATTCCGTTAACAAATTAACAGTGGTAAATATTAAATCTGCTGATAATATATCTTAAGAGAGAGAAAGATTGAGGGTAGTATCATGGCAATAGATGCATTAAATAGCCGCATATATAAAAGCGGCGTAAAAGAGTCCGTTGCTACTGCCAAAAACGTAGCACAGGATCCTAAGGGAAATGTTGCTTCAAAGGAAACCGTATCAAAATTTGGTTCAGATTCAGTTGTTCTGACTAACGCAGCACAGATTTTGACAAAAGGAACTCAAAAAGCAAAAGAATCCTCAGGAGTAGATTCTGCTAAAGTAGAAAAACTAAAAAATGCAATTAAAGATGGCTCATACAAAATTGATTATGAATCTGTAGCAAACAAGCTGATCGATTCAGAAGACGAGTTATCTTCCATCTTTGGATAAAGCAGTTTTGCAGGAGAACTGCTTACCCAGATATAACCTCATTATGCAGGAGAATGAGGTTAAAGCCCAGCATGAGTATGCTGGGTTTATTTTTTTTAGCCTATTCCGTTTTTACAGTCGGCTTTCCACCTTCGTGTCCAAAAATATCATTACATAGTCTCATCACATACTCGTATTCAACTGCAGGCAATCTTAAGGCAAAACACATTTTTATTATTTTATGAATGTCCAGATCTGTATCAAGAGACATAAGCCCTGCGATTTTGATTAGAGATCTTGTTGAAAAAGGCGCTGACAACTGCCTTACACCGTTCTCAAAACCAACTTCTATTACCTGCCTTAAATCGTGAGCAAATTTAAGAAGCTTTACACATAGCGACTCATCAATGGAAGGAAACATACTTAGAATCATGGCTTTTTCTACGTTAGTTTTAGGATAAGACATTTCCATAAATCTGAACCTGTCAAGAAAAGCCTGATTTAAGAGACGAACTCCATTATAAAAACCGCTAGTATCTCCATTTCCCTTTGAGTTAGCAGTAGCAACAACACGGAAATTAGGATGAGGTTTGATGATCTCCCCCTGATTTGCCACAATAGTTAAATCCTTTCCATCAAGAACATCATTCAATACAGTTAAATCACCAGGGGACATCAGGTCAACTTCATTTAAAATTAAAATTTCACCGTACATCATGGCCCTGGTTAAAGGTCCATATTCATAAATCAGTTCCCCATTCTTTAAAGAAGAATGCCCTATAAGTTCTAAAGATTCAGATTTGTTAGATAAGGTGATCTGTTCTACAGGCCAGTTTAATCTTGCCGCAACCTGAAGAACCAGAGAAGTTTTGCCACACCCCGAAGGTCCGCTTATATACAGACAGTCTTTAAAAGGATGAACCAGATATAGTAATAGATCATTCAGACTGTTCAGTTCAAAAACATATTCCGCATCAAGATTTGGCACATGCTGAGTATAGTTTACAGGTGAAAAATCAAACTCAGAAATTACAAGTTTATCATTGCCAAAGATATTACAAAGATTAACCAATCCCATTTTTGCTCCAATGTAATTTGTATTTATGCATTATTCTTAGACTAGAAAAAGAAGCGTAAGCTATTAAATGCACATTCATCTTAAATTACATTTTTTTTAGCTGTTTTCTAACATACCCATAATTTGTAGCAATTCTGAGTATCACTTTGATTTTTATAATAAAAAATGGTTTAAAGAGAGAAGAGCAAAGATAAGAATAATAGTCCTGCTTCAAGAAAACAGGACTATCTGAATTTAAAGATTAAGCTGAAACAGAAACTCTAAGAGGAGCTCTTGCGGATGCACTTCCCTTGTTGTTATAAGTCATATTACGGGTTACAAGATCTCTTGCTTCTACAAGTAAAGCCTGAAGCCTATTGGAAGACTGCATACACATGGTAATCAGTTTGCCATTTACTTCATTTCTAAAATGACATTTCTTCATTTTGTTCTTTATTATCAGCACTTCTGCACTGTATTTGGTTTTAAGAGTTCCAACATCAGGGTGTAGTTTCAGTTTCTGATCATTTGACTGTAGTTTCAGCATCAGATCAGACTTTTCTGTTGAAAGCCCCTGTAACAGCTCAAAGTGTCTTTCCTTCAAAGCAAGATATTCCCTGCTGATAACCTGTTCCAGACAGGATAGAACCTTATCCTGCATCATTAGATAGTCTTTTATAGGTTTTACAGCTGCTTCCTGAGTATTAGGAGTTATCTTTTTGAAAACAAATCTGTTGGCAGTTTCCATATTAACCTCCCCTATAAAGCGCCACGCATATCATACATGTCGTAGACTACACGGGTATCAAGCTCAACCTCGGTTGCATAGGTATCTCCCATGGCATACTGTCTGATTACTCGTGCACCATGAATGAATCCATCAACTTCTGTTTTTACGTTATTGGAGGTTTCCACACTGTTACTGTTCAGTGAATCCTTAGCATTTATATATACGCCATTTACCTGCTCTGACAGCTCCCTGTAAGCCTCTATCTTTGAAGCTCTCATGGCTTTTATCTGTTTCATCTGAGATGTTGCTCCCGGCTGTCTTGAAATTGAGGCATAACCAGTTGCACGGAGAACAGGAAATGCGTTTGGCTTTTTCACACCAGAATCAGTAAAACTGATATTTCTGGTTAAAAAAGTAGAAGAGCATGATGTCAATGTTAATGACATTGCAATTGCAACTGCAACTATCTTTAATATCTTCATTTTTTCTCTCCTAATCGCTCACCCTTGAATAATGACTTTCATCATGAACATCTCTGGTGATTCTGTCCTTATACATATATGACTGGGCTGGATAAACAACTGATGACTTTCCTGATGCACCAAGTGAAGATTTATTCTTTTCGTACATGTAACGCTCATAATTGCCGGTTGAGGTTCCTGGAACTTTCGCTCCCTCAACATAGTATTTAGCATTAAAGTCTTTCTTATCAGACATATAGTAGTTGTTTATAAATTCCTCTTCCTTTCTCTTCTTAACAATTTTTTCCTGTTCTGGAGTTAATGTTGAGTGATAGGAATAGGATGATACTCTTACACTGGTTACAGTATCTGTAACACCGCCTCCATTGGCCACCTTCTTTCCATTTTCATGAAGATAATACTGATATGAAAGAGCTCCATTTATAGAACAGTTTTTCTCGCCTGTTCTATAGCAGTAAGGAAGTCTCTCGTAAGGAATAAATCCGGTTGAAGACCCTACGACGGTTGAATTTGACATATTAATGATACGTCCGACAACAACAATACCTTTTTCATTACGAGTAATTGTTCCTGCCAGAATGTGTCTAACCATAGCCTGGCGGGCTACCTTCTTCCAGTTTCTTGAGAATACAAACTCACCGTCTTTTGTTATTGAAATAGATCCTGTCAGTTTATACTCGAAGACCTGAATACCTCTGCGGTCAAGTTCATGAACAAACATTTCCGCCATTGATCTACCAAGATAACCAGCATTCTCATAAGTATCAGTATCAACAAAAGAGGTTACTGCAACCTTAGGGATTGTCACTTTTTTGACTGGACCATTTCCATTTGCAGAATCAATTGCTTTAAGATCAGCAATCATTGTGGCATATAAAGTATCAGCCATCTCAGAGACTGTTTTGCTGATTTCCATGCCTTTTTGCTCATATACTGGAGGCTGAGGGGAATCTTTGCCACCATGGGCAGGATTTGCCGTACAGCCAGAAATTGCAATCAATGATGCAATACTTAGCATTTTTAAAAACATTCTCTCCATCCTGACCTTCTTTTGTACGTATAATCAATGTATTACTGTTACAGAGAAGATTCGTTACAAAAATAACGATTTCTCAAATCTTGGTCTAAATAATGCAATTTCAATGCCATATGACAAAAATCAATCATCTGGGGTTTTTATGAAATTTTCAAAAATTGCAAAAGTGTCTGTCACTTTATTTTTAGCCTCACTATCGTTTCAGACTAATGCCAGCTGGCAGGTTGCAACAGGTATAGGCCCAAACCGTGAAGATGCCGTAAATGATGCTATTCATAATCTTCTGATGCAGACAGGAGCGGATATAAGATTAGAACAGACATATAAAAGTGGCATTCTAAGCGGAAATTCGTACGGACCAGGATCTGGCAATATAATCAAAAAAATTGTCATACTTGAAAGTCAGAGCACTCTAAACAGAACAACTGTAAAAATAAAGGCTTTTATCGATGACAAAAAAGCAAAAGTTAAGTGCACCGGTTCAACAGTCAACAAATCAATTCTGCCTTTATCCTTTAAATATGCGGATTCTCAGTCTTTCCAGGGAGCTTTAGGTATTGAGGATGTAAACAAGGAACTGGATAAGATGCTCTATGATCAGCTCACGAATTCAGCAACCTTCAATACAAGACCTGTGTTAAGACTTAATGTAATCAATGACAATGGAAAGAATGTACCAAACAAGACTAAACTGGATAATCTCAAGGCAATTTCCACTCAGTATGGAAGTCAGTATATTATTACAGGAACCATCAATTCTCTAAGCAAATCCAAGGTTGGAAATAATGTCATAACCAATATGCTGTTCATTCCAACAAGAACCATTGATTTTGATGTTGAAGTTTTTGATGCCATTAACCAGCAGATAATCTTCCATAAAAACTACTCGGGAGAAACTGATTGGCCTTTTGATTCCAACGAATTCATTGATCTTCGTTCAGACAGATTCAGAGGTTCAGATTATGGACAGAGACTATATGATCTGACATCCAGTGCAGCAAAGGATCTGGTCAGAGAACTGCAGTGTGCTCCTGTTTCTGCACGAGTTATAGATACAAAGGGTGATGATATTATCATCAACATGGGAAGAGATAATGGAATTACAAAGGACATGAAGTTCTCTTTAGCTCAGTCCTCAAATATGATTAGTTCAGTTGGAACTGAATATGAAATACACGAGGATGCAAAGGGATTATACAAAGTTACAGCAGTCTATCCTCATTCGGCAAAACTAAAGCCAGTGGACCTTCAGAACAATACATTGAATGTAGATGTTGACGATATAGTAAATTTAGAGTAGCTCTGTTGCTAATTTATGGTAGATTATTTTCCATGATTAATTTTTCGGAATATTATCTACCATAAATGCTCCTAAGGTATTTCTTGCAAACAGCATAACCAGAGATCTTGATTCTACACGGGAACATAATTCTCTTTCATATGACAAAAGATCTCCATAGGAAAGATTATTGCCTTTGTCATCTATAACAGCTGTATTTGATGAATACCTTTCAAGATCCCACATAAAAGACCAAAACCATTTAAAATTCAAATAAAAAAACATTCTTAAACAAAATATACTGTATAATGTTCAGATGTTTATGATGCTGTCCCTGTAGCTCAGTTGGATAGAGCGTTCGCCTCCTAAGCGAAAGGTCGGCGGTTCAATTCCGCCCAGAGACGCCATAAATCAAAGCATAAGTCCCGATGAAATCGAAATCGAGCTTCTCTTCATTAAATCAATGATTGAAGGCAGTTTTGCAGTTGTAAAATTATTGATTGTGCCAACCACAGATATCGCTCCTATTAAATGATTGTCCAAATCGAAAATCGGCACAGCTATGCATCTGAGTTCTAAACCGACCTCGGCATTATCAAATGCATATCCTCTGTTACGAATCTGGGCAAGCTCCTTACGTAAAGCCTCTGGACTGGTAATTGAGTTAGCTGTAGCAGGAGTATAATCAAGGGTTGTAACAATTCGCTCTCTGAGCATGCTGTCCTGATAAGCCAGAAGACATTTTCCCAAAGCAGAATGCACTAGAGAAACCTCAGCACCTTCACGAGAAAGAATTCTCATACCTGATTTTGAACTGGTGCGTTTTAGGACATAGTAGGCCTTGTCATCGTCCATAATTCCAAAATGAACAGCAAGACAGTCGACAGAAGAAATCAGCTTATCAAGATAAGGAGAAATCATCTCCTTAAGATCAAGAGAGTCAGAAGCGGAATTACCTAAAGATACCAGTTTCATCCACAACTGCACAGTCTTGTCAGAGTTCTGCCTTAACAGGCGAAGTTTAACCATATCATCAACCAAAACGTAAACAGAGCTTCTTGGCAGCCCTGTTATCGAAATAAGCTCTGATATAGTACAGCGATGATGTTTTTGTAGGACCTCAAGAATATTAAGAGCTCTTTCCAGAGCTGGAACTCTAATTTTTGAGGCCATAAAAAAACTCCTTTGATTCTGCTTTAAGAAAAAATACTTTATGCTAGTCCATAATGCTTAAGAAAAGTACTCCAACTAGCCAGGAATAATCATTCCCATTTCTCTCATTTTAGCTATTTTATATCTTAAAGTACGAGGAGAAATGCCTAATTTTTCTGAAACTTCCTGTCTTGAGCCTCTGAACTCAATTAAGGCATCTAAAATAATCTGATATTCCTGCTGCTTTAATTCGCCACCAAGATCCTGAGGAATCTTCTGATTTCTAACTGCATCGTCAGATACACCTGAAGGCTTTTGAACCTGCTGCTCGAGATCAAGAGTAGGAGAAATCCCCTCAATATTTAAAGACTGAGTAAGCAAAGCCTCTTCAAGAGAATTCTCGTCAAGAATGATACAGCCCGCATCGATTTTACCACCTGAGGCAAGAATCAAAGCTCGCTGCATTACATTATCAAGCTCTCTGACGTTTCCTGGCCAGGCATATGATAAAAGTTTTTTCTGAGCATCTTCAGTAAGCTCAGGAATTGAAATAGATGCCTCTGATGCATGCTTTGACAGTACAGATTTTGCAATTGGAATAATATCCAAAGGTCTCTTGGATAAAGGAAGCCATCTTAATGGGAAAACATTTAATCTGTAATACAGATCTTCTCTAAATTTCTTTTCAGCAACCGCCTGCTTTAAATCTCTGTTTGAAGTTGCAATAACTCTGACATCAAGAGAAATAGTTTTTCTTGAACCGAGTCTTTCGACTTCTTTTTCCTGCAGAACTCGTAATAACTTGGCCTGAAGAGATAAATCCATTTCTGTTATCTCATCTAACAGAATAGTTCCTCCCTGAGCCTGTTCAAACTTACCTGGACAAGCCTGAACTGCGCCTGTAAATGCGCCCTTTTCATATCCAAATAAAGTTGATTCAAGCATAGTGTCAGGAATCGCAGCACAGTTAATAGCAACAAATGGGCCTGAAGCACGAGCAGACTTATCGTGAATATATCTAGATAAAACCTCTTTACCAGAACCAGATGGACCGGTAATCATTACTGTTGCATCTGTGGATGCCACCTTAAGAGCAAGTGCTAAAAGCTCAGCTGTACTTGGGTCTGCAAATACAGGCTCACCGCTTACAATCTTGCTCACAGGAACATAGCGAGAAACCTGATTTAATAATACCTCAGGAGCAAATGGCTTTGAAAGGTAATCAATCGCACCATCGCGCATTGCCCTAACTGCACCGTTGATATTCGCATAGGCAGTCATCAGAAGAACAGGAAGCTGTGGGTATTTTTCATGAATGGTATTAAGAAGGGTATGACCATCCATTCCGCCCATCTGGATATCTGAGATAACCATATCTATTCTGTTCTTAGAAAGCACCTCAAGAGCGGCTTCACCACTTGAGGCCTCAAGACAGACATAACCTGTTAGCATTAATGTATCGACGATAGCTTCTCTAAGTTCGCTATCGTCGTCAACAATTAGAATCTGGCTATTACTCATTTAAAAATCCTTAATTCAGGCAACATTATCGGCTGACCTCATACTTTCTGTCGGCTCTAATGTACCTTCGTATTTTGGAATTATCATTGAAAAAACAGTTTCTTTTTCATCTGATAACAGTTGTAGACGTCCCTGATGAACTTTTGCCACAGCAGCAACTACAGCCAAACCAAGACCGGTTCCATTGCTCTTTGTGGTAAAAAATGGCTCAAAAATCTTTCTCTGAACATTCAAAGGAATCATTGGACCATCGTTTTTTACACTGATTACAATATTTTTTTCATCAGCTTCCAGCTTTATATTAACTTTTTTTGCACCTGCTTCAATGGCATTTGTCACTAAATTTGTAATTGCTCCGTTTAATGCAGTTACATTACCCAGAATGATCATTGGACGAGGACCGATATCTGTAGTTAATTCTGCCCCATGCTTTTCAACAAGTGAAACAACACTGCTTGAGACATCTTCTACAATATCAACCGCATCCAGGGACTTAACTGATTGCTCTCCAGATCTTGCATACATAAGAATATCGCTAACCTGTGATTCAAGAGCCTGAAGTCTAGACATAAGCTTCTTCTGGAATATACCTCGTGAAGCAGGAGGCAGTTTTGCGTTACCCAGATTTGCGGCATACAGTATTGCGGCAGAAAGAGGAGTTCTAATCTGATGAGCCAGTGAAGCCGCCATTTTTCCTAGAGAAGATAATCTCTCCATATGATTTAGCTTATCTGTAAGCTCTCTGGTTGCAGTCTGATCTGTCATCTGAACCAGCTGACCATGAGATAAAGGCTTTGTAGAAACCTGCAGTCTTTTACCGTTTTTAGTCGAAATTTCCTGACCATCATCCTGTTGAGGGCGGAAAACTTCACCGATAACCTGATACCATTTTCTGCCGATAAGACTTTCCACGCCCAGCATATCAAGAGCTGACTGGTTAACTTTGCATACTACACCACGCTCGTCCAGTATGATTATTGCTGAAGGCTCTTTCTCAAAAATTTCCTGATACAGTTCTGCATCACTTACGAAATTTGGCATAAAATCTCTCCAAATTACTTTTTGGGAGAATTATTCAAAATTTATGCCATTAGAATTTTATTATTATATATCAATATGATAGTTATACTTATTCAAAGGTATGACAAATTTATGGCGAAGAAAAATGAATAATAAAATGTCGCAATTGATTAACACAACTGCGACACTTTAAATAATTAGATAAAATCAGTCTGTTATATCTGTATTAACCAACAAATACACGGGCATTTCTGAATAATCTTACCCAAGGACTATCCTCGCCCCAGTTATCTGGATGGTAAGAATTTGAAACAGTACGCATTACACGTTCTGGATGAGGCATCAGAATGGTAAAGCGACCGTCAGCATTAGTTACAGAAGTAATACCATTTGGAGAACCATTTGGATTTAGAGGGTATTCCTCAGTAACCTTACCAGCATGGTCAATATAACGAACTGCAACCTGACCTGCAGATTCTAAAGCCTGAAGATGCTTTTCATCTCTGAACTCTGCTCTACCTTCTCCGTGAGATACAACGATAGGAAGACGAGAACCTTCCATACCAGCAAATAGAACAGAATTGGTCTTCTGAATTTCAACTTCAACAAAACGAGCCTCAAATCTTTCTGACAGATTTGTAACAAAACGAGGCCAGTTCTCTGCACCAGGAATCAGTGATGATAATGTTGACATCATCTGACAGCCGTTACATACACCTAAGGCAAAAGTATCCTTTCTGTTGAAGAATCTAGAAAACTCTTCAGCAGCAACAGAGTTGAACAGAATTGATTTAGCCCAGCCTTCACCAGCACCTAAAACGTCACCATATGAGAAGCCACCGCATGCAGCAAAGCCCTTGAAGTCATCAAGTTTAACCTTTCCAGTCAGAATATCTGACATATGGACATCTATACAGTTAAAGCCAGCACGATTGAATGCTGCAGCCATTTCACCATGAGAATTTACGCCCTGTTCGCGCAGAATTGCAATCTTTGGAGCAATGCCCTTGGAAATGTAAGGAGCAGCAACATCTTCGTTAATATCAAAGGTTAATTCAGCAAACAGACCTCTGTCATTTGATTCATCCTTTGCATCAAACTCCTGTTTAGCACATTCAGGATTATCACGAAGAGACTGCATGTGATAGGTTGTTTCTGCCCAGATCTTTCTGAAGTACTGACGTGGCTCATTGATTACATCGTTACCGTCTCTGCTGAATACGATACGATCATCATCTCTTAGAGAACCAATCTCAAAGATGCAGTTAGCAAGACCGTGACCTGAAAGAATATTCATAACAGTTTCTGCTTCTTCAGTCTTAACCTGAATAACAGCACCAATTTCCTCAGAGAACAGTACAGGTAAATCGTCTTCACCTAAATGATCGATTCTTACAGACACACCTGTATGTCCGGCAAATGCCATCTCACATACAGTGGTGAATAGACCGCCATCAGAAATATCGTGATAAGCTAAAAGCAGATTCTTTCTATTCAGGAACTGAATTGCATCAAACAGTCCCTTCAGACGTAGTGGATGATCCAGATCTGGACACTTATCACCGAGCTGACGGTAAACCTGAGCTAAAGCAGAACCTCCAAGACGATTCTGTCTTTCACCTAAGGTTATGTAGATAAGAGTGGTTTCACCCTTGTCGGTACGTAACTGTGGAGTTAAGGTCTTTCTGATATCCTCAACACGGGCAAAAGAGGAAATAATCAGAGACATAGGAGCTGTAACTGATTTAGATTTGCCATCCTCTTCCCAGGTGGTCTTCATTGACATGGAGTCCTTACCTACAGGAACAGTAATTCCCAGCTGAGGACAGATTTCCATACCAACAGCCTTAACAGCACTAAACAGACCAGAATCCTCACCTGGGTGACCATTTGGAGCCATCCAGTTAGCTGAAAGCTTAACACGCTTTAAATCACCGATATCTGCAGCAGCAATATTTGTAATTGCTTCAGCAACAGCAAGACGTGCAGAGGCAGCATGATCAAGCAGAGCTACAGGAGTTCTTTCACCGACAGCACCAGCTTCACCCTGATAAGAATCATATGATGCTGCGGTTACGGCAACATCTGCAACTGGAACCTGCCAAGGACCAACCATCTGATCTCTTGCAACTAAACCTGTAACAGAACGGTCACCAATTGTAATCAGGAAGGTTTTCTCTGCAACAGTTGGTAAACGTAGTACTCTTTCAGCTGCATCTCTAGCTGTTACACCAGAAAGATTTAACTCTGGAGAATTCTGTTTAAGAGTCTTAACGTCCTTGTGCATACGAGGAGGTTTACCTAAAAGAATATCTAAAGGTAAATCAATTGGCTTATTGCCAAAGTATGGATCCTCAAGAACAACTCTTCTCTCCTCTGTAGCCTCGCCGATCACAGCATACTGAGCTCTCTCGCGCTTACAGAAGGATTCAAATAAATCAAACTTTTCAGCAGCAACAGCTAAAACATATCTTTCCTGAGACTCGTTACACCAGATCTGAAGAGGTGACATGCCTGGCTCATCATTTGGGATCTTTCTTAAATCAAAGCGACCGCCAACACCACCATCTGCAACCAGTTCAGGCATAGCATTTGACAAACCGCCTGCACCAACGTCATGAATAAACATGATTGGGTTGTCTTCACCAAGCTCCCAGCATGCATCGATTACTTCCTGACAGCGACGCTGCATCTCAGGATTTCCACGCTGAACAGAAGCGAAATCAAGATCCTCTGATGAAGCGCCTGAATTCATTGAAGATGCAGCTCCACCACCTAAACCGATGTTCATAGCAGGACCGCCTAAAACAATCAGTTTTGCACCAGGATCAATGTGATCCTTGATAATGTGCTCTCTGCGAATGTTACCCCATCCGCCAGCAAGCATGATTGGCTTGTGATAACCGCGAACTTCCTTACCGTTGAAGCTTGTAACTTCTTCTTCATAGGTTCTGAAATAACCGCATAGATTTGGTCGACCAAACTCATTGTTAAAGCTTGCACCTCCTAAAGGACCATCAATCATGATCTGTAGAGCTGAAGCTAAACGATCTGGTTTACCAAAATCATGTTCCCATGGCTGAATAGCACCAGGGATTTTAAGATTTGATACGCTGAAACCACTGATGCCTGCTTTTGGTTTTGAACCAACACCAGTTGCGCCTTCATCACGAATCTCTCCACCTGAACCTGTAGCAGCACCAGGGAAAGGAGAAATCGCAGTTGGGTGATTATGAGTTTCAACCTTCATTAAAATAGGCATATCTTCCTGATGATATGCCCATTCGTGATTTGGATTTGGAAAGAATCTGCCTGCACAAGAGCCTTCCATAACAGCAGCGTTATCCTTATAGGCGGATAACACATAGTCAGGAGTTGACTCATAAGTATTTTTAATCATGCCAAACAGAGATTTATCCTGTTTCTTGCCATCAATTTCCCATTCTGCACTGAATACCTTGTGACGGCAGTGTTCAGAGTTCATCTGAGCAAACATGTAAAGCTCAATATCAGTAGGATCTCTGCCGATGCCTTTGAAACTCTCTAACAGATACTCCATCTCGGGCTCAGATAAGGCCAGACCAAGCTCAACATTGGCAACTCTTAGGGCATTCATTCCCTGAGTTGTCAGAGCAACAGTCTTAAATGGTTTTGGAGTCTGTTTTTCAAATAGATTTGCAGCAGCTTCGAATGAAGGTAATACATTCTCCATCATTCTGTCGTGAATCAGAGCACTGATAACTTTCTTTTCACTTTCATCAAAAGAGCCCTGCTCTTTCTTAATGTAGTAGGCAATACCGCGCTCAATTCTTAGAATCTTGTTTAAACCACAGTTGTGGGCAATATCAGTTGCCTTTGTAGCCCATGGGGAAATTGTGCCAATTCTAGGAATAACAAAGAACAATTCTCCATCAGAATCTGTATCTGATTTTGAAGGACCGTAACTCAAAATCTTCTTTAATACAGAATTTTCCTCATCTGTAAGAGGTTCCTTAATATCAACTAAGTGAACAAAATGAGTATTGATTGAACTTACCTTGATGCCATCTTTTGCTAAAGATTGAATGATTTTTTCAAGTCTAAAGATAGAAACGGCTGGAGAACCTAAAATGATATCCATCAGAATTGTTCCTGTAATGACTATGATGTGAAATGAAATATCTAGCGGAGAATTCCTCCGACTAAAATATTTTATGATTTTACCATATCAAAGCATGTTGTTGGATAGAAGACGAACAACTTCACACTTTTGGAACATGTGTTTCAACACTAATATAAAATTCCATATAAAACAGCCGAATAGCATAAAAAGAACAAGAGGCAGATTGCAGAATACCCAAATTTGCTTGCATTAGGAAAAGGAGGGTGACAAAATGCTCTTTCGGAGGTTTTAATCGTGAAAAAATCAAGTCGTTTACTTCATAACAGTACAGCTCAGAGACGTTCTCGCCTAAGACAGGCTTTTATTAAAAATGCTCGCGCCCGTCGCCAGGCTAGACAGGAAGTATTCTTCATTCAGGAACAGTCTCACTCTTAATCTCGGCACTCTTCTTGCATTAAAACATTACAAAACTTATGGTGGCAAAAACATGCCACCTAGAAATAATATTGTAAAAAGCAAGGAGAGATCTATGTACGGCCGTAATCTAAAAGCCTATCAGAAAACCAACGTCAATGCAGAATTGTCCGTTGCTGATCCCTATTACGTAACCAAGCTGCTTTATCAGGGACTGTTCGAGAGAATTGCACAGGCAAAAGGTGCAATTGAACGAGGAGATCTTGCATTGAAAGCAAAAAAACTATCTACAGCAACAGCAATCTTAGAAAATCTTAGAAGTACTCTGGATTTTTCTCAAAGTCCTTCTATTGCACAAAGTCTTTTTGACATATACTCATACATGATTGATCAGCTGGCAGAAGCTTCTATCCAGATTAAAACAGAGCCTCTGGATAACGCTCTTCGAGCATTCATGCCAATTAAGAAAGCATGGGATGCTATTCCGATTGAGGCTCAGAGAGAAGCTCAGGCAAAAAGATCAGATGAACAACTTAATATTGATTTAAATCATGATGCTAATATAGCAAAAGGATTTATTTAAAATGGAACTGCAAGAAATCATCAAAAAAATAACAGAAACAGAGGCATCAATTTCAAAAGAGCTTGAAAAAGATAATCTGGAGCTTGCCCAGGAGTATTTAAATCGTTCACATGAGCTTTTAAAAGAATTAGTAAAAATAAAAGACTCTCTAACGGATGAGAATCTCAATATGGCAAAGGAGTTTGCATCAGCTTATGCCGAGCATATAAAAGAGCAGGTAAAGATTCTTGCTGTTGAGCAGGCAAAAATCTCTGATGAATTCAAAAAAGTAAGAAAACAGCATCAGGTATCAAATAAATACGCAAAGATCCAGAAAATTCCTTATTAAATTAGTTGTTTTTGAGAAACAATAGACTACGATGCAGATCGAATTCAATAATATAACTACTCTGACTAAAGAAGAACAACTCCAAATTCTCGAATGGCGAAATAGGGACTTCATTCGAGAAAAAATGCTCAACCAGAACATCATTTCCAAAGAAGAGCATCTTGTATATTGTAAAAATTTAACAAAAGACAAATCAAATTTAGTATATCGAGTATCGATTAATAAAATACCTTGTGGTGTCATCAATTATACAAAACTTGACTACACAAATAAGACAGGAGAATTTGGGATTTATGTGTTAGATAAAAGCAGACGCATAGGAATTTGTGTAGGAAGACTTGCTATATATTATTATTTTGAGGTACTCAATTTTTCTGAACTAAGAATTCGAGTTTTATCCAGCAACAAACGAGCCATTCTATACTTTGAGAAGTTATTATTTTTTTCAGCTCCGTATCTTTATAAAAAAGAATTCATTATTAACGGTTCTAGCATTGACATTATTCATTATTCAATGAGTTATAGACATTGGAATAATGTAGTAAAAAATAGATATATGGATACCATTTGTCATAATTCATTCATAGTTGATGAAAAACCAGAAAATATTTATTATCAAAAATCTCCTCTAACCATTTGAAATCTAACCACAAGGATATTCTTGAACAGAACAAAAATCCAGTTTGCCCACGTTACAAATAGCACATCCTGCTGACATACCTGCACCAAAAGCAGCAAAACAGATTTTTTTGTATTCCTTTAACAACGTTTCTGACAAATTGAAGCATAAATTTACAGGAATAGTTGCACTGGAGGAATTACCGAAGTTTTCAACAATATTATCAAAAATAATATCCTGCTTAACACCAATAAGATCTGTTAGTTTATCAACTAAAAATTTATTAGGCTGATGAGTAATGAAATAGTCTATCTGAGTTTTGCTAATACCGGAATAATCACAAGTATCCTCAATAAGTTTTGGAATATTATCCATTACAAAATGAAAAACACGAGTTCCATCCATATGAAGTTCATCGTCCCGAACAAGATTTCCAAATGAATCTTCCTTCAATATTTTTGATTCTTCGGAAGATGGATTCCTCATGCCTCCAGAAGGCACAATCAGAGTATGTAATTCAGAACTATCATGATAAAAATCAAAATAAATACAATCATCTGGATTACTAGTTTTTTTTATAAGTGTAATCCCGGCAGCATCTCCCATAATAGGATAAGTATTTCTGTCTTTGATATTTAAATGACATGTACCAGCACAGGAATTAACAAGAATTACATTCTTAATGTCAGAGGAAGAAATAAAACACGCTGCATTGTATAATCCAGAAATAAAGCCATTACAGTTATCGTATAAATCGACACAATGAGTTAACGTACTCAGCTTCAGTCGATTGTGTAATACCTTTGAATTGCCAGGAACTGGATATTCACACTGCTGACTAACAAAAACTAAAGCATCAATATCTTCCTTTTTAATAATATTATTATCAAATAGACAGTTAACCCCATATTCAGCAAGATCTATTAGAGTTACATCAGCTGGAGCAATTCTATGTTCCCTAAACCCCATTGTCTGAGCAAGTTTTCTTGAAGATCTCTCTGGGAATGGATAATACTTTATCTCGTCCTCAAATTTAGAAACTCTAGAAGGAACAACTGCGCATACAGAGGAAATTGATACTCCTTTTATTGTTGCTTTCATAACAATTACTCCTTAATCTTAGAGTTAACTAAATTTTCAATTGACTGAATCGATGAAAAGTTTTCAGGAATAAAATCCAATCCAGATATTTTTATGTTGAATGATTTCTCAATATCATCAATAATCTGCAATATGTCAAAACTAACCAAAATTCCAGAAGATACAAAATTTCTTGATTCAGTACGAAAATCGATTTCAGGATGAATATCCTCTAATATAGAAAAGAGGATCTCTTTAATATCTTTCATATTTAATACTCATTTCAGTAAATTACGCTGTAAACTTCCCTTATAAGTTCTCGGTATTTTGGAAATAAATTCATAAAACTCTGGAATCTTATACGATTCTAAACGTTCAGACAGAAAACATCTTAATCCCACAAGATCAAACAACTCCTCTTTTACTTGATTTTCAAGTTGAATAAACAGTTTGGGAGTTGTCCCCTTTGTACTATCGTTAACAGGAATACAGGCACAATCTGCAATTCCGTTAAATTTTAAGACTATATTTTCTACATCTTCAGGAGAAAATTTATAGCCACCTACGCTCAGGATATCCCCTTTTCTTCCTAAAAGAACAATATCTCCGTCCTCATCAATATAAGCAATATCGTTTGAATAAACAATTCCGTCACACATTACATCTTTAATTGAAGAAGCATTCTCTCCATAATAGCCAATCATATTAGCTCTGCTCTTGCATGAGAGTAATCCCGGATTATTCTCTGATGAGCTTATTATTCTATGATTGTCATCAACTATCATAATATTAGAATTTTTTGCAGGTTTTCCAATGCTTCTCTGCTTATAATCACGACTAAAATCAGAAATACAGCTTATTCCACTTTCTGTAGAACCATACATATTTAAAAGTTTCGTGTCTGGTAGTATTTTCCTTAGCGTTTCTTTGTCTTTCTCTGAAAGTGGCGCAGATCCAAACTGGATATAACGTAACTGTTTTGAATATTTCCCTAGTTCTCCACCAGACATTTTCAAAATAATAGATAAAGCAGAAGGAACCATATCCATCGAGTTAACATGAAATTGACTCATCTTTTCGAAAAGATTGGTTAAATAGACAACGCTATTCTGCATCACAACAGATGCTCCAATATACATATTTGCATAGTATCGTCTTAGACCATGGGAATGGTTAAAAGGAGATAGAATAAATTCGATATTGTCTGATTTTAATTCTGCCCCATGAATTACGTTTTCTGCTAAGGCAACATTGTTATCATAGGATATGATTATTCCTTTTTCACTACCTGTTGTTCCTGTTGTAAATAGAATCTCACTAACATCATTAGGTTCAGGGTATTTGCTAACTTGTGCCGGTAAAACGTTAAAAACAGAGTTTTCAAAGGAATCGAAATAAAGAATATTAACAAAATTCAATCCCTCCCTTTTTGAATTAAGAATCAAAAAATCTGGACTGACTTTCGAAATAAAATCCTGTATTTTTTCATTTGAGCAATTCGCAGGAATCGGTATAAATACTGCATCTGCAAGTTGTAAAGAAGCCTGTATAGCCAAGTACTTTATTGTCTGGCTAGATTCAACAAGAACCTTGCTTTTTCTTTTAACTCCATATGAGAAAAGACAAGTTATTCCTTTTAATATCAAATCGGCATA
This sequence comes from Succinivibrio dextrinosolvens DSM 3072, assembly GCF_900167015.1. Classification (GTDB taxonomy): domain Bacteria; phylum Pseudomonadota; class Gammaproteobacteria; order Enterobacterales; family Succinivibrionaceae; genus Succinivibrio; species Succinivibrio dextrinosolvens. Next base: position 31,000 of record NZ_FUXX01000016.1, read on the forward strand.
CTCTTTGTATGTAACAGATCCATAATCATCAACCAGACACAATTTATCTGGATTATCAAATGAATGTTGTATTATTGCTTCTGGAATAGACTTAAACATCATATGCTAACCTTTATCACATAAAACTAATGTAACTCAGCAAACTTAGGGACACTAGCATAATAACAGTGATAGGAATACCTTTTTTCAACATATAAGAAGGTAACATTCCGTATCCTATGGGAATTGCTCTTATTGACGTTGGAAGCATATATGATAGATTTACACCAATTGCAGCTATATAAACATAAGGAATAGAATCTTTACCTAATCCAGAGGTTACCGCTATAACTATAGGAATGGCAACAGCTGCTGTAGCCGTATTACTGGTTATATCAGAAAGTAGAATAGTGAAGACTAATATAGTAGCAACCAGAATAAATGAATTATCACTATTTAAGTCAGACATATAGTTTCCAATTGCATTTGCGGCTCCACTTTGATTAATCATGCAACCAACAGCCAGACCACCGGCAAAAACATATATCAGCTCCCATACAACCTTTTGTTGGGTAACTTTCCAAACAAGAACTCTTGTTCCATTTTTTCTAACAATCAAAAAAGATAGAATCGCGCAAATAATGAATACATATGCAGGTTTAAGACCAGGGAGAAATGAAGCATAAAACTGTCTTGTAAAGGATAATACAGTTGCAACCGCAAACAGAATCAACACCAGTTTTTCTTCAAATGTTGCCTTATTAAGCTTTTTATATTCATTTAAATAGAAATCTTTTGTTCCTCGTAATGTATCAGTTTTTTTACACTGAAATATTAAGTAGATAATATTAGATACAACTAAAAAAAACATTATAGGAAGGAAGTTAATTACCCAATCCAAATACATAAATTCTTCTTTAGTTATATCTTCAATGTACTTTACAGTAACCAAATTCATTGCACCACCTAAAGGAGTAGCTAATCCTCCAACACCTGCTCCATAGACAATAGTAAGAAGAACCAAAGAAGCTTTTTCTGATTTAGCTATGTCTACTTCACCAGCAAATCTAAGCATAGCAACAGCAATTGGGATGATTGAGGCACACACAACTGCATTAGGAAGAATTGAAGATAAACATGCAGACATAAGGAACCAGAGAGAAACCTGAATACGAAGATTCGGCCCCATACAAGATAAGATTAAAGAAGCTATCCTCTTATCAACTCCTGTTACCTCCCATGAAACGGTCATTATAGAAGCGCCCAAAAGAAGAAGAATTGTCTCCGACGAATAATTTGAGATAACAGCATTCATATCTGCAATTTGGAAAATTGCATTTACAGCAATAGGTAAGAAAGCAGTTACAGCAAGATCCACTGGACAGGTTACCCACCATAGGGCCATCCAAATAACCGTGCCAACAGCTCCATTAGCTTCCTTAGAACCAAATACATAAGTAGGAATAAAAAAATAAAATAAAGAAAACAATAGAGGACCTGCAAGAATGTAGCTCCATCTCAGCCTATTATTCATTTTTATATCTTCCCCGCGTTCAAATATATTGCTGTTCCTGTAACCTTAGTTGATTTTTTGTAAAGCATGAATCTTATCTGTTCAACAACATCATCAACTGATAGAATTCCTTGTGGCTGAAATGAATTAATAAAAGATTCATATTGAAATCCATGTGCCTCTTTAATTGTTTGAATCATAGGAGTATCAACCATAACAGGCTGTATAGTATTAATTTCAACATTGCTTTTTATCAAACCTTGAGAAATCGATCTTACAAAACTATCTAGCGCACCTTTTGTTGCAGAGTACATTGATGTTCCAAAAGTTCCTCTAAAAGAGGCAATTGAAGATAATGCTACAACCCTAAACTGACTAGTTTTATCCTTATTACATACAAGTAAACGTAATATTTCTACAAATGAAAAAAAATTCACATTCATAATATTTGAGAAAGCATCATATTTAATCTTCCTAAGAGGAACTTCCATTGATATACCTGCACAGTGAATAAATCCATCAATTTTATCGTTCAAAATCGAAGATATTGAATCTTTAATTGAGGGAACATTACTTAATTCAATTAAGACTGTATCTATTTGAACTTTTCCCATTAAAGACTGTTTTAGTCGCTCTAACTTTTCCTGAGATCTTCCTAAAGCGTAAACATGAACAGACTCTCCCTCAAAAGAACGAATCAAGCTTTCACCTATCCCAGAGGTTGCTCCTGTAATAACATAAGTCTTCATAAAAGAGGTTCCTTTAAAATCGTTGGTAATTCACTGATAAATTTTCGCCAAGTTTTAATATCATGCATTCCATTCTCAATTATCCTTAATGTCGATGGAATTCCCTTGTTTGAAATAATATTAAAAAAATACTCAGTCTGATTTAAACTTAAATAATCATGATCTCCACATATAAAATCAAACTTTGGAAAAAAACTTAGAGAAGATGAGTCTATTATCTCAAGCTGCTTTAGAATATCGGCCGAAAACTTTATTGAATTATCTTCCTCACACGCAGTTTTCATATAAGGAAACAGAATACTAGCTAATATTTTAGTTTCTCTTTGATTTTTTATTCTAAAATCAACAGGTAATCTGTAATCATAAAATCCAGAAAGTAAAAATACCCTATAAAAATAGCTACTCCGTCTAATACTCCAGTTCAATGCACCATAAGCCCCCATTGAGAGTCCAAGACAAATATTATTCTCTCTTAAACTTGATAACGGTAATAAATCTAGCAAGTATGGATACAATTCAAGATCAAGAAAATCAGCGACATTCCTGTTGAAAGAATTCAAGTAAAAGGAATTTGAAAGAGAAGGACAAATCACAACATAGCCGTTATCAACCAAATCCAAAAGATTTAATCTTTCAAAAAACAGATTTCCACCTGAAATGGCACCATGAAGGCACCATATATTTTTAAATGACTGTTTTTTGAAAGACAGAGGCTGAGGTAAAGCTATATTTATTTCAATTGGTTCATTTAGAACAAGAGAATCTAAAGATAGTTGTATTTTGAGCATTATGAGTCTATTTCAAAGCAAGATCAACAAGATCACCTACAGTATTACACTTGCCCAAATCTGCTAAGGAATAATTTTTGCCCTGATTTTTAAGAAAAACAACAAGACTAAATAAAGCCAAAGAATCGATATCATCACATTCAGAAATAACTGTTTCAGAAGTTATTTCATCTATAGGGTCAATAACTTCAATTATTTTTTGTAGCATTTCTTCTTTATTCATAAGAATCTCCTTAATTATCCAATTATTTTAAAACTATATTTTGAAAAAAAAGGATCGTTATCATAATCTTCCGGAAATGAATAAAACTCAAAATAAACAGCCTTATCATCCTCTTTTACAAGATTGCCTTTTAATTTCATTAAGTTATACAAGATTGCCTTTGTATTAAATTTAAGAACATGTGTACGTATAACAATTAAGCCAAAGTGATTGCACAATGAATTTGCACATCTGCTTATAGGATAAGCATATTCATTATGTTCTCGAATTATATAAAAACCACTTTCTGCACTGTGATCACGTTCATTGATATTAACAAAATCAAGTACTGCACAAGGATTGTTATTTACATAAACTAAAAAATATTTTTTATCTTTTTTTTCTTTTAAGCTCTGACAGAATCTGATGTGCGAATCATAAGAAAAACCATCTGAATTATCCATGTTTTCTCTTATATAATCGAGAGTTCTCCACTGATAAACTAACTTTACTTCATTTTCATCTAGCAATCCAAAATTCTTGAAGGTAATTAGTTTTTTTTCCATCAAATCTTTCCTGCAACTTTAGATTTCCAATAATCAATCCACTGAGATCTTGTCTTAAAATCTGCATCTTTTTCAAAATTTTTTATTCCTGAAGAAAATGTATTTTTTAAATCTAAAATTGCGGTAGCCACGACAAGACCATTCCCAAAACCTGAGCATAAATAAGGTTTAGTCTCTAGTTTTGACTCCTCTTTTGATAAAATCTCGGATAAAACAGAAGGAATTGAACACATTGTGTTATTACCGTAGTTTTCAAAAACAGAACAAGGTGCATCTTCAATACTAAATCCAGCAGCACAGGCAACTGTCTGAACAATTTGCTTATTCGCCTGATGAAGACAGCACTTGGCTATGTCAGAGTGTTTATATCCAGAAAAAGATAGAACAGATTTAATCTGCTCAGGAACTTTATTCATTGTGAATTCGAATACAGCATCTCCATCCATATGACCTGCCATAAGACGGGTTAAATAACCTGCTTTTGAAGTGAATTTATCAACAAGAGGGGCATTAAATGGATCATCTGGTGGAAGATTATGATTATATCTTAATCGACAACCACCAGCAGGAGAAATAATTGTGTCAAAACCAGAACTAAAAGTAGATACTCCAAAAAAGGATTCAATTTGTTCTTCTGAGAATTCAATAAAAGTTGCACTTCCGCCATCTCCAAAAATAGGAGCTAAGTTTCGATCCTTTATATTAATTCCAACAGAAGGAGTATCTGCATTTAAAAGAAGAATTCTTTTAATCCCCCCACTCTCAATCATCTGTGAGCACAAAAACAGACCATAAACCCATCCGGCACACCCCTGCAAAACACTTGTGCAGATACAATCTGGAGATAATCCTAATTTATGGTGAATCTCATAAGCATCAACAGGCCCCGGATACGAAAGCTTCTGATGAACGTATATGAGTGCATCTATACTTCCTTTCTCAATTGACTGTTCTTCAAATAAGTTATTAGCCGCCGCAATTGCCAAATCTGAGGGAGTAACATCTTCATCTGCGGTTCTTCTTTTGAAAAAACCTACAATTTTTCTCATTCTATCTATTTTTTTTATGTTATTGTCATAATACATAGCCTCATCATAGATAGATATTTCGTGCTCTGGTACCACAACAGAAATCGCAGAAACCTTAACATGATTAAATTTATAAAAGGACATAAATACACCCTCTGAAACATATTTGTTTTATAAATACAGCAAACTCTGTTTTGCTAAAAAAAAACGAATCATAAAAAGAAAAAAAAATAAAAGAATGAATTCGAGAAAAGGCCTACCTTAATCTATTATCGTAACAGTTAGAAATAAATTTAAAACCAATTTCTATAGTTATACATACAACACTTAAAAAAAATCAAATATACCAAACAAGAAATCTCGTTCTCTCCATTTTTTCACAATTGAAAAATAAAAAAAAAGCGAACGCTCACAATAAAGAGTTTGACAACCTCATAAAAGATACAGATACTAGGCTCCATACATTTTTATGGGAATATTCCCTCATCGAACCATGTTTCGAGAAAAGAAATAGTATTTTCACTCGTACCTCTTCACAAATGTTTTCAGAGGATCGTCAAACAGGGTTCTGATAATCTCAAATTTACCCGGGAATGGAGGAGCCTTACCATAGGATGTATCCATTCCTACCTGACAATCTTTAAAATATTTTCTATGATCCCACATGGCATAATCAGGTAGATAAGAGAATAGCACCTGAGCTTCATTTAAGAAGTCTTTCACCAGACTCATAATCCTGTTGGCAGCCTCTATACATTTAGACTCATCTGCGCAGTGATAAAGAGCTCTTGAAACCAGAATAAACAGATTCTGAATACTGCCATTTAAGACAGATCCATAGTAGAATGTTTCTCTGTCATTCATAAGATCAGATATATATTCTGAAAGCTTTACCATCACCTTAACATAATCAACTCTATTATCTGGCAGGTTATCAAGTATATTAAGAGATTTCTGACAGATTTCATTAAACTTCACAGAATCAAAGAGCTTGCTGAAGGCATGTTCAGGGAAGTGTAAAACAGCAGTTTTCTCCCCAATTACATATTCAGAGAACTTCTGTTTATCAATATCAGGCTTTGCTGAAAACTCTTTGATAAGATCTTCAGAATGAGTAGGAATGGTATTCTCCATAAAAATACCATCAGAACAGTTATGACAGACAAGCTTTTCATTGTTTAGTTTCTCCATCTGCAACAGGAAGCTTATATTATGCCCCGACATGACAAAAAAGAAACTGCTCTCACATTGTCCACCGAAATTACCCGGCAGAACTTTCTCTATCTGATAAGGACCAGCATTATCCACAACACCTCTGTTGGTGTACAGGGTGGTGTAGGAGGAGTGCATATTGTTAGTACCTATCTTTTTACCGTTATCAACTCCGAAAAGATAGATATTTTCAAACCCAAAGTAGATGGCAGAAGCCAGTCCCGCATTTCCTACCACAGGATTTGACAGCTTTATCTCCTGTATTTTTTCAAGCTCAGGATAATAAGCGGTTAAATAAGGGAAAAACGGTTCATCATTCTTGGCAAAAATAGCTGAGTTCTTAAAATATTTAAGAGTATTTCTGTGGCAGGTATCTGATGCAACAATGATAATATCCTGTAAAAACTTCTGATCTGGAATAACACCAAGAGTTGAATCTCCAACGTTAAACGTTCTTTCCAGATTTACATAAAAATCAGGTTTTATCCCTGCATGGTAAAGAGAATCAATAGCCGTTCCACAGGCGACTACAATTGCCTTATCCTGATATTTTCTTAAAAAAGGAATATCGTGATCGAAGGATGGACCAGCACCAATTACAAATACAGGCAAATCTTTATATTCTTTCTTTAAAGGCTTATTTAAGACAAACCTATGCTTGTTATTTATAAGCTCAATGCCCTGACTTGTCGCAAACAGGTGATCATCAAAGAAGCCTATGGCTTCGTGGATCTGATCAAAGTGTTTTTTTATCTCATCCCAGGTCTTCCTGGTCTCATCATTTATGTAATGAATATATGTAAACCAGGAGCCGGATAAGAACAGACCAGATTTCTTATAGGCAGATTCTATATCTAAAAATAGATGATCTGTATCAACTCCGATAATAAAATGAATCAGATGCTCACTTTCATGCAGATAATCAAGAAGATTACTCCAGTCAAAAGCAAACATTGAAGCATAAAACAGGTCTGGATCAGGTTCAACCAGTACCAGATTCTCAATCTCAACCTGTTCATAGAGTCTTGCAAGATGATAGCCAAGACCTATACCAATCATCAGGCAGTTTGGGAATGACTTAATATCCTTTATTAAAAGCTCTTTATCTCTAGGTAGGGAATTCTCAATCGCCACAGCTTGGTTACTGTATTTAAAATGAATCTGCCCATATGGGTCAAATTCTTTCTGATATTTGGTCTGCTGAACTTTGGCCTCTGACAGAAACTTATCCATCTCCTCCTGACAGTACTGGATAGGGTCTTCAGTTTTATAAAAGAATTCATTCTTCTGAGTAAATATCAGGTTAGGAATGCCGTTTGTGGTACAGAAGAATTCAAAACTTTTGACAGGGGTATAAGACTCAAATCTTTTGGCTATATCTGGGTAGTACTTTTTAAATGACTCCAAGTTATTACAGAATCTCTCTTCGAGAAACTGATACATATCAGACTGGATTTTCTTTAATTCAGCAAGATTCTGTACAGATAATTCCTGATTATTCTCGGAGCTGATTTCATTTCCTTTATTCTTTTGCATAAATCACAAGCCTGTCTTATTTCCTGTTTAGTGGTCAAAAAACTAAGTGATAGAGATATTCTTTTGTATCTAGTTTACAAGAACCAATTATTACAAACTCCAATACAGATTTGATTTTTCTTATTCATTTTTGGAGTAAAGTCTAAAACGCAGAACAATAATAAATGATATGATAGGAAAAACAAATAACTATCTCAAATACAAGATTTTTTTATAAATGACAGAACAACAGATTAACCCATTCATACACAAAGATTCAGAATTAGAACAGCTTGAAAAAAAGTATTCTGATATCTTTATTAAAAGTCTTGAAGACCTCCATGAAATAACCTCTCTGCAGCAGGTTATGAAAGAAGGACTTAAGGATCGTTTTAACAGAAATATGGAAGCTTTTAGGAAATATATTCCAGATGTAGCCAAAACATTTGAAAAATACACCCCTAAAACAAATATGGACTTTTTCTGTCTAAAAAATGAAATTCCAAATCTGATTTTTACAGACAGCAATGATATTCTGTATAAAACAGCAGATCCTTTTGAGCTAACTCATAATCAGATTTCAAATATCATAAACAATTCAAACATCAACCAGTTAAGGTATCAGGTTGAGTATGACCCATATGGTCAGCTTCATTTTAAATACAACAACAGACTTGTTGAAATTGAACAGTCTGTTATCAGAGATAAAACTGTTACTCCCAAGCAGATCGAATCTCTTCCAAACTGTGTAATGCTTGGAATTGGACTGGGATATCCACTTGCTGATCTTTACAATCAGGTAGAAATAGCCAACCTGATTATTGTGGAACCAAATACTGATATATTCTACGCATCGTTACAGGCTTTCGAATGGGCTCCTTTTCTAGATTACATATTTGAAAACAAGCTTGGAATTCATCTGATGCTGGGGCAGAATTCAGATCAGTTCTTTATTGATCTGGAAAGATTCTATGAACGTCATGGAAGATTCCTTTCTGGAACCTGGCTTGGATTTATCCATTATTCCAACAAAAAAGTAAAAGAATTCATTTCATTATTTGATAAGCACTACAGATCAATTAATGCAGCAATGGGCTTTACCGATGATCATCTTTTCGGAGCATCCCATGCATGTTATGCAGTCTTAAATGAAAAGAACTTTGTTTTAAATACCCCATTAAAAGAAGAATACAAAAACAAACCTGTATTTATCATCGGTTCTGGTCCATCTTTAGATCACGATATTCCTTTTATTCGTAAATATCAGGATAAGGCAGTTATTATTGCCTGTGGAACAGCAATAGATGCTTTATACCATGCGGGAATAAAACCAGATTTTTATGCTAATACCGAAAGAACTCCACAGATAAAACAAGCTCTAAGCACAATTTCTGATAAAGAGTTTTTTGATGATATTGTTCTTTTAACCGGTGATGTATGCCATCCATATACCTTAAACGAATTTAAGCATACAGCTATATTCGGTAAGCCAGATGAACCATTCTATCCATATTTTGCAATGAATTTTCCTGAGTTCAGAAAAGTTCAGCACATTCAGCTTATGAACCCGCTTGTCGGTAATATGGGACTATCCGGAGCAGTATACTTCGGGTTTAACAATCTCTATCTGTTTGGATTAGATAACGGTAAAAAGACTGGTACTAATTCAATGCATTCAGAATTCACCACTCTGTACAAGGAAAGAGGTGTTGGAGATACAGGAGGAAACTATACTATCACCAAGACCGTTCCAGCTAATTTCGGTGGAACATGTGAAACAGGATATCTTTTTGATCTATCAAGAAGAAATATGGATTTTGTGCTGCAGATGGAAAAGCTTGGCAGACCTGATCTTGTCTGTCATAACTGTTCTGATGGAGCATTGCTTGAACAGGCACAACCAGTTCACAGTGAAGATTTGAACAACATTTTTGATAAGCTTCCTGATATAGATAAAAAAGAATTATTCACTTATATAACACAGGAGAAAACATCTAAAATCAGCCTTTCAAAGGAGCTGATTACAAAGGCTTTCAATAATGAGATCTTTACTCAAACCTGTAACAAAATAAAGTCCATAATACTCAAAAAACCAGACAACAGAGTTGATTACATAAAGAATATGGAAACAGTTTCCGAGGTTCTTTATTACCTGAAAACGGATCCATCAACATATTTCTACGGAGCATCATTAGAAGGTTCGATACAGACCTTCTTTATGCAGATCGCAAGAATGCTTTATCACAGCAGAGATGAAAAAGCATGTATAGCTCTTGCTGACAAGGGAATGGACGTTATCGCAGACTTTCTGGATGAAATTCCTAACCTGTTCAGTCATATGCCTTTCATATACCTAGGAGAGCATCAGAAAATCTATAAGGATGGAAAGGTTGGAATTGATATGCCTAACTGTAAGGCGCCAAATCTGCCTCAGATGCAGATTCTGGTAAAGGATGACGGATATAGAGATCCTTTATCTAAGTTTATAAAAAAACACGAGTAAAACTCATTAACGGCTTCGGCATGAAAATGCGGAACATCTCATTTATTACTTATATATTCAAGAATCCAAGTAGGCTATACCCAAGATATTGAGAAATATGATTTCGAAAAAAAATTAGTAACTCTTCTACAAGGAGTACAGAATTTTTCAAATTTATTCTTTTCTTGTTTGATTAGAATTCTTAATATTGGATTTTTGTAAAAGTGACAATGCAATTTTTCAAATAAGAGATAAAAACGTAAATTAATAAAGAGATAACAAAACAAACAGAAAAAGGAATGTAATAATATAAGCGCGCGGTTTTCCCGCAAGGGTGGCTCTAGCTCATACTAGAGTCATTTCCGCTGACCCTAGTAGGTAGAGCCTTGTAATAAACGAAAGATAAGGTTTCAAAATGAAATATATCTTTATATTTATTATCCTGGTTTTACTATTCTGGTGTCCAGCCGCTTGGTAAAACCGCAGTCAAGGGTGGAGAGAAATCTCTGCCCTTTGTCTTTATTATAGCCTAAAAAATTCAAAAACTCACATTCTGTATAAAGCTGTGAGTATTATTTTGATAGGATAATGATGCTATACAACAGACCTCGCCATAAGATTCTGACTTAAGGTCAAAACGATGGCGAGGTTATTCCTAACGTTAATACAAATTACACGTTATCAAAAAGCCCATTATGCCTGCTTTACAGCTTTACAGCTGAGCTTGCCATCCTTATCAATCTCAAGATTCAAAGCCTTGTTGGTTGGAATCTTGCCTGACAACAGCAGCTTAGATAGAGGATCTGCAATCTCATTCTGAATTGCTCTACGTAAAGGTCTTGCACCAAATACAGGATCAAAACCAACTGTTGCAACTCTCTCGTAGATACTGTCACCAAGTGATAGCTCAAAGCCTGCATTCTTAAGTCTGTTGGACAGAGTCTCAAGCTGAATCTTGGCAATACTCTTAATGTGCTCATGATTCAGAGGATGGAATACCACTGTCTCATCAACACGGTTGAGGAATTCAGGTTTAAAGTTCTGTTCAAGGATATTAAGAAGCTTTGCTTTTATCGCATCATAATCACTCTTGCCACTCTCCTCCTGAATCATTGCTGAGCCAAGATTTGATGTCATGATGATTACTGTATTTCTAAAATCAACAGTTCTTCCCTGACCATCAGTCAGACGACCATCATCCAGAACCTGCAGAAGAATATTGAAAACGTCAGGATGAGCTTTTTCAATTTCATCCAGAAGGATCACAGAGTAAGGTCTGCGACGTACTGCTTCTGTCAGATATCCTCCCTGCTCATAACCGACATATCCTGGAGGCGCACCAACCAATCTGGAAACGGTGTGCTTTTCCATAAACTCAGACATATCGATACGAACCATTGCCTTTTCCGTATCAAACAGGAATTCAGCTAAGGCTTTACACAGCTCAGTCTTACCAACACCAGTTGGGCCTAGGAACATGAAAGAACCAATTGGTCTGTTTGGATCAGATAGACCTGCTCTGCTACGTCTGATAGCATTGGCAATAGCTTCAACCGCTTCACTCTGTCCGATAACACGCTTATGCAATGACTCTTCCATTCTCAGAAGTTTTGAACGTTCTCCCTCAAGCATCTTTGATACAGGAATACCGGTAGCTTTAGATACAACCTCTGCAATTTCTGCGTCTGTAACCTTGTTACGAACAAGCTGAGTATCAGATCCATTTCCGGAAGCCTCGTTGATTTGTGCAATCTGCTTTTCAAGAGTTGGGATGATACCGTACTGCAGCTCACTCATTCTGTTAAGATCACTGTTTCTCTTGGCAACATCAAACTCATGACGAGCAGCATCAAGTTTAACCTTCAGCTTCTGGGTACCATCTAAAATCAGCTTATCGTGCTTCCACATATCGGTGAGTTTTTTGTATTCCTCATCCTTCTGTGCAATTTCTTCATCAATAGCAGCAAGACGTTTCTTACTTGCATCATCAGTTTCCTTTGCAACGGTCTGACGTTCCATCTTCAGCTGAATAAGACGTCGATCCAGTTTATCCAAAGGCTCAGGCTTAGAGTCAATCTGCAGTCTGATACTTGCAGCAGCCTCGTCAATAAGGTCAATAGCCTTATCAGGAAGCTGTCTGTCAGATATATATCTGTTGGACAGAGTTGCTGCTGCTACAATTGCAGGGTCTGTAATCTGAACGTGATGATGAATCTCATAACGCTCTTTAAGGCCACGCAGAATAGCGATTGTGCTCTCAACTGAAGGCTCCCCAACGAAAACCTTCTGGAAACGACGCTCTAAAGCTGCATCCTTTTCAACATACTGACGGTACTCATCAAGGGTTGTTGCACCCATGCAATGTAAATCACCACGAGCCAGAGCAGGTTTCAACATATTGCCAGCATCCATTGAGCCCTCAGACTTACCTGCGCCAACCATGGTATGTAACTCGTCTATGAACAGAATGATCTTTCCCTCTTCCTTGGCAAGATCGTTTAAAACTGCCTTTAGACGCTCCTCAAACTCACCACGATATTTTGCACCGGCAATCAGAGCACCTAAATCCAGAGATAAAACTCTTTTGTTCTTTAGCCCCTCAGGAACCTCGCCCTTTACAATACGCTGAGCCAAACCTTCAACAATAGCAGTTTTACCTACACCAGGCTCACCAATTAGTACAGGATTATTCTTGGTTCTTCTCTGCAGAACCTGCATAGTACGACGGATCTCGTCATCTCTACCGATTACAGGATCAAGCTTACCCTTCTCTGCGCGCTCGGTTAAATCAATGCAGTATTTCTTTAAAGCACCACGGGTGTTTTCTGCATTCTCATCATTAACCTTCTTACCACCACGAATTTCTTTTAGCGCTGCATTCAGTTTCTCTTTTGTAAGGTTACAACGGGAGAAAATCTCCTTTAATTCGCTGTCTCCTTCCAATGCTGCTAACACAAAGAGTTCAGAGGAAATATAAGAGTCACCAGCTTTCTGAGCAAGTTTGTCACATAGATTCAATAATCTTCCGGTCTGAGGTGAAAGCTGAATGTCTCCACCAACACCAGATACTTTTGGAAGCTTGTCTAATGCCTTATCTACAAGTAATTTCAATGCAGTAGGATCTGAACCTGCCAATGTAACCAGAGGTCTAATAGCACCATCTTCCTGTGCCAGAAGAGCTGACATTACATGAATTGGTTCGATAAACTGATTATCATGTCCTACAGCTAAAGATTGAGCATCAGCAAGCGCTTCTTGGAATTTAGCTGTAAATCTGTCTAAACGCATGATTGATACCTCATATTCATATTCTTTCAGTTTACTTATCTTGTCTAAATATGAATATGGGGGCTTATTGCAATTTTTTAAAGAGAAGGGATATTTTTTAATTGATAGATATTATCGATGCCATACGTCCTGTCACATTTGATCTGCGATAGGAATAATACTTCTCATCAGAATATGTGTCTTCTCCACTGTAAACAATGTTGTTAACGCCACACTCAGTTAAAGCCTGAGAGCAAAGCAAAGGCAGAGAGCAAAGATATTTGCCGTTGTCTTCTGAAACGAAGGCTTCTTTTGCATGAGAGAAATTCTCAGAAAACAGATCTAAGACTTCCTGTCCTACCTCAAAACTCTTTGGTCCAATACATGGACCAATATAAGCATGAATATTTGAAAGAGAACACCTTCTCATAAGAGTTACAGCATTCTTAACGATTCCTGCCTTCAGACCTTTCCATCCACAGTGTACTGCAGCTATAACCTTTTTATCTTCACTAGCCATAAGCAGAGGAAGACAGTCTGCTGTAAGTACAGCCAGAGCAACATTTCTGTCATTTGTTACGATGCCATCAGCCTCTATGCCTAAAGAAACGGCCTCAGTACCTCTAAGCATAGCCTTGGCACTCTGCGCATTTCTGTAATCACACAGAACAACCTTGTCAGAATGAGTCTGATTCATCCACACAATGCTCTTATGAACGGACTTCTCCAGAGTCTGTCTATTTTTCAGAACAATATGCTCATCATCACCGACATGAAGACCTAGATTAAAGCCTTTATATGGATCTTCACTGTTACCGCCATCCCTGATGGTATAAGCAGCAGTTATTCCGTTAAGAAAATTCTCGACCTCAACAAGAGAACTACAGTTTTTCGCCATTTACCCTTTCATCCTCTCTAAGAAGTTCAATCAGCCTATTAAAATCGTCTGGGATAGGAGCATCAAAAGACATTGGCTCTCCACTTATAGGATGAATAAATTCAATATGAGCTGCATGAAGAGCCTGATGGCGATAGTTTCTTAACGCATCTGACAGCTCCTCTGAAGCGCCCTTCATCAGACGCAGACGTTTAATGCCATAGGTACCGTCACCTAATAGAGGATGATCGATTGATGCCATATGAACACGGATCTGATGAGTTCTACCGGTTTCAAGACGCAGTCTTAAAAGAGTATGTTCTCGGAACTGTTCCATAACTCTGTAGTGAGTTACAGCCTCTCTTCCCATGCCGTCACAAACTGTAGCCATTTTTGTACGGTTATGAGGGTCACGACTAATATCTTTTTCGATAGTACCACCAGCAGTAATCAGACCTTCACAGATTGCCTCATATTCGCGAACAACATCGTGTTTACTGATTGCGCGGACAAGTTTAATCTGAGCATATTTTGAAAGAGCAATCACCATTAAACCTGAGGTGTCTTTATCAAGACGGTGAACAATACCTGCTCTTGCAAGCTGTGCTGTGCAAGGGAAATGGTATAGCATAGCATTCATAACAGTACCGTCCTTTACACCGGCACCAGGATGAACAACCAGTCCGACAGGCTTATTTATAACAATAAGATCATCATCCTGATAAATGATGTCCAGAGGAATATCCTGAGGAACGGCATCAAGATTCTCTGGTTCAGGAAGATCTACTTCAATTTCCTGACCTGTACTTACCTTTACGCTAGGCTTTTTTGTAATTGTTCCATCAACGCTGACAAGTCCATTCTTGATGAACTCACCCAATGTACTTCTTGAGTTTGTGTCATCAAATGAAGCCAATGCAGCATCCAGTCTCTTACCATGAAGCTCGTCAGTTACTATATATTTAATTTTTTCAGCCATAAGCTCACTATCAAAAATTTAGATTAGATATTTACTCCTGCATAAGATAACATATACAATGATAAATTGTATCTATATTAAAAATAAAACATGAGGCTGAATTTGATGTTTAAGAAGATTCTCATGCCATTTGTAATTGCAACAGCAATTGCAGTAACAGGCTGCTCTTCAGACAAAATTGAAAAAGATGCGGTGCCAGATTTATCTCAGGAAGCTTTACATGCAAAAGCTCGTCAGATGGCTGCATCAGGTGATTATGCAAAAGCTAGAGATTATCTTGAAGCTCTAGATTCAAGATATCCTTTTGGCGAACTTACCGATCAAGTCCAGCTAGATCTTATTTATGTAAACTACAAATCACGCAAATCTGCTGAAACTACAGCTGCAATTGAAAGATTCCTACGTTTAAATCCAAATTCACAGTATGCAGATTATGTTCTGTATATGAAGGGTTTAAACGAAATGCAGAAACACGGCTCTCTGATTCAGGATTTCTTAGGATTCGATCGCTCTCAGAAAGATCCTCAGAATTATTTTGATGCCTATAAGGCCTTCAAGGATCTTATAGACAGATATCCTAACTCTCCATACGCAGCTGATGCATATCATCGTCTTGTCTATATCAAGAATCAGCTTGCAAAGAGAGAATGGGCTATCGCAAGCTATTATCAGGATAGAGGAGCACTGGTTTCAGCAATTCGTCACTGCCAGGCAATTATCTATACCTACTATGACACTGAGTACTGCGAAAAAGCTTTCAAGATGATGGCTGAGGATTATAAGAAGTTAGGTCTACAGCTTCCTTCATCTAATGTAGAGAAGGTAATTGCTGCTTCTACCTTCGAGAAGAAATAATATTCGTCACATGGCATGAGTAGCTCTTACTCATGCCTCTAGGACTAAAACTTGAACAGTTTTAAATACAATCCACCAAAAGAACCATTTCTCGACATACTTTTCCATGACGAACATATCATGGTGGTTAACAAACCATCCGGTCTATTGAGTGTTCCAGGACGTCTTCCAGAAAACCATGACAGCATTATTGCCAGAATTCAGACAATGCACGCTGATGCTATGGCAGTACACAGACTTGATATGGATACCTCTGGAATCATGGTTGTAGGACTCAACAAACAGGCTATATCCAATCTTGGACGACAGTTCAATATAAAAACAGTCTCAAAAAGATATGTTGCCCTTGTGAATGGAGAGATTCCTGAATCAGGTGAAGTAAATTTACCTTTACGCTGTGATATTGAAAACAGACCACTTCAGATCGTCGATTTTAAACAGGGAAAGGAATGTAAAACGCTGTTCAGTAAACTGAAGAACTGCATTATAAGCGATGAATACCAGTCAGATAATATAAGTGCCGTGAAACTCACCCCTGTAACAGGAAGATCTCATCAGCTCAGGGTTCATATGGCACAGATTGGACACCCAATATTGGGAGACAGATTCTATGCATCAGAAGAGGTAATGAACAAAACTGACAGATTATGTCTGCATGCCTTTTATCTGAAATTCAGCCATCCTGAAACAAATCAACCGCTTGAGTTCTCAGTTAAAACTGATTTTCTAAATAATCTACCTTCTCTATAAAAATAGAGTCACTTCACACAAAGAAACATCTTTCTTTGAATATATTAATAATTTTTTGTTTTTTTAATATGATAAAGACAGATATAGTGAACTTGTGGTGAATTATGTATGAACTATACCTCCAACTACGATCTTTCTCATGATGAGCTTATAAAATCACAAGCAATCCTAAGAAAGATTCATGATAAAACAAAACAGGGAATTGATAATGGAAAAGGTCCTTTCTATGCAGAGCTTTACGATGAGCATTTCAATTTCGTTTTGGGAGCATCAAACAGCGTAGTTGAAACTCAATGTGCCTTGAATCATGCTGAAATGAAGTAAGATTCCCAAACCTGTTTTTTCGCACTTTTAAATAAAGCTTTTGCTAATCCCAGGAACGCGTTCCCAGGATTTAATCATGTATCTGGGATTATTCCAATGAACGCGTTCCTGGGATTTAATCAGGTTTCTGGGATTTCCAACAAACGCGTTTGTTGGATTGGCAGGATCAGCGTTTGATTATCTGATATTTAGTGAATTCAAAACCTTCTGACAGGGATACCATATCCCAGGTGAGGATTTTCTTTGTCAGAGACTTACCTTCTCTGATGTAGGCTGTCCATTGCTTTTCAATACAGTACTATATGAATAGTATGTAGAGAATGGAAATAAATTTAACGGACGCAATTTCCAGACTCTAGGTACTTCAAAATAAGCTTGTATTCCTAGGTTCACCATAGCTTTGATTGAAGTTGTAATCAACAGACATTTAATCGGAGCTACCTTTCGTATGAAACCTAAGCTTAGTGATTATGAACTTGCAACCATTGCTTACCATCGTGACACGCTTGGTGTAAATCCTGTCGCTGTTGATGTGGCAAGCAGAGTTATGCAGGTCTGTTATTTTGACAGCGATAAGAAGCTACTCAAAAACTTTCAGCTTGCCCGCAG